>CAYUGH010000033.1:0-21025 GCA_964444195.1 uncultured Chitinophagaceae bacterium
TATGTTTAAACTTTGCAGAAAGCTGGTTTTATTATAACGGTCAAGCGTGGCGCCCCGAAGTTGGTGCATGGAAGGAAAGGCCTGCGTTTCAGCGCGGTATTGACCAAATGCGGCGATAGTTGCAAATAGCGTGTCACTGTATTCCTGTTTCACGCCAATATCTGTTTGGGCATAACCGTGAATAAAGTAAAACAGGTTAAATAATGTAATAATTATAAAATTGGCACGCATGTTTAACAACTGATCTGCTGATTTAATAAATTGATGAACGGGATAACTATAATTGTTCAATAGTTTTTTTTACCTTACGTTAAAATTTATAAATATCTAAATTGTGTATGGAAAGAGATACTCCTGCATCGGGATTGCAAACCTGCTTCCAAATATTTTATGATGAACTATCCAGGATGGCACACCAAAAATTGCGGTTTGAGCGGGTTAATCATACACTTGATACATCCGCGTTGGTTCATGAAGTTTTCTTCCATTTAAATAAGCAGCAAAATAAGCCTTTTCTGAACCAGCCGCAGTTTTTAGCCATTGCCTCCATTACCATGCGCAGGATTCTTGTAAATTATGCAAGAGGGCATAAAAGTCAAAAAAGGAATGCTGGGAAAATAAGCCTTACCTATGGGGAGTCTTTACAAAGTATTGAAACTACCCCTGACGAGATACTTGCTTTGCATGAAGCATTGAAAATATTGAAAGGCCATAACCCAAGGCAGGCAACGGTAGTGGAATACAACTTTTTTGGAGGATTTACCCACCAGGAAATTGCAGAAGCGCTTAGGGTATCAGTTGAAACGGTGCGGCGCGATTGGCGTGTTGCAAGAGCATGGCTGAGCCTCTATGTACGATCCCAAACATAATTATTCCCCATGAAAAAGTTTTCAACGGAAGAATGGGCACGGGTTATGGAGGCATTTGAGCATGTACTCTCTTTGGATGCATCCGGGCAGCATGAATACCTTCAAACCCTGCAAGATGAAAACAAAGAACTGGCTGAAGAGATAAAAAGGTTATTGGTTGAAGATAGAAACCTGCACCCTATTTTAAACCGGTCTGCCGCCGGTATCTGGCAACATTTAACCAACGATGAGCTTTTGATTGGTACCATAATCGGCTCTTATAAATTAACAGGATTGTTGGGCACGGGCGCTATGGGGTCGGTATTTTCAGCCGAGCGGGCCGATGATCAATTTATACAATCCGTAGCGCTTAAATTAATACGGCAGGGATTATATTCTGAAAAATTTGCATCTGATTTCAAAAAAGAAAGGCAAATACTGGCAAACCTTCAGCATCCCAACATAGCAAGCTTATTTGATGGCGGGCTTACGGATGACGCCCGGCCCTGGTTTAGCATGGAGTATGTGAATGGGGAAAAGATTAATGAGTATTGCAGGGAGCATACGCTTAGCGTAAAGCAAAAAGTTTTGCTTTTCAAGCAGGTGTGCCAGGCGGTACAGTATGCACATGCTAATCTGGTGGTTCATCTTGACCTGAAGCCCGGAAACATTTTAGTAAATAAGGAAGGACTCGTTAAAGTGCTTGATTTTGGTGTGGCTCATTCTTTTTCAGCTCACCCTGCCGGTGTTTCAGTTGATGCCGCATCTTCAACTGAAGTTATAAGTTACCAGTTTACATTAGGCTATGCCGCACCCGAACAATTGAAAGGATTACCCGTAAGTACAGCCTGTGATATTTATTCCGCAGGTACTATTTTATACGAGTTATTAGCAGGCGCTCATCCATTTGAAAAATACATAACGGATAGTGCGGCGCTTTCAAAAGCCATACTTACCGAAACACCCAAATTGCTTGACGAGGATGAAGCAGGCAACAGCGGGCAACACATGCATATTGGTGGAAGCCTTGGCGATAAGGACCTGGAAGCCATCTGCCGCAAAGCGCTGGCAAAACAGCCTTCAGCGCGCTATGCCGGTATGGAAGCTTTGCTATTGGATATTGAAAATTGGTTGAATGAATACCCCGTGATGGCACGGAATGGCGGAAGATTGTACCGGGCTAAGAAGTATTATTTACGGCATAAGCTGCCCGTAAGCATAATATTGATTAGTGTACTTTCTTTAATTGCTACTATTGGCATATATACCCAACAGTTGCGTAAGCAACGCGATTTGGCCCTGAAGGAAGCTAAGAAATCAAATGAAGTAATGAAATTGATGCTGAATATATTCAGCATGGCCGATCCCAATATTGGTACCGGTGAAGACATTACAGCAGTGGCGTTGCTTAAAAGTGGCGCCGGGCGAATGGAAGAAGACCTGCAGGAGCAGCCGGAAGAGCTTTGCGTGCTACTCAGGCAAATGGCTTCGGCATTTAATGCCCTTAGTGTTTATACCCATGCCGATACTATTTCCGAAAAGGCATTGAATGTAAGTTTGAAAACATTTCCGAAGTTGCATGAAGAAGTAGCGGCGGCATATTCCCTGAGAGGAGCGGTGCTTAACAGTTTGGGTTATTATGATTCTTCCATTGCCATGCTTTACAGGGCTTATGAGATTTATAAAGCATTGGGTGAGGAAAAGAGTGAAGACGGATTATTGAATTTATATGAAATAAGTACGATTCATTATAACCGGGGTGAATATCGCAAGGCCGATAGCGTGCAAATAATTGTATATGAAATAAACAGGAAGCGGCTGAAGCCTCCCCACACAGAACTGGCAAATGACCTGATGGCCGTTGGCATAAATAAACGGAAGCTGGCTGCATACAATATAGCTGATTCTTTTTTGCAGGCATCATTGCAAATGAAGCAACAATTGTACAAGCCTCCCCATCCCGAGCTTGCCTATTCCTATAATTTCCTTTCAAGCTCCAAGCAGGATATTGGCGACTATGAAGCAGCCTTACCGCTTGCAAAGGAAGCATACAATCAATATATGAATGTATTGGATAGCACTCATCCCGAAACCCTCGCAAGCCTGGCAAACCTTGCCAGGATATATTCCCATTTGGGGTACCTTGATTCTGCGGCGGCGCTTTACGACAAAGGGATTCACCTATTGATTGGTAAATATAACGGCAGGCACCATTATATAGGCGCTATGATGCAAAGCCTGGGAAAGGTAAGAATGAGACAAAAGCGATACAAGGAGGCGGAAGAATTATTAATCAGTGGGAATAATATCATCCAAAAACA
Organism: uncultured Chitinophagaceae bacterium; assembly: GCA_964444195.1. GTDB lineage: Bacteria > Bacteroidota > Bacteroidia > Chitinophagales > Chitinophagaceae > Phnomibacter. The sequence goes on from CAYUGH010000033.1 coordinate 3,170, forward strand.
CCTGTCGCCCGGCGATGTAAAAACGGCGGATGGCTACTCGGGGCTGGGAAATTTATATCTTGTTCAACAGCAATATGAAAAGGCCTATAGCCCGTTGAAAAAAGCGTATGAAATTCTGGCGGCAGGCTTACCCGAAGGCCACAACCAAACAGGGGCTTCCCAATTTTTACTTGCAAAATGCCTGATTGGACTGCAGCGTAACAAGGAAGCTTTACCCCTGCTGGAAGCGGCGTTGGCATCACTCCAAAAAGTTCCCGGAAAATATGGTGAATCCATTAGTGAAATACAAAGCTTAATTGACCAGGAGACAAGAAGATGATAAATATGCATTGGCGGAGGCTTTTACTATTGTAACCAGGGGTAAAAAAGGCTCATTTATACATCCGGCTGTAGAGTTTTGCCCTGGAATGAATAAATGAACCCTTTGTGATAATCAATTGCAGGATATTTCCCCATATTGCGGGCTAAAAGCGGTACCCCATAATTGAAAGCATTTGTTTGAAGGAACGGAATAGCTTTTTTCAAATAAATCGTACCAGGTAAACGCTCCGTGATAGTCCACATCTACGGTTATATCGTGCGCCCCCGGAGGCAGGTTAAGCTTCCTAACCGTAAAAGAAACCATACTTCCACTGTTGACACTCTGGTTTACGCCATTAATATCCTTATAGCGAAGGGCGAAATATGCAACATAGATCCCATCGTTTTGTAAGGTTATAGTGGCACCGGGCACCGCGGTTTGCTTACACTCATCAACCGAATAATCTGTGGTATATCCCAATTTTGCAATGGTATTGTTTTTGAGATAGCGAACGGTATAAGCAATAGGTACGCCGGGATTACTTTTGCTGTAAACTGCATTTTGCCCTTTAAGAATATGGGCAAGATCGCCAAAGCTGCGGGCGGTAACTGCCTGTGATGCAACAGCGGCATTTCCCCCAATAGAAATAATGGTGGTACTGGTTGTTTTTAAAATATTTTCTATCCTGGTTTTGGCAGCTCCGGTCAGGTTTACCACACCTGTTGAATATTTCAAGGCAGTTTCTACCTCGGTGCTGCTGGCATCGCTCGTACTTTCCATTTTAAACATCAGTATGCGACCATATACTACACTGTGCACGTATGCCGGCGGCTCATTACTGTTCATCATTTCCTGAACCTGCGCAAGGCTTACATTTTTTCCAAATACATCCGCAGGGGTTTGGGGGGTATTCATCGACACGGTATAAAAACCCTGCTTGAAAGCCATCATGGCTACCTTTTTGGTACTGGTGCTTGTGGAAGAAAATTGTGCGGCAACACTATTGCTGGCCCATTCCACGTTCATATCCACATCAAGCGCCAATTGCTTTTGGCTAAATGAAGTGCTGGCTTTGTAGCTGATATGGGCGGGATTTACATACCCTTCCTCATATGCATTATCATTCCACCATTGGAGGCCTTTATCAATTTCGCTTTGCACGGTACTATTGTTGGGGTCGTTCACCGTAAGGTTGCCGTTTTCACCAATGCCCGGCAAGTCAATCCTAAGCCGTACAGGTGCACGGGGTATTGGTATCGGCGTAGGTGAGCCGTCCATAAGCGAAGCATCGCCCTTTACCAGCGCCCCGGGGAAAATAATACCATTAGTGGGCTTCAGGATGGCCACATCCTCAAAGTTGGTTTGAAGGTTATAAGTGGTTTTGCTGCAATTGATATAATATCCGCCGCTACGGCTTTGCGGGCTGCTGGTTTTTGCCTTTTGAACCCTCATGGAAGGGGCGCCGCCGGTAGGCTGCACGTTCAGCAATTGATCGGGATTGTACGTAAGTCCGTTTATATACGCATTTATATCGGTTGCCTCCCTCGGCAATGGCATATCGGCGTTTTCCATGCTTTTTTTGCAGCAGGTAAGCAGTACAATAAGTAAAACAGCAGGGGCTAAGCGGCCCGATGCCCTTTTAATTTCAATTTTGAAAGTTTTCATAACTCAAAAATTTTAGAATGAAGTGATATACCTAACGCACCAAATCATCCCAAAAGCGGTCATTGAGGCAATAAAAAAAATCCTCCTGCTACACGTAACGGGATACCATCAATCAATTACCCCTATTTTTATCAGATTATAATCATTATTGACCTTCATGCAGAACAACACCAAACTTCGCCTTTTCGACCTGGTAATCATTGTAATCAGCCTGGTAATTGGCATGGGCATTTTTAAAACCCCTGCCGTTATTGCGGCCAAAAGCGGTGTCCCTGAAATATTTTATTCGGCCTGGGCGATGGGGGGCATAATGGCATTGATAGGAGCGCTCATTTTTGCAGAAATCGGCGCAAGGTTGCCTGTTGTAGGTGCATATTACAAAGTATATTCCTATGCTTATCACCCATCGGTAGGCTTTACCATTAATATTCTTATCCTCATCAGCAATGCCGCATCGCTGGCGGTGGTGGCGCTCATAGGGTCGGAGTATGTAAGCGACCTGGTATTTGGCAAGCAGATGGGAAATATATTCAATGTGCTGGTGTCGGCATTTGCCGTAGCCTTGTTTTTTATGGTGAATTTAATGGGGCTCCGTACAAGCAGCCGTACCCAAAACATTTTAATGGTGCTCAAGATTGGCCTGGTGCTTATTCTTATTTCCACCCTTTTTGCGGGGGCACAGGTAGAACCAACAGGTTATACGGACGACCCGGTACGAACCTACAATGGAAATAATGCCATTCTATTGTTTGTAGTGAGCATGGTGGCGGTTTCCTTTACATACGGCGGCTATCAGCAAACCATCAATTTTGGTGGAGAAGTCAATAAAGAAGGGTCGCTGCAAAAGGGCATCATCATTGGCATATTTATCATTATTACATTATACCTTACGGTTAACTATGCTTATGTGCATGTTATTGGTTTCGAAAAAATGAAGAATGCAACCTCTATCGGGGCCTTGTTGTTTGAGGCATGGTTCGGAAAAGTGGGCGGCAAAGTGTTTGATTTCGCCATGTTTATAAGTGTTTTGGCTTATGTAAACATATTGCTTATGAGCAACCCGCGGGTTATGTTTGCCATGAGTAAGGACGGGGTTTTACCAAAAATATTCAGTTTTCAACACCCTAAAACCAATGCCCTGGTACCTGGGCTTATCGTGTTTTCATCCGTTACGGTATTGGTAACATTTTTCGGAAAAGGGGTTGATAATATTTTGGGGTTTTCGATGTTTCTTGATTCATTAGGGTTTATAACTTCAGCAGTTGCCCTGCTCATTTTGCGTAAGCGGCTTTATAACGAAAACCTGGTAAAAGGCAGTTGGAAAAAATGGACACCCGTATTGGCTTCCTTTTTTATAATGGCCTATAGTGTAGTAGCCATAGCAGTGGTTATTGATAACTGGAAGGCTGCCATGATAGGTGTTGGGTTGCTTTTGCTTTTTGTGGGTATTTATTTTGCCACCCGCAATATGAATAAGGAGGAAGAAATAACTTTGGAGATTGAGGGGGAATAGATGCACCAAAGCAAAAAGAAAGGACCGGTGTTTTTTTACAGGCTTATTAATTAAATCCTTAATGGACACAAGCTACATACTAAACCACCTCGGCGAAGACCACGAACAATATTTTAATGCGATTGCCCCGCCCATTGTGCAAACGAGCAACTTTTTGTTTGAAACGGTGGCGGATTTGCGTAATGCGTTTGATGACGAATACGGCGGCTACCTGTACAGCCGCGGACTGAACCCAACGGTAGAAATATTGCGGAAAAAACTTTCCGCACTGGATGGCGCTGAAGACTGCCTGGTTTTCAACAGCGGCGCTGCTGCCATTTATGCAAGCGTGATGAGCGTGGTAAATGCAGGCGACCATATTGTAAGTGTGAACGCCCCTTATACCTGGGCGCACAAACTTTTCACCACCACCTTGCCCCGGTACGGAATAAGCCATACCTATATTGACGGCACCGATATCGCCAACTGGGAAGCAGCCATCCAACCGAGCACCACGCTGTTTTACCTCGAAAGCCCCAATAGCTGGAGCTTTGAATTGCAGGACCTTGAAGCTGTTGCTGCACTGGCCAAAAAGCACCGCATCACAACCATTATAGATAACAGTTATTGCAGCCCCATTTACCAGCGACCCATTGAGTTTGGAATTGATATGGTCCTTCAATCGGCTACCAAATATATTGGCGGGCATAGCGATACCGTGGCGGGCGTATTAACAGGCTCACATGTACACATGAGGAAAATTTTCAATGAAGAGTTCCTGACTATCGGCAGTGGTATACAACCCTTTAATGCCTGGCTGCTTTTGCGCGGATTGCGTACCCTGCCCATGAGGCTTGAGCATATTTCGCGTACCACGCTGGCTATGTTGCAATGGTTGAAGCAGCATCCTAAAGTTGAACAGGTTATTTTCCCCTTTGATCCATCCTTCCCGCAATACGGCCTTGCCAAAAAGCAGATGCACGGCGCCTGTGGATTGCTCACCTTTATTTTGAAATACGATTCAGCGGCAGCCATCGAAAACTTTTGCAACCGGCTGAAATTTATACGGATGGCGGTGAGTTGGGGCGGGCATGAAAGCCTGATCATACCCAGGGTAGCAGGCTTGCAACCCCATCAGTTTGATGCAGCCAATTCACTGCATCGCTCCTGCAGGCTGTATGTGGGGTTGGAAGAAGCAACCTTCCTGGCAGGAGATATTGATCAGGCCCTTGAAGCATAGCTGAAGCTAAATATTTTGTACAAAGCCTGCTTTTCGAAGAAGCTTCTTGCCAGGTCATCTGAAACAGTAAGTAATTCTGCATAATGGCTCCAACTCAGCAATATGCCGGACGCTGCCTGGCGAATTGGAGAGAGGGAGGATATTGAAAAAGAATGAAGGAATATTTTGCGCGACATCCGGCTTTGGGTGAAACGTTGCAATAAAGCCCCAGGAAGTGCGCAGGTCGTATCAGCGTTCTCTTTCCAGGCAATGTCTGGCCCTTGACGAAAGTTGGCTGGAAAGAAAAATTTTAAAGGCCGATGAGGACATCGGCCTTTAAAATTGAAATACATGCCTCTACGTTATTACCATGAATGCGCTTCACCTATTTGCCTAATCGGGCCCAAAGTTTTGCCGGGTCTTGCCGTTGTGGGAAAAGCATTTTTACCAACACCTTCTTTCCTTCAATACTATAAATAAAAGCATAAGGGAAGCCTTCAATATTTATGCGGCGATGGATTTGGTCTTCCAGATTAAAATTATCGTAGGGTCGGTTTTCAAGATGGTCGAGGGCCTTTTCAATTTCATTTTCAAATTTTAAGCCCAATTCAAAAGAAATTCTTTCATAATAAACAATGACGGCTTCAATTTCATCATCAACAAGGTCGTATTTAAGTACATCATAAGGCATCTCTTCGGTCTTTGAGCCTGTTGGTTAGTTGCTTTCGGGTAGTGAGTTGTATTTTACCTTCAGCAAATGCTTTATCCCTGCGTGCAAGTTCTTCAAACATCATTTCACTCGAAATGAGATACTTCTCAAGCTCTGCATCGTCTTTCAACAGGTAGAACAGCCTGGCTTTTTGTGGGGCGGTCATTGTTTTAAGATTTTCTTCTAATAACGCCATGTTCCTTTTTTTGTAAAATTACGATGAACATTGCTCTATTCATAACGCTGTTTATAAAATGCTGCGGAATTTAGTCAGCAGTTATATCGCCAAAGTTCTTTCCAGGCAATGTCTCGCCCTCAGGCGGACGTTGCTTGAAAGAAACAAGGGTAAAAATTCAAAAAATTTGTCCCCGTTCAAAATTGGCTGGTAAAAATTACACTCGTCTTTCTATTAAACAGAGTAGAAAATTACTTCTTCCTCTTAAAGAACCTGAAAATCAACCTAATAGCCCCACGACTATTAAAAATCCAACGAATGCCCCATAAATCGGGTAATTTTTGGGTATGCCGGTCATGGTGCCCTGCCAGGCTATAAATTGCCACCTGTTATCCCTGTATATCCAGGTCTGATTGAAATAAACATCTGCCATCAACATGGGTCCAAAATAAAACCTGGCGCGTCCGGTTGAAATCACGATATTGTTGTACACCCGGTCAGTTTGCTGTAATATTTTGTAAGTAGACCCTTTAAATTTCGGTACCAGCTCCAAACTTTGGGTTTTATCCATGTAGCTGCCGTCGGCATTAATCGAAATGTAATCGTCGCCAGTTATCTTTTTGAAAGTCTCAACATCGCCGTTTGAAAACATGTCAAACATCCTTACCTGTTCTGATTTTAACTGGTCAATTATTTCAGGTGGCAATGAGTCAGTTTGCGCGTATCCGAGAACTTGAGTAATTATCAGGGTTATAGCTACAAATAGTTTTTTCATGGTTGATTTCAATTTTTTGATGGCATTTTTCAGCTAACTGGTATTGCCCGCTTATGAATGGATTTAGTGGAATGTTATTATACCTGGAAGGTAGTTATAGGTAAAATCCAATACTCAAATGTAAATGCATTTTATTTGAGTCCCATTCCTTCAATCTAAATTCTCATCGTTCCATTTCAAGCAACGTCCGCCTTTGGGCGACACGTTGATGCGAGGAAATATGAAGATTTTTATTTAATACTTTTTATCAATTCGATTTCCTGCACTTCAAATTTCCTCCAACAATCATTGCTATTGCTCCATGAAAATTCCCCTTTTTGAATCGTGTCTCCATAAGCCATTTTTAAATTGTGGCAGATTCTATCAAAACTTTTGCCAAGGTTCATTGTATTTGTACTGATTAATAATGAATTCTTAAACAGTATACTTTCAATCCTTGGAAACTTGGAAAAATACCTATTACAATAAGATTTATTTTCCACCATAATCACATGTTTTCCAATATCAGGGCACTTTTGAATAATGGGATACTTTTCTATTTCTACATCAATGATGGCTTTAATAAGTTGTTCGATGTTGCCAAAAGGAGCTTCAAGCACTTCGTAAGCGCCAAACAGAAACGGAATAGTTAAACCTGTGGAAATTCGATATTTAGTCTCTGTGATACTGAAAAGCTTTATTAATTTGTACCAATAAGGATTTCTTGAGAAACTCATAGTGCTATATGTTTTCTGAAACAAAAGTTCATTGTTCATTCTGTAGCTCAACGTTATTCACCTACCAAAAATGAGAAGTGAAATTTAGTGGTTGATTAATGTTTCACGGCGCCATAGAAATCTCATCGGTTACTCATAAAATCTTTTAGAACATTCGGTTCCACTGTGAATTCAAACCTCATTTCTTTGTCAGTTGAAAATAAAAATGAGCTGATCAATATCCTGCTATCGTCAAGTTGCTTTAATTGATATAAACAATCGCCCTTACATGTGTGTGCCAAATTTTCATTGTCAGAATAAATCTGAATTCTATTGCTAATACTTTTGTCTAGTCTTGTAATAACGAACGAAGAATGATTCCTGCCATTGATTTGTTTTACTGTTATAGGCATCCAACCATTATTTTTCCAATTTAATTTGATTGTGCCTAAAAAAGTTGTTTGATTAATGTTTCCATCAGTGCATGAATGCTTGGGCCATGGTGGGCCTAATTCGTCAAAAAATACTCTCCCTCCATTTTCTGATTGGTAAAAATAAACTGGCAAACGACAGTCTGGACACCTTGCATTTGGATTTACGTATGAAGCATATTTTTCTTTTTGGAAATATTCTATATGAGGTTGTTCTCTTTGCGCCGTGGGTGGAACAACGTGAGTATCCCCACCAAAACCACAAGTACAGTCTTTTGAATGATTATGGGCATTACACATTTGTTATTCGCTTTGATGGGTTAACAACTTGTCCAAATATAAGCCAACGAGTGTATTAATGTCTTATACTACCTCTTTAGCCGCACCTAAAAATAGAGGTACTGGTTTAAATACTTTAATACTAGTTAGATGGATGTTGAGACACCACAATTTTCAAATATATAAATTCCTTTCTTCTTATCATCTACCCCCAACAAATTCTTCCGATTCTAAAGGCTCATCAGGAGGACGAGCAAAAAGTACGGGTTACGTTCATTAGAAAAGTTCTTTCCAGGCAATGTCTCGCCCTCAGGCGGACGTTGCTTGAAAGAAACAAGGGTAAAAATTCAAAAAATTTGTCCCCGTTCAACATTGGGAGGTAAAAATTACCTTTTACAATATCAGCAACGGCGTAATAAACCCAAGCATAAACCTTGAACGGCTATAATCCATTGAGCCAAAGGTTGATTTGGCATAATCGCTGTATTTGTAATCACGCATTACATGGGTGCCAAAAAAGCGCAGGTTCAGGTCCTTAAACGGATAGAACTCGATAGTGGGTATAAAACCCCATGAAGTACGCAGGTGCGTGTCGGCGCTCTTGTCGGGGTTGCCATACCAGTAGGCATCGCTTACCATGCCAATCATGGCAAGGTTCCATTTGGGTGCAAAACGGTATTGCAATTGCAACCAATGCTCTACATAAGCAACATCCTGCGCGGCGTATTGGTAATAGCTGTCGGGTACAATATCCGTTACAATGGTTTTGCGGTCTATGTCTTCTTCGCTCCACTTAAAGTCGTAAATAATACTGCCCTTTTTAAAATTATACTGGTTACCAATGGCAAAATAATTCATCACCTTGCCTTTTGCTTCAAGGAAACTGCTGTACGACCACAGGGTTGTAAATTTTCCATTTCCGAAATTACCCCGCCAGTTGGCTACCAGCGCGGCAGGAAATTTGCTTTCCGTAACCCCGGGAATGGTGCCATATAATTCTTCAAAGCTTTTGGTCCTGGAGTTTAGCACCTGCAAGGTGAAAGTATGCTTGGGCGAAGCAATAAACTGCGCCTGCGCGCCTGTCAAAAAGTTGTCGGCATATTCAGTGATATCGTTGTATTCGTAAATATCAATCGGGTTCAGGTCAAATTCGTAGCCACCCCAGTCGGCGCACACTTTGCCAAAGGTGAAGTTCCATTTGGGCGTGGCATCCACGCGGATAAATGCCAGGTCAACAGCACGGCTGAGGTTGTCCTGCGATTGCGGGTCCTGCGCACGGGTGAAGCGGTTACGGAAACGGTAATACACTTTGTCATGCACTTTGCCTTTCATTTCGAACCTGAACTGGTTCATGGCAAATTTGGATTGCTCGTATTTGCCATCGGTAAAATAATTGTTCATGGCATACTGCATATTGGCAATCACATCCATATTGCTCAGCAGCTTTACCCGGTCGGCCGATATCAGCGACTTATAAGTGGTTGTAGTATCGGATTGCTTTTCGTTTTGTGCCTGTACAAGCAAACCGGTAAAGATGATCGCTATGCTTAGGAATATCTTTTTCATAATTAAATGGTTAAAAGATTTAATAATTAATGGGTTAAATACCAAAAATGGCTGCGAGTATAAAGCCGGTTACAATGGATACCACGGTGGCCACCATGCCGGGCAACATAAAGCTATGGTTTACCACGTACTTGCCAATACTGGTGCTGCCGGTTTTATCCATAGTGATGGCTGCCAAAATGGTTGGGTAACCGGGCAATACAAAAAAGCTGCTCACGGCAGGGAACATGGCAATCAGCGAAGAAGCGGGCAAGCCAAGCGTAAGCCCGAGCGGGATCATGGCCTTGGTGGTGGCGCCCTGGCTGAACATGAGTACCCCCATCACAAAAATAGCAATGGCAAATACCCAGGGATACGAGCCGGTGATGCTGCCTAAAGCTTCTTTAATGACCGTTTCGTTAGCTGCCATAAAAGTGGCGCTCATCCATACCACCCCATACACCGAAACCAGCGCGGTGGCCATGGATAGGAACAGGCTGCTTTTCACAATTTTATCGGGCTTGGCCTGTGTAAAAAGCATGATAAGCGCGGCTGCCGAAAGCGAAACCACCGAAATGATGCTCACCATTTTTAAGGTGCCGTCGGCATTCACCATGCCGTTTGCCTCGCCGCCAACCATGTTGGGTACCAAATGCGGAAACGAGCCGCCGAGCACGATCATTAAAATAGCAATACCAAAAATGAATACGGATAATTTCGCTTCTTTTGAAACTGTTTTTTCTGTTCCGGCTTCTTCCGATTTCAGGTAAGCCACAAATTCGGGGTCCTTCAGTTTTTCTATATACACAGGATCGTCCTTTAATTCCTTACCCTTTTTCAGCATCACCAGCGAGGCGGCAATGGAGCCGATCAGGCAGGAAGGAATGGCGATCTTCATTACATCGAGCGCGGCCCCCGGGTAACCGAGTATGGTGGCCAGTGCGGCGGTGCAGGCAGCCATGGGGCTACCGGTCAATGCCATGTGCGAGGCAATCACCGTGGCGCTTAGCGGGCGCTCGGGGCGGATGCCTTTTTTGGCCGAGAGGTCGCTGATAACCGGTAGCAGCGAATACACCACATGCGAAGTGCCCGAAAACAAGCAAAGCACAAACGAAGCAAGCGGTGCAATCAGTGTGATCCTTTGCGGGTTCTTACGAATGATCTTTTCAGCGATCTGCACTAAGTAATCCAACCCGCCTGCCGCCTGCAGCGCCGCCGAAGCGGTAACAATGCTCAGGATAATGAGCATGATATCGCCCGGGGGGCCCACCGGTTGCATCCTGAAAAACTGTACATAAATAAACATGCCCAGCACACCCATGAGCCCGAGGCCAATCCCTTTCAGGTTGGAACCAATGATAATCATGGTAAGCAACACCAATAGCTGAAGCCAGATCATAGAGCAGTTTTAGGATTGGTTAAAAAGTAAAGAAGTACTTCTGCAATTGCTTTTTATCCTTTGTTTTGGTTAAGCCAAGCATCAGCAATACCCTTGCTTTTTGCGGGGTAAGGTCATCGCTTACAATGGTGCCAAGCTCGTTATCGTTAATTTCATCTTCCAGCACCACGCGGCCAGATGGGGCGCGGCTTGCCCGGCAAACAACTATACCCGCAGCAACGGCTTTTTTAACGGCTTCCATGTAAGCTTTGTTGAAATTACCATTGCCTACACCTGCAATCACAATACCATCTACCTTTTTAGCTACCAGCATGTCAATCATATCCGAAGGCGCATCGGCATACATATATACAATATCCACGCGGGGCATTTTGGTATCGGCCTTTACCAAAAATGGGGTCTTTTCATTCACCTCGCGCATAGAAGCCTGGTAAAATTCAACCTTGCCGTCATACACTTGTCCAACAGGACCGGTGTTGGGCGAGCCAAATGCATTTGTTTTGGTGGTGCTGAGCTTCATCACATCGCGGCCGTCAAATATGCCTTCGTTAAAGCTAACCAATACACCCTTGCCTTTGCTTTTGGGATTGGCGGCGATGGTAATGGCGTCGTACAGGTTCTTTGGCCCATCGGCGCTGATGGCGGTAGCAGGGCGCATGGAACCGGTTAGCACCACGGGTTTGTCGGATGAGATCAGCAGGTCCAGAAAGTAAGCGGTTTCTTCCTGCGTATCGGTACCGTGGGTGATCACAATGCCATCGGCCTCGTTCTTGTCAAAAATTTCGTTGGCGCGCACGGCCAGTTTCTTCCAGATATCAACGGTCATATCCTGGCTGCCGATGGATGAAATTTGCTCGCCGGTAATGTTGGCCACTTTCTTTACAGAAGGGATGGCGCCAATCAAATCATCAATAGGAATTTTACCTGCGGTATAACCCGCACGGTCGGCGCTGGCGCCGCTGCCGGCAATGGTTCCGCCGGTGGCTAAAATAATAATGCGTGGTAGCTGTTGAGCGTGTAGTGCAAAAACCATCATAAAGGCCATAGCACTGAATAGGAGCTTTTTCATACGGATTTTATTTAAGTGAATAAGTCAATTAGTGAATGAGTGAATGAGTCAATTAGTTAATTGAGTGAATATGTGAAAGGTGAAACGGCAAAAGTGAAAGACTGAAGTTTGAATATTTACTTAGATGATTGTTGAATTGAAAGAGCTAATAATAAATAATAAACGCCAAACAATAAACAAAAACAACCTCAAACTTCAAACCTTAAACCAGAAACCCCTACGCATTTATAAACTTAGGATTGATCAGGTTTTCAAGTGAAAATATTTCATCCCATTTTTCCTGCGTAATGATCTTTTTTTCGAGCACCGCAAGCTCATGGATGCTCTTCCCGGTTTTTAATGCTTCCTTGGCAATGGCTGCGCTGGCTTCATAACCTACAATAGGATTCAATTGTGTTACAATACCAATGCTTTGCATCACCATATTCTTTGTATGCTCCGCATTGGCGGTTATACCATCAATACATTTTTCCTTTAGCATGTAGCATGCGCGGGTAATATATTCGAGCGAGGTAAATAATGCGAAGCCGATAACCGGTTCCATTACATTCAACTGCAACTGTCCTGCTTCGGCGGCCATGGTTACGGTAAGGTCGGCGCCAATTACATAGAAGCAGGTTTGGTTCATGGCTTCGGGAATAACGGGGTTCACCTTGCCGGGCATGATGGAGGAGCCGGGCTGCATGGGCGGCAGGTTTATTTCATTGAAACCACAACGCGGGCCGCTGCTTAGCAACCTGAGGTCGTTGCAAATTTTGCTGAGCTTTACGGCTGAGCGCTTCATGGTTCCGCTTAATTGCACATAGGCGCCGGTATCATAAGTCGCTTCAATCAGGTCGTGGGCAAGCACAACCGGGATGCCGCTCAGGTCGTTCATGTAAGCCACGCATTTTTCGGCATAGCCTTCGGGGGCATTTACACCCGTACCAATGGCGGTGGCGCCCATGTTTATTTCAAGCAGCAGCTTTTGCGATTCGTTCAAGCGCTGAATGTCTTCACCAATAGTAGTGGCAAAGGCATTGAATTCCTGCCCAAGCGTCATGGGCACGGCATCCTGCAACTGGGTGCGCCCCATTTTAAGGATTCCGTCAAATTCTTTTCCCTTGTCGAAAAATGATTGCCTTAATACTTCAAGCGCTTTGGTAAAAGCATTGATCTTAAGGTAAAGCGCCAGCCTGAAAGCCGTTGGATACGCATCGTTGGTGCTTTGGCTTTGGTTTACATGGTTGTTGGGGTGCAGGTGTTCGTACTGCCCTTTTTGGCGACCGAGGTACTCCAGCCCGATGTTGGCAATTACCTCGTTTACATTCATGTTGATGGAAGTGCCTGCCCCGCCCTGGATGAGGTCGCTTACAAACTGGTCGTTGTACTCGCCCGCAATCAGCTTGTCGGCTGCAAAGCCAATGGCATTGCACAGTTCATCACTTAAAATGCCGCAATCCCGGTTGGCAAGCGCGGCACATTTTTTTACAAAAGCAAAGGCTTTTATAAACAAAGGCTGGCTGGATAGCGGGATTCCGGTAATGTCGAAATTTTCTTTGGCGCGCAGGGTTTGCACCCCGTAATACAAGTCGTTGGAAATTTCCTTTTCGCCGAGGAAATCATGTTCCATTCGTGTGGATGGCATGGTTGGGATTTTTTTTAAGGGTCTAAAGGTATCAAAATTCATGCAAACAAATCATGACAATTAATTGATAATATTTTAGTTACAAGCGATTAAGGGGGAAAATACCGGGCCAGTCAACCCGGTAAATATTATTCATTTTACTATTTATCGAAACCCGCTAATTTCCGCGGAATGCAACTGCTGAATGGGGGCTCATTTTCTTTTTCCCTGCTTCCAATGCTGGCGAATATCGAGGGTAAGCGGGTATTCTTTATTGATCTCAATTTCAGGGGGATCAACCATATAGGGTTTCCGGTCGCTGGTAATAAAATGCTGTTCGCCCACAAACTCGTTTTTTTGGATAGTGGTGAGTACATCAGGGGTATGGCCAAAGTCGTTAAAACGGCTGGTGCGCCTGCTTTCGGCCTCATAACTGTTTACCGGGAATGCATCGTACGACCTTCCTCCCGGGTGAACAACATGATAAGTACATCCCCCCACCGAGCGGCGGTTCCAGCTATCCACAATATCAAACACCAGCGGGGTATCAATACCGATTGTGGGGTGCAATGCACTTGGTGGTTGCCAGGCACGGTAACGGATCCCACATACGTACTCACCTTTTGTACCGGTAAACCTCAATGGAACCCGGCAGCCATTGCAAAGCAGCACGTAGCGGCCATCATTAAAATTGGTCAGTTTTACCTGAACCCGTTCCAGCGATGAATCCACAAACCGTGCGGTGCCCGAACTGCTCATTTCTTCACCCAGCACATTCCAGGGTTCAATGCCCATGCGGATCTCCATATCAATCCCTTTTACCTGGGTGCTGCCATAATGCGGGAAACGGAACTCGAAAAAGGGTTCGAACCAGGAAAGTTTGAAAGGATACCCTGCAAGGTTCAGGTCATCCATCACTTCTTCCATATCCTGCCTCACGTAATGCGACAGCATAAATTTATCATGCAACTCAGTACCCCACCTGATCAGTTCGTGCTTGTAAGGTTTTTTCCAGAACCAGGCAATCAAAGTGCGGATCAGCAGCATTTGCACCAGGCTCATTTGCTTGTGGGGCGGCATATCGAAGGCACGAAACTCAAGAATGCCAAGCCTACCCGATGAACTGTCAGGCGAATACAGCTTGTCAATGCAAAATTCTGCGCGGTGCGTATTCCCTGTAATATCAGTAAGCAGGTGCCTGAAAATCCGGTCAACCAGCCAAAAGGGAATATGGCCGTCTTCGGGAACCTGGCTGAAAGCAATCTCCATTTCGTACAACCTTTCTTCGCGCCCTTCGTCAAACCGCGGCGCCTGGCTGGTGGGGCCTATAAAGGCACCCGAAAACAGGTAGGAAAGCGCCGGGTGATGCTGCCAGTAAGTGATGAGGCTGCGTAAAATATCGGGTCGCCGAAGTATTGGGCTATCGGCAGGTACCGCTCCTCCAATGGTAATATGATTGCCTCCACCGGTACCGGTATGGCGGCCATCCAACATAAACTTTTCCGTACCCAGCCGCGATAAGTGCGCCTGCTCGTACAGGATGTCAATGATATGCTTGAGGTCGGCCCAACTTTTGGCAGGGTGAATATTCACTTCTATTACACCCGGGTCGGGTGATACCACGAGGCGTTGCAGGCGGTTATCGCGGGGAGGCTCATAACCTTCAATACGCACCGGGATATTGAGCATGGCTGCCGTGGCTTCAACCGATGACAACAGATCAAGGTAGTGCTCGAGGTAATCGCAGGGAGGGAAGAAAACATAGATAATGCCTTCTCTTTCCTCTACACAAAGCGCTGTTTTAATAACCTCAACTTCAAACTCAATTTCTGTTTCAGGCTCTTTCTCCTCCGGTTTTTTCTTTGCGAGTTCTTTTTCCCTTTCCTCCTTTCTTTTCAACTCCTGAGGACTCAGCGTAATGGTTCCGGTAAAAGGTTCGGGCTTTGGTGGGTCGGCATGCAGCGTGATTGAACCATACCTGTCCCGGATGGTTTGATCAAAATCGCCGAGTTCGGGTACTTCCTCAAAAAGGTCGCGTTCCACCTTCTGTCTTTCTTTGGCCTTGGCAAGTGCGGGCAATGAATCGAGCGGTAAGCGCAACCCCACCGGCGAATTGCCCGGAACCAGGTAAATATGCTCACGGTTCATCTCCCATTTGCTGCTTTGCCAGGCATTGTTCCAATGATTCCATTGCATGGGCAACACATACCCGGCAGGCTGGTCAAGCCCTTCTTCCAGCAGTTGAGCCAGGGTTTTTCTTTCTGTTGAATCCTTCAGGTTGTATTTGAGCGGATTTACATTTTTGGGCAGCTTCCCCTCGCTCCACAAAAAATAGTACAGATCTTCGTACACCGGCTGAACATTTTCGGTGCTTACGGCTATATGTTTGGCCAGTTCTTTGGTAAACCGTTCTGCATCTTCAACCGTATATTTTTTTTGAATGCGTTCCCCGGCTACCAGGTCGAGGTTTTTCCAAACCGGGTGACCGTCTTTGCGCCAGAAAAGCCCGTACTGCCAGCGGGGCAATGGTTCGCCCGGGTACCATTTACCCATGCCATAGTGCAGCATGCCGCCGGGGCCAAATTGCTCCCGCAAACGGAATATCAGGTCATGCGAAAGTTCGCGTTTTTCCTTGCCATCGGCAGCGGTATTCCATTGTTCCGATTCCATATCGTCAATGGAAACAAAAGTGGGTTCGCCGCCCATGGTCAGCCGCACATCGTTTTCTTCCAGTTCCTTATCCACCTGGTAACCAAGCGCATCCATTTCCGCCCATTGCCGGTCGGTGTAGGGCTTGGTTACCCGCGGGTCTTCGTGTATCCGGGTTACTTTATTATCAAATTCAAAGGTTACTTCGCACACATCGGTAGCGCCAACCACTGGTGCAGCATGCGCATAGTCGGGGGTACAGGCCAGCGGGATATGACCCTCGCCCGCAAATAACCCTGAAGTAGGGTCCATGCCAATCCAGCCCGCACCGGGTATGTACACTTCGGTCCATGCATGCAGGTCAGTAAAATCAGCTTCGGGGCCCGAGGGGCCGTCAAGCGATTTTATATCGGCTGTAAGCTGCACGAGGTAGCCAGAAACAAAACGTGCGGCAAAACCCAGGTGGCGAAGCACCTGCACCAGCAGCCAGGCCGAATCGCGGCAGGAACCCCAGCGGGTGCCGAGCGTGGTTTCGCAGGTTTGCACACCTGCCTCCATGCGGATGGTATAGTTGATGTCCTTATTCAGCTTTTGATTGATGTACACTAAGAAATCAACAATCGGCATTTTTGAGCGGTTGACCTCTTTCATCCATGCCTGCAACAAGGGTCCGTCCTCTGTAATTTCCAGGTAAGGGTCCAGTTGTTTGCTCAGCGATTCGGGGTATTCAAAAGGGAAAAAATCGGCGTAATCTTCCACAAAAAAATCAAACGGGTTGATCACCACCATATTGGCAATCACCTCCACCTCCACGGATAATTCCGTAGTCATGTCGGGGAAAACAACCCTTGCCTGGTAATTACCAAACGGGTCCTGCTGCCAGTTGATGAAATGGTTTTTTGGGGTAATTTTAAAGGAATATCCTTCAATGGGTGTTCGCGAATGCACGGCCGGTCTCAACCGGAAAACATGCGGGGACAGATTTACAGGCCGGTCGTATTTGTAGGTTGTTTTATGTTGTATTGCTACCCTAATTGCCATAAGCTCATTGGTTTAATTATTTTCCCAATGGCAAGCCGTCGTTGGAGGTAAAGAAAGGTTATTTTGGCCGGACAACAAAAAAGCGAGCCACGGCCTTCTGTGAATCTTGCTTGTTGTCGATTTATTTGACACGGAAAGCACCGGAATACACGGAACAACAGATTACACAGAACAGACGGATTGTTACCCTTCCACCCTTTTCACCGTAACTGCCACAAACAACTTATGCGGCCGGCTGCTGTGAATAACCCCTTTCAGCGGGGCAATATCGGCGTAGTCGCGACTTGAGGCGATTGAGCATTAGCTTTGCCCGTAGGCCGGACCAAGAATAGATACAAATAAATTGCTATGAACAGCGAAATAATCATATACCAAAATCCTGAAGGCAATATCAAAATTGATGTTCGCCTCGAAGAAGAAACGGTTTGGCTCACACAGGCTCAACTATGCGAACTGTTTCAAAAATCCAAAGCCACCGTCAGTGAGCATATTAAAAATGTGTTTGAAGAAGGAGAGTTGGACGCCCAGGCAACTGTTCGGAAATTCCGAACAGTTCAAATTGAAGGTAGCGGTACTTACTCAACCTTTAATATACCCCTCCACCCTTTTAACCGTAACTGCCACAAACAACTTATGCGGACGGCTGCTGTGAATAACCCCTTTCAGCGGCGCAATATCGGCGTAGTCGCGACCCCAGGCTACGGTTATGTGCTGAAAGGTTGGAAGCTGGTTGTTGGTGGGATCAAAATCCACCCAACCCATGCCGGGGATGAAAACCGAAAACCAGGCATGCGAAGCATCCGCGC
>CAYUGH010000033.1:21125-41104 GCA_964444195.1 uncultured Chitinophagaceae bacterium
ACCCAACCCATGCCGGGGATGAAAACCGAAAACCAGGCATGCGAAGCATCCGCGCCAACTAATTTTTCTTTACCCGGTTGCTTAATGGTTTCAATATAGCCGCTAATATACCGGGCGGGCAAACCCATCGAACGGATACAGGCAATGGCTATGTGGGCAAAATCCTGGCAAACACCTTTACGTAAATACAACACCTCATTCACCGGCGTGGCTACCGTGGTAAGCCCCGATTTAAACTCGAAATCATGGTAAATGCGTTGCATCAGGTCGTACACCGCTTCAAACAAAGCCCTGCCGGGGAAAAAGGATATTTGAGCATATTGCCTTACCTCCGGTGATATTTTGGTCATGAAGGTGGGTGGCAAATACTGCCTGATATCAATATTCTCTGCATTGGTTGCGGAAAAAATTTGGATGGAATCCTCCCAGGATATGGTAGGGATGGCATTCCACTCCCAATGCTTCTTTATAATCTGAACATGTGAATTAACGGCAACGGTAAGTTTTTTATGCTCCTGCTCAATGGCATAATAGGTAACATGGTTGCCAAAAAAGTCATCGTAACGGTTGTACACATCGGGTGTGGGGTCAATTTTTATTTCGGAATGAAAACAGGTTTGCCCGTTGAAGGTTTTGGGAATCAGCCGGGCAATATTCTGGCAAAGCCCGATAGGCTCCTGGTACAGGTATTCCGTGGTGTGGGTGATAATGTATTGAACCATGGTAAAGCCGCAATTAAATTACAGGATCATCTTCTAAAGTAAATAATTGTTTTTGCCCATGCGCATGCTTGAAATATTTTCTTGAAATAACTTCGGGTATAGCAAGTAACAGCGTGTTTAAATCCGATAACAGGTCGGCAAGCTCCTTGTAGGTTCCGGTTTTGGCATCGGGTACCGTCCATTGCGATTTATTGGCCAGTGTAAGTACGGCTAAGGCTTCAAATATCAGCCGTTCGTGTTTTTCGAGGCTGTGCCCATTCTGTTCGGTTTTTGGAAGACCCGACAAATAAGCTTTGAGCCTTTCCAACTGGTAAATTAGCGACCGCGGGTTATGCGGGTCAAGCAGCATCAGGTCGAGCACAAGCGAAAGCTGAATATGCACTTTGTACTTGTACCTGTAGTTCATCAGGGTCTCATGGCTTTTCAGCACGGCTTCCTGCAGGTTGTACTCCACTTCCTCGCTATGTATCTCGGTAAGCGTGGCTTGCGCCATGCTGATGAGCAGGAGGCTTTGCTCCATCTTACGCCCCATATCCAGCAGGGTCCAGCCCTGTTCGCGCGAAATGCTTTCGCGATTGAGCCCTATAAACGCCACCATGGAAGTGATCAGGTTGTCGAGCGCGCTCACCATGCGGAAATGGGTAAGCTGCAATCCGGCGGCCTCTTCCCATTCGTCTTCCATGCCTTTTAAAACCCGCCAGGTATCGGTGCTCCAGTGGTCGCGCACGGTATTCACCGCCTTGGTAAACAACGAAAAATTATAGCTCAGGCTGCCCGGTCGTTCAATGTTAAAAACAATATCGGTCAGCTCATGCCAGGGGTTTTCAAATTTTTCCCCGGCATTATTCGCTGTAAAACCAGGCCAGGTGCAGGTATAAGCCGTAAGCGCTTTTAACAGTTGTTCTTCTGTTTTAATGTCGCTCTCAAATTGCAGCCGGTTGCCTTCTACCACAAACTGCATTACCGTACGCTGAAACCGCGCATTGCCCAGCACCCTTTCGGCATAACGGCCTACCCAAAACAGGTTTTCGGCAGTATGGCTTGGCAACACCCCAGTTGAAACAGGAGCTTTGGTTTTTAAAACATCGCGGTTGGCGCTTAAGGTATAGCCCGGTTCGGGCGAAATGATCCAGGTATCCTTGCTGAACCCACCTAACTGGTTGGAAATCAAAAAATTACCGGGATCGGCCGAGGTTCGGCCCAGCCCGCCTGTCATGCAGGTAAAACTATCTTTATTGCCTACCAAAAAGCTCCTGAACAACACATTCCGCGGTTCTATCCGCCCGTTTACAAGCGATGGAGTGGAAGAAAAAGATATCCTTTCCTGGCCAACATACAGGAACGGGCTTGCCAGGATATCCTGTTTTAATTTTTCAAGGTGCTCGCGTGAAAGCCCGGCTGCGTTTACCGAAGTGCTCTTTTGCGAATCCTTGTAAATTCTTTTAACAACCAGTGTTGTAATATTTTCCATCACATATTTAAGCGCGCGGGGTTCGCCGCACCACCAGGTAGCAATGGTGGGAAGCTTCAGGTCTTCACCCAACAATTTTTTTGCAATACGGGGTAAAAAGCCCATCAGCCCGGGGTTTTCAAGCACGCTGCTGCCTAACGGATTAGCAATGGCAACATTGCCGCTTCGCACAGCCTGCAGCAGCCCGCTTACGCCAAGCCGCGAATCTTCTTTCAATTCCAAAGGGTCGCAGTAAATATCATCTACCCGGCGAATGATAACATCCACTTTTTCGAGCCCGCCAATGGTTTTTAGCCAAACATGGTTGTCTTTAACCATCAGGTCTTCGCCCTGCACCAGCGTATAACCGAGGTAGGAAGAAAGGTATGAATGCTCGAAATAGGTTTCGTTGTGCGGGCCGGGAGTAAGGATCACCACCCTTGGGTTTTGCGAACCCGAAGGCGCTATATTTTGCAGGGCATTGCGCAGCGCAATAAAATAGGGTGACAGGTGCCGCACCTTGAGCCCCGAGAATAATTCGGGCAGGATGCGCGCAATGGCCAGCCGGTTTTCGAGCGCATAGCCCGAACCGGACGGGGCCTGTGTACGGTCGTTCAGCACCCAAATATTGCCGTCGGGGCTGCGTGCCAGGTCAGCGGAATATAAGATCAGGCTCCTGTTTCCCGGGAGCCTGATACCGCTGCATTGCCGCAGGAAACCCGAATGGTTGTAAATCAGTTCAAGCGGAAGCAGGCCTTCTTTTATCAGCATCCTTTCGCCATACAGGTCCTTTAAGATCAAATCGAAAAGGGTAGCCCGCTGAACCAGTCCCGCCTCAATTTTCAGCCATTCGGGCTCACTGATCAAAAAAGGGATGATATCGAGGTGCCAGGGCCTGTTAAGCCCGGTAGGATCACCATAAATATTGTAGGTTACACCGTTTTCCTTTAAAAACCTAAGGATATCCTGCGCCCTGTCCTGTATCTGCGCCGGGCCAAGCTGGCTGAATGAATTGAAGAAGGTATGCCAGTTTGGGCGCAGCGAACCGTCATCTCCCAATAACTCGTTATACGAATAACTGTCGCTGAAATAATGCTCAAATAAAGATAACTGCGCACCTGCTATCATAAGCCCTGTAATGGTAAACTAAGACCTAAAAATAAGGAAAAGCAGGATAGGGGATAATTTGGGGTTACGCAATCCCGATAAAGGAAACTATCAAAGATTATCGTATTCGTAAATATGATCAATATTGGTGCCAGGCTCCATGTGGAAAACAGGGTTGATCAGCCCGTTATTTAAGCCATATACCCAGCCATGCAGGTGGGGCCGGTTGTCGTTCTTCCAGGTACGCTGTACAATAGAGGTTTTGGCCAGGTTCATCACCTGTTCGTGTACATTCAGTTCCACCAGCCGGTCCACACGCCTGTCTTCATTTTCAATGGTCAGCAACTCATCTTCATGCAGCCGGTACACATCTTTTATGTTGCGCAACCATTTGTTGATGATGCCCAGGCTTTTATGCGACATGGCTGCTTTTACGCCACCGCATCCATAGTGTCCGCATACAACAATGTGCTTAACCTTCAGCACTTCCACTGCATACTGCAACACACTCAGCAGGTTTAAATCGGTATGAATCACCATGTTGGCAATATTCCGCTGTACAAATATCTCGCCGGGCTGCGTACCCGTAATTTCATTGGCAGGTACACGGCTGTCGCTGCACCCGATCCATAAAAATTCAGGGGTTTGTATATCGGCAAGACGATAAAAATATTCAGGGTCTTCCATCACTTTTTCACGGGCCCAGGCTTTATTCTCAAGCAATAGTTTTTCAAATGCGTTCATATCTTTTGTTTTAGTGTATTAAACTATTTCATGGTTTGCAATATCATGGAAATAATTGCGGTTTTTATCTCCGCTATACTTTATGTAAACCCTGATACCCCTGGTTTCGGCATTTACAATAAAGTCATTCACCAGCTCAACAATATCGCTGTCAATAAACTCAGAGCGGGTAGCGTCCATCAATACAGCGGTATTATCCGGAATTTCTTCCAGCTTTGCCTTCAGGTGGGCTTTGTTCAGAAAAGTTACTTCCCTTCGGAAACGGATCAGGTAGCGATGTTCATCGCTGATGGTGAAAATGGATGATTTGTAGTTGGAACGAAGAATGAAATAAACCCCTACCAAAAGCCCGATAAAAATACCTACCAGCAAATCGGTTAGCAAAATGGCTACAACTGTAATTATAAAAGGAATAAACTGGTTCCACCCCCTTTTATAATAGTCAATAAAAATACTGATTTTGGCCAGTTTGTAACCGGTCATAATCAGGATGCCGGCAAGCGCCGACAATGGAATAAGATTTAACAGGCCAGGGACGAACAGCACCGAAAGCAGCAACCAAAAACCATGTGAAATGGCCGAAAGCTTGCTCACTCCCCCGGCGCTAACATTTGCGGAACTGCGTACAATAACAGAGGTAACCGGCAAGCCTCCGAGCAATCCTGAAACCAGGTTCCCGATACCCTGCGCTTTCAGCTCGCGGTTGGTGGGAGACATACGCTTTTGTGGATCAATTTTATCAACTGCTTCAATACTGAGCAAGGTTTCAATGCTCGCCACCAGCGCAATGGTAATGGCTACCACAAAAACATCCTTGTTCAGCAATCCTGAAAAATCAGGCGAGGGCAAGGCTTTAAAAAAGTCGAACGGGTTATTGAATGAATCGAGTTGGACAAGATGTTCGGTTCCCAGTGTTAAATCGGGTAAATAAGTCTTGAATAGAAAATTAATTAAAACACCGGCTAAAACAACAAAGAGTGGGCCAGGGATAAATTTAAATATCCGTAATTTTTTTATAGATTTTAATTCAAAAATTAACAGGATGCCCACCGCAACCAGGCCAATAATAACAGCGCCGGGTGTGAACCTTGCAAAGGCATTAAGAATTTCGGTAAATGTGTTTTCATGGTCTTTCTGCAAAAAACTTTCATCTCCTCCGGGGTTAACATCGTACCCAACCAGGTGGGGTAATTGCTTTAATATTAAAATGAGGCCGATGGCCGCAAGCATGGCTTTAATGACAGAGTTGGGAATGAAATCGCCAATGACCCCGGCCTTTAAATACCCAAGCAAAATCTGAAAAATTCCGGCCAATACCACAGCTACAAGGAAAATTTCATAAGGCAACTTACCCAGCGCCGAGGCTACAATAGCGGTTAAACCTGCTGCCGGCCCGCTGACACTTAATTGCGAACCACTCAGGAAACCAATGACTATGCCACCCACCATACCTGCAATAATGCCGGCAATGGGCGCTGCATCTGATGCCACGGCCACACCCAGGCATAATGGAAGCGCTACCAGGAAAACTACAACGGAGGCGGGTAAATCAGCCGCCGCATTTTTAAAAAATTTTGACATGTATTGTTTTGGTTGGCAGAACTAATGATCCGCGATTCTGAGTTTAACTATATATAATTGAATCCAATATTCTGATATGAAAATCATAAGTGGATTGGACAAATATAGAAAACGGGGCAAATGCCCAATGAATTTTAACGAATTTCTTTCAAAGCGTATAGATTAAAAACAGGCCGTGGGAAGCTTACCGGCATACATCCTGTAAAGATGCGCCGGTGCATTTACGAATCACGGAAATTCAACTTTACGCACACCATTGAATCACAAATTACATGACTGGTTCCATCTGCCGGCCCCTAACTCTTTTGCCCGGGTAAACAGCGTTAAAGGATTTTATTGGAATGAAAACAGCATGCAGGCTGTTCTATACAAACATTCGCAACAATAAAAAAAACATTACCTGTATCATTAATAAATGAATTGCAAAGAGATTGTGCTTGCGAAAGCGCAAAATTTGAAAGAAAATCATAATCACTGCGCTCACGCCCCACCAGGTAGCATAATTCAACCAGGGAGTCTCCCCGTTGGTCCAGTTCCAATAGCCGAGTTTAACGGCCACCGGCTCAAGTATCCAATCGAAAAATAAAGCCACCAGGGCACTATCGGCAATCATGCTGAGCGAAATCCAAAACCGTGGGAACCGGCGATAGGCCTCAGCTTGACTATCATCCAACCTGGCATGCAGCATGGCCATGCAAATACCCGAGCAATATAATACCACCAGCCATTGCAAGGCCACCAGGTAGGGAACCCCCTGCCATTTGGGCCCCAGTACCGTACCATACGTGTATTCACCAAACAATTTGCCGGTATTCACGCCAATCCACGCCGACCCAAAACCAATACCCATAGCGGCAAGGCAAAAAAGAATGAAAGCCAAATTTATTTTCTCCTGGGTCCAGAAAATGAGCAATGCGGAAACCAGCAGGTTAAGCGGGGTGAGCGATAAAAAAAGGGGTGAATGGAAAAGCCCGATAGCAATAAACCCTGAAACATGAAACACAAGGGCAATACCGGTCGCTATTTGTTGTTTGGTCCAATTCATGGTTGCCAGCCTGGCATTTTATTTCTGCAAAGATGCAGGTTCGCTAAAAATCAATAACAATTAACTGATTTTCAGGAATGAACCCGGTCGTTCTTTGCAAGGTATTCTTCCAAAAAAGGAAGCGCTATTTTAAACCAGGGGGTATAAGCTGAAGGGATAATATCAAGATCGTATTTAATTGCATCAATTGGTTTATAGCAGTATTCTGCCACTTCCGCCGGATCGGGGTTTAGAGCACCTGTGTATTCGCCTATAAACACATGATCAAATTCATGCTCAAACAATCCGTTGTCGAACTCGGCCTGGTAAATAAAATCAAAGGCTTTATACAAAGGGGCAGAAATGCCTAATTCTTCCCGGAGCCTGCGATTGGCAGCCTCCTCTACTTTCTCCTGTGGAAACGGATGGCTGCAACATGCATTGGTCCATAATCCGCCGCTATGGTATTTATTAAGCGCCCGGCGTTGCAGCAGCATTTCTTTTTTATGGTTAAACAAAAAAATACTGAATGCCCTGTGTAAATGAGGGCTTTTGTGGGCCTCCATTTTTTCCATGATACCCACAGGTTCATCGTACCGGTTCACTAACACAATATCAGGCATTCTCTTATTTGTTTAACGGGAGATGTTTACAAACCTTAACGGCTGCAAATTACAGAATATTCAACCGGTTGCCGAAAAGCACGGTTACCTGCAGGCTTTTTAAAAGCAACCGGCAACAAAGTATTCTCTATCCCCACTGGAGCCGTGGCGGATTTGAGCACCCGCCACTTTAGCTTACCAACTAAACGGCATTGAATGAACAATTATAATATTAAAGCCTTCCCAATAAAAATTAGTGGCGCTGCAGTTGTGCCTTCAGCAATTTGCGGGCAAAATGGATCCTGCTTTTTATGGTGCCAAGCGGCTCTTCAAGCATTTCGGCAATTTCATGGTATTTATACCCTTCGTAGTAAAGTACAAATGGCTTTTTAAAAATTTGCGGCAGTTCGTGCAAAGCCGACTGAATTTCCTTCATTTTTATCTGTCCTTCGGCAGTATTGTCAATGGCAGACTGGCTGTAATTGAGCAGAAAATCGTTGGGCGTTTTATCGAAAATGGTGTTTTGTTTGGCTTTGCGGCGGTAATTATTGATAAAAATATTCCGCATAATGGTGTACAACCAGGCCTTTACATTAGTGCCTACGTTGTATTTATCCCGGTTGGCAAGCGCACGAAAAATGGTTTCCTGCAACAAATCTTTTGCCGACTCCTGGTCGCGGGTGAGGGTAATGGCAAAAGGCTTAAGAAAGTCGGTGTTCTCAAGCAGCATCTTATCAAATTCAATGGTTGACATAAAACTGTTTAATTGTTTGTGTAGTAAAGCTGAACAAAAAATTATCAGAATTTCTGAGTATCCTCTAAAGAGCTTTTTTTCATTTATTATTTAATAAGGTTAAAAATAGCGAAAAATCACGTGTAATGTTTACTGAAAACTGCACAAACTTCATCAAAATTCCCACCTTTGTTATACTTTTACTTAATTCGAAAATAATTTTTTCAAAAAAGTGTTTAAACACCATGTTAATCTTTTTGTAATATCAGTTAAACAGAAAATTTTGGAAACAAATCCACCCAAGTTGGTTTCATATATTCCGGGAACAAGAGGTTATAGCCCGGATATATATTCGGTTAGCTCTGAAAGCGAGCGTTTGAAGCAGATGCCCGCCGACGGCGTTTTACGGTATTGCTGTGTTACCCACCCCCGGATTATTATTGAAAGTGATTTTACGTTTAAGAAAAAGGGTAAGCAGGCACTTATTGAAGTGCATAATGACAACAAGCGGTAAACCACGTGGATAAAAGGAATGTTAAAGGGGTGTAACAGTGGCATGTAACGGATAACTTTACCGGCACTGCTTGCAGGGTTTCCGCCCGATGAATATGTGTTTTCCCGGGATGTTTACATTTTCGCCTCAGGGTTTTGCTATGTCATTTCAATCTTAGTTTGCCAGGGGTGTACCTAAAATAATTAATTGATGATTACTGTAATTATACCAACACTTAATGAAGAAGAAAATGTTGGAAGTGTGGTTCATTTTGCCAGGTCGCAGCCGCATGTAACCGAAGTAATTGTGGTGGATGACAAATCCATTGATCAAACCGTTACCATTGCCAAAAAAAACGGCGCCAGGGTTATTACAAGCACCAGGCTGGGCAAAGGCGCTTCCATGCGCGAAGGAGTTCTGCTTGCATCCAACGAGATCATAGTTTTTTTGGACGGGGATATCAACCCCTATCCTCCCTACACCATTAAGCAGCTTTCAGGCCCCATCCTGCATAACCAGGCCGACTTTGTAAAATCATCATTCTCCCGAAATGCAGGCAGGGTAACGGAATTGGTAGCCAAGCCGTTGCTTAGCATTTTTTTTCCCGACCTGCTTGATTTTACACAACCATTGAGCGGCATGATCGCGGGGAGAAAATCAATACTGCAACAGTTGGATTTCAGGGATGATTATGGCGTTGATATAGGGATACTGATTGATATGTACCTGATGAAAATGAGGATGAAAGAAGTTGAAATCGGGTACCTGGAGAACAAGAGCAAGCCCTGGCGGGCGCTTGGCAGGATGAGCCGGGAGGTGGCTCAAACCATTATCCTGAAAGCCGCCTCTACAGAGAACCCCAATTATAATTTTGAAGAGCTTGGAGTGCTCAATGAAATCCGTTCACAAATGGAAACCGCGCTGAAAGGCCCACAGTTTGGGCTTGACAAGCTCATAGTCTTTGATATGGACAATACCCTGCTGCAGGGTAGATTTATTGACGCCTGTGCAGAACAGTTCAGTTTCAGGAAACAATTGATGGAAATACGGTCTTCGGAAGCAGACCCTGTGGCGCTTACCAAAAGAATTGCAACCTTATTGAAAGGCCGTAAAATAAACGAACTGATCGAAGTGGCAGATAGCATCCCACTGGTGGAAGATACCATTGAAGTTGCAAACGAATTAAAGAAAAATGGATATATCCTGGGTATAATTTCCGACAGCTACGACTGCATTACAAACCACATGAAAAATAAAATCGGGATGGATTTTTCATTAGCCAATGAACTGGAATTTTCAAAAAGCATCTGCAGCGGTGAAGTGAAGCTCCCTTCCTTCTTTTTCAGCAATGAGCAAAGCCTGTGCAGGCATTCCCTTTGCAAAACCAATGCTTTATTGAGCATCCTGGAAAAGTACTCCATTAAAAGGGAAAACTCAATCACCATCGGCGACAGCATCAACGACCTGTGCATGATAAAGGCCGCAGGGCTTGGTATCGGTTTCCGCTCAACAGACGAGCTGGTGAACCATCATGCGGATATTATTATAACAGAGTCTTCCTTTGCCGAACTGCTCCGGCTGGCCAAATAAATTCCGGGAGTTACCCTATGCACAAGGTGGAAAAAGGATTGTTTGCAGGGCAAATGCAGGACTGCATTCATTCAGGACGTAAATATTTTCTTAAAAACAACTGCCGGTTATATCAATGTTGCCGCCCTTTCCAAATCCTCCGGGGTATCAATACCCACCCCCTCAAAATCTACGATCACCATTTTCAATCGGATGCCATTTTCGAGGTATCGTAATTGCTCCAGCTTTTCAATTTTTTCAAGCGGGGTCATAGGCCATCCCGTAAAATCAAGCAGGGTTTGCTTGCGAAAAGCATATACGCCGATATGTTCGTAGTAAACCGGGGTAATGTTTTGATCGCGATGGAAAGGGATGGGTGAGCGGCTGAAAAGAAGACTGTTCATGTTTTTATCAACCGCCACTTTTACCACATTCGGGTTGGCCACCCGCAACGGGTCTTTCGATATTTTCATCATGCTGGCCACCTGGACCGCTTCTCCGCCCGGCGCTTCAAATACTTCAAGCAGTTGCCGCAGGGGTTCGCGCTGCATAAAGGGTTCATCGCCCTGCACATTTACAACCACCTCAAAATCAAGGGCTGCAACCGCTTCAGCAATCCTGTCGCTGCCGCTTTCATGTTCCCTCTTGCTCATGATTGCCAGCCCGCCATACTTCGTAATTTCATTAAAAATAATATTGCTGTCGGTTACCACCATTACTTCATCAAACAAACCGGTGGCTATTGTATTTTCATAAGTGCGCCTGATAACGGTACGGTCGCCGAGCATTTGCATCAGCTTGGCCGGGAAGCGGGTGGCCGCATACCGGGCGGGTATCATGGCTATTTTTTTCATTTTGATTATTTGAAATTTTAGGATTTGACATTGGCTGACACACACAAACCAATCCCCCAATCCCTCACTCCATTCACTTATTCACCTATTCACTCATTCGCTTATCTATCTACCCCTTACTTTTTCTTCTTCCGTTACATTTCCACTGCTCCTTATCTGCCATTGCACATTCAGCAGCCATTCAGCGCAACCCTTCGAAAAAAGGTCCCGGTTAATATCGTCAACCAGCTTCCTGATTTCTTCGTAAGTACCCTCCACTGAAGTTCCAAAAGCCCCAACTGTATAGGAAAGCCCACTATTTGCAATCAGCGCAATGGCTTCGTCCACCCATTCATAAGGATGACGGTCCTGAACAATGGGCACTACCTGCAGCGAGGCGTTGGTTAAATGCTGGTGCATGGTTTTTTGCCGACTAAATTAACGGGTTCCTGTTATTTACCACCCTGCAAGTTTTTTAGTGCCTCCAGCACCAAATGGCTTTCAAAACCCCGTTGCAACAGAAACTGCCTGGTTTTGGCCCAACGGGAAGCAGGCAATTGCCCCCTTATGCTGTCCCATTTTTGAGTGGCCAGTTTGGCAAGCAGGACTTCATAGATGTCTTCGTCAATCTCTTTCAATCCCTTTTTTATGCAATAATCGCTGATGCCCTTTGCACGCAACGCATGGATAATTTTTACCCTTCCCCATTGTTTTAGCCGAAAATGCCCGCCGGCAAACTGAATGGCATAACGCTCCTCATTGATGTACCCCTCCTCTATCAGGTAGGAAACTATTTCATCCACTTCGCGGGAATTGAGCCCATAGCCGTACAATTTCTCCTTCACTTCACTATGGCAGCGCTCGCTGTAGCCACAGTAGTGCTTAATTTTTTCCTTTGCCTGCCCGGGGGTAAGTTTTTGTGGTTTGCTTTCCATTTTTAAATCAAGAGTTGACGGGTTGACTAGTTAACCAGTTAACAAGTTAACCCGTCAACTAATAACCCAGAAATCCCTGCAAGTTATTAACAGAGAACCGCTTACTTTGCACGCAAGTCATTTTTGCCTTAGGTTTGACCCGAAAAATCAAAATAAATATGAAACTGCTATGAAGTTTGTCGTTTCCTCCTCCGTATTGCTAAAGCAACTGCAACAGATAAATGGTGTAATCCAATCCAACAGTGTGCTGCCGATTCTTGAAGACTTTTTGTTTGAAATAGATAAAAACATCCTGAAAGTTACCGCTACCGACCTCGAAACCATGATGCAGGTGCAACTTGAAGTGGAAGCCCGCGAAACAGGTAAGGTTTGCGTTCCTGCCAAAATACTGATGGAGACGCTGAAAAATCTCCCTGATCAGCCGCTGACCTTTAATATCGACAGCAATTTTGGTATTGATGTAACCAGCGATAACGGCAAGTACAAGGTAATGGGTGAAAACCCCGACAATTACCCCAAGGGCCCCGAACAGGACGATACTACTTCATTTACCATGACAAGTAACGGGTTGCTGACCGCCATTTCGAAAACACTTTTTGCAGTGGCTGCCGATGAAATGCGCCCCGCCATGACGGGGGTTTACTTCGAATTGTTTGCCGATGCGCTGCAAACCGTGGCGACTGATGCGCACCGCCTGGTAAAATACCGCCGCAGCGATGTTAGCTGCCCCAACCAGGATTCATTTATTGTACCTAAAAAGCCGCTTACGCTGCTGAAAAGCCTGCTGCCCTCCAATGAAGACGTTATTTCATTGAATTACAACAGCAACCACCTGTTTGTAACGCATAACGACACCATCCTGAGCTGCCGCCTGATTGATTCAAGGTTCCCTGACTATAAAGTAGTTATCCCGGCCGATAACCCGTACAAGCTGCACGTGGCCAAGGCCGACTTTACGCAGGCGCTTCGCCGTATCGCCATTTTTAGCAATAAAAGCACCAACCAGGTTGTGCTTACCATTACCGGCAGCCAGTTGCAGCTTGCCGCGCAGGATATTGATTACAGCTTTGAAGGAAACGAAAAAATGGCCTGCAGCTACGAAGGCGAAGACATGTCCATTGCCTTTAATGCCAAGTTTTTAATAGAAATGCTGAATGCTACCGATACCGAAGAAGTAGTGCTTGAGCTGAGCGGCCCTACCAAGGCAGGCATTTTAAAACCATCTGAACAGGGTGAAAACGAAGACATGCTGATGCTGGCCATGCCGTTGATGATTAATTAGTGAATGGCTTAAGCTTTGGTTTTAGCTTGACCGGCCAATAAATAAAAGCGCCTGATGTTTCCATTTGAACACCAGGCGCTTTTATTTATTGTTGCTTTACTTCCTTATTCCTTATTTTCTCTTTCTTATTTATTATTTCCCCAACCCATACTTATACATATACCTGTCCGATAATTGCATATGCTTATCAATCAGCTTAATATCCCTTCCCTGGATGAAAGCCTTTGTAATTTGATTGGTGCGCATATCGAGTATATCGCCTTTGCTTACAACGATATTGGCATCTTTGCCTTTTTCAATCGAACCCGTCGTTTTATCAATCCCCAGGATTTTTGCGGCATTCAGCGTAATGGCAGATAAAGCCTGCTCCTTTGTTAATCCATAGGCAGACGCGGTTCCTGCATTAAAAGCGAGGTTGCGGAAACGGCTGTTTCCATCTTCATCATTAATAGCAAACAATACGCCTGCCTGCTGCAACATAGCCGGGGTTTTGTAAGGCTGATCCACATCATCATCCATCATGGTTGGCAGGCTGTGCATTTGGTCAAGAATAACCGCGATATTGTTTTCTTTGAGCATGGGGGCAATTTGCCAGCTATCCGATCCGCCTACAATCACCACGTTAAAACCAAATTCCTTTACAAAGTCAATGGCAATCAGCATCTCCTTTACAATATTGCAATGAATATAGAGTTGCTGCTTTTTGCTGAACAAGCCTTTTACCGCTTCGTACTTCAGGTTCACTTTAGAAGGGTTGGCATTCGCCATATAAGCTTTGGCTTCACGGAAAAAAACTTTCACTTCCTCAATCTGGCCAAGCGCACGTTGAATAGGGTCTCCCGCAGGCTGCTGCTGGCCAAAACCACCAAACCCACCCCTACCGCCGCCCCTGCGGGTTAGCAGCGAAGGCATACGAAAATGCACTCCATGGTCAGATGCATAGGCTGCATCTTCCCAGTTCCAGGCATCTAATTGCACCACAGAGGATAAACCTGAAATTAAACCGCCTGCAGGGACTATATTGGCCATGAGAATTCCATTGGTGCGCAGGGTATTGGTAACCTTGCTATCCGTATTGTATGCAACAATTGAACGGATATTGGAATTTATAATGCCAATTTCACGGGCATCGGCCGTGGCACGTACACTGTTTACCTCCAAAAGACCCAAAGAGGAGGAAGACAAAATAAGCCCGGGATAAATATGCTGGCCTTTGCAATCGAAAACGGCAACATCGGCAATTGGGGCCGTTGGCCTTACATCAACTATTTTGCCATTGCTTACCACTACCATCCCGTTTTCAATTACCTCGCCATTGCCTACATGGATGGTTGCATTGGTAAGCACGAAGGTTTCTGTTTGCGGAGGCGCCGGGTACACCGTTTCCTGTGCGTTTGTTACATTGCCAAAGGTCAATAAGAGGGCGCCTAAAGCAAAGCCTGAAATATATTTTACGATCTTCATGTTAAATTCTTTGGATGTGAATTAATCATTTTCAATTCCTGCTTCGTCTGCATCAATTACCAGCAAACCATGGCTATGCCAATGATCGGTACAGGTATTCATCAATTCGTAGCGCGGAGTTGGGCGCTGGAAGTTTGCCCCACGGGCGCCACCTGCCCCAGGTGTACGCTTTAAGGCAGCTATCTTTTTCACAAGCCTTTGCTTTTCAGCCTGCAGGTCTTCCCGCATTTTCTTATCCTTTTCCCTGTCGAAGAAAACAGTGCCATCTACAATTGTATATTCGGCTTTGGCATAAATGCTTAGCGGGTTATCGCTCCAAAGCACCAGGTCGGCATCCTTACCCACCGCAATACTGCCGGTACGCTTATCTATATGCAGCATTTTGGCAGGATTAATGGTTACCATTTTCAAGGCATCTTCTTCGCTCATACCTCCGTATTTCACGCTTTTGGCAGCCTCCTGGTTCAGGCGGCGGGCCATTTCGGCATCATCGCTGTTGATGGCAACATTCAATCCAACCTTGCTCATGATGGCTGCATTCTGTGGGATGGCATCCAGCACTTCCATCTTGTAATTCCACCAATCGCTAAAGGTTGAAGCATTTGCCCCATGAGCTTTCATCTTATCGGCCACTTTGTATCCTTCCAAAATATGGGTGAAAGTGTTCAGCACAAAACCATACTTCTCGGCAATGCGCATCATGGCGGTTATCTCGCTTTGCACATAACTATGGCAGGTTATAAAACGCTTCTTGTTTATGATTTCAGACAGCGCTTCCAGTTCCAGGTCCTTACGGAAACCCGCGCCGCCTTTCTTTTTCAATGCATCATATTCCTTTGCCCTTGCAAATGCATCATCCAGCACCTGTTCAACACCCATACGGGTATCGGGAAAACGCGGGTTACCCTGTGTGGCAGAAGAACGCTTTACATTTTCACCCAGGGCAAACTTTATAAACGGATCAGCCCCTTCAAACATCAGTCCCTGTGCATTGGCGCCCCACCTGAGTTTGATCAACTGGGTTTGTCCGCCAATAGTATTGGCCGAACCATGCAGTATATGCGAAGTGGTTACCCCGCCGCTCAACTGGCGATAAATATTAATATCCTCAGGGTTCAGGTTGTCCTGGATACGGACCTCACTCGTTACACTTTGAGCGCCTTCGTTAATGGACGCAGCGGCAATATGCGAGTGTTCATCAATTATACCCGGGCTTACATGCTTTCCTGTTCCATCAATCACCCTCGCCGATGCATCGTTCAGGTTTTTTCCGATGGAAGCAATCTTTCCATTTTTCACCAGCACATCTGTTCCTTCCATTTTGCCTTGTGCATCACTGGTCCATACGGTGGCATTTTTAATCAGCAAGGTTTGCTGTTTTGGTAAAGAATCTGCACCGAAAGGCATAAACGGATACGTAACCTTGCCAAGCACCGGCGCATCTTTAGGCTTTGTACTATCAGCTTTGGTTTCTGCAGCTTTTTCCCAAACAGCTTTCCAGGTAAAATATTTACCCGCTTCGTCAATGCCCTGGCCGCTCCAAACTTTATCATTTGCCACGCCGCTAAAGGCTACATCAATGGCATTTGGCCCTCTGCCCTTTGTGTAGCTGAGCTTCACCATTTTACCATCAAAACTGTATTTGCCCGTTAAAGTATCTTTATCTATGAACCTGGCAACCCCTGCATCCAGCAATTCAAGCTTCACATTGCCCTGTGGATTTTTCAGGATGGACAAAGCATAGGAGCCTTTCACATCAAACCAGTTATCTTCCTTTACAGTATGCTTAATCCCCTGGATATAATTACTGTGGATGGTGGTTTTTTCATTAAAAACCGGCCCTGAAGTAATCATAAAGTTGGCCAGTTTACCCGCATCAAGGCTTCCAACCTGGTCGGCAACCCCAAGCAAGGCGGCCGGTGTTTTGGTGAGGGCTTCCATGGCAGCCTTTTCAGTTAACCCGTATTCAATGGCCTTTCTAAGATTTGCCAAAAAAGTAGCCGGGCTAGTAAGGTCGGATGCTGTGAGGCAAAAAGGAATCGCCGCCTTTTCGAAAGCGGCCGGGTTGCCGGGCGCAAGTTCCCAATGCTTCAACTGGTCAACACCCACAAACCTCAATTCAGCCGGATCATCCACATCCATAGGGTCTGGGAAATTAAGCGGTAAAATGAAAGTGGCTTTGGTAGCTTTCATGTCTTCAATACGCTGATATTCATTGCCACCGGCCTTTATAATATATTGAACACCAAATTCATCACCGAGTTTGTCTGCCCGCAATGCCTGCCATTTATCGCCTGCATCAAATACCTGCGGCAGCGCACGCTGCTCATTAAATGCTTTAAGAGAAAGATTTACACCTTCTTCTTTGGGGCTTGTTTTAAACCAATCGCCATCAATATATAACTGGCGGAGCATGGCAATTGAACCCATTAATGAAGATGGGTAAGACTGTGTAGAAGTACCCTTGCTAAAAGAAAAATGGGAGGTAGCACGTTCTTTAATAATCACCTGGTTTTCCTTTTCATTGGCCAGGGTGGCTACTACCCCGGTACCACGTGCAATTCCATCGGCCTGGTGCGAACCTACTACCCCGAAACCCACATCGCGCAGGGTTTTTGCTTTGGCATCATCAACCGTAAAAATCTTTACCCCATCAACATCCGTACGCAGGGCCTGGTTCCAGCCATAGGCGCCTTTCTGGTTGCTGGTTAATTGAGCAGGGGCCCTGAAATCGAAACCTGCTGCACGCTGCAAAACCGGCATTCCATAGGTGCTGTATGCATCAATAAATGAGGGATAAATAAATTTTCCGTTGCAATCCATTACTACGGCATCGGCCGGAATAGCTACCCCTGCCCCGACTGCCACAATCCTGCCGTCACGTATAACCAGTGTGGCATTGGAAATGGTAGTGGAAGCATCCTTTACAATGGTGGCATTGGTAAAAGCCATACAACCCGATTTAGGGTCGGCAACCCCATTAACCGGGAAGGTGGGTTGCGCGTTTGCCCATAACGACATAACAGCAAGCCCCAGCATTAAGCATAGTCTTCTCATAAGCGGTGAAAAATTAAAATTTGAATAATTTGACGCTCCGTTGAAGGATTGTCAGCGATACTGTTCAAGTATTTTGCGCAATATGCGCATTAAGTTTGTCAAAACAAGAAAGTGTTTGGAAGGTTTGACAAAGTATTTGATACTGTAATAGGTGCGGTTCAAAGGATAGCGGTTCACGATTTAAGGCAACCCTTTATATTTGGATTTAAATACCGGTTATGTCAAAAGAAAAATTTGCGGAGCATGTTCAGGCAGGCTACAGCTTTAAAGGCCCTTCGGTAAAAATAGGCAGGGCCAAACTTGAAAACGATGTGGTGGAAGGCGCAGATGTTTATTTGCCGCTGAAAATGCTGAACCGCCACGGGCTGATTGCAGGTGCAACAGGCACGGGTAAAACCAAAACGCTTCAACTGATCAGTGAATACCTAAGTTCTGAAGGCATTCCGGTGATGCTGATGGATATTAAAGGCGACCTGAGCGGTATTGCCGCACCCGGAAGCGCCAACGATAGAATAAAGGAACGAAGCGACCTGATAGGGATCCCTTATGAGCCAAGCGGTTTCCCGGTTGAATTGCTCACGCTTTCACCTTCTCAAAAAGGGGTAAGGCTCCGGGCAACGGTAACTGAATTCGGACCTATCCTTTTCAGTAAAATACTGGGCCTGAACGATACCCAGGGCGGATTGGTGAGTATGCTGTTTAAATATAGCGACGACAACAATTTACCGCTACTGGATATAAAAGATTTTAAGGCGCTGCTGCAATTTGCAACCGAAGCCGGAAAGGAAGAAATTGAAAAAGAGTATGGTAAAATCTCCACCGTCAGTTTAAGTACTATTCAGCGCAAGATCATTGAACTGGAACAGCAGGGCGGCGACAGTTTTTTTGGGGAAGTTAGTTTTGATGTGGCTGACCTGCTTCAAACAGATAGTGAAGGACAGGGGCTGATAAGTGTGCTGCGGGTAATGGACCTGCAGGACAGGCCGAAAATGTTCAGCACTTTTATGCTTCAATTGCTGGCCGAACTGTACAGCACAAGCCCCGAGGTTGGCGACCTTGACAAACCAAAGCTGGTGATGTTTATAGATGAAGCGCACCTTATTTTCCAGGAAGCAAGTAAGGCGCTGTTGCAGCAGATTGAAACCACGATCAAACTGATCCGCTCGAAAGGCATTGGCATATTTTTCTGTACCCAAAACCCGATGGATGTTCCGTCCGACATACTAGGGCAATTAGGCATGAAGGTTCAGCATGCCTTACGCGCCTTTACCGCAGCCGACCGTAAAGTAATCAAGCAAACTGCCGAAAACTACCCCTTGTCTGACTTTTATAAAACAGATGAACTGTTGACACAGGTAGGCGTAGGTGAAGCCTTGTTTACCTGCCTCAATGAAAAAGGCGTACCTACCCCATTGGTTCATGTAATGCTAAGCGCCCCGCGGAGCCGGATGGATGTGCTGACCGATGGCGAAGTAACCGACCTGGTAAAACGGAGCCGGCTTGCCTCAAGGTACAATGCCGAAGTAGATAGCAACAGCGCTTATGAAATGCTTCAGAAAAAAATACATGCCGCCAGGGAAGAAACAACCAAAATGGTTGAGCAAAAGAAACAAGCAAAACAAAAAGAAGAACCCTCTATGATTGAGCAGGTGCTTGACAACTCCATTGTTAAATCATCGTTGCGCACGGCGGCTACCATGCTTACGAGGACTTTGTTGGGAACATTGTTTGGGAAGAAGAGGTAGTGAACACCTTGACAACATAATTATCTTTAAAAGTAAATGCCATGCATCAAACCTCTTTACCTCAGACCCTGGTTCAATTATTTAGCTCAGCAGGCGTATTTGAGAAACCAGTGAGAGAATATATTGAATCTAATATTCAACTGCGCTTACTTACCAAAAAGGAATTTGTTTTACAGCCAGGCGAAACATCCAGGAGCATTTTATTTGTTGAATCAGGATTCCTGCGAAGCTTTTATGGCAACCAGGATAAGGAAATGACCAATTGGTTTATGCAGGAAAATCAGCTGGTCATTTCGGTAAACAGTTTTTTTACCCAAACGCCTGCCGATGAATATATACAGGCCATAGAAGATTGCAGGGTTTGGCAATTGCGGCATGAACATTACCGCTTCCTTGTATCACATTACCATAGCTTTTGTTCCATTGGATTAAGGTTAACTGAACACTATTATATTTTATCGGAACAACGTCTCAGGATCATGCGGCAAAAGGATGCAGAAGCAAGATACCGTTTTCTTCTACAAATTCATCCTGGGATATTGAACCGCGCTCCGCTTGGCCATATTGCATCTTACCTTGGCATAACACAGGAAACCCTTAGCAGGTTAAGGGCAAAAAAGTTTTGATATATGTCAAAA
>CAYUGH010000034.1:0-5135 GCA_964444195.1 uncultured Chitinophagaceae bacterium
GCTTCATTATGGCTGCCTTCCCACCGAATTGGAAGATGATCAGATTGAGGATTACATCTACCTGCTTCAACAGCATCAGCTGCCCTTCTTTCAGTCGTTGTTTGGTCTGTCGTGTATTGGTTGTCAGAGCGTTGGCTTGGTAGCTCTTTTGCATTTTTTGTTTGGCTTTGTGCGGTTGGATAAATGCAAATGTGCTACCAAAAGCGTGGGCTGCTCAATTTCTTTCGGACGTTTCGGACGTTTTTCGGACGTTTCACTTGTCGGGCAAAATGTACTTAGTCCCTCGTCCTGTGCTACCAACTTTTACTAAAATTCCTTTGTCTGTCAAGTCCTGTAATTCTGTGGCTGTAACAGATTTTTTTATGTCGTTTAGTTCTTGATACTCGCTGTTCGTGATTTTCCCTTTTTCTTATGCGTACAGTACAGCTTTCACTTGTCTGTCGTTAAGTTCAAGCGTCTGCAAGTATTCTTCGTTCAAAATGTCTTTTTGAAACACAGCCCAAATTCCCGATGTCTTGTAATAAAAAGTTGGTCTGGGCAAACCTGCTTCAACACACAAATTTGTCATTTTCGTAATTCCACGTCCCCACGATTCAATGTAACCACTTCTGAAAAAAGCATTAGCAATGTCGGGATTGTAAGGTTTGGAAGAATGCTTTTCCAAAAATGTTTCAATCGTCCAATCTTCTGGAAGTTGTCCTTCGTTCCAAATCATTATTTGGTTATAAAGGTTTATATAATTGTCCTTTGTAACACTTTCATTTGACACAAATCCTCCTCTTAATGAATTGCACGAAGAAGACGGCATTTGTTTATTAGGATTCCAGCCTGTTCCAGAGTAAAAGAAAACTGTACCTAAAGTTTTAATGTAATGGTCAATAGGTTTAGTTTTTGCGGTGAAAGAAAGATAACCGTCAAAACCATTTTGAAACGAAACTTTACAAGCATAAGCAACTAAGTTTCCTGCAACGCCTTCGTACAATTTATTTTTTCCTCTATTAAATGGAGCGCTTTCCAATAAGTCCATATAAACATGGTCGGGCTCAATAGTAAGACTTAAAATACCTTGAATGATATTTGGATTATTACTAATTGTCAATTTGTAAACTTCTCTTGTATTATCGTCAAGTTCAGTTTTCCAATTAAAAGCCCAGCCATTTTTCTTTGTAACCTGCTTTAAGTCTGCGCTTTTGTCAAACGACTAACTTCTGTCGGGAAACTGTCTCCTGAAATGGTATTTTGGATTGAATTTGTAAGGTTATCAACCTCAAAGTCAAGTGCTATTTTTACCCCTCAATATTATCCTTTTTCCACAAATCATCCAACAGGCTTAAAGGTTTGCCATATTAAATAGAAAAGGCGGGTACTGAACCCGCCTTTAATTATTTTACAATATAAGTTTAGGTTCTACCTCGCAATGTTCACCGCCCTTTTTTCGCGGATTACAGTAACTTTTATTTGTCCCGGGTAAGTCATTTCGGTTTGAATTTTCTGGGCGATCTCAAAGCTCAGGCGGTCGCTGTCGGCATCGGCTACCTTATCGGCTTCCACAATTACGCGCAGTTCGCGGCCGGCCTGGATGGCATAAGCTTTTTCAACCCCGGGGTAAGTAAGCGCCAGGTTTTCCAGGTCCTTTATGCGTTGCAGGTATTGCTGCATGATTTCGCGGCGGGCGCCCGGGCGTGCCCCGCTGATGGCATCGCAGGCCTGTATGATGGGGCTGATCACATAGGTCATTTCCATTTCGTCGTGGTGGGCGCCAATGGCATTTACCACGCTTGGATGCTCGCCGTATTTTTCAGCCAGCTTGGCGCCAAGAAGCGCATGGCTCAGCTCGGTTTCTTCATCAGGCACTTTACCAATATCGTGCAGCAGGCCGGCGCGTTTGGCCAGTTTGGGATTCAGCCCCAATTCGGCAGCCATTATTCCGCAAAGGTTGGCGGTTTCGCGGCTGTGCATCAGCAGGTTTTGGCCGTACGATGAACGGAAACGCATCCGGCCAACCATCCGTACCAGTTCTTTATGCAACCCGTGGATACCCAGTTCAATCACCGTTCTTTCACCAATTTCAAGCACCTGCTCGTCAATCTGGCGTTTGGTTTTTTCCACCACTTCCTCAATACGGGCAGGGTGTATGCGGCCATCGGCCACAAGCCTTTGCAGGCTGAGGCGGGCAATCTCGCGGCGAAGCGGGTCGAAACTGCTGAGCACGATAGCTTCCGGGGTATCGTCCACAATCAGGTCAACACCTGTTGCTGCTTCAATAGCGCGGATATTACGTCCTTCACGGCCAATGATCTGGCCCTTTATTTCATCGCTTTCAAGGTTGAAAACGGTAACCGAGTTTTCAATGGCCTGTTCGGCGGCTGTGCGCTGTATGGTTTGGATAACAATCTTGCGTGCTTCCTTATTAGCCTTCAGTTTGGCATCGTCAATTATTTCCTGTTGCATGGACAGGGCACGGGTAGTAGCTTCCTGTTTCAGGCTTTCAATAATCTGGTTGCGGGCTTCATCGGCGGTAAGACCTGCAATTTTTTCCAGCCGCTTAATATGTTCTTCCTGGTGTTTTTCCAGTTCTGTGCGCTTTTGGTTGACCACCTCCAACTGGCGGTTCAAATGCTCTTTGATGCTTTCGTTTTCCTTGATCTGTTTATCGAGATTGGTGTTTTTTGAATTAAAGCTTTGCTCAAGCGCCCGCGCCTTCACCTCGGTTTCCGAAAGCTTTTTATTACGCTCCAAAACTTCGCGGTCGTGTTCGGCCTTCATTTGCACAAACCTCTCCTTGGCTTCGAGCAGTTTTTCTTTTTTAAGGGTTTCGGCAGTGGATTTAGCTTCGGTTACGATTCTTTTGGCTTCAATTTCAGCTTCTTCAACTTGTTTTTTTGTGTTAACGGCAAATATTAGTTTGCCTGCCCCAATGCCCGCGAGCAATGCGACAATTCCGGTAATTATGGTAATAAGATCCATTTAGT
Source organism: uncultured Chitinophagaceae bacterium (assembly GCA_964444195.1). Lineage (GTDB taxonomy): Bacteria > Bacteroidota > Bacteroidia > Chitinophagales > Chitinophagaceae > Phnomibacter. The sequence goes on from CAYUGH010000034.1 coordinate 2,973, forward strand.
GATGTTTTTTCAGTGTCCACAAATCTTTGATATGTCCGGATTTTCGGCATAGAGCGTCAATCGTTGACAGGTTAGCTTGCGAAAATAGGGAAAAGGCGGTTCAGTCTGGAAAATTCTGCTGCAAATTGGGATGGCAGTTATGGACCAGCATATTCCCTTTTGAATTGATTTCCAGGTAATTGGAAGAATAGGCAAGTACATCCACCACTACCAGCCCTTCTAAAAACAACATGGTTTGGCGTTGGGTATGTCCAACTATTTGGGTGAAGCCTGGCAAGTTGTCGGCGTATAGACTTGCGGGCCTAACCCAAAGCGGACCCTGTTCCGGTTCGTTGCCGGTTGGCTCGTACCTGGGGCCGGGTGAAAAACGAAAGGCTTCTGGCTTTTTGTAAAACAGGGTATTAACCGCATTCACCGGGTTGGTAACAGGAATTTTATGCATGCCGCACCAGGTTCGCGTAAGCCCGGCATGGCAAATCAGTACTTTGCCCCTATTCACGCAAACTTCAAATAGCTTTTCATGAATGGCGGGTTGCAAAGCATGCCTTATTTGCAGGGCAAATGCATGCTGAAAACCGCTGTAGGTTTCGTCGGCCTGCGGCAGGTAATGAAAATCATGGTTTCCAAACAGTAAGGTTATAAGATGGGGTTTTGCTTTTTTGAGGGCCAGAATTTCGTTGAAATTTTTGATCTGTTGGATATGGGACAAGTTTTCCTTAGAATCAAAATAATCGCCTACAAAAATAATTTCATCATCAGGGTGCCGGGCAATTATGTCTTTCCAGATGGTTCGGCCGTGAATATCGCCGATGATGATGGTACTCTTATTTTCGGGGTTATTCAAAGCTGGCGATTTGGCTGGATGTTTCTTTTCTCAAAAATATCCAAATTTTTTGAATCGAAAAAAGTTGATGAAGTTTAAAAGCAGGCAGGTACTCAGTGACCCGCTAAATCTCAAATCAAAAATTTGCAATACTCATCCTTCCTGCCTTGTCAAAACTTCTTTTTTTACTTTTTTCCAAAGCCCGACGTAGGTAAGAAATTTATCGCCTGAATATTTTTCGGCAAACTCTTCCATTTTTTCCACCCTTCGCTGATGGGTAACTTCAAAGAAAGCATCAATCGCCTTTTCGTCGGCACGTATGGCGGCTTCATTAAAATATGCCTTCAGTCCTTCGGTCCGGTCAATGTTGCGTTTAGCCATTTCGCGCTCGCTTTCCTCGGTCAGTCTTATCATTTCTTCATAAGGCCCGCTGGGGAGCATGCTTTTTACAATCACGGGCATCAGTTCGATCAGCATAAGGATGGCAATGATTAAATAATAGCGAAATGCAACCGCGCTGTTGGAAGCAACGAGGTTTTGCAAAGCCTCGATACGCGTAAGAAATCCATCATTCAGTAAAGCAGCAAACCGGGCTTCCTGCTGCTTTTTGGTGGTTTCAATGGCTGCGAGCGATATAGCAATGGAATCCATTTTGGGAGTTGTTTCAGCTTTCAGGGTAGCGTAATCGGCATCGAGCTTGGAGTACTCGGTTTTTTTGGCCAGGGCAATGGTGCTGATACCCACTTTGCCGCTGCCGCCGCTGCCATCAGTTTCGGCAATAAATGCCGTACGGGCTTTTTCTACTTCGGCATATTTGGCATCCAGCGTCTTTTGCAAACCCGCCTTTTCGTTTTCCAGCGCGGTTTTTTGCCCGGCAAACAATGAATCGAGTTGGGCGCGTTTTTGCATTTTACGGCCTTCATTATCAATGCTGGCCTGCATTTTCACTTCTTTATCAAACAGGTATAAAACGGCAGGCTGTGCCATAAACAAGCCAATGGTAAGCGCCAGCAATCCACGTAAGGCAAGCGGGCCAATTTTATTACGGTTGGTTTTATTGATACCCTTAATAAGCGCCCGGTCAATGGAAAGGATGATGAAACCCATGAATAATCCTAAAGGGACATACACCATTGAATTGCTTACCGTGGTGCTGAAAAAGTACACCCAGGCCATGGTGGCAAAAAGCCAGGTACCCAGCACTATAAGCCCGGCAATGCGGTAACGGTTTCGGTCAACTTTGCAATTGCGGATAATTTCAGCCTCTGCGGTGGCCAGCCACCAAAGAAAGTTATCGAAACTGCTATCGGAATATGCTTCGGCCCCGCCAAGCGGGTGAT
>CAYUGH010000034.1:5235-41004 GCA_964444195.1 uncultured Chitinophagaceae bacterium
TCATACGGAGGTGTTCGGGCCGTTTGCGGCCGGTATCAAATAACGTTAAGTATTTAGGCAAAGTATAATTGAAAAGTGATTAGCAAATCATTAACGGGATGAACGGTACCGGATTTGTGATGAATCAGCCCTAACATTGACAAATTTAATTAGAAAAGAATGAAAAAGGTTTGCCTGTTTGTGGTTATATTGTTTGTGTTTTGCGGGGCATGGGGCCAAAGCCCTGAAGACTCGGTAAAGGCTGTAATAAACGGGATGTTTGCAGCCATGAAGGACAGCGATACCCTGAAATTGAAAACATATTTCTCTGAAACGGCCTTTCTGCAAACTTTTTCACGATCAAAGGAAGGTGTAGTGGACATAAGGACCGAGAATGTCAGTGATTTTTGTAAAGCTATTGGTTCGCTGCCAAAGGGTTCGGCCGACGAGCAGATTGTTTATAAAGATATTAAAATAGATGGAGCTATGGCTTCGGTATGGGCGCCGTTTAAATTATATTTCAATGGCAGTTTTTATAGTTGCGGGGTCAATTCCATCCAAATGTCAAGGTTAAACAGGCAGTGGAAGATCCAGTACATTATTGATACAAGGCGAAAGGATAATTGTGTGGAATAGAAAATTTCCTATTCAGTTTTCTGGCTTTCGAAAACAATACCATCCTTAATAATGGTCTTGGTGGCGAGAAAGTTTTTATAATTGTCAAACGGGCTTTTGTCCCAAATAAGCAGGTCTGCTTTCTTACCTTTTTCAATTGACCCATATTTATCATCTATGCCCAATGCTGTTGCCCCGTTTATGGTTGAAATCTGAAGAATTTCAGGGATGGTAAATCCATATTCTGATAAAAGCATCAGCTCAGAAATAACAGCTTTGCCGCCACTTGGCCAATCAGTTCCAATCCGAAGTTTTATCCCTTTGTCAGATAACTCTTTTACGTAGCCCATAAATATTTTAAAATTCTCCCGGCATCTGTCTGCCTGTTCAACAGATAAGGTAGTGTCTGCTTTTGTGGTAGAAAAATAGGTTAACCCGAATGGCTCAGCCAGCAGATGAAATCCTGTAGAAAAAGTTGCATTGTTTTTTGAAAGTTTGCTTATCAGTGAATCCATCACTGCCGGTTTTTTGTCGTGAATAAAACGAAACATTTCCAACCTCTCCAAAAACCTCACCAAGGGAAAATTTTTAGCGTGCGAAGCATAATATTTTTGCATTTCCAGATTAAAGTCCCCGCCATCATTTTGTAAATGCAGAACGCTATTAACCAGGGTTAAAATATGTTCATAATTGCGCAACCCAATTTCCAGCGTTGAGTCAATTACCATAATATCCTGGTCAATATGCCCATATACTTTCATTTTCAGGCTATCAGCAGTTTCAAAAGCAGCTTTAAATTCCGGGCTTCGTAGCTTCCAGTAAAGCTTTAAATGCCTTATGCCCAGATTGTAGTATTCTATAACTTTTTGTTTTGCAGCCAAAGGAGAATCCACAATAACGTGATTAATATAGGGTTTGCGACCTTCGTTTGAAATCAATGCCCCTCCCACTGTGTAGATGTCAAGATAATTGGGCTGAGGATCAGCATGCCAGCCAAGTACCGGCGGCAGCCATTTTTCAGACTGTCCCATGATCATTGCAGATGTTACGCCATAAGGCAGATAAGTATCTGAAAGTCGTTTTCTATAAATCTCTAATGAGTCTTTTGGGAAATACTCCGGCAGCGCTCCATAGGAACGATAAACATCCGTTGGATGAATATGCGTGTCAACAAACCCCGGCGTTACGAGTTTCCCCCGGGCGTCAATCGTTTTGGTAGCAGCATAATTCTTTTGATTGGTTGCTACTTTAACGATGAGGCCGTCTTTGATAAGAATCGTTTGGTTTGATAGCAGCGCACCTGTTCTGCTATCAAATAATTGCGCGTTCCTTATAACAAGGTCATAGTTCGCTGCCTGTTCAAATGAAGTAAGGGTGGCTAATAAAGCCATTAGTAATGCTAATAATTTCATAATCGAGTGGTATATTAAAATCGAAAACAATAACTAAATGACAGAACATCAACGTCCGGCCAATGCCTCAGAAAGCTCCCGGCTATAGGCTTCGCTTACGGGAAGGGTATGGTGCCCGATGGTCACCTGAATTTTATCCGCCTTGTCAATTTTGTGAAGGTTCACCAGGTAAGAACGGTGAATCCTGATGAACTGCTTGGCAGGTAAGGAAATTTGAGTTTCGGAAAATGTTGCCCTTGAAAGAATTTTTTTATTTTCCAGAACATAGGTAACATAATTACCGGTTGCTTCAATAAAAAATATGTCATCAACCATCACTTTTATTTGTTCGTTCCCCGATTTAATAAAGCAGTAATCCAACGCATACAGGTTCCTGTTTTGGCGGACCTTTGATAATTCAAGCGCCTTGTTGCAGGCCTTCATAAACCTTGCCAGCGAAATAGGTTTCATCAGGTAATCAATGGCATCGAGTTCAAAACCTGTTACCGCATGCTCTGCATAGGCTGTGGTGAAAATGACCATCGGTTTTTGCGGCAGGCTGGCGTAAAACTCAAGTCCTGAAATATCGGGCATTTTAATATCGAGAAAGATCAGGTCAACAACGTTCGACTGGATAAAATTCAGGCTATCCATGGCATTGGTGAAAGTGCCCTTCAGTTCAATGAAGGGCACTTTGGCGGTATGCGCTTTAATAATTTCAAGTGCAAGCGGTTCATCGTCCACGGCAATAGCTATCATGGGCTTTCCGTATATTTTTACAAAAGTATGGCAAGGTCAACATGATAGGTTTTTTCATCTTCCCTGATATTCAACAGGTGTTTTCCGGAGTAAAGCAATTGAAGCCGTTGCTTTACATTATTCAACCCGATACCATGATTGTTTTTTTCCGGGTCATTCAGCCAAATGCGGTCATGGACGCTGTTGCGCAAACTGAACAACAGTTTGTTTTCGTCAATACTGATTGCCATGGTGATAAACGAGTGTGACTGCAGGCTGATTCCATGTTTGAAAGCGTTTTCTGCAAAGGGAATCAGTAGCATGGGTGCGATGGTGAGTGTGGGATTGATGTTCTCCGGAATGTCTGTCACAAGATCAATATTGGGGTTAGGTCCAAGCCGCATTTGCTGGATGCTCATGTAATTTTTCAGGTAGTCGAGGTCTTTTTCGAGCGATATTTTGGCTTCCTGGTTTTCCCGCAGCATAAACCGCATCATCTCGCTTATTTTTTCAATGGAGTCGGCGGTATTATCAGCCTTTTCAGTAATGGCAAGCCCGTACACCGTATTGAGCGCATTGAATAAAAAATGCGGGTTAATTTGTGCGCGCAACTGGTCGAGCTGTGCTGTTGATTGCCCAAGCTTTTGCTCCAGTACCTCCACGCTTCCTTTTTGCTTTTGCTGGTAATGGTACCACACCCAAAGCGCGGGACCCCCAACAATTACAAGGGAAAAAGCAGTTATGAAAGCAGACACAAGTCCTGCCTCCTCGCTATGCGTTGGCAAAATAACCAATGCAGCTATAAACGACCAGGCAAGAAATGCGTAGATGATGGTGAAAATACCATAGATAAGCTTTGTTCTTTTTTTGCTGAGTGCAAATGGGATTGCCCTGTAAAATCCCAGGTAATAAAAAACGGTTAGGGCCGTAAGCACTGTCATCCATACCAGGAAAATCTCTGCTGCACTGAAAAAGGAAAGCACCAGGCCAATGAGGATGATCATGATCCATGCAATCAGCGGAGTTTCTTGCAGGTAGGCAACCCTCGGTTTGTTTACATCAAAATAAGATAGCGTAAGTAACCCACCATATTTAATAAGTGTATATGTGGCAAATGCAAAAATCAGCCATAGCGTATAAATAAGGTTCGATTGCCAGATATAGGCGATGGCATTATCATCGCTGCCCATGCTTTTGGTGAGGTAAGCAAGCAGGTATAGGTCGGATGAAACATTGATGCCCAGCATAATCAGCAGCCCTGCAATAATTTTCACTATTGAGAACAACCTAAAGCCATCAGCCTGTATAGCAGGAAGCAGGCTGAAGTTGAAATACATGAAGCAGGTAAAATAGGTAATAAAGCGGATGACCTTGGGGATGAAATAATGCTTAAAATAACCGAACTGAATGTTGTTGGCATTGAAGTGGTTTTCAAGATTTGCTCCAGGCCCCGAAGACGGAGAGCCCAGCGCCTGCCAGGTAAAAAATAGGAGCCCGACACTAAAAACGGAGGTAAGCGCCCAAAACTCAATTTGATTGAAACGGTCCTTAATGGAAGAGGATATCTGCATGGCTGTTGTTTAGGCTGCAAGATTATGCCATGCACGTCCCTTATGAATTGTTATGTGATGAATGGGCTTCTTCCTGTGACCGAAAGGCCACTCCTGGTGCTAAATTGATTTTAGGCTGATTGGTTTTTAAATAGCAGGGGTATTTAGCTGAAATAATTAAGATTGGAGAATAGATGTTCCGGCATATTATACATGGTACCAATAAAGGCAAAGTAAAATATGCCGCTTTTGCAACTACCCCGGTGATCCTAAACTTCCGCCAACCATAAGTATAGGTGGCAAAATCAGGTGATTTAGTTTTCAAGGATCAGTGTGGCTGCATCAAGCGATTCTTTGAATTTGCTGCGGGCAACAGGGTCCTGTAGAAGTTTGTCCAGGATTATGGCCACATGCGCGATACCATTGGGGTATTTTTCAATATACTCTTGTACCAATTTTTTAAAATGTTCGTGATTGCCGAGGTGATATAAAGCATTTATTTCAAAAATATCCTGCAAAATGCCTGCAGCGGCATGGTCCTTGGGTGCAAAAATATTGGCGGGTAAGCGCTTTTTCAATCAATATACGCACCGAAGATTTCCTGCCACCATCCTCGTACCATGCATTCAGCACTTTTCGCAGCCTTACCGCATGTATGCGTACCGATGCGTCCTGCTGCGGGTTGAAACCCAAAGGGCGTTCAAGCATTTCCACACCAACCGTATATTCCTTTATTTCATCTCTATTGCCATCAAGCGTTTTGTCAACCACAAAACGGAGAAATTTTTGCAATATCCCTGAGTACCTGAAGTATTTGCTTGCAAAAATGTTTTTTAATTCACTGTTGATCTCTTCAACGGAAGGTGTTTGCATGCCTGCGTTTTAATCATGTAAAGCTAACGGTTTAACGTAAAAGTGAATCTGTAGAACGATCTTTTGCTATAACAATCTCGTTATGGGCTCTCCGCATTTTTTAAAATAAAAAGCCCCTGAGATGAAAATCCCAAGGGGCATTGAGCGATGGGTATAAGCCGGTTCGCTATTAATATTCAGGAACAGGATTCGCCGTATTAATTTCCATACACGCTCAAAAACTTAATCCTCATAATTTTTAGCTGCTCCCAGGTAAGGCTCAGGTCGCTAAGCTCCTTTTGGGCAACTTCAAGAGAGGACGTATCGCAATTTTTAAAATACTCTATGATGTCTTCCTGGTCAAGCTCATCAACCATATCATTAATGGCGTAATCAAGGTTAAGCCGGGTACCGCTTGCGGCAATGCTTTCCATTTCGTCCAGCAGGTCATCGAGCCGTATATCCTTGTTTTTGGCAATGGTTTCCAGCGGTATTCTTTTATCAATATTCTGGATAATATAAATTTTGTGGCTGCTTTTGTTGGCCACCGTTTTCATTACAAATTCTTCGGGCTTTTCAATATCATTTTCCTCCACGTACTGGGCAATCATTTCTACGAAAGCCTTGCCAAATTTGATCGTTTTACCCTTGCTTACCCCCGAGCATTTTTCCAGTTCTTCCAGCGTGGTGGGATACATGGTGGCCATGTCCTGCAGGCTGTTTTCAAGGAAGAGTACAAAAGGAGGGAGCCCTCTTTTTTTGGCTTCGCGTTGCCTCAATTCTTTCAGCATTTCAAACAGCCTTTCGTCAGCGGCGGCGCTGTTGCCTGCGCCATCGGTTTCGTAGTCGCCGTCATCTTCGTTGGCATCTTCAAAACGGTTGTTCATGGCTATCTGGAACGAAGCCGGCTTTTTCATCCAGGCCCTGCCTTTATCGGTAAATTTAAGCAGCCCATATTCTTCAATATCCTTGCGAAGCAGGGTATCGAGCAGCATGGCCCGTATGAGGCTGTTCCAGAAATGGTTGTCTTTATCTTTTCCAATGCCAAACTCCGGGATGGCATTATGCCTGAACATGGCCACCTGCGGAATAGGATTACCCATCAGGATGTTGATATTGTAGTCAATATTGAAATGTTCGCCAAGCGCCTTAACCACCTTCATTACTTTGATGGCATCATCCATGGCCTCCATCTTAGGCTTAGGCGTGCAATTATCGCATCCGCCTGTGTTTTTGCATTTGCCTGTATCCCATTCTTCCCCAAAATAATGCAGTAAAATTTTACGGCGGCATACACTGCTTTCGGCAAAAGCCACGGTTTCGTTGATCAGTTGGGCGCCTACTTCGCGCTCGCTCAGCGGCTTGTCGCGCATCAGGTGCTCCAGTTTGGCCACATCGGCATGACTGTAGTACAGCAGGCATTTTCCTTCCAGCCCATCCCTGCCGGCCCTGCCGGTTTCCTGGTAATAGTTTTCAATGCTCTTGGGAATGTTGAAGTGGATAACAAACCGGATATCGGGCTTATCAATACCCATACCAAAGGCAATGGTTGCTACAATTACCTGCACGTCTTCGTTTAAAAACTGGTCCTGCCGGTCGGCACGAAGTTTGGCCTCAAGCCCAGCATGGTAAGCAACGGCCTTAATATTATTTGCACGGAGTACCTCGGCAAGCTCTTCGGTGGTTTTCCTGTTCAGGGTATAAATGATACCGCTTTTGCCCCTGTTTTGCGAAATAAAACGGACCATGCTTTTAATGGTCTGCTCTTTTTTTACCTTGGGTAAAACCTCGTAATGAAGGTTTTCACGGTTAAATGAGGAAATAAAGATGTTCGGATCGCGCAGCCCCAGGTTTTTTACAATATCGCTCTGCACTTTGGGAGTGGCGGTAGCTGTAAGCGCAATTACCGGTATCTTTTCATTGATCTTGTCCATCATTTCGCGCAAACGGCGGTATTCCGGGCGAAAATCGTGGCCCCATTCCGAAATACAGTGCGCCTCATCTACGGCGAAAAAGGAAATATTCAGGTCGCTGAAAAAATCAAGGTTATCCTGTTTGGTAAGCGTTTCAGGCGCTACATACAACAATTTGGTTTTCCCGCTCAGCAGGTCGTCCTTTACTTCCTTCTGCTGCGATTTGTTGAGCGTGCTGTTTAAAAAGTGGGCTATGTTATCATCGCTGCTGTAACCCCGCACCAGGTCTACCTGGTTCTTCATAAGCGCAATCAGCGGGCTTACCACAATGGCTACCCCTTCGCAAATAAGACCCGGTAACTGGTAACAAAGGCTTTTTCCACCGCCAGTAGGCATAATTACGAAAGTGTCTTTCCCCGAAAGCAGGCTTTGAATGGCTTCTAACTGAAGGCCTTTAAAATTGCTGAATCCAAAATATTCATTCAGCCCTTTGGATAGTTGTTCAACCGAAAATCTTGAATCGAATTGAGAATGACCGTTTTTATTTTTTGAAGATGCTTTTATAACTTTTGTAACCACAGTTTCTTCTACATCGGGCTTGGTTGATACTCTTTTTTTTGATGCCGGCTTTTCGGCACTTGTTGTTCTTGCCATAATACACAAATTAACCCACCCCATGATTGAGGTGGGACAATAAAGTAAACAAATAATTGTGATTTAATCAGTTTTTTTTTGGAGGTTAATCCAAAAAGAAAAACGCCTTTCCAACATCTGTATCCGCCTTGAAAGACAAATACCTTTTTTCGAAAGGACAGCGAAGTTAAGGAAAACAGGATTTCAAAATGTTAGAAAAATAGGGGTGAAACTGTTAAAAGCCCAATAGAGGTGCAAACGCATTATTTTTGCGTGCATGAGCGAGCAGGAAATAATATCAACGGCTCTGAAAACCATACAGTTAGAGGCAGATAGCGTGGCAGGGTTGGGTAATTTTATCGACTCATCGTTTGTGCTTGCTGTTAAAACAATACATGATTCAGGCGGCAGGGTAGTGGTAAGCGGCATAGGCAAAAGTGCCATTATTGCCCAAAAAATCGTGGCTACGTTTAACAGCACCGGCACCCCGGGGCTTTATATGCATGCCGCCGACGCCATTCATGGTGACCTGGGTATGGTGCAGGAAAATGATGTGGTCATTGTGATCAGTAAAAGCGGCAGCAGTCCTGAAATAAAGGTACTCGTGCCCTTTATCAGGCGGTTTGGAAACAAGCTGATTGGCATGGTTGGCAATACCGACAGTTACCTCGCGCTTCAGTCGGATATTGTGCTGAATACCTCTGTTTCGCAGGAAGCCTGCCCAAATAACCTGGCGCCAACCAGCAGCACCACCGCTCAAATGGTAATGGGCGATGCTTTGGCAATATGCCTGATGAAACTGAATGGGTTTACCGGCGACGATTTTGCCAAATATCACCCGGGTGGAACGCTTGGTAAAAAGCTGTTTATGCGGGTAAGCGACCTGATTGTTGGAAATGCAGTGCCCAAAGTGTTCCCCGACACCCCGTTGCCTGAAACCGTTATAGAAATGACCAGCAAATTACTCGGCGCCACCGCGGTGGTTAACCCCGATAATTCATTATATGGGGTAATTACAGATGGCGACCTCCGCAGGATGCTTGCGCGGCAGCAGCCAATAAATGGCGTGAGGGCCATGGATATTTGTACCAAAAATCCAAAACAAATAGCTCCCGATGACCTGGCGGTGATTGCCCTTGATAAGCTCAGGCAGAACGATATTACCCACCTGGTAGTTACCGAGCATGGAAAATATACCGGCATTCTGCACCTGCACGACCTGATAAAGGAAGGGTTTATATAACGCCTTTTATTTAACCTTAACCATGTTTGCATCCGTGTTACCTTTGCGCCTGTTTTAAATTAATTTCAAGCTTTTATGAATAAAAACCATTACGTGGCTATCATGGCCGGCGGCGTTGGAAGCCGCTTTTGGCCGGTTAGCCGGGCGGCCCTGCCTAAACAATTTCTCGATATTCTGAACACCGGTGAATCTCTTATCCAGGCTACTTACAACCGTTTTGCAAAGTTTATTCCTGCTGAAAACATATTTGTAGTAACCACTTCGGATTACGTTCAATTGGTGGAAGAACATTTGCCTTTGATTAATCCGGCCAATATTTTAAGCGAGCCCAGCAGGAAAAATACCGCACCCTGCATTGCCTACATGGCCTTTAAGCTCAGGGTGCGCAATCCCCAAGCCTCGTTTATTGTGGCCCCCGCCGACCACCTGATCCTCGATGGACCTGCGTTTGAAGAAGCTTGCACCCGTGCCCTGAACTTTGTGCATGACAACCATTGCCTGCTAACACTGGGCATACAGCCAACCTACCCAAACACGGGCTATGGCTATATACAATACAACCATGAAGAAGTGGGCGACCGGATTTATAAGGTGAAAACTTTTACCGAAAAACCCAACCTCGAGCTTGCCAAAACCTTCCTTGCCAGCGGCGATTTCCTTTGGAATTCAGGCATTTTCATCTGGAAGGTAGAGGATATTTTAAAGGCTTTTGAGCAATTAATGCCGGAGATGTACGAGCTTTTTTATGCCGAAAAGGACAATCTCGATTCGGTTGAAGAAGAAAATGCCATTGCCGCCATTTACCCCCAATGCAGCAATATTTCCATTGATTACGGCATTATGGAAAAAGCAGCGAATGTTAAGATAATACCGTCTTCATTCGGGTGGAGCGACCTGGGTACCTGGAATGCTGCCTATGAAAACATGGGAAAGGATTACCTGGGTAATGCGGTAAGGGGTGATAATATTATGGTGATTGATGCCACCCGCAATATGGTGCATGTACCGCACGACAAGCTGGTGCTGCTGCAGGGAATGGATGATTTTGTAGTAGTAGATACAAAAGATGCGCTGTTGATTTGCAAAAAGGAGAAAGAGCAGGAAATAAAGGATTATATGGCCGAAGTGAAGCGCAACAAGGGTGATCGTTACCTGTAATTGGTGGGCTTGAAAGTTTTAATTTTGGCAATTATAGTTTTTATAACAAAATAATATATGACTTTAGCCATCTTAATCTATCAAAAATCTAAAAATACATCGGCTATGAAAAAGATGTTGTCGTTGGCCGCAGCCGTACTAATTTTTTCTGCTGCCTCCATTGCCCAACGGTATGCTATTATAGATACCCGGTATATATTGGATAAAATGCCTGAATACAAACTGGCACAGGCTCAAATTGACCAGACAGCCAACAATTGGCAAAAGGAAATTGATGCCAAGCAAGTGGAACTGGATAAAATGTACAGGGACTTTGAAACCGAGAAAGTTATGCTGACCCCGGAGCTTAAAAAGAAAAGGGAGGATGAGATTTTCAATAAGGAAAAGACGGTCCGCGACCTGCAAAGAAAGCGTTTCGGGTTTGAAGGCGACCTGTTTGCCGAGCGCCAGAAATTGGTGAAACCGATACAGGATAAGGTATATACGGCCATTCAACGGTTAGCTGTAGCCCGTTCTTATGATTTTATTTTGGATAAAAGTGAAGGCATTACTGTTATCTTTGCCGACCCAAAATTGGATAAAAGCGAAGATGTGCTTCGTGAACTTGGCGTAAAAGCCAATTAAAAATTAAAATAAAGAAAACAAAAACAAAGATGAAAAAAATGATTTTGGGCATTGCCCTTATTGCCGGATTTTGCTTTGCAGGCAGCCAGCAGGTTACTGCACAGGCGGTTAAAATGGGTTATTTCGACCTGGAAGAAATGATTTCACTAATGCCTGGGACTGAAAAGATTGATTCCATAATGCAGGCCTTTGTGCGCGACTCCATCAATACTGAGTATGATTTCAGGGTTTCCGAATTTAATCGCCAGGACAGCATGTTGAGGGCCGACAGCGCCAAAACTCCCCCTAAAGTTTACCAGGAGCGCAAAACCAAGCTTTTCCAGGAATTTTACCTGTTGCAAAACTGGCAGGAATACAGCCAGAATATGTACCAGGCAAAACAACAGCAGTTGGTAGGTCCCTATGCCCAAAAAGCTATTGAAGCATTTCGTGCAGTGGTGGCCGAAGGCAAATACACCCATGTGTTTAAGGCTGATTCTTTTTACGAAGCGCCTAAAACTGATGATCTGAAGCCGCTTGTGGCCAAAAAGCTGGGTGTAAAACTTGAAAATGAACAACAGCCCGGTGCAGGAGTTCCGCCAAAAAGATAATTAAGACAACCTAACATACGAGGCGCCCTGTAAATTTCGTTTTACAGGGTGCTTTTTTATTTCAATTATTTAAAGGGATGCTAAATCCCTGCACTATTCGCTTTTTTCGCTTATTTAGGATTAATTTTACACTTAAACCCGGTTTTTATGAAAGGAAGCCCTTTTGGTTTTGTCCTGATGATCTTAATATCTGCCAGCCTCGTTTCCTGTGAAAAGGAGTATAGCAATGAGTCCGGGAACATCCCTACAAACCCCAGGGGGGATTTACTCGTTGGAATTGTGTTAAAGGATGATTTTTCGGAATCAAGGATCACTTACCAGTACAATACCGCCAACCAGGTATTGAACAACCTTTACCAGTTCACCAGTTCGGTTGTAAACGGGGATATTAATACTGAGGCAACAAGGGATGCTGCCGGATTGATCACCAAATCGAGATTAGTTGTTAAAACCAACCTCAACCCATTGGGCGATACCCTGTTTTATGAATTAGCAAGAAATGCGTCGGGAAAGATTGTGCATGCCGTTGTTAAAGGTTCCGAATCCTTTGCCCTGGTAGCTTACGATAGCCTGGTGTACAGCTATTCATCCAATAAGCTATCTGGCGTAATTAATTATTTGGTTGATAATATTACCGGGGCGGTTGAGCCTTACCAAAAGTTTGAATATATATATACAGGAGCCAATGTTACAAAAGCTATAGAATATGAGCTATCGGGCTCGGCAATCAGCCCGAGATTGGTGGAGACTATTACCCTTGAATATGATACCAAACCTGCCGCGCTGGCATTGGGGGAAGATGAATATATTGTTGGATTAATTCCTGCCAATTTGCTTTTCCCCTGTATTAATAACGTAACCAAATATGAAAGTAAAAATGAGGACGACCCATCCTTAAACAGCATAAATACCTATACTTACATCTACGGAACAAGTGCGAAACCCTCTTCAGCCGAAATCGTTACTTCAAGGGTGGGGCTGCCGGATTCTAAAGGAACTATGGTCTTCACTTACCAATAATTCATTTTTTAGTTACCCTAAGGTCAACCCTGCGGTTCATAGCCCTTCCTTCGGGGGTGGCATTATCAGCAATGGGGTGCAGTGGGCCGTATCCTTCCGAAACGATATTGGCCCTGCCGGTGGCTGCCTGAATACTTTGGGCAACTGTTTGTGCTCTTTCAGCGCTAACTTTGGTATTCACCTCGGCAGTACCTGTAGTATCGGTGTACCCGCCCACCTTAACTTCGGCTTGGGGATATGCCTTGATGATGGCGGAAAGCTTTTCAATTTGTTTAATTGAATTTTCGATTAAAGCGGACTTTCCGGTTTCAAAGAAAATGCGGTCGCAGGTAATCCAACCCTTTGTTTTATCTAAGGTATCTACCACCATTGCATCGTTGCTTAAAAAGTGGTAAAGTTTTGCTTCTGTGCTGTTGCGTCCAACCACCAGCTTTGTTTTGGCGCTGTCGGGCAAAATAATTTCTATTTCTTCTCCTAATTCATAGATATAATTTCCTGTAATGGTATCAAGGGCTCCCAAAGGATTTACTGCAGTTCCATGTTCACCATGGCTGTGAGGGGCAGCTGCGCCTTCAAGCCTGTAATGGGCATATTCCGAGTGGTTGTTGTTCCAAAGCCACCAGGTAAACAGGGTAATTACAATAAAAACCACGGCAACTATAAAAATGCCTAAACCGTTGGTGTTTTTACCAAAACCCGGGGCCTCATGGCTGGTATGATGCTCGTTATGCATAACTAATTTGTTGTTTTATTAACTGCCGCAAATCTATAAAGAAATGCCTAATGATTTTTGGCAAAACCTTTGCTCTTTTAAATCGCCGGTTTATTTCCATCATGGTTTAATAAATTTAGCCGACAATTCATCATAGATCAGCAGTTTGTCATTGGCTTTTCCGTCCCGGTCGAAGATGGCATCCCAGGTGCTGAGCGGCTCCCAAATGCAGGTACCCTTACCTTTTCCGCCGGGCAAATCAAAGGCGATGCGGTTAACCTCTTCCTTCAGCGCGGAATATTCCACTACAATAACATCCTTTTGGTAGCGGCGCACCAGGTCGTTCAGGTTATCGCGGAGATCATCCAAGGTGCCATGCCATTTGGGGTAATAGCTTTCGCCGATCACATCAAAATGCACTCCGCGCTTTACCATTTCGTCAATAAAAAACACCGATTCGTGGTTTTGCCCGCCAAGCGCCACATGCAGCATCATCACTGTTTCGGGGGCCACAGCTTTTACCGCGGCGGTTCCGGCCATGATGAGTTGGGCGGTACTGTCAGGATGGCTTACGCTGCCTTCGGGCCACACAATCCCATGGTTTATCTCATTACCAACCTGTACCATATCAGGCACAGTACCCTGCGCTTTCAGTTCGCTCATTACCTGGAACGTAAAATCGTACAGCGACTTTTTCAATTCGGTAAACGACTGACCGCGCCAGGCGGCAGGCTTATATTGTTTGCCCGGATCGGCCCAGTAATCGCTGTAGTGAAAATCGAGCAATAGTTTCATGCCTGCATCCTTCACCCTTTTGGCCATTTTTTTGGTGTATTCCAGGTTGCAAAAACCTTTACCGGGCGAATAACCGCTATCGCGTGCAGGATCGTTAAAAATCCGCAACCGGATATAATTGAACCCATGATCCTTCAGAATCTGAACGGCGTCTTTTTCAACTCCTTTATCCGAAAATTTGATGCCGCGTTCTTCAAGCTGGGGTAAAAAGGAAATGTCGGCTCCCAGCATTTTGGTGGCCTCACGAGGTTTTGCGGCCTCGCCTTTAAGTTGATATTGAGGGTCAATGTTTATGCTTGCCTGGCTGGCAGGAGCCACAGTAAAAATTTCAGTTGCTCCTTTGGATAAACCATTGGCGGTGGCTTCAAATTTGATCATGCCCGGGGTAGTTCCTGCCTGCACAATTACCTGCGCATGACCATTGAACAGGCTGCGCTGCCACATGCCGTCGGCGCATTTATCGGGTTCGTGGCTGCTGGGGTCGCCATTGCCTACGCCAATAATTTTGGCATCGCCTTCCAGCTTAAACCGAACCAGGTTGTCGGCATCGGGCACTTCGCGCCCTTCGCTATCCACCGCACTGATATTAATGACGGCTGCATCTGTACCATCAGCCAGCACGGTAGTTTTATAGGGTGTTAACACTATTTCGGTTGGCGTACCCGTGGTGCTGATCTCTTTTGAAAAGGTCCTGCCTTTTTTATAAGCCACCGCTTTTACGGTTCCTGGTTCGTAGGTAACATTCCATTTCAGGTGGCTGTTTCGGGGCATTGCTTTTTTGCCAAGGCTCTTGCCGTTTAAAAAAAGTTCCACCGAATCGGCATTGCTGTTTACCCAAACATCCACAGGCTTGCCAACACGCGATGGCCATTCGGCGCGGGCATGCGGCAGGTTCCAGTGCGGGCTGATGTGCAGCACATCCTTATCGGTCCACCAGCTTTGGTAGTAGTAGTAAATGTTTTTAGGAAAACCGGCCATATCCATAATGCCGAAATGCGAATTGATATTCGGCCATTCGTAAGGAGTCGGTTCGCCTCGGTAGTCCAAACCCGTCCAAACAAAACCACCGAGCCAGAAATCGTTATCTGCTGCCAACGACCACCAGGTCTCGGCAGTGCTTGCCCACCAGGGTGCGGTAATGTCCTGGTCGGGCACATAACCCCGGATGCTGTCTTTCAGGTGAACGCCACGCGTGGTTACGGTGCTACCCATTTCGGTACCAATAATGGGTTGGTTGGGATGGTCGCGATGGTAGTCGGCTACTGCAAACTGCCGGTAATTAAAGCTTCGCACCGGTATGACTTCGTTTATCCCATTGTACACATTTGCCAGGTCGGCGGCATAAGTACAGGTGCGGGTGGGGTCGAGTTGTGCCAGTTTGGCGATCATGGTTTGTGCGATGCGCTTGCCAAAACTATTGGTATGCACCCATCCTTCCTCGTTGCCAATGCTCCACATAAAAACCGAAGTACGGCTGCGGTCGCGTTTTATAAGTCTTTCAAATTGTTGCGCATATTCGGCGCCGGTATTCAGCAAGCGCTGCTCATCCATCACCAGCATGCCCAGGCTGTCGCAGGCATCCAGCAGCTCTGGCGTAGGGGCATTGTGACTGGTGCGATAAGCATTCACCCCAAGATTTTTCAGCAGGCTGATGCGGTAGTATTGCAGGTAATCGGGCAATGCGCTCCCAACACCTGCATGGTCCTGGTGGCAGTTTACGCCAAACAGTTTGGTATGCTTACCGTTTACAAACACTCCATTGGGTTTTATTTCGATGGTGCGTATTCCATAGCGGTGGATTTGTTTATCAATAAGGGTGTTGCCTGATTTTACCTCTACTACTACCCTGTACAGGTATGGGTCTTCAATAGACCACAGGTGCGGATTGGTAATGGCAATGGTTTGCTTAACCATATTTTCACCAACGGCATTTACGGTGATGGCTGCATCTTTGGCTGCGCCAACCCGTACTCCGTTCCGGTCGGTGAGATAGGCTGAAACAGTGGCGTTGGCAGCAGCGGCATTACCATTGCCAAGCGTGGTTTCAACCGTAACGGTGGCTTTGGACCCGCTTACATTGGCATACGTAAAAATTCCATCGGGGGCTATGTGCAGGTTGTTGTATTTGTGCAGCCATACATGCCGGTAAATACCCGCGCCTTCATAAAACCAGCCTTCGTACTGGGTGGCATCCACCCTAACGGTAATCACATTGTCGCCATTGAACCTGATAAAATCCGTTACATCGTATTGTACCCCAATATAGCCGCTTTCGTTGCGCCCCAGGTAAAATCCGTTGAACCAGAACTGTGCATCACGAAATACACCATCGAATGATATAGCCATGCGTTTGCCCGAATCGCTTGCAGGAATAGTAAGGTGCTTGCGGTACCAGCCGATGCTGGTTTCAGGAAACAATCCGCCAACGGGCTTGTACCCATGCGCCATCACATCAAAGTTATCCTTGTTCACAAAGGGGAGTTCAACCGCCCAATCGTGCGGCAGGTCAAGCTTGCGCCAGCCTGAATCGGCAAAGCGGGGTTCAATGGCGGTGCCCCTTGAAGCGCCTGTTTTTGCAAAACTGTTGGCAATGCTGTAATTGAAATCTTTTTCTGCATTGGCAGCATGACCAAACTGGAATCTCCAGCCCTTATCAATATTTATTTTTTCACGAACGGGTTGTGTATGAATATTGGATGTACAGAAAATGGCAGCAAAAGCAAGCAAAGTAATTTTTTGGAGCATCTGTTTATGTTTTATTCCTGATTTTTTAAAACTTAATCGTCAAGTAGAGACAATGGGCATTCTTCTATTTTACTTTTCTCAGTGATTTTCTTGTAGCAGGATTTCTTGAAGCGTGAATCACGCCAAGTATTGTAACCTGCATACCTGCAATCCTGTATACTATATACCAACTGAAACAACGGGCCTGCCTGTACATTTTTGATTTAGTTGGAAGGACATCGCATTCTTTCCAAGAGTAGGGCCTCACCCCAATCTTTTCAATTGTCTCAAAAATTTTATCACCCACTTTTATCGCGATAAGCGGCTCCTGGTTTCCAAGGGCAATGTAACCGGTAATCTCATCAATATTCAGTAAGGCGTTTTCAGAAATTCTTACTTTATAAGCTTCTGAAGTTTGTGCCGTTTTTCTGCCCATTTATTTTTGGCTTGTTGTAATGTAATGGTCGGCGTTGCCTCTGCCTTCTCAACCCAATTTTTAAATTCTGTTTCGGTCATTGGCGGGCCTTCCAACGAAGGCGAAAAAACTTCACCTGAGCGGTCGCGTTCGAGCTCACTTACGATCTCAGCCCCATTTTTTACCTTTTTTCTTTTGTTTTGATTCTTCACAGTCACAAAATCGAGCTTCTTTACCAATTCCATAAAAAAAGGATATTCCTTTTCCGAAACTGTAATGGTAATATCAATCATAATTTATTGGTTGATTATGGTATTTGATTTCTCTGACCATCATGAATACTGGTCTGAAAATTACGATACCATACAAAAATATAGCAAATAATCCTCTGAAGTTGTTGATTTTTATCATGCATTTGGATTCCATTCACCTGTGATTATGGTATGTCAATTGAAGTAAGTTTTTTGTCATGCCTGGTACTAAAGAAAGTATTATTAACCCTTTGGCCTGGCTAATCGCTTTACTCACTCATTTTCTCAAACTTATCCATTCAATTTCAAATGCCGGTCCTGTTTCCTTTAAACCAGGATTATCATCTTTTTCTATTACAAATTGTACGAGGTCAATATTTTCAATCTTCAAAGAAGCAGTATTTGATTGGCCGGTGAACCATAGCGGGAGAAAGCCCGGGTAAGGCCTTGGCAACAATAAATAACGGCCCTGGCTGAAAGCGCTCAATGGTAAAACGGTTTCGACCGTTTGATTGGAAAGATCAAAGTTTGCTACAAATGAAATCGCATCTTTTGTTACCAGTATCAGTTTCCCCTTGATGGGTTCATGGTTAGTTGACTTACCCCTAATAACCAACTTTGAGTACGCATTTGCGTCGGAACCAAGAGGTTGTAATTTAGTTTGAACAGCATATTGCAAAGCGGCCACATTATCCCTTGGCCATTGATTGCTTTGAAACCGGTAGGCAAAACCGCCAACCACCTGGGTAGGTATTAACCCTTGTTGTATGCCCCGGCCCCAATTTGGAAAAATGGTAGGAGTTCTATCAGTAGCTGCATTAAATAGGGCAATATCGGCGTTGGCGGGTAAAACGGTAGTTTCCCAGTTTGCACCGTTTACATAATCCCATCCCATCGGGTTGCCTTTTACAGCGCCGGGGAATGTGGTGTAATCTTCTCCATTTTTCACCAAAATACGGTATTGCAAAATGCCGGGGGTGGTAAGATCAGCAGATACCATTCCGGTAAAATTTCCAGCATTGGTTTCTGTCATTGCCACTTCTGTGGGGCGGCCCCAACCCGGTCTTGACAGTAGTAGCGAAACCTTGCTTCCATTGGTGCTCCAAACAGTAGCCTGTAGCGTATATGGTTTGCCTGCAACTATATTTTGCGGCGCTGAATGATTTACATACAGATCGTGAACGGTATTTTCAGGAGCAACAAAGCCATTCAAAGGAAGAACCGTGGAAGATGTTCCATTGGTAGTTGGGCTTTTGCCCTTTGCTGTTAGCAAATACGAGCCGGGTTTTATGTTGAAACTATCTTCAGTTGCAACAGCGCCAAAGATATTACCCTCGTTAAGTCCTTTTATGGAAAAATTTTTACCCAACGATGGCAGTTGAATTTGCATGATATGCTCGTTCCAACGGATAGCCGAAACAACTTTTGAAGGTGCCGCTTTTTCATAAGGATCACGCAGGAAAATAGCGTCGGGCATTACTTCGAGACGCCAAACCCCATCTTCAAGCTGGTCGAGAAAATAAGCGCCTGTACCTCCATATTTTACAACCGGTGAATTCCCGACACCGGCAACATGTTTTAACCCTGATGGGCTTTCGGGTTGGGTATTGGTTTGGTTGGAATAATAAAATTTTTCAATGCTGTTCATTTCGCTCAGCGATTGCCTGAAACTTAACCTGAACGGGCCGAAAACACTGTCAGCAGGATAAGGGTCTATTTTAGCCATTCTTGGAATGCTACGGAAAACCTCTCCGGCAATAAGCATACTGATAGCTTTAGCGGGTGTGTAGGCCAGGTTCAGGAAATGTGTTTGGTATTCGGTATTGGCATGCGCAATGGCCATGGGATCGTATGCAAATTGCGTGGCCCATTGAAAACCGGATACCCTGAAACTGCGTGCCATAGCGGGATACATGACCGGCCTCATTATATCAGCAGGGTCAAATTCATACACCATCAAAGGTTTGTTCTTAAACGCCGGAATGGTGTCACCAAATGGAATATTGTATTTGCCTACGTGTGGCAGGTAGTTGCTTTGCAACGTTCGGCCACCCACAAGTCCCGAAGGATACCATTGAAAACTGTACCCTTCAGCTTTTGAGGCAACAGTAGCTGCCGCAAAACCGGGGTTTTCGCTGATATTATAAAAAATAGGCTTTGTCCAGCCTGTGCTTTTTATAGCATCGTAAAGGCGGTTAATATAATCTGTGACACCCTTCGGCGCACCGCTGTGGTTAGGTTCATTGTTTATTTCCGCAGCAATTATGTCGGGGTCCTGCTGATAGGTCAGTTTTGTATATGGGTTTACATGCTTAAAAAATTGTTGCAGGTAATTTTCCTGGGCACGGATGGCTGTATCGTTCGTGGTTGATTTCCCTTTTCCATATTTCCTCGCAAACCCGGGGGTGTTTTCATCTCTTTCGGGGTAGCCGTTTCCCCAAAATGCAATGGGGGTAATAATGGTTTTGATCTTGTACTTTTTCAGTTCAGTAAGCAAAAAATCAAACAGCCGCAGGTGCTCATTTGCCAACAGGTTGCCTGCCGTATCTGAAATTTCGGTATCCCAAACATGCACACGAAAGGCATCCAACCCAAGCCTTGCCAGGTGATATACATCCTGACGGATAGCATCTTCGTGGGGGATACCCGTTTTGGCAATGGCCCGGTAGGCATAGGCAAATGGCGCGGTATAGTTTACCCCGAACAGCGCAACTTCTTTGCCATTTTCAGCCCATTGAAGTACCCCGTTTTTTATGATCACAGGGGTTTCTTTTCCCGTAGTTTTTTTACCTTTTTGTGCCTGTAATACAAAAGGTATAACCATGCAAGGCCATGCAAGCAATAGTGTTATCAGTTTCATTATCCGGTGAAGTTTAAAAATTTATGAATGCGTGCAATCATAAAGGCACTTGATTTTTTAATCCGCAAACGCATCCAATGCTTCGGTAGGCTTACCGGTGTTGTCGAAAGCGCCAAGGGTGTAGCCTTTCCAGCTTCCATAGCTTTGGGGTTCCCAATATAGTACTCCGAGTCCTTTGTTGCCACCTACTGATTTTACCTTGGCTATCAGGTCGGTTAAAAACGATTTGCAGGCAGCAGCCTGGTCCCAGGGCATGCCCACTTCCACCACCATCACCTCCTTGCTATACCGCGAAATCATGTCATTCATATTGGCCAGGCATTGTGTGTTTTTGGCAGCCCAATCGGCGGCCGATGGATAAAGCGACATCCCGATTACATCGAATTTAGCGCCATAGCTAATAAGCCCTCCAATATTCCAGGTAAATAAGGCATTATCCCAGCCATTGGAAACATGCACGATGACCCTGGTTGTTGGAAAAACTGCTTTAGCTGCATCGTAACCGGCTGTTACAAATTGAGCATAGTTGCTCATGCCGCCTGCTGCAGATGCTTTTCCGGTTGGCCAAAGCATGCCATCATTGGTTTCGTTGCCCACCTGTACAAATTCGGGAGAAACGCCTGCGGTTTTCAACGCGGTAAGCACTTGTGTAGTATGATTGGTAATGGCAGTTTTTAATTCTGAAACACCCATGGCTGCCCAGGCGGCGGGTTTTGTTTGTTTAGATGGATCGGCCCAACTATCGCTGTAATGAAAATTGATCATGATACGCATTCCCAGATTTTTGGCGCGTACAGCTTTTGCAACCACATCATTTACATCACACCAGGCAGGGGAAGGATTTACCCATACCCGAAGCCGGAAAATGTTCATCCCAAGCGATTTTAGCAAAGCCATGCCCTCGGTTTCTATGCCGGTTTTATTGTAAAATTTTTTACCTGCCCCTTCCATTTCCGTTATCCAGCTTACATCGGCGCCTTTTGAAAAAGATATTGCAGGTGGTGGTGGAATTATTGGCGGTGCAGGCGTGGGAGGTTCGCCTCCTTTATCACAAGAGCTTAAAAACAATAAACTGGAAAACAGGAAACCCGATATTATGCTGAAATTAATTTTCATGTTGAGCAAGCATTTTTAACCAATGAAAAGCATTTGTAAAAATAACAATTAACGACCATTGAAGCTTGCAGTTTAATCTTTACCCTGCAAATTGTTCCAAACCAGCAGTAAATCAGGGTCTGGACAGTTGCGCTTGTAAAAATTGATTTTTGAAGGGGCGCGAACACCCGGGTAGTCGCTTGTATTTCCTTCCAAATCCAAAATCACCTGGAAATGCAGGTGCGGTGGCCAATGACCGTTTTCTTCGTGTGGGTCAAATATTTCGGAGGTGAGTTCGGTGTTGGTTTCAGATAAGTCTATTGGAATTACTTTCCCCCTGTATCAATGGAACAACTGCGTGGAAATTATTCCTGTATTTTTCAGGCAAGATAGACAGCATGGCTATTTATTTATCCAGCAGCAGGCGTGCAAAAACCGGGAAATGGTCGGAACTGAACAACCCACCCCAGGTTTGGCTGAGTGATGCATGTTGCAGTACTTTCCAGTTGCCTTTCAGAAAAATATAATCAATGGGCTCACCGGCTTGTTCTTTGGCCTGGAAAGCATTGAAGGTTCCGGCCGGTCCATAGTGCCCTGTGGCCGAAATGGCTTTACTGTCTGTGAGCTTCAACGGGTTGTTTGCATCCATAATTACCCGGATAGGTTCATCCGTGGGTTGAGCGTTAAAATCACCGGTAATAACAGCAGGCGTTTTGCCGGCAATGCTGTCCACGGCCTTCAGCAGCATTTTTGCGCTTTCCCTTCTTGCCACCTGGCCAATATGGTCGAAATGCGTATTAAAATGGTAGAAAATCTTTTTGGTTTGTTTATCCTTAAACCTGGCCCAGGTTACAACACGGGTAATGGCTGCATCCCAGCTTTTACTGCCTGCAACCGTGGGGGTTTCACTCAGCCAAAAGGTTTCGGACGCAAGCAATTCTAAGCGTTTGCTGTTGTAAAATATGCAGGAGTATTCGCCTTTTTGCTCGCCGTCATCGCGCCCCACACCCGTGAATTTGTAACCGGGCATTCCTTTTTCCATATCCTGTAATTGGTTATGCAGGGCTTCCTGCAGGCCTATTATATCAGCCTCATGAAAAAGTATTTGCGAAGTCACTTTATCTTTCCGGTTGGGCCAGTCGTTTGGCGCGTCTTTGGGATTATCGTACCGGATGTTGAAGGTGAGTACATGCAACGGTTTTTGCGCCATCAGGTCTGCCATGAATAGAAACATTAAGGCGGGTAATATCTTTTTCATACAATGTTTTTAAGGCGATTTCAATATGAATGTTGGCACTTAAATATTCAACCCGCCACAGGCGCTTATAACCTGCCCGGTAATATAGTTGCCCATATCGCTTGCCAGGAAAAGCGAAACATTGGCAATGTCTTCAGCGGTTCCAAAACGCCCCAGCGGAATACCGGCCTTGTATTTATCGGCGGCTTCACCTTCTTTCAGGTAGCTTGTCATATCCGTTTCAACAAAACCGGGCGCAATAGCATTGCAGCGGATATTACGGCTGCCGAGTTCCTTGGCTACGCTTTTGGTAAAACCAATCACACCGGCCTTTGAAGCCGCATAGCTTCCCTGACCGGCATTACCCATTTCGCCAATTACACTGCTCATATTGATAATGCTTCCGCTGCGGGCTTTCATCATGGGGCGGATAACCTGCTTGGTCATATAAAACACGCTGTTCAGGTTGGTTTGGATAACGGATTCCCACTGTTCGGGTGTCATCCTCATCAACAGGTTATCCTTACTGATGCCTGCATTGTTAACCAGGATATCGATTGTTCCAAACTCAGCCAACACTTCATTTACCAGCTTTTCGCAAGCTGCAAATTCGCCGGCGTTGCTTTGGTAGGCTTTGGCCTTCACGCCCATACCAACCAGTTTTTCTTCAAGCGCTTTAGCTCTTTCAGAGCTGCTATCGCTCACATAGGTAAATGCAATATTGGCTCCATGTTCAGCAAACTTTATGGCAATACCCTCGCCAATGCCACGGGCGGCCCCGGTAATGATTGCTACTTTATTTTCAAGTAATTTCATCAGGTAATTTTTATTGAATTTATATATTCAGCATGGTTTTGATTTCCTCAACCAATGTTCTTTCATTGCTTAGTCTTGGCACTTTATGCTGCCCGCCCAGTTTGCCTTTGCAGCGCAGCCATTCCTTAAATGTTCCGGGAGGAAGCACCTGCAAAACCAGCCTGCTCAACGCAATATCCTTATACCGCTTGGCGTCATAATCGCTGTTTACCTGCCTTAGCGAATGGTCGAGCGCCTCGGCAAATGCTTCCGGGTTTACCGGTAAAGCATCAAATTCAATCAGCCACTCATGTGCGCCGTTGCTGTTTTCAGAAAAATATACGGGGGCTGCCGTGTAGTCAAGCACGGTAGCGCCGGTTTCCTCGCAGGCCATGGCAATAGCACGATCGGTGTTTTCCACCATCACTTCTTCGCCAAAGGCATTTATGTAATGCTTTATGCGGCCGCTTACCTTTACCCGGAAAGGAAATAAGGTGGTGAATTGAATGGTATCGCCCAACAAATACCTCCAAAGCCCGCCGGTGGTGCTGATAACAGGCGCATATTGTTTCCCTATTTCCACATTGGCGAGTCCTACGGTTTTTGGGTTTTCTTTTCCAAATTCCTCCAGGGGCATAAATTCGTAGAAAATGCCGTGGTCCAGGTACAGCAGCATACCATCTTCGTCCTCGTGGCTTTGTGCGGCAAAAAAGCCCTCGCTCGCATTGTAGGTTTCAAGGTAGCGTATGGGGCCTCCAACCACCTGCTTAAACTGTTCGCGGTAGGGGGTAAATGAAACGCCCCCGTGGATGTATAGCTCCAGGTCGGGCCAAACTTCCTTTATGGAGTTTTTCCCGGTAATTTCGAGTATCCTTTTAAAAAGCACGAGCGTCCATGTTGGAACACCGCTTACGGAGGTTACATTTTCGTTTATCGTGCTTTGGGCAAGGCTTTCTATCTTGGTTTCCCATTCGTCCATCAGGGCAATGCTCAATTCGGGGGTTTTTAGCCAGTTGCCCCAAAATGGGGTATTCTCCAGTAAAACCGCGCTCAGATCGCCAAACTTTATATCCTCATTCAACTGGCCAACCTGGTGGCTTCCACCTATAACCAGTCCTTTCCCGGTTAGCAGGTCGCTTTCAGGGTTATTATTATAGTACAGGGTTAAAAGGTCCTTGCTTCCCTGGAAATGGTTTTCATCAAGGCTTTGCTGGCTAAGCGGAATAAATTTGCTTCTTTCGTTGGTGGTGCCGCTGCTTTTGGCAAACCACTCCACCGGGGTATTCCACAACACATGCTCTTCACCCAGCATCATCCGGTCAATCCATGGTTTCAGGTCATCGTATGTATGAATGGGTACAGCAGCCTTAAAATCCCGGATATGGAATGTTTTGTTAAAATTATATTTTCTTCCAAATTCAGTGTACTGGCCTTCGGTAATCAGGTGCTGTAAAACAAGCCGCTGGTTTTCAAGGGGATGCTCCATCCACTGCTCAATGGCATTATGTCTTAACCTTGCAAACTTCGATATGGCCGGACTCAGCAATTTCATTTTCGGGCGGAAAAATAAGCATTCAATGTAAAATACACGACAAATAGCTTTTTGACACTATTTTTATCGGGTAACCGAGGGTATAGCCCCACATTTGCACTCCTATTGGAGGTGGATATTAAAATTACGCCTATGACGACTATTGCTTTGTATAATATTAAAGGTGGTGTAGGAAAAACGGCGGGTTGTGTGAACCTGGCTTACCTGGCTGCCGAGCAAGGCAGCAGGGTAATAGTATGGGACCTTGATCCACAAGGTTCGGCTACTTATTACTTTCAGCAAACCGCTAAATTAAAGGGTGGGTTGAAAAAAATGCTTCAGTCCGAAACCGACCTGACCGAAAACATCCATGAAACCGGGTTTGAAAACCTTGACATTATTCCGGCAGATTTTTCAAACCGGGAGCTTGATCATATCCTGGGTGAATTAAAGCAATCGAAGAAAAAGTTCAAGGCATTGGTCAACCAGCTTGAAGGCTTGTACGATTACCTGTTTATTGATTGCCCACCAGGCATTGGTACATTGAGCGAGGCCATTTTTGCGGCCGCTGATTACGTGGTTTTACCAACCATTCCCACCACTTTGAGTATCCGCACTTATGAAATGGTAAAAGCGTTTTTCGACCAGAACGGGTTGGATGCTACCCGTATAAAGGTCTATTTCAGCATGGTAGATATCCGCAAAAATCTTCATAACGAAACCCTGGCACAGTATTATAAGAATAAGCAATTCCTTAAAAACTATATTCCTTACCTAAGCACCATCGAAAAAATGGGTATCCAGGTGGCCCCGGTGGCGGTTTTTGCCCCCTCCAGTTATGCCGCCCAATGTTTCAGGGATGTGTGGAAGGAGTTGAAGAAGAGTATTTCCTAAGTTTTTTATTTAAATACAATCAATATGCAAAGAGAGTTATTCAGTTGGTACAGCCCTGCGCTGGGTGAAGATGCACCTATAGCCATTTACGGTCATTATGGCTTTGCGCTGCTGCTGGTACCCACTGCCGGTGCCGATTATTTGGAGTACGAACGTTTTCAAATGATGGATACATTGGCGCCGATTATTGAATCCGGCAAATGCAAAGTGTACAGTGTGAACAGTGTAAACAAGCAAAGTTGGATGAACAAGGAAATGGAGGGTGCGCATAAAGCCATTCGCCACAACCAATGGAATAATTACATTTTTAATGAAGTAATTCCGTTCATCAAAACCAATTGCGGGCAGGATACCCCCATTATTCTGGCAGGTGCATCCTTCGGCGCATTGCACAGCATGAACCTTTTCCTGAAACGCCCCGACCTGATTAACGGGGTAATTGCCATGAGCGGAGTGTATAACCTGATGGAATACACCGATGGTTACTTTGATGACCAGGTTTATTTTAACAGTCCGGCACATTATATGCCCAGCCTGAGCGATCCCTGGTATTTTGATCATATCCGCAACAGCCGTCATATCCATATTTTCTCCGGCGAAGGCCCTTATGAAGCGCCCGATGCATCACGGGAGTTTGCAGGAATACTCTATAACAAGGGTATTTGGTACGATTTGGATATATGGGGACCAGAGTGGAAACACGACTGGCCAACCTGGAGGGCTTGTTTGCCGCATTACCTCAACACTAAGTTCTAATTTGATTGATGGGTAATAAAATTGTCATCATAACCGCTCCATCAGGATCGGGCAAAACATCCATTGCCCGGTACCTGTTGGAGCATTTTCCAAACCTTGAGTTTTCCATTTCGGCCGCTACCCGCGCACCCCGTGGCCAGGAAGTTCATGGAAAGGATTACTATTTTATTTCGCAGCAGGAGTTCGAGCAGAAAATTTCGGAAGGCGCTTTCCTCGAATGGGAGATGGTGTATAAGGGGAAATACTACGGCACCCTGAAAAGCGAGGTGGAACGGATGTGGAATGCCGGGAAAACCCCGCTGCTCGATATTGATGTGCATGGAGCTATGCATGTTCAAAAGTTGTTTCCCGGCAAATGCCTCAGTATTTTTATTGAAGCGCCTTCATACGAAGCCTTAAAGAACCGGTTGATAAGCCGTGGCACCGAAACCCCCGAAAGCCTTGAAGCCAGGCTGAATAAGGCAGCGCATGAAAAACAATACAAGGACAGTTTCGACGCCGTTATTGTAAATGATGAGCTGGAAAAGGCTCAAAAAGAGGCGGAAGCGTTGTTGCTTCCTTTTGTAAGCAGTTAAAAAAAGTTTACCTGGCAATCCGTTTCAGCCTTTCATCAAAGGTGAATAAGGAGCTGTCAACCAGCTTTACACCGTCCTTTTCTGCAAGGTTTGGCTTCAGTATTATGTTCCATTCTGTGGGGACAACAATGGATGGAGCCAAAAATCCGATGAAATCTTTTTGCCACAATATTTGCGACCCAAGCCATTGGCTGTACTTGTGATCTTGTTGCCAATGGTTCCTTAACTTTTGAGTATCAATCCGGTATAGCTTTTCCGGGGTTACAATTTGAAATGTCATAAGCGCGACATCCTTCATGTCTTTTATTTGCTGGGCATGTACTAATTTTTCCAGCATGGCCAGGGAGATATGCTGGCTGGTGTAAATACAGGCAAGCCCCACCGAATTCCAGCGGCCACCCCATTTATAGGCCCCCATGCCCGAGCTGTCGTTCATATATTGCTTATGGGTTAGCCGGTAGCATATCATATATAAACGCCTTCGGCCATGCGGCCAAGTTCTTCACGAAGCATACGGACGCCTGTAATGGTTTTCAGGGCATTAAAACCGAGGGTTTGGCCAAGCACCTCCTTTTCGGCACGAAGCCATTGCACAAACCCCTCATTGGTTGAAAATTGCATAAGCCCTGCCTGGGTAAGGAGCCTGAGATGGTGCAATAATTCAGCCTGGAGGCCATCAAAGCTATTGCCATCCTTTAGGTAGCGCTGCAGGGTACGGGGGCTAAAATGAAGAATATCAGCCCATTCAAACTGGCTGAAATTCAATAGGGAATTTAGCGATTCAAAATCTTTCATGGTAAAATCAATGGCTGGCGATAAATAAACCACCGGGTCCTCCATCACCATGAATGAAAGATTATCCTCTTCTTCTACCATGTTATAGTTAATCTCTTTGCTACTATAATTGATACCTTTACTCATCCTATCCGACATTTGTCACAAATATACATTCATTTTGTCGGGTTTAAAAATTTTATTTTTCTACTTTTCATAGGTTTTGGGCTAATTTTCACCCAAAACAATTGTATGCCATTTGCCAATAAAACCATTTTTATTACTGGAGCCAGCAGGGGGATAGGAAAAGCTATTGCCCTGAAACTTGCTGCGGATGGTGCAAACATTGTAATTGCCGCCAAAAGCATAACCGAAGACCCACGTTTGGGTGGAACTATTTACTCAGCTGCCGAGGAGGTGGAAAAGGCAGGCGGCAAGGCGCTTGCCATTCAACTTGATATACGTGACGAGGCCGCGAGCAAAGCAGCCATGGAGCAGGCTGCCACGCATTTTGGGGGTATTGATGCCCTGGTAAACAATGCCAGCGCCATCAACATTTTGCCAACCGAAAAAACCGAACCAAAGCGCTACGACCTGATGCACGATATAAACGTCCGGGGAACTTTTTTTCTTTGCCAGGCTGCTATTCCTTTTCTTAAAAAAAGCGCCAATCCGCACATTATTAACCTGAGCCCGCCCATAAATATGAATCCAAAATGGTTTGCAGGCCATCTTGCATATACCATGAGTAAATATGGTATGAGCATGATTGCCTACGGATTGGCAGCCGAATTGAAGCCCTATGGGATAGCGGCCAACACGCTTTGGCCCAAAACCACCATTGCCACAGCGGCGGTCAATAATCTGCTGGGGGGCGAAATGCTGATGAAATTGAGCCGGACGCCTGAAATCCTCGCCGATTCCGTATGGCATTTACTGCAAAAACCGGCCAGGGACTGCACGGGAAACTTTTTTACCGATGAAGAAATACTTGCCGCAGCGGGTATTAACGATCTTTCGGGCTATGCCTATGTACCGGGCAATACCCAGTTTTACAAGGATCTTTTTGTAGATGGATAAAATGAAGTCAGTTGGTTTCAGCCTCATTACTTGGTCTAATTCAATTACTTTTGTAAATTATTTTTTTTAAGGGATACTAAATTAAAGCATGGATAAGTCTTTTAATCCTGATAAGCAGCATACACTCAAAGCCGCTGTAAGTATTAGCGGAACAGGCCTTCATACCGGCGCCTTTGTTCATATGGCACTCAATCCCGCACAGCCGGGTTTCGGTTTCCAGTTTCAACGGATAGACCTGCCGGGCTTGCCTGTAATAAAAGCCGATTGCGACCTGGTAACCGATACCAGCCGGGGTACAACCCTTGAAGCCAATGGCGGAAAAGTAAGTACAGTCGAACATATACTGGCTGCCTTAGTGGGAACGGGGGTTGACAATTGTTTGATTGAAATTAACGGCCCTGAAATACCCATTATGGATGGCAGCAGCGCCCCTTTTATTGAAATTATTGAGGAAACCGGCATTGCAGAACAGGATGCCGCCAAGTCGTGGTTTACCATCGGGGAAAATATTACCTACTATGATGAAGCCAGGAGGGTAGAATTAACCGCTCTTCCTTCAACCGATTATAAGATTACCACCCTGATTGACTTCAACAGCCCTGTGTTGGGAACGCAGCATGCCATGCTGAAGAGCATGAAGGATTTCAGGAGCGAGATTTCTTCTTGCCGAACTTTCGTTTTTTTGCATGAGTTGGAGATGCTTATTGAGCACGACCTGATAAAGGGCGGTGATGTAAATAACGCTATTGTGGTGGTTGATAAACCAATTACGGATGAAGAGAAAGAGCGCCTGAGGGAGATATTTAAAAGGGATGATATTGAAATTCAGGGCGAAGGATACCTGAATAACCTGAAACTGAATTTCCCCAACGAGCCCGCACGTCACAAGCTGTTGGATGTGGTAGGCGATTTGGCGCTGATTGGCTACCCGGTAAAGGCACATATAATTGCCCACCGGCCCGGCCATAAAGCCAATGTGGAATTTGCCAGGCAAATAAAGCAGTACCTCAAAAAAAACAGGCATACAAAGGACCTTCCCACCTACGACCCGACTTTGCCACCCATTTACGATTTTCCTCAAATAGGAAAAACCCTGCCCCACCGCCATCCGTTTCTGCTGGTAGATAAGATTATTGAACTTACGGATACACGGATTGTGGGCGTAAAGAATGTGACCTTTAACGAATGGTTTTTTGCCGGGCATTTTCCCGGCAACCCGATTATGCCGGGGGTTTTGCAAATTGAGGCGCTTGCGCAATGCGGTGGTATCCTTTGTATTAACAGCCAGCCCGAAGGGCAATATGATACCTATTTCCTGAAAATAGATAATTGCAAATTCAAGGCCAAAGTAGTGCCCGGCGATACCATGCTGCTGAAAATGGACCTGCTGGAACCCATACGCAGGGGCATTTGCCAGATGAGGGGAACCGTAATTGTTGGAAATAAAATTTGTACCGAGGCAGATCTTACCGCACAGATCGTAAAAAGACCATAATTTATATCAGGAACTTATGATACATCCTCTGGCATATATTCATCCGGATGCGCGCCTGGCCGACAATGTAAAAGTTGACCCCTTTACCGTTATTCATGGTAATGTTCAAATAGGCGAAGGTACCTGGATTGGAAGCAATGTTACCATTATGGAAGGCGCCCGTATTGGTAAAAACTGCAGGATTTTTCCGGGTGCGGTCATTGCAGCTATTCCACAGGACCGGAAATTTAACGGGGAAAAAACGACTGTTGAAATCGGTGATAATTGCACCATCCGTGAATTTGTAACCATTCACCGCGGTACAAGCGACAGGTGGAAAACCGTGGTGGGCGAAGGATGTTGGATTTTGGCATACAGCCATATTGGCCATGATTGTGTGATAGGCAAATTTTGCACCCTCAGCAACAGCACCCAGCTTGCCGGGCATGTAATTTTAGGTGATTATGTGGGTATGGGGGGCGTTTGTGCCGTGCACCAGTTTGTAAACATTGGCCAGCATGCCTTTATTTCCGGTGGTTCGCTTGTAGGTAAAGATGTGCCGCCTTATATAAAAGCCGGTCGTGAACCTTTGAGCTATGCCGGGGTAAACAGTATAGGGCTTAAAAGACGCGGATTTACCAATGCACAGATCAACCAGATACTCGATGTGTACCGTTGTATATACAATAAGGGCATGAATACCACGCAGGCGCTTGCCTACATCGAAGAAGAGCTGCCTATTAATGACGAAAGAGATGAAATTGTAACCTTTATAAGGGAAAGCGGCAGGGGTATTATCAAACGGTTTACCAAAGGAGTTGTCGAAGACTGATTTGCCACGGGTGGTCCTTCTGCGCAGCCCTATTTTGTTAGCACACTATGGAAATTGAACTGAAAAATCTTGGCAAACGGTTTAACCGCCAATGGATTTTTCGGAAACTTGATTTTACCTTTCAAAAAGGTCAGACATACGCCATTACCGGCCACAACGGTTCGGGTAAAAGCACTTTGCTGCAAATAATTGCCGGGGCGCTTGAGAAAAATGAGGGGGAGGTTGTTTTTAAAGCGGATGGCAACCCTGTTCATCCTGAAAATCATTACCGCTACTTTTCCTTTTCAGCGCCCTATCTCGAACTTATTGAGGAGCTTACCTTAACGGAATTCTTTGAATTTCATTTCAGCCTGAAACCTGTATTGGATGGATTAACGATTGCGCAGGTGATTGATAAGATTGAATTGACAAATGCTGCCAACAAGCAAATCCGTCAATTCAGCAGTGGTATGAAGCAACGTGCCAAACTTGGCCAGGCCTTCTTCTGCAGGGCGCCGGTTGTATTGCTTGATGAACCTACCGCCAACCTCGATGTGCAGGGGATTGATTTATATTTGAAATTAGTTGAGGAATTTGGTAAGAATAGGTTGCTGATCATTTGCAGCAACGATGAACAGGAAATAGGTTTTTGCAGCAAACGGATACATATTTCAGATTATAAAAATTTTTAAAGAAAAAATTTGTAGCCATGTTTAAACAGTTTTCCGATATGCCTGTAAAGGAGATTGCACCGGGTTTTTTTGCTAAACCGGTTCATACCGAAAACAATACGGTGAACTTCCTCGAAGTAAAGGCCGGAAGCGCTATGAAACTACACAACCACCCGCATGAGCAAAGCAGCTATGTGCTGGAAGGTGAATTTGAAATGACAATAGATGGGATAACCAAAGTGCTGACTGCCAACGATTATGTGGTAATTCCAGGCATGGTTTGGCATTCAGGGAAAGCCATTACCGATTGTAAGTTGATAGATGTGTTTTCTCCCGTCCGGGAAGATTTCAGGTAAATACCTTACCCCATACTGGCCATCAGCAGGTTCAGGTCGGTGTATTTCAGTTTAAACCGCTCGCTCAGGTGGAAATTGGTAAGTGCCCCCTTAAACATGTAAATGGAGTTCCTGATATTCAGGTTCTTCCATACATATTCATCCAGCCCCCCTTCAAAACTGATCTTTAACATCAAAGGCATCAGCACGTTGCTTACGGCATGGCTTGCGGTGCGGCTGTATCCCGAAGGAATATTCGGCACGCAATAATGAATCACCCCGTGTTTGATGATGATCGGCTTTTCATGGGTCGTAATTTCAGATGTTTCAAAACAACCGCCGCGGTCAATGCTTACATCAATGATCACGCTACCCGAGCGCATATTGGCTACCATACTTTCGCTTACCACCATCGGTGTCCGTCCGTTTTCGGAGCTTAAAGCACCCACCGCAACTTCGCAAGTTTTCAATTGCTTGGCCAAAATACGGGGTTCGATTACAGAGGTCCAAACCCGGTGGCCCATGGTATCCTGCAGCCTTTTCAGCCGGTACACATTGTTGTCGAAAACCTTTACCGAAGCCCCCATGGCAAGCGCCGCCCTTGCGGCAAATTCCCCAACCACACCGGCACCGAGAATAATAACTTTGGTTGGCGGAATGCCACTGATACCTCCGAGCAAAATGCCTTTTCCACGACCGCTTGAGCTGAGGTAATGCCCCGCTATCAGCATGCTGGCGCTGCCCGCAATTTCGCTCATGCTGCGTACAATGGGGTAGGTTCCGCTGTCATCTTTCAGGTTTTCAAAGCTGAGCCCGGTAATTTTTTTCTCCATCATATGCTCGAGAATTTCCGCTTTCATTACACTCAGGTGAATGGGGGAAACAACCACCTGGTTCAGTTTCAGCAGGTTTAAATCTTCATGAACAATAGGAGCGCTCTTGATCAGTATATCGCAATTGAAAATTTCCTGTTTGTTATATTTTATTTTGGCGCCGGCATCGCTGTAATCATGATCACTGTAGCCGCTGCCTTCGCCGGCTTTGCTTTCTACCCAAACATCATGGCCGTTGGCCACCAACACGCCAACTGCCTCGGGAATAAGTCCAACGCGGTTTTCCTGGAAAGCGGTTTCTTTTGGAATACCAATAAAAAGATCAGCATCCTTGGTTTTAATGTCCAGGGTTTCTTCCAGGGTTTCGTAGCTGAATGAGCCGCTGATAATTGGTTTGGACATAGACTGGTAACTGGGATTTTTAAAAGCTAAAGTTAAGCACTTGCAGCAAAGCCTTCCTTCAAAAATAAAATTTTATATTCAGGCATTGATGGCAATCCGCCTTGATTGTGCATCCAAAGCTTCAATGCTTAGGCGGATGCAATTTTCCGGCAAAAGAAATTCAGCTTTTTCGGGCCATTCCACAAAACACCAATGGCCGCTGAACAAGGGGTCTTCCACGCCAGCCTGCAAGGCCTCTTCCTCATCTTTTAAGCGGTACCAGTCCATGTGATAGATTGCCTTTCCTGTTCCATCGGCATATTGGTTAATAATGGAAAAAGTAGGGCTTCCGGTGGTGCCGCTGCTGCCGAGCGCCCGAACAAGCGCATTAACAAATGTGGTTTTACCCGCGCCCATTTGCCCATGCAATGCAATCACTTTTGAGGCCGATGGGCGTAGAAAATCCAGCACTTCTTTTGCTATGTTGTCAATCTCATCCAGTGAAAAAATCCATTCCATGCGCCGCCAAAGTTATCTTCAAAACAATTAGCCTGAAAATTGGAAAAGTTTTGTGATAGCTATGCAACATGGTTGCTTTAATCTTTCTTAAAGCGCAAGACCTTTTAGGTGATAGAATGTAATTTTGCAGTATAATGATACAGGCTGAAAAAATTAACTGGAAAGTGGATGGGATGACCTGTGCCAATTGCGCGCTTAGCGTAAACAGGGCATTGGAGAAAGAGGGATTGTCCAATATTTCAGTAAATGTAATTTCCGGTGACGTAAGCTTTGAAACGTTGGATACCAACGGAACAGTTGATAAGGCACGCAAAAGGGTGGAAGGGTTAGGTTATTCGGTTTCAGATGCCTCAGCTCCCGTAAAGCACCATGAGCATGGGCATTCCCATATGTCAGGCTACATGCTTCGTTTCTGGATCTGTCTTCCATTTACTGCGGTGCTCATGTTGCACATGATCCCCGGATTGCATCTTCATTGGTTAATGATTCCATGGGTGCAACTCATGCTTGCGCTGCCCGTTTATCTGGTTGGAATGAGCTTTTTTGGAGTAAGTGCCTTAAATAGCATCCGCTCAGGTATTCCCAACATGAACGTGCTGATTGCCCTGGGTTCAACAGCGGCTTTTGGGTATAGTATTTGGGGAATGTTTCAGCCTAATCCCGCAGATTATCTTTTCTTCGAAACGGCGGCATCCATCATAACCATCGTGTTGTTGGGTAACTATCTCGAAGATGCTTCGGTTGAACGAACCCAGCGAACCATTAAAGAACTCACACGCGAGCAAGTCGTCATGGCAAATATGATCGCGTATGACAGCCATGGGCAAGAGAATATTTTTGCTGTTGAAAATAAAGCTTTGAAGGTTGGTGACCTGGTTTTAATTAAAACGGGCGAGCAGGTTCCTGCCGACTGTAAAATACTGTCGGGTGAGGCGGAAGTGAATGAAGCGCTGCTGACCGGTGAGAGCCTGCCGGTGATGAAAAAGCAGGGCGAAATGGTGGTTGGGGGCAGTGTGGTAAGCAATGGAAACCTGAAAG
Source organism: uncultured Chitinophagaceae bacterium (assembly GCA_964444195.1). Lineage (GTDB taxonomy): Bacteria > Bacteroidota > Bacteroidia > Chitinophagales > Chitinophagaceae > Phnomibacter. The sequence continues at coordinate 40,098 of CAYUGH010000034.1, forward strand.
CCTATGTAACAGCGGTAGGTAAGGATACGGTGATGAGTGGCATTGCATCGCTTATGAGAAAAGCACAAACTGAAAAGCCGCCTGTACAGCAGTTGGCCGACAAGATTAGCGCCATTTTCATTCCGCTTGTGTTGGGTATAGCCACGCTAACCCTGTTGGTCAATTATTTTATAGTTGATATTTCTTTCCAGGCAAGCCTGATGCGGGCAGTAGCGGTATTGGTAATTGCCTGCCCCTGTGCCATGGGTTTGGCTACGCCGGCAGCCATTGCTGTTGGTTTGGGTCGTGCTGCTAAGAATGGTATCCTTTTTACCGATGTAAAGCGCATGGAACTTTTCAGGGATGTAAAACGGATGGTGTTTGACAAAACAGGAACCCTGACCAGCGGAAAATTTCAAATTTCAAATTTCAAATCTTATTTGGGTGGCCGAAATGAAACCAATGATGATACTTCTGAAGATGAGTTCAAAAAAATTGTGTACTCACTTGAGAAGTTCTCCGGTCACCCGATAGCCAAAAGCATAGCCACTCTCTGGAAGCGTAAAGATGTAGTCCGTTGGGAGAATATTGAAGAGGTAAAAGGATTGGGCATGCGGGCAACCGACAGGGATGGAAATAAATACTTCATTGGTTCGGCTGCAGGGGTGGAAACTTTACCGGAAGGAGGTCATAACCTGTATGTGACGAAGAACAACGAAACCATTGGTTGGATTGATATACAAGATGAAATAAGACCGGAAGCCAAAGCCGTTATTGATTTTTGCAAAGCCAAAGGGATTGAAACGGTAATATTAAGCGGTGATACCGAAGCCAAATGCAGGTTGGTAGCTGATGCCATAGGCATTGATACCATTGTGGCCAACCAAACCCCCGAACAAAAGCTGGCAAAGCTTGAGCAATGGAGTGC
>CAYUGH010000035.1:0-2386 GCA_964444195.1 uncultured Chitinophagaceae bacterium
CGTTGCCTGCTAGTCTGACCAGAAGCAACTTTTCAAACCTGTTTTACTAAATGGAAAATACACTTTTAATCGGAATAGTAACGGCTTCATGTACATTGATAGGTGTCACGTTTACTGCCCTAGCAACAAGATATTCTGCAAGTCAAAAAATAAAAGAAGTTGAAATAACTTACAGACAAAAACTGCAAGAAAATTATTTGGCGAATGCTCGTCAACAGATTAAAAGTGTTTACGCACCTTTAAATATTATATTGTCTATGTTGATCGACCAATATGTAGAATTTAATACCAGCAGACAGTTTGGAGATGCAAAAACTGATGATGGATCTGAGGAAAAATTTCGGCAGGTCTGCAATGAATACTTAGAAAGTATAAAGGACCTTATAAATCGAGGCGCAGACGCTTACCTCACTAATCAACTCGAAATTTCTCTAAGATCGGTTTCTTCATTTATAAAGGTATCATTAGGTGCAGAAGCACCTGAACTTAAAATTGTTCCAAGATATATTGCTTTCCCTTTTGGGTTTTTGCCCTTACCGCAAAGACAAGAAATGTTTCTTAAAGGCAAGTGGGCTCAAGTCTTCAACAAAATAGGATTGTCTTACCGCTTTCTTGGCTACGGTTTTTCTTTTGAAAAGGAGTTAATCGCTGCTCCTATCAATTCAAGTGAATTCCAAAAGAAAATAACTCAGGAGGTATACAATTTGAAGTTCCTCATCAAAGAAGTAACCCTTGGTGCACAAAGTTCGAAATAGGAACGCCAGCACACAACAATTAAGTTTCGTTGGGCGCAACGCTCCTCCAATGAAGCTCAATGTTGCATGGAAGCTTCCGCCTTTTTGAGTCGGACAGGTCGCCAGCCGGACCTTTAATTATGGGAATTAATTTGTTAACACCCACCCTTTTAATGGTTTTGCTTTTACTGTTGTCAAGGGGGTGGGATGCGTTCAGGGTTTTATGAAGGGTTGTTTTGGGGGGAGGCGGGGTCTTACGCATGCCAGGCCCAGTAAAGCGACAAGAATTTGCACTCAATAGTTCTTAACTTAGCAAAGTGAAAAAAGTAACCCAATAGAACTTGACTTCATTGTTGATAAACTCACCAATTCTATTGAAAATGTTTTAACCGGAGATATTTTTCCTACAAATATTACTTTGCTAACATTGGCAGACCTTAAATCGGTGACAAAGAAAAGTGGTTGGCAGTTTGACTGGAGATTTGAGTTTAAGCAACCTGAAAGAGAAGTTTACAAGCTAAGAATCCCTATTGCAATATCAGTAATTCAAGGAATGATTAGCATGGAGATAAAGTCAGACCACGTTTATATGCATTTAGTTGAAAGTGCGCCATTCAACAAAGGAAAATCCAAAGTTTATGCAGGAGTTCCGGGAAACCTTGTAGCTTTTGCTTGCCGACTTTCATTTCAACGTGGATTTGAAGGAAATGTTTCATTCGTTTCAAAGACACAATTGATTGACCACTACACAAAAACTTTAGGAGCAATGCACTTTGGCGGACACATCATGATTATTGATACACCGGCTGCATTGCGACTTATTGATAAATACTTTAAAAATCAAGAATCATGAAAAAGAAAGTAGAACTTGATGTTGACTTTATAGGTGGTGGACCTGTCCCGACAAAAGAAGAATTTCTTGCTATAAGCGAATACATAAAAGCATCTAAAGCTAAACAGAAATTGAGGGAACCAGGTAAAACTTTACGTACTAAGCGTAATGCAAAACAACCTGCTTAACAACGGCACGAACAGCTAACAGGGGTTTTTAATATGGTGGCTGGACGGATTGCTGATTCCCCACCTTCGCCAAGCGCCTTCGCCAGCCGCTAATACCAAAATGCCGGAACCCAATAGCCCGGCATATAATCAACCTGGAAGTATTTTAAACTTTACCCGATGGGCACTTTTACCATTTCCTCGTACCGGTTCTGAAACTGGTGAACGGTCATGGGGTAGGTGATATGGCTTTTTTCCTCGCGGTACCACATTAAAAAGTCCGTAAACTGTGCTTTGGGGCTAACAAGCACCCTGAAAGGGCCGTGTTTATACTTTACATTTCCGCTTTCCATTACTTCTTTTTCAAATCCAAGCAGCGAGAGTTGTTCGTCGGATAAGGGAATGCTTTCAATCTCCTCAATCTCGTACCACTGTTGCTGTACACCGGTTTCCACTTCAATTTGGCCGCCGTCGTCGGAATTTATACCGGTGACAATGCCGGGCATCCAAACGCCTTCGTTTTCTACCATCACCCGGTTTCCGGGCCGCAATTGGTTAAATTTTATCATATAGCTATCTTTTTTTTGCAGGTTCTAAGCTACAGGCGAATGGGATATGAACCAAAGATTTAAAGCAGGATTTTTATTTTTAGC
>CAYUGH010000035.1:2486-40526 GCA_964444195.1 uncultured Chitinophagaceae bacterium
CTACAGGCGAATGGGATATGAACCAAAGATTTAAAGCAGGATTTTTATTTTTAGCTTATTGCCACTTATTTTTGCTTGAATAATTTTACATTTTCCGCCAAATTTCCCTACTTTTGCGCCCCCGATGGCGAAAACCACCGGGTTATTACCCAAATGGCTCCATAAGAGTCCCGTCTGTTCGGGAACGCCAGTAGGGTGTCATGATTAATATATAAGCATCATGCCAAAGGTTAAAACCAATTCCAGTGCCAAAAAACGCTTCAAACTGACGGGCACCGGCGAAATAGCTTTCCAAAGAAGCTTCAAAAGACACATTCTTACCAAAAAATCAACCAAGCGCAAGCGTGCTTTAGGCCATACCGGCTATGTAGCTCCTGCCAACCGCGATTTTGTAATGCGTCTTCTTCGCCTTAAATAATCATTTTTAAAATCGGTACCAACAGAAGGAATCATTTTTATGGAGACGATAAATCGTAAATCGTAAATTGAAAATCGTAAATCTTTTCGTACTTCCTGTTTCGTACCTCAAACTTTAATTTATGCCCCGTTCAGTAAATGCAGTTGCCTCACGTGCCCGTCGTAAAAGAGTTCTCGACCAGGCCAAAGGTTATTATGGCAAACGCAAAAATGTATATACCGTTGCTAAAAACGTTGTAGAAAAAGGTCTTACTTATAGCTATGTTGGCCGTAAACTCAAGAAGCGTGAATACCGTGCGCTTTGGATTGCCCGTATCAATGCAGCCGTTCGTGAAGAAGGATTGACCTATTCTGTTTTCATGAATAAGCTCGCTCAAAAAGGTATTGGCCTCGACCGTAAGGTGCTTGCCGACCTCGCTATGAATGAGCCTGCTTCATTCAAGCAACTGGTAGCTTCTGTAAAGTAATTTTACAGCAACCATGAAAAGTTTAGACCGGAAGTGAAAATTTCATTTCCGGTTTTTATTTTCCCCTTTAATTTTGATTTTCAATTCATTCAGCATCCCCCTATAAAGAAAAATGATCAACCGCCGCTTTGCCGACCCCGTAGAAAATAAATACGAGGACCTTGTTCAGCAAACCTTTCATTTTCCACAGGATGGTTTCAATGTAAAAGAGGGTTATCTCCAGTTTAACGGGGTCGACCTGAAACACATCATTGAAAAATATGGCACCCCCTTAAAGATCAGCTACCTGCCCAAAATTGGTATGCAGATCAATAAGGCCAAAGCCATGTTTGCCAATGCATTTAAAAAGCATAAATACGAAGGGGAATACAATTATTGCTACTGCACCAAAAGCTCGCATTTCAGCTTTGTGGTGGAGGAGGCGCTTAAACATGGCATAAACCTGGAAACCTCGTTTGCGTATGATCTTGAGATCGTAAATAAGCTCTACGAACGCCGGAAAATCACCAAGGATATTCATATTGTATGTAACGGCTATAAGCAAAAAAGCTATACCAGCCGTATTTGCAAGCTGCTGAATACCGGGTTTAAGAATGTAATACCCATCCTCGATAACAAGGAGGAGCTTGCGGCCTACAAAAGTGTAAAAACCCCGTTTAAAGTAGGCATCAGGGTAGCGGCTGAAGAAGAACCTACATTCCCGTTTTATACCTCGCGTCTCGGTATAAGGGCCCGCGATATCCTGGAGTTTTATGTTGACAATATTGAAGGTAATGAAGATAAGTTCACCCTGAAAATGCTCCATATATTTTTGAATAAGGGCATTAAGGATGATATTTATTACTGGAGCGAGCTCAATAAGATATTAAACCTGTATTGCCAGCTCAAGAAGATCTGTCCTGAACTCGATAGCATAAATATTGGCGGCGGATTCCCCATTAAGCACTCGCTGGCTTTTGAATACGATTACCAGTTCATGATCAACGAAATTGTATCGAACATTAAAACAGCCTGTAAAAAGGCGAAAGTGCCTATGCCGAATATTTATACTGAGTTTGGCAGCTTTACAGTGGGAGAAAGCATGGCCCATATTTACAGTGTAATAGGCCAAAAGGAGCAAAACGACCGTGAGATATGGTACATGATCGACAGTTCATTTATCACCACACTGCCCGATACATGGGGTATTGGCGAAAAATTTCTTTTGCTGCCTGTGAATAAATGGGAAAACGAATATCAACGGGTGGTACTTGGCGGAATTACCTGCGACAGCAATGATTACTACGATAGCGAAGAGCATATTAACGAAGTATTTCTTCCAAAACTTGGGGGAACAGATGCTCAAACGCCGCTTTACCTCGGGTTTTTTCATACCGGCGCCTACCAGGACCAGATAAGCGGGTATGGAGGCATTAAGCACTGCATGATACCATCGCCCAAGCATATCATTATGGAGTACGACAAAAACGGGAAGCTGATTGAATGGATATATGCTAAGGAACAAAGTGCGCAAAGCATGCTGAAATTGCTTGGCTACATCCGTTAAGCATAGCAGCCCTGCAGAAACCTATTTCTTCTTTTTGCCACCGCCGAAGGCATAGCCTACGTGGATTTGGTACCGTATGCCCATTCCCCAGTTATCTAATTTCCCGCTTTTGTCCAACGCCTGGTCATCCATCAAATCTTCCAACCCGGGAAACCTATCTATTAAGGCATCCAGTATATCCTGGTTGATCTCGCTATCGTCAATATCAAAATTGCCGGTAGTATTCATCCGGACCCTGTAGTAAGATGCTGAGGCGCCGATAAAAGACATATCAATGACCCAACGATTGCCCAGCAGGAATTGATACCCGGCCTGGAACCCAACATTCAGAATTTCGAAACGGCCATCTACTGTGCCTGTTTGCGGCCCCGAGCTGCCATCAATTGAAATACCCCAGTTGTTCTTAAAATTGTGGTAGGCCAAATAGGGGCCGATATACACGCCATGGGGCCCGTTATACCGGTTTTCTTTTGGCAGGTAAAAGCGATAATCGCCTGCCAGTTTAAAGCCCGATCCGGATGTTTTGTCAATTTCCATTTCTTCGGGCCTTAACCGCGCAGAAATACCCACCAATTCCTGGCTTCCAATGGTTACAGAAAATGTCCGGTTTTTTTTTACCACTCTCTCATAAGTAAGATTGTATGCGCTTTTATACCAAACATTGGAGCTAAGGTCCAGCTTTACAATGTTTTTCCTTTGGGTACTGTCTGATGCTGACTGGGCATGAATAAAAAGAGGAAAGATTGATATATGCAAAAAAATAGCGGCGGTTAATATATTTTGCCATTTGGGTAAATAAGTATTCATGCTGATTTATTTAAAGGGCGCTTTTGAAGTTAATTAACTTTAAACTTATACTTCTTATTTACTTTAGGGTCGTTAAAGTATTTGTTGGCATCTTCTTCGGTAAAGTTTTCATCAAATTCTATCATGGGTAAATCGGCAAACTGCAACATTGATTTTTTCAGTTCCTCCCTTAGCCTTTTTGATTTGCCCAACACATCAAGATCGCGTTCGCTGCTGAGCGCATTTTCTTCCAGCACATATTCAAGTCTTCGCACTTCGGCCCTTACCTGCGAAGCGGTATTTTGTTGCTGAACCTTATTGGGCGCTACACCTTCCTTTACCGGAACCAGCGTCAGGCCTACGCTTGGGAGTATTTTACCAATCTGTTCGGCTTGCGAACCTCTTTCGGCCGTGGTTGAAACAATGGTTCCTGCCAATGCTGTAGAAGATCCGCTTATGTCAAAAAGGGTCCTGGTTTTTTTATTCTTTTTTACCTCTTCGCTTACTACCCTGAAAGTGAGCTTAAGCCTTTTTACATAAGTCTTTAGCGCATCATATTCCTTTTGATGCTGCTGGTTTCGCACGGGATAATTTATACCCGGCTTAATGATTATTTTAACTACTGATGTGTCGCGGTTGAAAAACTTATCCGAGCCTATAAATTCAAGCAGTACGATCCTTTGCTTTGCCGTGTCGTTATCCTTAAAAAGACCGAAAGGAACGTTCCATTTAAACTGGTCGTTGCATTTTTTTACCGGGGTATAATTAGATAAAGGAACGCTGCTGTTCACATTGATCTGTTCAAATGGAAATGAACCTTCATCGCATTGAATCCGGAACTGCACAGAGTCACCTTCTTCAAGCGTAATGGTGGAGGCGGTAGAGGGTTTTAGTTTCGATACAATTATTTCAGTGCTGTAAAAAAGGATGGTTACCGAAGTATCTATCCGGTCGGTTGGATTGTGCAGGTTTTGCACCCCTACCTGCACCTTGTAAGGAATGTCGTATTTCAGCCTTCCGGTTTTAAACAGCGCTTTTTCCCCTTTTACATACAGCGTTCCGGCTTTACGGTCAATTTTTACACCCACAGGGCTGTTCATCAAAAACCAGTAATAATTTTCACCGGGCCTGTTAATGATAAAATCGTAGGTAAGAATTGAGTCCACATGCAGGGTGAAATAAGGCGCCAGGTTTAATATGCGCAGCGAGGTATCAATATATGCAGGAGTTACCGGTAAATGGGTTGAATCGTGATGCTGAACTGTGGTGTCAGTTTGGGCATGTGTTTGAAGGAAGGAAATCAACAGTAAGAAGGATATAATATATTTCATGAGTGTATGTAAAGAAACGACGGGGTGGGCAAAAATAATATAAAAAATAAGCCTGCCCCCCAAAGGAAACAGGCTTTGCACCTCACTCTACTATAATCTTAACCTTAATTACTGAATTTGGATGGCGCGGGTTGCAGGTTTTTGTTCTGCTTTTTTGGGCAGAAAAACTTTCAACAAGCCGTCTTCGTAGCGGGCCTGTATGTTTTCGGCATCTACCGTTTCATCGAGGCTGAAAACCCTTTTGAAATTGCCAAGCGTAAATTCTTTACGGATTTGCTTCAAATCGGCCGGGGTTTCGTTTTTTTCTTCGTTGTACCCGATGGTCAGTTGATTTTTCTCCACTGCGAGGGTGAACTTCTCCTTGTTGCGGCCGGGGGCGAGCAACTCGGCATGGTAACCTTCGGCGTTTTCAATAATGTTTACAGCGGGAAGATTGCGAGCTCCACCGGCGGTCAATGGTCCAAAGGAGTTTTCAAAATCATTAAAAAGCTCATGTACAAGACCGTTGAAAGAACGGAGAGCGGGACGGTTGTTTACTTTTACCATTGTCATAGTTGTATGAATTTTTGTAGTGAATAAATTCTTTGATTGAGGTTAATCAAATCCTGTTCCAAGGGTAAAAACTGCAATTTTGATAGGGGGCGCTTGATAATTTTACAGTAAAGCTGACATAATGTCTTGTTTTGTTTAGATTATTTGACACAATGGCTTGTTGTTGTAATTGAATTTCCGAAAAGCAAAAGATTTGTTCAATTCAAAGGTTGAACATGGTTTGAATGCTTAGAATAATGAACTTTGCGGGCTCAAACAGGTTAATTAAAAAAGATTAAAAGCATAACAATATGTATCCAGCAGAAATTGTAGAGCCTATGAAGGCCGAGTTAACAGAAAACGGATTTGAAGAATTGGTGACTGCCGAAGAAGTAGAAAGCCAGATGAAGACTGGCGGTACTACTTTGGTAATGATCAACAGCGTTTGCGGTTGCAGCGCAGGTTCGGCACGCCCCGGCGTATTGATGGCTGTTCATAATGCCCCCAAAAAGCCTGACCACCTGACCACCAGTTTTGCCGGGTTTGATTATGAGGCCGTAAATAAGGTTCGCGAATACCTTCTTCCTTATCCCCCGTCTTCCCCTGCCATCGCTTTGTTTAAAGATGGCAACCTCGTTCACATGATTGAGCGTCACCAGATTGAAGGTCGCCCTCCACAAATGATTGCCAGCAACCTGATTGCAGCATTCGACCAGTATTGTTCCTGATATTACGGAGGCAATTTTGCCCCTCTTTTATACAAAGGTCTTTTCGGATTGATGCCGGACAGGCCTTTTTTCAATTGTGCATGTTCAGCTAATTTCTTTTTTGTACCATTGCGCACCATTGTGGTAAACGTTTACAAGCATGTATCCTAATTTATATTTCTTCTTTAAACAGGTTTTTGGAATTGAATTGCTGGGTCTTAAGCTCATTAATACATTCGGCCTGATGGTGGCATTTGCATTTATTGCCGCAGCCATTACACTAACTTCTGAGCTTAAAAGAAGGCAGGCGAATGGCTGGCTCCGTTTTACCGAAATGCAGATTGAAGTAGGAAAAGGCGCCGATTGGAGCGAAATATTGTGGAATGCTTTTTTTGGTTTTATACTGGGCTGGAAATTTTTGGGGCTTTTGCTGGATAAGGAAAAGGCAATGGGCGATCCCCAGGCCTATATTCTTTCGGGCCAGGGAAATATATTGCTTGGGTTGTTGCTGGCAGCCGTTTTTGCAGGATATAAATGGTATAGCGGCAATAAAACCAAACTGGCAAAACCCGAAAAGCGTACCATCAGGGTATGGCCGCATGAAAGGGTGGGGGATATGATCATAATGGCCGCGCTCTTTGGGTTTGGCGGGGCTAAAATTTTCCATAACCTCGAAAACTGGGACGACCTGATGGCCGATCCGGTTGGCGCGCTGCTTTCCTTTAGCGGACTTACTTTTTACGGAGGACTTATTTGTGCGGGTGCAGCCATTATCTGGTATGCCCGAAAGCATAAAATTAATTTATGGCATCTTACCGATTCATTTGGCCCTGCTATGATACTGGCGTATGCGGTTGGCCGCATTGGTTGCCAGGTGGCAGGCGATGGCGATTGGGGCATTTTGAATAGCGCTTACGTAGCAACCCCCGAGGGCAAAGCTGTGTTGGCAGAGGGTAATCAATACCGGGAATCTGTAACTCATTACCTGGCTTACCATCAGCAATCCTTAAAAGGTGTGCATGAGGTTAAAACTGCTGATGACGTAATGCATGCCTCATTTAAAGCACCGGGTTGGACGCCCACCTGGATGGTTGCCTATACTTACCCAAACAACGTACTAAGTGATGGCGTTCCGCTAAAGAATTGTGAGGGGCAATGGTGCCGCTACCTTCCTAACCCTGTTTTTCCTACTCCTTTTTACGAAACCCTGATGGGGCTGGCAATCTTTGGCATTTTATGGGGCATGCGGAAAAGAATAACCGCCCCTGGTGTACTCTTTGGCATCTATTTGTTTTTCAATGGATTGGAAAGATTCTTCATCGAAAAAATCAGGGTAAATACAAAGTACCATATTGGCGGATGGGAACCCACACAGGCCGAATTAATTGCTATTGTTCTCATGCTGCTCGGTATTTTTATTATAGCCATGCGGCGAAAAGCGAAACCCGTGAAAGTTTCAGCCTGAGTATAACGGAACCAATTTTCTCCTTTTGTAACCTTTTATTTAGGATTCACGTCTTAAAGGCCGTTATGACCATTTAACAATGGTTTTAACCGTTCCTATTGTATAGCTATGTACTATGCTATGCAAGGTAGTAAGTTTGACCTCGTTAATATTTTAGCACACAAAAAACCGTTCACACATGAAAGCCATCTTTACTTTCTGCTTATCGCTGGTATTTTCCGCGATATTATTCGCACAAAACACGCTGAAAATTTCAGGCAGGGCTACCGACGGTACCAAGCCGCTTGAAGGCGCCACTGCCACGCTTCACACGGCCGATAGCGCTAAACTGCATAGCGTAGCCGCCAATAAGGAAGGCATTTTTGAATTGGCTGCGCCCAAGCCTGGTAAATACCGGGTCAGCATTTCCGCCGTTGGTTTTCAAACCAAATGGTCCGAATTGGTGGATGTAAAGGCTAACGCCAAATTGCCTGATTACACCCTGGCACCAGCATCCAAAAAATTAGACGAAGTGGTGGTAATGGGTAAAAAGCCGCTGATTGAACAAAAAATTGACCGGATGGTGGTGAATGTAGATGCCTCTCCGGGCAATGTTGGTCTTACCGCGCTGGAAGTGCTGGAACGTACACCCGGCGTAATGGTGGATAAGGATGGCAACATAAGCCTGAAAGGGAAAAGCGGTGTAATGATTATGGTGGATGGTAAACCTACCATGCTAAGCTCGGCCGAAGTAACAAACCTGTTGCGCAGCATCCCAAGTTCGCAGCTCGATCAATTGGAAATTATGACCAACCCGCCTGCAAAGTTTGATGCAGCAGGCAATGCCGGGGTCATCAATATTAAAACCAAAAAAAATAAGGCGCGCGGTTTTAACGGGAGCCTTACCACCGGCGCAGGTATGGGCAATAAGTTTCGCAGCACCAATAGCCTGAACATGAATTACCGCAAGGATAAATTCAACTTTTTTACCAACTATAGCTACAACTATAATGGTAATATGAATGAAATGACTATCAATCGGCGGTTTGTAGATGCTTCCGGGCATACTTCAAGCTACTTTGATCAGCAATCGAAAAGTGAAAGCCTCCGAAAAACCCAAACCTTGAAGTTGGGAATGGATTTTTATGCCACCGCTAAAACTACTTACGGGATTGTATTAACGGGTATGTATAACCCCACCGAAAACGAATCGAAGGGCGTAACCTATATTAAAGACCCGCAGGGCGATGTTCAGACCCGCATGGATGCTTTCAGCAACGTAGAAGGCTTATGGAAAAATGCAGGGGTCAACCTGAATTTCCGCCACCAGTTTGACAGTGCAGGTCGCGAAATTTCGGCCGATGCGGATTATATTGCCTACGATAACGCCTCAACCCAGGTATTGTCGAGCTATTTTTACGATAAATACAGCCAGCCCAGTTCGCCCGATGAAATTTTGAGGAGCAACATGCCAAGCAATATTAAAATTTCAAGCCTCAAAGTGGATTATGTTCATCCGCTGAAGAATAAAATGAAACTGGAAGCAGGGGCCAAAAGCAGTTATGTGATTACGGATAATGATGCGGTGTATGAAAACTATATTAATGGGGGTTGGGATTATGATGAAGCCCGCAGCAACCGTTTTAAATACACTGAAAATATAAATGCAGCCTACGTAAATGCAAGCAAGCAATTAAGTAAAAAGTGGAGTGGCCAGCTTGGGCTTAGGCTTGAAAACACAAATGGTAAAGGGGAACAGGTAACTACAGGTGAAACCTTTAACCGTAACTACACACAGCTATTTCCAACGGCTTATGTAAGCTATAAGAAGAACGACAATAACCAGTTTGTGGTCAGCTACGGCCGAAGGGTACAGCGCCCGAGCTACCAGGATATGAATCCATTCTATTTCTTCCTTGATAAATACACTTACCAGGTGGGCAATCCGTACTTGAAGCCGCAGTTCAGCCACAATATTGATCTTAGCCATACTTTCAAAAGCTTTTTAACCACCACGCTTAATTATACCAATACCACCGATATTATTATGCAGGTGCTTGAACAGGATGATGCCACCAACACCACATATGTGCAAATGGATAATATTGCTAAACAGCAGCAAATAGGGCTGAGCGTTTCGGCAGGTTTTCCGGTAACCAAATGGTGGAATACCAATATTTACATGAATGGTTTTTATAACCAGTTTGAAGGACCGATTAATGGTACCGAAGTAAAACTCGATGCTCCGGGTTTTATGACCAATATTCAGAATACGCTGAAGTTTAAAAAAGGTTGGGGCGCTGAGGTAAGTGGATTTTACCGGAGTAAAACCCAGGAAGGCGTATTTACTTCGCAAAGCATGGGGCAAATCAGTTTTGCAGGAAGCAAGCAGATATTGAAAGGCAAGGGCTCGTTAAGGCTCAACTTCCGCGACCCGTTTGATTTGCAGATGTTCCGTGGCAGCAGCCAGTATGGTACGGTTGATGTAAAAGTGCGCAACCAGTGGGATAACCGTACGGTGTATGCAAGCTTTACCTACAGGTTTGGCAAACCCATACAGGGGCCACAACAGCGCCGCAAAAATGGAAGCGCAGGCGAGGAACAAAACCGCGTGAAAATGGACAGCGGAAACTAAGACGAAATTATAGATACAAGGTTTTTTCATGTGTAATGCCGGTCTTGCCTTAACTGCCTGTAAGCAGTTCGGGGTGAGACCGGTTTCCTTGTAAGCCACCCGAATGAATAAGAAGAGTACGGCTGCCGGTTTCTATTTTTTTATTTCTAACCATTTGGGTAAATTCAAGGCAGAGAGGTGCCGTGTACACAAAATCGAGTGGAACCTGGTGGTCGGTCTTCCAGGTATAGATAATTTCGCGGATGGGTTCAGTTAGTTTACCAAACCTGTTTGCACATTTTATCAATTCAATATTTTTCTGTGGGACTTCTGCCTGTATTTCCTGCATTTTATTCAGCAATTCTTTATCCCCGGTTCCAGGGTCAACTCCGATAAGATGTTGAAAATTCAACCGGCTTTTGGCAATGCCTGCAAGCGTAGTGGCTGTTCCAACGGCTGTAAAAATATAGTCATAGGGCTCAAGCGGCAATTCGTTCATCCAGCGGGTAATACCCTGTTCGCCTTCCATCCCTTCGCCACCCATAGGAATCCATAAAAAGTTATGCTGTTGGGCATAGTCCTTCCAATATTCAGAATTGAAAAATAAGGCACGGTTTACCGGTATTTGTTCTACACCCCAACCTTCAAGGTCGTTCAGCATTGGGTTGGAGGTGCCAGATGTACTTTTTACCACCACTTTCAGCGGAATGGAATTGATATGACAGGCATAACCGCATGCATGCAAATGATTGCTCCAGGGGCCGCCTGTGGTAATAATACCCTGGTAGCTGCCTTTTTCAAATTCAGTCAGCCATCCTTCCAGTTTCAGCCATTTGTTCCCCGAAATTTGGGGATGGATCAAATCGAGCCTGAGCATATCAACCAGCAGGTTTTGGGCTTCCCATCCAGGGGAATAAAGGGTCTGTAGCCAGGGGCCGGTTAAATAATCATTAGCTATGTCAAAACCTTTCAAGACCATTATCTTCGCATCCAAATTTTTGTAAAATAACACAGGAAATGACACAGAAACCAACACTCGTGATTTTGGCAGCCGGGATGGCAAGCCGCTACGGCAGTATGAAACAGGTAGAAGGTTTTGGCCCGCATGGCGAAACCATTATGGATTATTCCATTTATGATGCCATAAAAGCTGGTTTTGGAAAGGTTGTTTTTATAATTCGCGAGGAATTTGCTGATGCTTTTAAGGCGATCATGGAGCCTAAACTGTCTGGCAGGATTGAAACCGCCTATGCTTACCAGGCTTTAACCGATTACCTCCCCGAAGGATTTGAAGTGCCTGCGGAAAGATCGAAACCCTGGGGCACAGCACATGCGGTTTTGTGTTCAAGAAATGTGGTAAAGGAAAATTTTGTAGTGATAAATGCCGACGATTTTTATGGCCATGACGGATTTTCAAAGGCTTATAACTTTTGCATAGATGGCTGCAATGACCAAACCTATGGTATCATTGGTTACACACTCAGCAAAACACTCAGCGACCATGGTACCGTTAGCCGCGGCGTTTGTTCAACCGACGAAAACGATAACCTCGTAAGCATAAATGAGCGTACCGAAATTGGCTGGAAAGATGATAAGGTTGTGTATCGTGATGAAGCCGGTGAGCATGAGGTTGATGCCAACAGTCCTGTGAGTATGAACTTCTGGTGTTTTTCGCCCGGGGTATTTGATTATTCTGAACAATTATTCCACAAGTTTATTGCCGAAAACGGTACCAAACCCAAGGCCGAATTCTTTATTCCAATTGTTGGGGATGCCTTTATTAAAGAACCTGGCTGTACCATTCGCGTGGTTCCTACCGATGCACAGTGGTTTGGGGTAACGTATAAAGCCGATGCCCCGATTGTGCAGGCAAGTATCGGCAAATTGATAGCTGATGGAGAGTATCCTGAAAAGTTGTGGAGTTAAATCATGCAGTGCCTTTTGGTACTTGATGGCTAAAATAAGGGTGGTGTAGCAGTTAATTCTATGTTATGAAGGTTCATGAGGATATCGCCTCTCCTGAATGGTTGCAACTATTTCTTCATCAGTTGTGTCCCCGAATGTTGCTTTGCTTGCGATAGCTTCCCACTGTTTCGCCAAATCATCTTTAAAGAGCCTTATATACGCCAATTTCAACTCCGCTTCATTCATCAGCCGCAGCTTATCCACCATTCTTGCAAAGGTTGAAACTTCTTCCTGTACTGCTGTCATAGGGGTTGTTTTTTTCAAAATTACAAAAAGGTGACTTAACTGCTCTTTTTAAATGGAGTCCTTCTTTTGGTTTGGCAGGAATGTTGTTCGACTGTTTCCTCCCAGGCTCATCCTATAACATCCATGAAAATCCTTAGTAAATATTCACTTCCCTTTCCAGGGCTATACCGAATTGATTTTTAATGGATTGCATAATTTCTCCTGATAGCTCATAAATCTGCATCCCGCTCGCCTGCCCATAATTTACCAATACTAACGCCTGTTTTGGATGGACACCTGCATCGCCAAAACGCTGTCCCTTCCAGCCTGCTTTTTCTATCAGCCAACCAGCAGGTACTTTAGTACGGCCTATGGTGGTAGGGTAGCCGGGTAGTTCAGGGTATTGATGTTTTAGTTCAAGGTAGTGCGTGGTATCAATTTCCGGGTTTTTAAAAAAGCTGCCCGCATTGCCCGTAACTGCGGGGTCGGGTAGCTTGCTTTGGCGGATACGGATCACCGCATTGCTGATGGCTTTTATGGATAATTCATGAACACCCATTGTTTCCAGTTCCTGTTGTATGGCGCCATAACTTGTTTTGTAAACGGGCTTCTTATGAAGTTTAAAACTAACAGAGGTGATGATGAACTGATTTTTCAGTTTCCGTTTGAACACGCTTTCCCGGTACCTGAATTCACAATCGGCATCACTAAACGTTACGATGGTTTTATCGGCAATACTCCAGGCTTCGAGGTGGTTGAATACATCTTTGATTTCCACTCCATAAGCGCCAATGTTTTGCATGGGCGAGGCTCCTACGCAACCCGGTATCAGCGAAAGGTTTTCAACTCCGGCCCAACCGTTTTCAATACAATGCAAAACAAACCTGTGCCAGTTTTCACCGGCGCCAGCCTTCACCCATACAAACTGATCATCTTCTTTTATCAGATTGATTCCGGGTATGCAATTGTGCAGCACCCAACCATTAAAGGGTTTAGTGAGGAGAATATTGCTTCCTCCTCCTAACACGAGCAATTCTTCATTGGCAGGTTTTTCTTCAAGAAGTTCTGTCAAATCCTCAACGGTGTTAAAGTCAGCAAAGCTTTTGGCAGTTACATCTATGCCAAAAGTATTATACGGCTTCAACGATATGTTGTGATGGATTTCCATATTTTATAATGCATCTACATCGGCAGTTATCCAAACCCGCTTAAATTCCTCATGAACCAGCATTTCGGTAATGGCTTCGCGAATGTAGGATTTACAATCATTCAGTATTTTGGAATTGGGTGGAAGCTTTAGCAGGCATTCCATGATGTAAAGGTTTCTAACCCTGCCGATACCCGGTTCCGACGGGCCGATTATATATCCCCTGTACCTTTGATTCAGATAAGTGACTATAAATTCAATGGCACGGTCGCAGGTATGCTTTTCCTTATGCTTTGCCTTTAATGCAATCAGCCTGCTGAACGGCGGGTAAAAAAACTCCTTCCGGCTTTTGATCTCTCCCGTATAAAAACTTTTATAGTCATGTGCCATAAGCAAGGGCAGCAGCGGATGTTGGGTATCGTTGAGTTGAATGATAACCCTGCCTGCCTCGCCTTTACGGCCCGCCCTTCCGCTCACCTGTTCTATCAGTTGAAACGCCCTTTCGTTTACCCTGAAATCAGCGAAATGCAGGATGCCGTCTGCATCGGGGATTCCCACCAAACCTACATGGTCAAAGTCGAGGCCCTTAACTACCATTTGCGTGCCTGCCAGCACATCAATTTTTTGGTCTTCAAACTGGCGGATCAGGTTATCATGCGAATGTTTGCCTTTTACACTATCCGTATCCATCCGGGCAATGGTTGCTTCAGGGAGTTGCTCCTGCAATACTTCCTGCAATTGTTCGGTACCAAAACTTCGCTGCAAAAAGTTCTGATGCCCGCATTGGGCACAGGTTTTCACGAGGGGGTAGGAGGTTCCACAATAATGGCACTGCAGCTTATGCGTGCTTTTGTGAAAAGTAAGGCTTACATCGCATTGACTGCATTTAGGTATCCATCCGCAGGTAGCACAAATCTGGTAAGGTGTATAGCCACGCCTGTTTTGAAAAACAATCACCTGTTTGCCGGCCTTGATAGTATCTTCCATTGCCTGGCGAAAAGCCGGTGTAATGATCATCCCTTTGCGCTCTTTGGGTGGAATGGATTTCATATCCACCAGTTCAATGGTTGGTAATTCCACCTCGCCGTAGCGTTCACCCAACTCTACCAAGCCATACTTGCCTTGTTGGGCATTAAAATAGCTTTCCAGCGAAGGGGTTGCGCTGCCCAGCAATACATGCGCTTTTATGCCTGAAGCATAAAAAACGGCAGCATCGCGGGCATGATATCGCGGTGGTGGTTCCTGTTGCTTGTACGATGAATCATGCTCCTCATCCACTACAATCAGCGAAAGCTTTTGAAAGGGCAAGAACAAAGCCGACCTTGAACCCAGGATAACCTGCACTTCACCTGTGCGCACTTTGTTCCACAACTCAACACGCTCGTTTGGGTTGAATTTGCTGTGGTAAACCGCAACATGCCCGCCCAGATGGTTCCGGAGTTTGCGGATGATTTGGGCTGTCAGCGCAATTTCAGGCAACAGGAACAAACATTGATTTCCCTTCCTGATCTCTTCAGCAACCAGGTGCAGGTAAATCTGAGTTTTTCCGCTACTGGTTACGCCATGCAACAGGCAGACCGGGGTTTGTTCAAACTTACCTTTCAGTTCATCCAGCGCGGTTTGTTGTTTTGCCGATAAGGTAAAGTTCAGTTCGATTTGTTTGGGGAGCGCAGGGAGCCGATCAATGCTTCTTGATTCCTGGACCAAAACCTGTTTTTTTACCAGCCCATCCAGTATGGCGCTGCTTACATTGGCTTTTTTTAGCAAACCGCTTCTTGTTACTTCCCCTTCGGTACGACTAAAATGCAGGTAGGCTAGCAGCAGGTCGAGTTGCTTTGGCGCCTTTTTCCAATCATTTACCAGTTTCTCCAATTCCGATTCATCGTTATAAAGAGGATTGAGGTGAACAAAGGTTTCCATTTTCTCCTTGTACTTTTCCTGCATCGCTTCCCAGGCAGTACAAATTCTTTTTTCAATTAGCTTTTTTACTACAGGCATTACATGCGCGGTGTCCAGCAGTTTCTGCACCTCATTCATTTTCAGTTCCTGCTTTATTTCAAGCGCTTCTGCCAGCAGGTATTCGCGATCATTCAGTTCAGTAAGGTCAAGCCCGTGGTCTTCATTGTATTGAAGAATGGTTTCGCTGGATAATTTCAGGTGGGTAGGCAGCGCGGCCAGCATCACTTCGCCTTCGCTGCACATGTAATAGTTGGCAATCCAGTTCCAGAGCGTTAATTGAATATCTGTAACAACCGGGGTTTCATCAAGAACCTGTATGATCGGTTTGGCATCAAACCCAACGGGGGCGTTTTGGTGCAGGCGTTTTACAATACCTGCATAGCGTTTCTGCTTTCCAACCTGTACCTCAACCCGGCAACCCGGTTTCACCTGTTCGAGCCATTCATCCGGCACCTGCCAGGTAAGTGTTTTAGGAAGGTAAAGCGGTACAATAACATCAGCAAACCAAAGGCTTTGCCCAAAAAGTTGCTGTGTCAGTTGTTTGCTCATTTATAGTATCCCCCGTATTTTTTAATACAGGTTTCCATAGCTTCGAAGGTCGTTTTTTTGAGCGATTGAACATCATTCAATGTCAGTCCTTCCACTGAAATTTCAGGTAACTGAACCGCACGCGAAGCTCCGGGCGTGATGGAGAAAAGCGATTTATAATGCATACGATTTACGGCATCAAGGAAAACGATGGGTTTAATGGGTGTTTTGGTTTCAATGGCTATCCGGAAAGCCCCATCGTAAAACGATTTCAAGGGTTCTTTGGTTTCATTAAATGTGCCTTCGGGAAAAATAAAGATGGAAATGTTCTGGTCAAGCACTTTTTGCAGCACCCTGATGCTTTTGGCACGGCTTTCGGGGCTCGACCTGTCAATCAGCACAGTTGCCAGCCGGTACACCAAGCCAAATACGGGTATCTTGCTCATTTCCATCTTGCCCAGCACCCTGAACGAGTTTTTGCGGATACCCTGGAAGATCAGGGGGATATCAAAGTACGAAATATGGTTGGCCACAAAAACATAATGCCGGTTTGGGTCAACCGGTTGTTCAATAATATTTTTATGCCTTATGCCAAGTAGAAAAAGCCAGCAATCGCTCCAGCCCCGGCAAAGCTTTACCACCATATTGCCCGCCACCGGCTGGCCTATAAGTAGCGCCAATAATACAAAGGGAAAAATAAGGAGAAGCCCGGCCACAAACGTAAGGAAAGTAAACAGCAGGTAAAAAGGGTAAATAATTTTAAATAATATTTTTAGCATGCATCAGATTATGGGTTGAAGTGAATGGGCCATGGCTTTTTCGGCAAACATTGGCTTAACGGTTGACCATAATTTTTTAAAAAAATCACTGTACCGGTAATTATCAAGCGCATGCTCATTTTCCCATTGGCTGATGGTGAAAAAAACATGCGGCTCCTTATGGTCCTGGTAAGCCTGTAGGTTGATGCAACCTTCCATATTGGCAATGCCGGTTTTATGGGCAATCCATACCTGCTTGAAATCATCAATATGGTGCGGTGCGAGCGTTAATTTCACCACCCTGGTCAGCGGAACTTTGTTGGCATTCATAGCATTAATTTTTATCCGAATAAGATTCGTACCGTTTGATAAAACATTCTCGATTTAATGAACTCGGGGTTGGAGAGATGGCTGAATGCTTGCAAGCCAAACAGCCCGGCGGCATTCCCTTTGTTCACGGCAATTTCAAGATAGCCTGCTGCATTGAAAAAAGCAAGGGTGCTGCCTTCGCTTACCTGGGGATAGCCGTCATTTATCCGCCTGATGGTATCCTTGCTTTTAAAGGTAATGGTAAAAGGGCGTCCTTTGCCCACTGTTTCAAATTCGGCGCGGGTAATATTCACCACCACATTCTCAAAGCGGTCAATAAAAATAATCCGGCCGTCAATATAGTCATCCCCAAAGTTGGCCAGCAGGTGAAACTTTTCTGCCAGTTGATCGGGTTCGGCGCCTAATTGGTTAAAAGGCATGCCGCTTTCCACCTGGTGGATGGCTTTTCCAAAAAGATCGGCCCAGGCAAGCGTGTTGTATTGCATGGCCGAAATAATGGGCAAATAAACAGCCTGTTCAGGTTGCCCACCCAACACCATGGGTAACAATCCGTTGTCGGGTACGCCAAAATATTGCCCTTTGTAAAAGGCCAGTACAGGAAGCGAATGTGTAGAATCGAACAGGTTTACCAGCAGCATGTGGTAGCTATGTTCTGGATAATGGCCAATGCTGTTTTTTATGATATACGCGGCTTCGGCAAAATTGAATGGCGAAATATCGTGGGTGATATCAACAATATGACATTGGCTGTATTGCTGCAAAAGCCTTCCCTTGAAGGCCCCGGCCAGGTAATCCTTGTTGCCGAAATCGGATGTTAATGTAACTATGGCCACTTGGGGATGTTAGTAGAATAGTGGCTAAAATACACCGCTATTTTTATTCGCTCTTAAAAAAGGAATTACTTCACTAAAACCCCTTCCTTAAAAAAGAATTTATGTATCATTTTATCGGCCAGTGAAGGGAAGAATTTATTTATCCATACGGTAAATTTTCCCTGCAAAGTCAGTACAATGGTTCTTTTTCTTTTGGCAATGCTGTTCAATATTTCTTCTGCCACTACCTCAGGGTCCATCATTTTACCTTCTTCCATGGAGGTTTCGCCATGCGGTTTTGCTTCTGAGTTTAAAGCAGCGAAACGGATATTGCTTGCCGTAAAACCCGGGCAAACCCACATTACATTCACCCCCGTGCTAAGCAATTCGGTGCGCAATGCCTCCAGCCAGCCCTGCAGCGCGTATTTGCTGGCGCTGTACCCGCTGCGCCCGGGCAATCCCCTGTATCCGGCAATACTTGAAACGCCGACTATATCGCCCCGGCGTTCGAGTATGGAAGGAAGGGCATGCTTTGTGCAATAAAGCGCTCCCCAAAAATTCACATTCATCAGGTGCTGAAAGGTTTCAACCCTGGTATCATTAAAAAGGCCCCGCATGCTTACCCCGGCATTGTTGATTAAAATATCAATGCCTCCGTAGTTTTTCAGCGTGCTTTGTATAAACTGGCGGCAATCATTTTCATGGCTTACATCAGCCACCACCGTAAGTAAATGTTTGTGGGGATGCAACACCTGCAGTTGGTAGAGTTTGTCGCTATTACGGCCACAGGTAGCTACCTTGCAGCCAAGAGCAAGCAATTTTTCAACCAGGGCTTTACCAATTCCCTCGCTTCCCCCGGTTACAACCGCCACCTTATTGTCGAAATAGTTCATTTTTTGGGTTTTTTTAAAAATCTTTGCGAAGTTCCGAAACCCGCGCCAATTAAGAGATATTAATATTTCCAACACAACGTTAAGAAATTCATTCAGGATTTTTTTTGGTAAAAAGTATGAACCCCCTATTTTTGCACTCCCAAAAACGAACTATATGTTCTTTTTGCAGGGAGATCTGGTAGCTCAGCTGGTAGAGCAATACACTTTTAATGTATGGGCCCTGGGTTCGAGTCCCAGCCGGATCACTTGAATAGTCCGCTTCATTGGAGCGGATTTTTTTTGCCCGTTATTTCAGTATATCTTTCGCACCATTTTTTTATTGGATGCGTCTACTCAAGAATTTATTGCTTGCATGTATAGGTGTTTTGGCAATGGCTCCAAATCTTACAGCTCAATCGCTGAGGGTAAAAGTTGAGGCCGGTGCGCATAATCGTTTTCAATCGCTCATCAGGGTTCCTTATAGTGGTAAACTCAGCAAACAAATGCTGGTGGCTGAAAATGTGATAACCAAAAAATCAACACCCGTTCAGGCAGAAGATAGCGGGTGGCTGGTTTTTATTTTGCGGGATACCCTTAAAGCAGGAGAGCAGGCGGAATTTGATATCAAGCCCAGGAAAGGCGAGCTTTTTAATACCATCAGCTTTCAGCACGACGAGGCAGGTTTTTGGGCAATGAATGGCAGTCAAAAAGTGCTCCGGTATAATACCGCGGTGCAAAAACCGCCCCCCGACAGCCCGGCTATGTACAGCCGCAGCGGGTTTATTCATCCGGTGTACAGCCCGTCGGGGTTGTTGCTTACCGACGATTTTCCTGCGGGGCATGCCCACCAGCATGGGATTATGATGGCATGGACAAATACCACCTGGAGGGGCAAGCAACGCGACTTTTGGAATCAACATCTTAATAAGGGAAATGTAGCCCAAGCCGGTAATCTTATAACCAGCGAGGGAGTTGTTATGGGCAAGTTGCAAGCCAGGCTCGAACATTTTGTAGAGGATTCGCTGGTTGTGTTAAACGAAAAATGGGATATTGATATTTACGCAACCCAATCCTTTTTTGTATTTGATATTGTTTCGGTACAAACCAATACCAGCAGCGATACCTTTTTTTTGAACCAATACCATTATGGCGGGGTATCGTACCGGGGCAGCAGCGAATGGAACAAAACCGACCTTGAGCATTTTAAGCAGCCCTGGAGCATTGCAACCGATTCGGGGTTTACGCTGGAAACAGGCAATGGAAAACATGCGGCCTGGGTGTTGGCGGAAGGCGCTGTGGGAAACGGGTTTGCCGGATTGGGGGTGGTATCGTATCCTTCTAATTTCAGGTATCCGCAGGCCATACGCATTCATCCTACCATGCCCTACTGGTGCTATTCGCCGGTTGTTGACGGCGCCTTTTTTATAGCTCCGGGTCAATCATACCGGTCTGCATACCGGTACGTTGTTTTCGATTCACCGGCAGGGCAGGATGCTGTGAAAGCCATGCATGATGATTTGCTTGAACCTCCTGTAGTGACTATTGTAAGATAATTCATTTGGCTCAAGTGGTTGTCATTCCGACCATAGGAGGAAGCTCGTTTTGGGAGATTACATTGTCAGATAAACCTTGCAGGTTTCGTTTAATCATAATAATTTCCTTAAGGTTTTAGCAGGTAATATTTTACCGTCATTTGTACGAAAGCCTGCAAATACTAATATTTGCCCTGATGTATAATATTATACCAAAGATTTTTTTAGTAGGCATTATGGGGGCCGGTAAAAGTTATTGTGCCAAAAAACTTGGTGAGTATTTTGCCGTACCCGTTTTTGATACTGATGTGCTGATAGAAAAAAAACAGGGTGAAACCATTTCGGATATCTTCAGCAAACCCAATGGCGAAAGCCAATTCAGGGAAATGGAGCGTGAACTGTTACAGGAAACGGAATGGCCGACCGGTTGTATTGTTTCCTGTGGTGGTGGGCTACCCTGTTTTTTCAACAATATGGATTTTATGCTAAAGCATGGGTTGGTAGTTTGGCTGAACCCGGCTGTTACCATTTTGGCAAACAGGCTTTGGACCGAGAAAAGCAAACGCCCGCTGGTGACTGCCTGCGCTACCCCGCAGGAGCTTGCGGGCAGGATTGAAAATCTTTTAGCGAGCAGGAAACCATTTTACAGCCGTGCTCAAATTGAATGGAATGGGGAGCAGGGCATTGAATTTTTATTGGAGAAGATAGAAGGTTTTAAAGAAATACATTCATCCCCTTAATTTTGGCCGCTATGAAATTAAGACCAACTGTTTGGGGAACTATTATGTCGGGGCTTGCTGTTGTATTTGGGGCATTTGGCGCTCATGCGCTGAAAGGAATGCTCGAACCTGAAGAAATTGCCGTATATCAAACGGCTGTACAGTACCAAATGTATCATGGGCTGGCATTGATATTGAGCGGCATTTTATTGAAAAATAAACCTTCCAAAGGTCTTGGTAATGCGGCTATCAGTTTTATTCTTGGCATCTTCCTTTTTTGTGGTTCACTCTACGTAATTACCATTGGCAGATTAACCCATGGGGACCTGAGCTGGGTGGGGCCGCTTACCCCGATTGGCGGGGTTGCTTTTATTACCGGTTGGGCGTTGCTTGTTCATCAACAGGTAACCAAACGCTGATCATTCCGGGCTGGGGAGCACCAGTACCGGCATTTCGGCATGCAATACAAACTCTCGGGTATGCTGGTGGCCAAACAGTTCCTCAAAAAATCCATGACGCTTTGGAAGTACCATTAACCAGTCGAGATGGTTGTCTTTTGCAAACTGGATGATTCCTTCCTCGGTCATATCGTTATGTGTGAAATGGAAGCGGTGTTTTTCATTGGCAAACATTTGGTCGAGCAACATTCCCTCTTCCATATAGGCAGGCTCGTACTCATGGTAATTGGGGTCGTTGTGTACAAAATGAATTTCGGCATTCAATAAGCCTGCAAATTTTTTTATGAGTTGATCGGGTGTTTGGTTCACAACCTCCATCAGGTCGGTGGCGAGGCCAATTTTGGCAATTTTTTCAAACCCGTGGTTTTCAGGAACCACCAATACCGGAACCGGGCTTTCTTTGGTAAGGCTGAGGGTAACGCTACCCAATAAAAACCTTTCGATGCTGCCAAGCCCTCTTGTACCCAGCACTATCATAAGGGGTTGCTCTTTTTCCGACCATTCCGCTATTTCGTACACCGGGCTCCCTGATCTTAGCTCGTAATGAATATAGATCGTATCTTCAAATTCCCGGTTCAGCTTTTGCACCAGGGTACGCATTTGCTGATGGGCTTCTTCCATTACATGCTCATAGTTTCCCACAGGCATTGGCACTTCACCGTACATCACAGGAAGCTGAACGGTATGAAACAGCGTTAAATTGGCATCAATTTCTTTTGCAAGGTTGGCTGCGTAGGTAGCTGCATTAATGGAAACGTGTGAAAAATCAATTGGGGCAAGTATCGTAGGTTTCATGACTAAAATTTTAAATAATGAGGAAAAAGCATATTCCACCTGTAAGCTATAAAGGTACAAAAGCAATCGGGGCTGAGAAATGATGTTGGTCAGGTTATTTAATTTACGATGTACGATTTACGATGTACGATTTGGGATGTACGATTTGGTGGGGCATGGGGTAGGGCGTGCGGATTCGAAATTTGAAGATTTGAAATTTATTATTTGGTGAGTAGTGGTGGGTTGGGGTTTCACATTTGCCGTTTCACTTTTCACAAATGGATCCATTCAAATGGTTTCAATTTTTTTTTTGGTCATTTCCCCTGTTCCATCTACTTTTGCAGCCCCAAAAAGTTCTTTTTTAGCTAAGGTTCAGGCTTTAGCAATGGAATTGGGAGTCTGAGCGGCTCAAATCCATATTGGATTTTGCAGCGACAGCGAAGACGTTAACACCAAAAACATTTTAAAAATGGCAAAAGAAATCACAGGCTATGTGAAGCTCCAGGTGAAGGGTGGCCAGGCAAATCCAGCGCCCCCAATCGGACCGGCGCTCGGTTCTAAAGGCCTGAACATCATGGAATTCTGTAAGCAGTTTAACGCCCGCACACAAGACAGGATGGGCAAAGTACTCCCCGTACTGATCACTGTTTACAACGACAAATCATTCGAATTCGTAATTAAAACGGCTCCTGCTGCAGTGCAGTTGATGGAAGCGGCAAACATTAAAAAGGGTAGCAAAGAACCCAACCGTGTTAAAAACGGCAAGGTTACCTGGGCACAGGTAGAAGCTATTGCTAAGGATAAAATGCCCGACCTGAACTGCTTTACCGTAGAAAGCGCCATGAAAATGGTGGCCGGTACTGCCCGCAGCATGGGATTGACCGTAGATGGCGCTGCCCCCTGGGAAAACTAATTTATCAACCTTGAAAAAAGTATAGCATGAAACTGACCAAAAAAAGAAAAGTAGCCAATGCCAAGGTTGATAGCAGCAAGGTTTATTCCCTGAAGGATGCTGCCTCCCTGGTAAAAGAAATTAACTGTACCAAGTTCGACTCTTCAGTTGACTTACACGTACGTCTTGGTGTGGACCCTAAGAAAGCCGACCAGGCTATCCGCGGCACCGTATCGCTGCCGCATGGCACCGGTAAAACCAAGCGTGTACTGGTACTTTGTACGCCTGATAAAGAAGCTGAAGCCAAAGCGGCCGGCGCTGACCATGTAGGTCTTGATGAATTTATTCAGAAAATCGAAGGCGGCTGGACCGATATTGATGTAATCGTTGCCACCCCCAATGTGATGCCTAAAATTGGTAAACTTGGTAAGATACTCGGTCCCCGTAACCTGATGCCAAACCCTAAAACCGGTACCGTTACCAACGATGTTGTGGGCGCTATCAACGACCTGAAAGGTGGTAAGATCGCCTTTAAGGTTGATAAAGCGGGTATCATCCATGCATCTATCGGCCGGGTATCTTTTACTCCTGAGAAACTTACCGAGAATACTAACGAACTGATCCAGGCGCTCATTAAACTGAAGCCTCCTACCGCAAAAGGCACTTACCTGAAAGGTATCAGCCTCGCCAGCAGCATGAGCCCCGGCATCACTATTGATACCAAAGCATTTATTCATTAATTCCCGACGGCACGCACCGTTATTATCCATTCATCTTCTAAAAACAGAAGGCAATGACTAAAGAACAAAAAAACGAAGTGATTGAAGTGCTGAAGGACAAGTTCTCTCAGTACAACAATTTCTATATTACCAATACCGAAAGCCTGACCGTTGCGCAGGTTGGTAAACTCCGCCGCGTTTGCTTTGACAAGCAGGTGGAACTGAAGGTTGCTAAAAACACCCTCATCCGCAAGGCGCTTGAATCTATTGATGCTGAAAAGTACAGCGAAGTGTACGACAATCTTCATGGTGTTACTGCGCTCCTGTTCAGCGAAAGCCCCAAAGAGCCGGCTATCATTCTTTCTACTTTCCGTACCGAAGGTAAAACTGAAAAGCCCCAACTGAAAGCAGCCTTTATTGATGGCAGCGTATTTGTTGGCGACAGCCAGCTTGAAGCGCTGAAGACCCTCAAAAGCAAGCAGGACCTTATTGGCGAGATCATTGGTCTCCTCCAGTCTCCTGCCAAAAATGTTATCAGCGCGCTTAATGCGGGTAACAAGCTTGCGGGCCTGATAAAGGCTTTGGAAGACAGAGCGAATTAATTGTTTGTTGTTTATGGTTTATTATTTATTGTTGGCTGTCGCCTGAATTTAAATAATAAATCATAAATAATAAATTGAAAATACTGGTCCACGCCTGGGACTGGTTTATAAACAAATTTTATAAAATTCCGCCGGAGCACAGGCAATGAAGGCGGGCAAATTTGAAAACAATGGCTGATTTAAAATCATTCGCAGAACAGTTGGTTAACCTGACTGTAAAAGAAGTAAATGAACTCGCACAGATTCTGAAAGAAGAGTACGGTATCGAACCCGCTGCTGCTGCTGTTGCAGTTGCTGCAGGTCCTGCTGCCGCTGCTGCCGCCGCTTCTGAAGAGAAAACATCTTTCGATGTAATCCTGAAAGCTGCCGGTCCTAACAAGTTGAACGTAGTTAAAATCGTTAAAGACCTGACCGGTCTTGGTTTGAAAGAAGCCAAAGAACTGGTTGACGGCGCCCCCAAGCCCGTTAAAGAAGGTGTTGACAAAGGAACTGCCGACGACCTGGTAGCTAAGCTGAAAGAAGCTGGCGCTGAAGTTGAAGTAGCTTAATTTATTTCGCTATAACTTTTGAAAGGGCCTGTCTCCGCAAGGAGGCGGGCTTTTTTATTTTGAGATTGGATGATTTGAAATTGGCTTTCGCATGCCAAACTTTCGGCCTTTACTCTCAAATCTCATCTTTTTTTCTATTCACTTATTCAATTTATTCACTGATTGACCCTTCCAATGTTCTTTCCTGATGGTCGTATGATCTTCATTCCTGATAACTTCCCAGGTACGGGTACTGTCTTGGTGAAGGGTGTTGATGAGGATAAACCGGGCTTTTTCCTTAGTTGCTTTTTTTTGTAAGGAACCGATCAGAGAAAAATTTTCATCCGTATTTCCAAAACTATCTTTTCCATCATCCGAAATAGAAGTCAACTTACTTAGTATAGAAGCCTTAATAGCGTCTTCATCTGCATCTACTTTACCAAAGATGGCTATGCAGGGAATTCCTTTTTCTTTGCAGGCCTGCGCTACCACATATACAACTTACCCCCTGAAGGGTTTGAGCGTCAAAACCTCCTTCCCCGGTAATGACCAAGTCGGCGATAGCAAGGTGTTCGAGGAAGCTGCTCGAGAAAAGTACAATTTCAGTTCCTTTTTGAAGCGTTACTTATAGTAAAATCATTAATCCTGCAGCCGTGCCGCCTTCCGCACCCGGAATGTCCGATATTTTTTTTCCAGCATACTTTTCCAACGGCTTTGATGGAAGGTAATAAGCCATGACTGCCTCGAAACCGTCGCCACCGTCAGCCAAAAGGTAACGAAACAATGTTTGTGTTGCTGTACACATCTTTCACCCCATTTGCGATGGCCCGGCATAATGCGAAACTGTCAAGGCTTCCTTTAAATTTATCAGGCGCTATCTGGATGGTCATGATATCCCGAAGATAGGTTTTTACGCTTATTTACTGTATCGATGGACAGCAATATTCCAATACTAATTATACAAACTCTAAGCTGTGTATTTCTTTATTGAATTTGTTTTTATGCTACCGATTTGCTTTTAAAGGAAGAAAAACGAGCCGTGGGCGTAACTCCAAAATACTCTTTAAAATCCCTTGAAAAATGGGCGGGATCAGCATTGCCAAGCCGATACATACAAAAACTAAATTGAAGAAATTAGAGTTAAAAGCTATTTAACTTCTTGGCATAGGGTAAATATTGTTATTTACACTAATAAAGTTAAATATTTTTAAAAGAGGCTTTAAACATTCGTTGTCGTTTTGGATGATTATAACCCTCCATCCTTTCTAATTTCAATCCGTTTGCATTGCATAAGTCTTCAAAAAAGGAAATTGGCTGGGAAAAATCTAAATTTGAATATCTTTCAAATGTTTCATTGGGTACAAACGTGAAAAAGAATATAGATTCTCTTTTCATTACCTTATGGAGATTATTGAAAATCTCGGTAATATGTTCAGGAAATAGATGAGTGAAAACAGATTGTGCCAATATAAAGTCAAATTTGGTACTATCCTTAATATCATTAAATGCTAAATCCATATCTGCATTAAATATAATATTCGGCCGTTTATCGGTAAGATTTTCGGATATAATTAGTCTATTGGCTTCATAAATTATTTGATCCGAAATATCTATGCCGGTATAATTTCCTTCATTTAAATATCTTATAAAAAACCTGCCAGCGCGTAATGTACCACAACCAAAATCCAGTAAGGAATTTTCTGGCATTAATCCGTTTTTTATTAAAAAGTCAAATTGAAGTGGACCGATTACTTCCCAATTGCCACCTATTGCCCTTTGAGGGTCCTTTTTAGCTGACATATTACTATGGGTTCTGTACGCAGTTAAGTAATCATTATCTTGAAATATTTTTTCAATTTTCCTTCCATTTCCTAATAATTTTCGAATAGTTGCAATAAATCTCATATTAAGTTGTTTTTTGTTGGGATGAACTTTAATTTCAAATCATTAACGTTGCATGATAAGCAAGATACTTTCAATTGGTTATCTTTTTTTGTTTAAATAAATATTGCATGTTAGGTTCATGAAAAAGTTGATGTAATCTATTAATAAGATTTAAACAGGCTCTAAATCATTTCTAAACAGGCTCTAACTTTACGACTCGTAAAATGTAATTTTTTTACCGGTGCAATATATTTCAATTTCGTTAACTAAAGTGCAATATATTTTTGCAAATAACTACTCTATGGATTAATCCGGCTCCCGGTAGATATATTTAAAATAGATGAACCAAAGGGTGGATAATCGGTTAGCAGTGATTGGGGAAGTATTTCTTCAAAGTTCGTGGCGTATAATCCTGTTTTAATAGGCGTATAATAAGCATGGATAGCATGCGATTCGGTAAAACTGGCATCGAGGGCAAAAGGAATATAGTGGTTGGCGCAGCAGCAAAATATGGTATTGGGCCAGCTAAAAACCAAGAGCAAAAGCAATGAAATTACATCTATTTCGTGGTTGTTAAATTTGCTGACCATCCAGGAGGCGCATTGTTTCCACTGATGCAAAAGCAGAAAAGGCCGAGAAATGCGGTGGTAAAATTCACTATAATGCAGGGAATGGCATGTAGTAACTAAAGAAGGATCAGTTAAGTTAGAACCAGGATCAAAACAAAAGAAAACCGGCTGAGTAAAATACGATCGTCCTGCAATTTATTCTCTTTTTAAAAATTCAGATACGGGTGTTCTAATTATTTTATGTTGCAATTCAAACCTCAAAGTATTGATTTATCAGACGCTATCAGTATGGTCATGGCATCCAGAAGGTAAGTCTTTGCGCCTGCTTCCATGCGTGACGAATGGATTGAAATAAGGATAAAATTCAAATGATTGAGTCATGCTATTTTTTAGCAGCCAGGATTTGGCGCACTCCCTGGAGCTTTTCCATCCAATCGGTTTGCATGAGCCGGTAGTTTTTCAAACTGCTGGTTTCGAGCAGGCATGCCTGGTAACTATCGGGTAAAACGATTACATTTAACTGGCGGTATAATGGGCCGCCCTCATGGGTGAATTCTACAAAACCCTGTTCAATCAACAATCCTTCATCTGTATAAAACCTCCGCCACCTGGGCATTTCGGCAGATTGGGGCGGCATGGTCACAAATTTTTTCCAGGCCACAGCAAAAAGCGTATCGGGTTTCCCGTTAAAGGGTTGATTATCGAATAAAGTGATGGTAAAGGGTTCGGCATTGGCAAGGTTATAATTGCTCAACTGAACAAAGCCCGCTTTTTGCTTGACGCTCCAACCCTCGCTTACCGATATCTGCAGTTTCCCCCAGGTCCGGTTTTGGGCAGCAACCGAAAAGCAAACCAGGGTGAGATAAAACGGGACCACCAGTTTTTTAATAAACATGAATTAAAGGTAAGCAAGCCGGGCATGAAATTGTATTAAATGTTGTATAAAAATCAACAGGCTCAAAATGGATACCGGCCCGTATTTGAAAAAATAAAAGGGCTCCTATCCGGAACCCTTTTATTCATGATTGGTATGGCTTCTATTCCTCTTCCTTAGCATGCTTCAGGTAATCCTCATTCAGC
Source organism: uncultured Chitinophagaceae bacterium (assembly GCA_964444195.1). Lineage (GTDB taxonomy): Bacteria > Bacteroidota > Bacteroidia > Chitinophagales > Chitinophagaceae > Phnomibacter. The sequence continues at coordinate 30,682 of CAYUGH010000035.1, forward strand.
TTTTTCTGCAAATCAAAAGGTACCGGCGAATACTCATGAAAGTGCATCCTGAATTTAGCCCTGCCCTGGGTAAGGCTCCGTAGCGTGCTGCTGTAATCGTGCATTTCGGCAAGCGGTACATTGGCTATGATCTTTTGGAAATGACCTTCCGCATCAATTCCTTCCACAATGGCGCGTCTTGTTTGAAGATCGCCTATTACACTTCCGCTTAATTCAGGCGGGGTAAGCACCTCCACTTTATTAATGGGTTCCAGTATCTGGGGGTCGGCCTGGCCAAATGCTTCTTTAAAGGCTTTTAAGCCTGCTAGCCTGAAAGAAATATCGTTGGAGTCAACCGGGTGCATTTTGCCGTCGAAAACGCTCACGCGCACATCGCGCACGTATGAGCCGGTAAGCGGGCCTTCGGTCATCTTTTCCATAACACCCTTTAAAATGGACGGCAGGAAGCGTGTATCAATGGCGCCACCCACAATGCAATTGTAATAAACTAATTTTCCGCCCCATGGCAAGGGGTTTTCATCACGCCCGCGCACATTCAGCCCTTCGGGGTCGGGCATTCCCTCATACCAGGGCTCAATACGCATGTGCACTTCACCAAACTGGCCCGCGCCGCCACTTTGCTTTTTATGGCGGTGTACGGCTTCGGCTTTTCTGCGGATGGTTTCGCGGTACGGAATGCGGGGCTTATGGAATGCTACTTCCAGCTTATGTATTTTTTCGAGTTTCCATTTTATTACCTGTAAATGGAGTTCGCCCTGGCAATGTATAAGCGTTTGTTTCAATTCCTGCGAAACTTCCACCAGTATGGTTGCATCTTCTTCCTGGAGGGTATGCAGCGCCTGGCTTAGCTTTTCTTCATCACCTTTTTTTAGGCTTTCTACCGCAATGGTCATGTTTGGCGAAGGGAATTCAATAGGATAGAGCTCAATGATCTTTCCTTTTTCATGCAGGGTGTTGTTCACATGGGTATTTCTTAGTTTGAGGGTGGCGCCAATATCGCCTGCAACCAATTCGGTTACGTTCACCCGGTTGTGGCCTTCCAGCACAAGCAATTGGTTAATTTTTTCGCTGCTTCCTGTATTTTCATTTACCAGTTCCATACCCACCTTTACCGTTCCGCTATACACTTTAAACAGGCTGAGCTCGCCTACATGCGGTTCACTAATGGTTTTAAACACAAAAATGCAGGCCGCACCATTGGCATCACATTTTAGTTCGGTGGTGCCGGTGGTTTTTTGCGGAGGCATTTCGTTTGCGCCCGGGCATACTACATCAATAAATCCCATCAGGCGCCCGCTACCCATATTTTGTGCAGCGCTCATACAAAATACAGGGAAAATATCATGCCTGATCATGGCATTGTGCAATCCCGCTTTCATTTCATCCTCGGTCAATTCACCCTGCTCGAAATATTTTTCCATCAGGCCTTCATCGTTGCTGGCGATGGCTTCCACCAATTCGCGGTGCAATTCTTCTGCGGTAGCTTTTTCGCTGTCGGGGATGGGGCGTTTTTCCGGTTTCCCACCATGATCGGGGAAATGATACAAAACCATATGAAGCACATCCACAATTTCGTTGAAGCCAACCCCAGGGTTAACAGGATATTGTACAGCTACCACATTGCTGCCAAAATGCGATTTGGTTTCAGCCAGGGTTTTATTGAAATCTGCGTGTTCATGGTCCATCTTGTTGATGGCAAAAATCATGGGTGTTTTAAACTTCTCGGTGTAGTCCCAAATCATATCGGTGCCCACTTCTACCCCGGTAACGCCATTAATTACCATTACCCCGGTTTCAGCCACCCTTAGCGCGCTGATCACTTCTCCTACAAAATCATCGTATCCCGGGGTATCAATAATATTGATCTTATATCCCTTCCAGGTGGTATGCAGCAGGGACGAAAAAATAGAATTGCCGCGTTCCTGTTCCAGTTCATGGTAGTCGCTTACCGTGTTCCGGTCTTCAATCGTGCCCTTCCGGTTTATCAGTCCTGCTTCAAAAAGCATGCACTCCGCAAGGGTTGTTTTTCCGCTGCCGGCATGGCCTAGCAGCGCAATGTTTTTTACGTGGTTGGTGTCAAATGTTGCCATAGCAATTACATTTTATGGCGCGTATGGCGCGTTTTGAAAGAGGGACGTCCGGTCCGGCTAAGCAATACGTCAATTAGCGCCTGTTATTAAAAAAAAAGCAAAGGGTAGGGGACAAAAAAACCGGCATGGGGCCGGCTGGTTCATTGTGTTGCTCAGCCCCCGGTTGCCGAGGGCCTTTATTTTACTCCGGTAAACAGGTGAAAATCATCACCAAGTTTGTCGATATCAGATATCAGCGTTTTTAGCTTATCCTGGATGTTGTGATGCGGAATCCTGTGTCCGAAATTCGGGTGACGATCAGCTTCCGCTATATGGTGTTTTATTTCGTGTTTAAGGTCGTGGATGTTGATTTGCTGGATGTGAAACTGGTTGTGGTAATGTTCAACCTCTTTTAAGAAGTCGTGGTTGGTTTTGCCCGCGGCGACCGCGTAGAGCTCGTTTCTAAGATGATTAATCATTTCCCTGTGCTGGCGGAGATTTTCGAGCCATTGTTTACAATCGGCCAGCAACGCCTGGTGATCTGCTGCAGTAACCATAATGGTAAGTTTTTAATTGGTGAGCAATCAGTTGGGATTTTCTCCCTACTCAATTCTTTATTGGAAGTTTGAAAATACAACTTTTTTCAATCTGCCAAATGTAAATTTCAGGGATGCTTTTGGCCCAATAAATGATAGGTGTCATGTTTTGCCGGAAGAATAACGGTCAATGGTATATTTGCCTCACAATCAATACAATAATGGTATCAAAACAGCTCTGCAAAGTACTTGTACTGTCCACCTGCTTCCTGGTTTTGCAAGCAGGTTCTAAAGCGCAATTGGCCAATATCCGCAGGCTAGTGGATACGCTTGCATCCGCTTCTATGGAAGGCAGGGGTTATGTAAATGGCGGGCTCGGAAAGGCTGCCGGTTTTATAGAAAATGAATTCAAAAATATTGGACTGGTACCGGTGGGCAAATCGTACAGGCAGGAATTTAAACATGATGTTATTGTGTTTGAAGGGGCTGCGGAACTGGAAGTAAATGGCCGGCAACTATTGCCGGGAAAGGATTTTGTGGTAAGTTCAGGAAGTACTGGGGTAAGGGGCAATGCCAAACTTCAGAACTTAGATAGCGCCCGGTGGATGGACCCTTTGCTCAGGGTGGTAATAGAAAAGGTGGATAAGCTTACCTGGTCGGTTTCTACCGTTCAGGATGATTACACCGTATTTTATGTGCTGAAATCATCGGTACCCGAAGTTCCAGTAAGTTATAAAGCCAACCTTGATGCCAAAAGGGTGAAAAATTTTGTTTCTGAAAACCTGGTGGCTATGGTAAAAGGAACAAAAAAGCCTGATAGTTTTTTGGTGGTAACCGCCCATTACGACCATCTTGGCAAATTGGGTAAGGACGCTATGTTTCGCGGTGCAAACGACAATGCCAGCGGGGTTGCCCTGATGCTGGACCTGGCAGCACAAATTGCCCGCAAGCCGATGAGGTATTCTGTTGTTTTTATTGCTTTTGCCGGGGAAGAAGCCGGGCTGCTGGGCTCAGGGCATTTTGTTAAAAATCCAATGATTCCTTTAAATAAAATCCGCTTTTTGGTAAACCTTGATTTGCAGGGTACAGGCGATGATGGTATTATGGTAGTAAATGCTACTGAATATCCCAAGGAATGGAAAATGCTGGATGATATGAATAAGGCTAACGGTTGGTTAAAACAGGTTGGTCAACGCGGTAAAGCCCGAAACAGCGACCATTATTATTTCACTGAATTGGGTGTACCGGCTTTTTTTATTTATACCCTGGGCGGCATTGCGGCATACCACGATATTTATGACCTGCCGGAAACGCTTCCCTTGACCAAAACGGAAGAAGTTGGGCAGTTGGTGATGGGGTTTTTTGGGGCAATAAGTGAATAAGTGAATGGGTGAATAGTGAATAGGGATTAGGGTTTGAGTCGGAGTGGAAATGTAGGCTACGTATCCCAATCTCAAACAATTCCCCTTTAGGGGCCAGGGGCAACCAAACTCAAACTAATCTCTTTTAGGACTAGCAAAACCAGTCAACTTTTCAACCAGTCAACTAATCAACTCTTACGGCTACTTATCCAGCGCATTCATCAAATGGTGTTTTCCTTTCAGCATAAACTTCTTGCTTTGCTCAATGGCGTCCATTACTTGCTCCAGGATGGTATCGGCGGGCGCGTCGTAATCAATGTGCATTGGCTCTTTAATGCGGATGCTAAGAATGCTTCCTTTCTTTTTAAAGGTTAGCCCCTCTTTGGTAAAAGCGCGCCAAAAGCCATTGATCACAACCGGAACCACAATGGGCCTGTTTTCTTTGATAATATGCGCGGTTCCCTTCCGGCCGGGGGCAAAGGGCTTGGTGGTTCCTTGCGGAAAAGTGATGACCCAATTACGGTCGAGTGCCTCATGAATTTTATTCGTATCCTTCGAATCCCTGTCGCGCTGAACTTCTTTCCCTTCGGCACGCCAGGTTCGTTTTACCGTGATGGCACCCGCCATGGCAAAAATTCGGCTAAGGAGGTTGCTTTTCATGGTTTCTTCGGCAGCTACAAATTTTACGCGCGTAAACGGCCAAAGCAGGTAAAAGGGGAGCCCCAGCCTGTTTTTTTTGCCCCAAAGGTTTGCGCAAAAAATATGAATGAAGGTGATAACATCGGCAAAATAGGTTTGGTGGTTGCTTACAAACAGCACATTCTGCCTCGGCAAATTTTCAAGATGCTCCATGCCGGTGATCTCCGTTTTATTGAACAAAGTAAGCCCCGGCCAGGTAGCCAGCCCCACCACCGCATACACCGGGCCTTTTACCACCCGCGAATTACTGAGTCTTTCAGATAAAGAAGGCATAAAAATGCTTTATTCTTTGATGATCAATGTTGAACGCTAAGTGGGGTTGCCTGTTTGGTAAAAAAATCATGGGGCCACCGCCTGCATCAGCAGTCCGCAAATATAGGCGCCGTAAGTGCCCAGCGCATAACCCAATACTGCCAGCAATACGCCAACCGGTGCAAGCGCGGGCGAAAAGGCGCTTGCAACAATGGATGCGCTTGCAGCACCGCCCACATTAGCCTGGCTGCCGACAGCCACAAAAAAGAAAGGCGCTTTTATCCATTTGGCCGCCAAAAGCGAAAATCCCGCATGGATAAGTATCCAAACCGCTCCTAAAAGAAATAATGCCGGATTTTCTTTTACCGCCAGGATATTCATTTTCATACCCACCGTTGCTACCAGTACATATAATAGCACGGTACCCACTTTTGAGGCGCCTGCTCCTTCAAGTTGCCTGACCGGGGTAAGCGCCAGCAGCATGCCAAATGTAGTGGCAAGCACAACAACCCAAAAAAATGTTGAGGTCAGGCTGAATTGCTCGAGATAAGGCGCATTTTGTTCAATCCAGGGGGCAATAATATCGGCCAGGAAATGGCTCAGTCCCATCACCCCAAATCCAACCCCTACAATTTTCATCAGGTCTGCTGCTGTGGGGATACGCATGTTCGATGCCTGGAAATGCTCCATTTTTAATTTTAGTTCCTCAATGGCAGAAGCATCCGCTTTCAGGAACCTGTCCAATTTTTTTGATATTCCGGCTCCGTAGAGCAGCATTGCCATCCATAGGTTGGCCCAAAGCACATCCACCGCAATCATGGTGCTGAACAGTTTATCATCCACCTGGAAAACCTCTTTCATAGCGGCCTGGTTGGCCGAACCGCCAATCCAGCTTCCTGCAATACAGGTAAGTCCGCGCCATACGGCCTCAGCGCCTTGTCCGCCAACAACATCGGGTGCGATCCACGAAAACAGGAGCACCGCAATGGGGCCACCCAAAACTACTCCGACTGAACCGGCAAGGAAAACAATCAGGGCCTTTCCACCCAATTTGCGGATACCTGCATAATCAATACTGATGGTAAAAAGTACCAGGCTGGCTGGCAGTACATACCGGCTGATGACCGGGTAGAGCTGGCTTTTTTCCCCGTCAATAATGCCGGCGCTGTTTAAAACCGAAGGGAGAAAATAACAGATAAGCAATGCCGGGACGGTTTTGTAGAACTTTACCCAAAAAGGGTGGGAGGAGGAAGTGGTATAAAAAACAAACGCCAGGATGGATACAAGGATACCCAGGACAACGGCGTCATTGGTAACAATTGCGGTTAATAAAAGCATTTATACTCCTGAAAAAGATGAACGGGCAAGATAAGGGAAATGAAATACAGAACATTTTGAATGGATGCCTGGTTTCATAGGAGGTGAAGCAGTTGATCTCTGCATAAAACTCTCATGGGATTATTTTGCCATTCATGGATTGATTATCTTAAAATATCTATTCCATTAATATTCTTAATAAAAAGTAAAAAGCCCCATATTTTCGCCAGCAAAAATTAAAAATGGTTAAAAGAATATTTCAAAATCTTTTATGGAGTTCGTTTGCCCATATCGAAAGGCTGTACCGGAAGAACAAAATGAATTTATTGACTCCCATCGAAATGCTGGTGCAGGATTCATACAAATCCAGTTTTGAATATATAAAAGCCAATCTTTCAGATGCTATGTTTTTCAATAAACGCGAGGAATTGTGGAAGTACACTCTTGAAAAAGTAAAGGGGCCAGGATCTGCTCTTGAATTTGGTGTAAAGCAAGGCTACTCAATCAATTATATGTCCAATCTCAAAAAAGATTTGTCTTTTTTTGGGTTTGACAGTTTCGAAGGACTTCAGGAAGATTGGAAGGGTACAGCGCTACCCAAAGGATATTTTGATCTCGGAGGGAACCTTCCAAAAGTAAATTCGAATGTGAAATTAATAAAAGGGTGGTTCAATAAAACCTTGCCATCTTTCCTGGAAGAAAATAAAGCTAATGATATTGTACTGTTGCACCTTGATGCAGACACGTACGAATCTACCAGGTACCCGCTTTTTGAGATATTCCCCTATTTCAAGCCGGGTTTGGTTTTAATTTTCGATGAATATTTGGGTTATCCGGGGTGGATGAGTGGTGAATATCTTGCCTTTAAGGAGTTATGTGAACAAAAGGGAGTGACCTATAAATACCTCGCTTTTTCGAATATGCAGGTCTCATTAGTAATGACCTGAGGCTTATAAGTGTACCATCACTTTGAAGGGATACATTTTAATTTTTGGGAGTTAAATAGCAATTTGCAAAGAGAATAATTAAATAACAGGTTGAAAAACAAGGGTATATGTAAATTTGTCTGATTTTTTTTGGTAGGGATATACTTTATCCCTACTTTTGCGGCCTTAAAAATTCCAAAGGGGGTATATACGTTATGCTTATTATTGACTCAAAAGATTGCGAAAACATTGACAAAGCGTTAAAGAAGTACAAGAAGAAATTTGAGCGCGCAAAAATCCTGATGCAACTGCGCGACCGTCAAAGCTTCACCAAACCTTCTGTTAGGCGTCGTGGCGAAGTGCTGAAGGCTGTTTACAAGCAGCAAATCGCAAGCGGAAAAATCGAGCTGTAATTTTTATCCCCGGTTAAACATATTTCGAGTAGCTATAGAGATTACCTTTATAGCTACTTTTTTTATGCACCTATCCAGCGCCATTTCTTCATTTGTAAGCTATCTTCAATTCGAAAAACGGTACACCCAACATACCATAATTGCCTATCAGAACGATCTCGATCAGTTTTTTAAATATGGCGGGAAGCAATTTGACCTGGCAAATATTGACGAAATACAACCATTTCATGTAAGAAGCTGGATGGCAACTTTGATGGATGGTGGCATTTCGTCCCGGAGCATCAACCGAAAACTATCTTCTTTAAAATCATTCTTTAAGTTTCACCATCGCCAGGGCAATGTAACATCTTCTCCTCTTGGTACGCTTACCGGGCCTAAATCAGGTAAAAAATTGCCATCCTGGATTAAACCCACGCAGATTGAAACCCTTTTGAACAGGGATATTTACCCAGAGAGTTGGGAAGGTACTACTGCGCATTTAGCCATAACCATATTGTATGAGGCCGGTTTGCGCCGAAGCGAGTTAGTTAGCCTGAAGGAAAGCCAGGTAGATTTCCACAGCCGTACCATACGGGTATTAGGAAAGGGGCAAAAGGAAAGGATACTCCCTGTAAGGCCCCAGTTGCTTGAAAGCATTAAGACCTATATTGCAGAGAAAAATAGCTTATTTCAACCAGGCGGTGGTGCTTTGCTGATCAGGAAAAAGGGGAAACCCGCAGATGCTCCGTGGATTTACAGGACGGTAAAGCATTATTGCGGGTTGGTTACAACGCAGGAAAAGAAAAGCCCCCATGTGCTCCGGCATAGTTTTGCTACACATCTTACTAATGCCGGCGCCGATTTGAACGCGGTAAAGGAATTATTGGGGCATAGCAGCCTGGCTGCCACGCAGGTGTACACCCATAATAGTATTGAAAAATTGAAAAATGTTCATGGAAAAGCCCATCCAAAGGGATAAATTTTAACCTTGAAAATTTTTAAACATTTTAATGATTTTGATTACAGAATTGTTGAAAAAATAATGCTACCTTTCGGTAATAAAAATAGAATAGCCTATGTAGTAAAAAATTTGCCTCGATTAGTTCTTTTATTTATTCACTCAAAACGTGTTACACTATGACACTAGACATCCAAACTGTACGGTTTGATGCAGACAGTAAGCTTACAGACCATATTCGTAAGAAAGTTGATAAGCTGAGCACCTACCATGACCGAATTGTGAAAGTTGAGGTTTTTCTGAAGCTGGACAACGTGGTACATCAAATCAAGGACAAAGTTGCTGAAATTAAAGTCCGGATCCCTAAAAACGAAATCTTTGTAAAATCGAGTAGTAAATCTTTTGAAGCATCGTTTGATGAAGCATTTGATAGTGTTTGCACCCAAATAAAAAGGCGAAAGGAAAAAATGGAAGGGTAGTAAATCACAATCCACTAATAGCCCGTTGGAATTTTGCCAACGGGCTTTTTTACGCATATACCCCCATGTTTTGTATCCAAAAAAATATCATTTCGATGCTGATTGCAGGGTTGATGATCCCTTTTTGTACCGAAAAGCCGACTCCGCAGGATGTCCGTTTCTGTTTGGTTTGGATGGATTCCGTGCCACATTCGGCTATTGAAGCGGTCGCAGATGTGTTATTTGACAGCCTGAACATCAGGGTTGAGAAAAGACGGATTTCCGGGCCGCCGGATTCTGTTTGGTCTGCAACCAGAAAAAGGTATAACGCTGCAGCCTTACTGCAATGGATGGGCAAACGGCAAGGTGCAGATACTTCGGCGTTTCAACTGCTTGTTACTGACAAAGACCTTGGCGTACAATACAAAGAAGAAATGTTGAAGGGTGCGAATGGACTGAGCGTACAGGGCGGGTTATATGGAGTGATAAGCGATTACAGGCTGCACCAGTTTGGCCGAAGCCGCGACAGTGTTGATTTTTACCTAGGAAAAGTAGCATTACACGAAGTAGGCCATATGCTGGGATTATCTCATTGTAAAACGGCAAAATGCATTATGGAATCGGTTGAGGTGAAACAGCATATCACAACTTTAGGCGGGTTTTGTATGCACTGCAAAAAAAAAAATTCCCAAATGTGAATAAGAAATGCAACTATTTTTTTGATGAATTTGATTTTGCCTTACTTTTGCCATCCCAAAAATTACAGGGATAGTTCTTTAAGCCACCTTACAAGTTGAGAATCAGGGTGGAAAATGAATTTCACCACTTTAGCTCAGCTGGTAGAGTCCCGCACTTGCGGGATAATCATTAGGTCGCA
>CAYUGH010000036.1:0-21119 GCA_964444195.1 uncultured Chitinophagaceae bacterium
TAAAAAACCTGAAACTGTCGCATTCCGAAAGGTTTAGGAAGTTGACTGCGCTTATCAGGCTCACCAAAAGTTTTCGTATAATCCCTAAACCCAATTCTGATGGACATTCTGGATGAAGGGTTTCTTAATTTTTGGAAAGCTTTAAATAACCATGAAGTAAAATATTTGATGGTTGGTGGGTTTGCTGTAAATATCCATGGGTTTAATCGCCATACCGGCGATATTGACATTTGGGTGGAAGATTCAGTCGAAAACCGAAGACGCCTTGGTTTAGCTCTTGAATTTCTTAAAATTGCTCCTGCTCATATTGTACAAAGGATGCAATTTGTCCCGGGATGGACCCAGATGACGCTGCCAAATGGCTTTCCTCTGGATATAATGACAGAATTAAAAGGCCTGGAAGGTTTTTCTTTTGATCACTGCCTTGACAAGGCAGTGTGGGCTGAAATTGAATCAGTTAGGGTGCCATTCATTCATCTTAACCAATTAATAATGGCAAAGGAAGCAGCCCACCGGCCGAAAGACCTGGTTGATATTGATGAATTGAAACGTATTGACGAACTTCAAAAAAAGATAAATAACGAAGACATTTGAGGCATTATTTGCCCTTTAGCCCGTACATTTGCGGCCAAATTTGAAGTGAGTTATGGGTATTTTTCGCTTAAAATCAGTCCTGGTTTCGGTTTTAGCCGGTTTTGCGATCTTTTTTTCCCTGAATGTTTTTGCCCAACACGAAGGCGAAGACCAGGGAGCAGAAGGCCATGCCGCCCAAACCCATAAGGCAGGCGCTGAAGAGGAGATGAATCCTGGTCTCATTTTGATGGAACACATACTGGACAAGCACGAATTCCATTTTGCAGATTATAAAGGCCGTTCTATTTCCATACCCTTGCCTGTTATTTTATATTCACCTCAGCGCGGATTGTCCATGTTTATGTCCTCTAAATTTCACCATGGACATGAAGATTACAAGGGGTACCGCATTACGGTTGACCACGAAACAGGGGAAGAAAACATCCTGGCGGTTGGCGCCGACGGGCAGGTGGATGCTGCAGTTACCGTGTACGACTTTTCGATGACCCGCAATGTGGCACAGATGTTGCTCTCGCTGACTTTGCTGGTTTGGATCATGATTTCAGTGGCCAAAAAATATGCAAGAAACGGTTCGAAAGTGGCCCCGAGCGGTATGCAAAATGCGGTGGAGCCTGTTATTACCTTCATTCGCGATGATGTGGCCAAGCCCAACCTCGGCCGGCGTTACGCTAAGTTCATGCCTTACCTGCTCACCGTCTTCTTCTTTATATTGATCAATAACCTTACTGGCTTAATACCTGGTGCGGCGAATGTAACAGGGAATATTACCGTTACATTTTTGCTGGGCCTTATCAGTCTTTTGGTGATACTTTTCAATACGAATACCCATTTTTGGGGACATATTATCAATCCACCGGTTCCAGGTTTTGTAAAACCGGTTCTTACCCTGGTTGAATTTCTGAGCATTTTCATTAAACCGATGGCACTCATTATTCGTCTTTTTGCTAATATGGTAGCGGGCCACATGATCATTGGGTGTTTGATCCTCATGATCTTCATTTTCGCTAGCCTGGCTCCTGCGGCCGGTTTGGCATTCACTCCTGTTTCCGTATTGTTTTCCGTATTTATTTATGCTATCGAATTGCTGGTGGCTTTTATCCAGGCATACATTTTCACCAACCTTACCGCGGTATTCATCGGTCTTTCCATGGAAGGCGAACAGTTTCGCGAAGAAGGCGCACCTGCACACCATTAATAATCAAGTTTCTTTTTTTTAACTCCATAATTATCTATTATGACTTTGATGAACATTCTGCTGGAAGCTACCGGAAGTGTTGCTAACCTGGGTGCTGCTATTGGCGCCGGTTTGGCGGCTATTGGCGCCGGCATCGGTATTGGCCAGATTGGTAAGGGCGCTACTGAAAGCATTGCCCGCCAGCCTGAAGCTGCCAACGATATCCGTGGCGCTATGATCCTGACCGCTGCCTTTGTTGAAGGTGTGGCGCTCTTCGCCGTTATCGTTTCAGCCCTCGCTATCTTCATTAAGTAAGACAGGCCGGGAAAAACAGTAAACTGTATCCAAAGCACAGGGCGGAGGGTACAGTTTCTTTCCACTTTAAAAAATAAACTATTTTCTATATGCATCCTTTGTTGAAACCTGAATTAGGCCTTTGGGTATGGACCCTTGTGGCATTCCTGATTGTGTTGTTCATTTTGAAAAAATATGCCTGGACACCCATCATCAGCAGCCTGAACGAGCGTGAAAAATCCATTGCCGAAAGTATAGAGGTGGCCGAAAGGGTTAAGGCCGAAATGGCGCAATTGCAAAGCGAAAATGAGGCGTTGCTGGTGAAGGCGCGCGAAGAGCGCACTGAAATGCTTCGTGAAGCCAAGGTGACAAAGGATAAAATAATTGCCGAAGCTAAAGAGCAGGCAAAGGTTGAAGCCAATAAAGTGCTGGCCGACCTACAGGTAACTATTGATACCCGTAAGGTTGCAGCCATCAACGACCTTAAATCGCAAATGGGTGTATTGGTGGTTGAAATGGCTGAAAAGGTATTGATGCGCGAACTCAGCGATAAATCTACCCAGGAAAAGTACATCCGCGATATGTCGCAAGCAAGTATTTTTAATTGATAGCTGTTGATTTTTAGTTGGTTATTTTAGATTTTTTTAGAAAGAATTAGTCATGACGAATCCGAGGTTAGCAGAAAGGTATGCCAAGAGCCTTATTGATCTGGCTGTAGAAAAAGGTCAGCTTGAGGAGGTGCATGCCGATGCGCAACGAATTATTCAGGTGTGCAGGCAAAGCCGTGAATTTGATGTGATGCTGAAAAGCCCCATTATTAAGGGTGATAAAAAGGCTGCTGTAATAGATGCGCTGAGCAAAGGAACCATTACTGAATTATCAAGGCTTTTTATGAACCTGCTGATTCGTAAAGGAAGGGAAGCCAATTTGCGCGAGATCATGGTGGTTTTTTGCGAAAGGTATGATGCCATTAAAGGCATCAGCCGCATTAACCTCACTACTGCCATCCCGGTTAGCGAGGAAATCAAGGATATCCTGGTAAAAAAATTGGAGAATGAAACCAAGCTTACTAATATTCACCTGAAAACCAAGGTGGATGAAAGCCTGAAAGGCGGTTTTGTACTGGAATTCAATAATTACTTAGTTGACAGGTCAATCAAGCGTTTCCTGAAAGAAGTAAAGGTTTTGTTTGCTAAAAACGAATACATCTATAATATCCGTTAATTGGGTATAGCAATTAATTGAAAAGGGGGGAGGGGCCGCAGTTTGGTCCTTCCCCCTTTTAAGTTTCAGGACCTTGTAATATAGCTTTCCAACTGGTTGATCGTTTCCATTTGCCGGGCAATGGTGGCCGATACCACATCCGACATGCTGATGATTCCGCCAAGCCGGCCCCCATCGAATACAGGCAGGTAACGGATTTTCTGATCGTTCATTAATTCCATACAATGATCTACGGTATCGTTTGGCGTAACCGAAGGCATATGGGTACTCATGATCTCCGAAACCGGCGTATCCGATGAATTTTTACCCTGAAGCACTACTTTTCGGCTATAGTCGCGTTCCGTCATAATTCCAAGAAAAATGCCGTTTTCCATGACCACCACTGAGCCATGATTTTTATCGGCCATGGTTTTCAGGGCCTCAATCACTGGCGTTTGGGGAGGAACAGCCTCAATATTTGAGCCCTTTTTACTAATTATGTCTTTTACTCTTTGCATTTTCAGATGTTTTTGGGCGAAAAAGATAAAACAGAATTTGACATCCAACCAAAAAATTACCAAAAGGGGCAAAAAAAGGTGTAAAAAAAGGTGTAAAAAGTATTTATGAAACAGTTTGGTTTATAAAATAAAGTAGTTTAGTTTTGTCCTTGCAATTCGAAATTGATGAAAACACGCACACTTATTTCAGTACTATTCATCCTCCTGGCACAACACGCGCACACACAATCAACGGTTATTTCCGGTAAGGTCTCCGATGGCAGAAAAAAGCCAATGCAGGGGGTAAGCATATCACTTGCAGATACCTATGATGGGGCTACCTCTGACAGCACGGGCGCCTTCCGGTTTATAACCACCGATACAGGAACCATGAAATTGCAGGCAAGTTATACCGGTTATGCGGGATGGGAACAGGTAGTGATCCTGAAGGGCGATACCCTGTATTTCGAGATTGTGCTGAAGGAAATACCCAACGAACTGAACGCTGTTGTAATTACCGCGGGTTCCTTTGAAGCCAGCGCCGAAAAGAAGATCACCGTATTAAAGCCGCTCGATATTGTAACCACCGCCAGTGCCAATGCCGATGTGGCCGGCGCGCTTCGTACATTGCCGGGCACCCAGCAGGTGGGGGAAAGTGCGGAACTGTTTGTAAGGGGTGGCGAGGGTTATGAAACCCGCCAGTTTATTGATGGTATGACGGTGCTGAACCCATTCTTTACATCTGCGCCCAATATTGCCAGCAGGGGCAGGTTTTCGCCATTTCTTTTTAAGGGAACCGTATTCAGTACGGGCGGGTATTCGGCCCTGTACGGGCAGGCGCTTTCCTCGGCGCTTGTGCTCGAATCCATTGACCTGCCGGAGCGTTCGGAGGCAAGCGGTATCATTTCGCCTTTGTTTGCAGGTGGCCAATACCAGCACCTCGGGGCAAAAAAGAAAAGCAGTTGGGGTATAAACGGCGGGTACACCAATACAGCCCTCTATTTTATGATAGTGCCGCAGAAACCTGATTATTTCCATGCCCCTGAAGTGTGGGATGGCGATGCCAACTTCAGGGTGAAGACCTCGGCAAACGGAATGCTGAAAATGTATGTAAAATACAGCTACAGCAACCTGGGACTGCGTAACCCTGATATTGACAGCCAGCAATTGAAGAATGCGTTCGGGTTAAGGAACCATTACCTTTATACCAGCTTAAGCTACCGCGACCGCCTGAGCAACCGCCTGAAATTCAGGGCGGGACTTAGCTATGGCGATAACCACGATGATATACAACAGGACCTGCAGGATAGCAGCAACGCGCATTATGCAGAACCGCTGCCGCCTTATATGGAGGCCAAAACATTTTCGTTGGACAACAGGAATAAACTGTTGCAGGCAAGGCTGGTATTCGATTACAAGCTCACAGGACTTAGTGCGCTGAGATGGGGGGCCGAATACTGGCAAAGCATGGATAAAACGGCCTATAACCAATACAGCACTACGCTGCGCGATCCTTTTGCGGCCGTGTTTGCCGAAAGCGATATTTACATTACAACCCGCCTTGCCTTCAGGGCGGGGCTGCGCGCCGAACACAGCGGGCTGATGGATAAAACCAATATTGCCCCAAGGGCTTCGCTTGCCTACCAGTTTACCAAAAAGGCCCAGCTTTCGGCCGATTACGGGCAGTTTTACCAGAAGCCAATCAACCAGTACCTCATGTTCAACCGCACCATGCCGTATATGCGTGCAGATCATTACATAATTACCTACCAGCGTATTGACCCCGTTACAACTTTCCGGACACAATTGTTTTACAAAAAGTATAAGCAACTGCCCCTGTTTGACGGAGATACCGCTTCCAACGGGACCGGCTTTGCGCATGGTATCGAATTTTTCTGGCGCGATAAAAAGAACCTGAAGAATTTCGATTACTGGGTTACCTATTCCTATCTCAATACGGAGCGCCAGTACCTCAATTACCCGTATTCCATGCAGCCATCCTTTGCAGCCAACCATACGGCCAACCTGGTTGTGAAGCGCTTCTTTCAGAAGATGAATATGCAACTGAATGCCAACTACCAGTTTGCCACGGGCCGGCCCTATTACAATATCCGCTGGAATGAAAACGATGCCAAATGGAATATACTCGACCAGGGAACTACCATTGACTTTAACAGCCTGAGCCTGAGCGCCAATTATCTCACTTCCATCGGCAAGGCGTTCGCCGTTGTAATATTCAGCATGAACAATGTGCTCAACAGCAAGCAGGTGTACGGGTACCAGTATTCGCTTGATGGGTCAAACAAAGTGGCGATTGTGCCCCCCGCACGGCAGTTCTTTTTTGCAGGCCTGTTTTTAAGCTGGGGAACCGACAGGAGGCAGGATGCCATAAATAATAACTTGTAATCATTTAACCAATCACACAAATAAAAATTTTAATCATGAAAGCGATCTTAACAACCTTCATCAGCAGTTTAGTACTTGGGATCACCCTGTTTGCACAAAGTGCAAAATATACCGAAGCCATGCAAAAGCAGTTAGAGGCACTTGAAGCAGTAAGCAATAAGGATGCTTACCAGGAGATAGCCAATAATTTTGAAAGGATAGGTAACGCGGAAAAAACGGAGTGGTTGCCCTACTACTATGCCGGGTATGCTTATGTTATGCAGAATTACATGGAACAGGACCTGGCTAAAGTGGATGCGATATGCGATAAAGCGGATGATATGCTGAGTAAGGCGGAATCGCTGGCAGCCGGTAATTCGGAAATAACTACGGTTCAGGCGATGGTGCTGTTTGCAAAGATCAGGGTGGATAATAGCAGGGGAATGACGATGGGCCCTAAGGGTTCGGCTTTGATCCAGGCGGCCATGGCACAGCAACCATCGGGCAACCCGAGGACAATGATGAACATGGCGCAGAACCTGTATTATACACCCGAAGCCTTTGGTGGCAGCAAATCGAAAGCGCTGGAATTAATGGAAAAAGCGCTTGCTGCTTATGATTCCTTTAAGCCGGAAACTTCGTTGCATCCCAATTGGGGAAAGGAGTATGTGAAAAGTACCCTGGAGCAGTGGAAAGCTTCAAAATAATAACGGTGGGCAGCTCTTCGGCGGTAGCCGAAGTTATTCGCCGGGGCTGCCTGCATTTGCTTATTTCAGTCAATCATAAAAAGTATATATGACAGAAGAAAAGTTTGATCCGTTGCAATCGCTTCAATTGATTGAAAGCATGATCAACAGGGCCAAGAACAGGTTTTCTGATAATGGTCACCTGTACCTGCTGTGGGGTTGGGTAGTATTCATTTGCTCGCTCATACATTTTGCAGCCATTAAATGGCAGTTGTGGCCCAACCCCGAAATGATATGGATGGGTACCTGGGCAGCTTTTATTTACCAGTTCATTTATATGGCGCGTCACCGGCGAAAGAGCCGTGTAAGCTCCTATGCCGATGGATTGCTGAAAGTAGTTTGGTTGGTTTTTGTTGGATGTGGCGTCATAATGGCTTTTGCCATCGGCAGAAGCGGTAGCTGGCAATCCATGTACCCACTCATACTGATGCTGTACGGCATACCAACTATTCTGTCCGGAACCATTTTGAGGTTTAAACCGCTGGTTATAGGAGGGCTGATTTGCTGGGGACTTTGCATTTTCAGCGTTTTTCTTCCGCTCATGTATAATCTCCTTTTGATTGCCCTTGCAGTAGTGTCGGCCTGGATTATTCCGGGCTACCTCATGCAAAAACGATATGCAAAAGAACAATCATAGTCAGGGAGAATATAGATATTGAAAAAGTATTAAGCACGAAGAATAGCCCCAACCGGACATCATGTTCAAAGAGTTAGACCCCATATTGCACTCTCAGCTCAGGCTCGCCGCCATGTCGCTGCTCATCAGCGTAAGGGAGGCTGAATTTACTTTTATAAGGGAAAAAACCAATTCTACGGCAGGCAACCTGAGTGTTCAATTAAACAAGCTGAAAGATGCCGGCTACATTGAAATAACCAAGCAGTTTAAAAACAATTATCCTCAAACCCTTTGTAAAATCACCCCGCTGGGCATTGATTCTTTTGAGCAATATGTAAAGGATTTGCAGCAATACCTGAATGCGGCAAAACAGTAGGATGCAGGATTAACGCCGGTTCCTGTTCAGCGCAAAACCAACCCTGAATTGCACACCCCAAAAATGGTCAGGTTTCGAATGATCGCCCCTGGGTCTGGTGTTTCTTGGGGGATTGATTTTCACACTCCGATTATACAACCTCGAAGCAAGGTCTGCCTGCCCGGTGGGGAAATACCTGTAAAATAAGGCAGGGTCAACCCAATCTCCCTGGCTTACATCATCCAGGTAATCACTTTTTGTCCAGTGTTGGGTCGCTTCCAGTCTTAAACTGATTTTCCTGTTTAATTCATATCGTAATCCGATTCCTGTAAGCAGGGTTGGAATTAGTGTCTTATAGGGTTTACGGTCAGGATATTCTTCAAAGCCCTGTCCTTCAAGGCTTAGCGGCCGGAGGTCAACCCATTGCTCATCAATCCATGCCTTTGGTTTAAATTTTACCACTCCCAGCCCAGCAAGGATAAACGGGGATAATCTTGGTGAATTGCGATCCTTTGAATTATGATCTATAAAAAATAAAGGGTGTAATTCAGCAGCTAACGAAGCCTCAATCAGCGAGGTCCTGAAGTTCAGGTTTCGTTCATAGCGTCCTACTGCACTGTAATAAGTAGCGCCCTTTAAAAGACTGTCGTAATCTTCAATGGAACCCACATTAAAATCAAATCTGACCGAAAAAAGGTCGGCTTTGGTAGCTGAAATGGTTATGCCTCCCGTTAGCCCGGGTTTTCTGAAATAATAAGCACCGAGGCCTCCATCGCTTGTTTTACTACCGCCAACATCGGTAACGGCGTTTAATACCCCGATATTGGGCGATATTTCAATCAGCCAACTGGGCTCATAATACCCGTTACCATAAAAATAATAATTCTGACCAAAGGCAAGGGTAGGAACAAAAAAACACCAACAGAGGATTGGTTTAAGCAGTTTATATGGTGCGTGGGGTGGCATTCTCACTGCAAAATAGTTATTTTATCAGGCAATTGAAAATTTCAGTACTATAATTCTCTTAAAAATCAACCGGTATTGCCGGTGTTTACCGTTTTTTGCTTTCCATATTTACAAAAAGCAACGATGCCGCATTCGGTGCATTTTGGGTTTCTTGCCGTACATACATATCTTCCGTGCAGGATAAGCCAATGGTGCGCCTTATGTATTAATTCCTTTGGGATATGCTCAATCAACTGCTTTTCGGCTGCTAAAGGAGTAGTAGCTTTATAGGTTAACCCTATCCTTGCGCTCACCCTGAAAACATGCGTATCCACTGCCATATTGGGTTGCGCATCAATTACGCTGGTAATTACATTGGCCGTTTTTCGCCCGACTCCCGGTAACTTAACCAATGCTTCCACCGTCATGGGTACTTCTCCCCCAAAGTTTTCCATCAGCATGTTGGCCATGCCAATCAGGTGCCTGGTTTTATTATTGGGGTAACTGATGCTTTTTACCAGGGGAAACAAATCATCAAAAGTTGCCTTAGCAAGATCGGGTGCGGCAGGATACCGCCTGAAAATGGCCGGGGTGGTTATATTTACTCTTTTATCGGTACACTGCGCCGATAAAATAACCGCCACCAATAACTCATAGGGGCTGTCGTAAACCAGTTCCGTTTCCGCAACCGGTACGTGCTCTTCAAAATAATCAATTACTGCTTTATACCTTTCTTTCCGGGTCATAGCCTTCAAAACGCTTTTGGGGCGCCGGGCTGCAAATTAACGGAAGAAGCGGCATCAACCTTCTGTTTGTACCGTGGCTGTCGTGGCATATTTCATAATCTTGCTAACTGCCTCCTGCCTTGGGCTGTAAAAAGACTTATCAAGCCTCCGGGAGGCATCTTTTATTACGCTTAGCTTTTCACGAAGCGCCCAATCATTTTGAAGCGCCTCTTCAAGCCTGGCCGTTTCTTCCTCGCCAAGCTCATTGTAGTGGTATTGAAGTAGATCTTCAGGTGTAAAATTGTGCATGGGCAGATTGAAATCGGTTTTTAATGAAAATTCATCATAAAAACGGAAATTTTATGGGCTTATTGCACAGCTGAAAAATTTTCAGATTGTATTGCGATTGATTAAGCAAAAATGGGGAAAAGGCAGGTTGAAGACCGGCGGCGCTGGGTATTAGCCCCAATTCTCACTTATCCGCCTCTTTGGGCAGCTCAATCACAAATACATCTTCATTGTCCCGTTTCATCAGGTATTTTTCGCGGGCAAACTTTTCGAGCATGGCCGGGTCTTTATCCAATGCCTCTACCTGCCTGCGGGTTTGGCTAATCTCACCCTTGTAATATTCAACCTTTTGTTCAAGCTTTTCCAGTTCCTGCTGCCTGTGGCGTTGGGTAAAATAGTCCTTCTCATCAAAAAACAGCATCCAAACCACAAATCCCGCCAGGGTTAGCAGGTAATGCAGTTTGTACCGGAAAATGAAAGACTTATGCATAGTGCAAATATGATGAAAAGAATACGATACGTTCAGCGCTTTATTGTGCACATTTTCACAAAAAAATGCCGCCTGCTTTTGGCAAACGGCATTTTTAATCCTGAATGAACCAGGTTATCTTCCAAACTTCAGTTTGCTGCCGGGGAAAACGCCGGTTTCTTCAAGAAGCTCCTCGATGCGGATCAACTGGTTGTACTTGGCAATCCGGTCGGTACGGCTGGCGCTTCCGGTTTTAATCTGGCCGCAATTAAGCGCCACTGCCAGGTCGGCAATGGTAGTGTCTTCGGTTTCGCCGCTGCGGTGGCTCATGATGGTGTTGTAACCTGCATGTTGCGCCATGGTAACCGCGTTGATGGTTTCGGTGAGTGAACCAATCTGGTTTACTTTCACCAGCAAAGCATTGGCAATTTGTTTTTCAATTCCCTGGCTCAGGCGGCTTACATTGGTTACAAAAAAATCGTCACCTACCAACTGGATTTTTTTACCAACGGAATCAGTCAACAATTTCCAGCCATCCCAATCGTCTTCGGCCATGCCGTCTTCAATGCTTACAATGGGATATTGCTTCACCCAATTGGTCCAGTAATCCACCATTTGCTCGCTGGTAAGCTGGCGGCCATCGCTTTTATGGAAAACGTACAATTTCTTTTCGCTGTCATAGAGTTCGCTTACAGCCGGGTCAAGAGCGATAGAGATTTGCTCGCCTGCCTTGAAACCTGCAGCTTCTATGGCCACCAGTACGGTTTCAATGGCTTCTTCATTGCTTTGAATATTGGGGGCAAAGCCACCTTCGTCACCTACGTTGGTGCTGTAGCCTTTCTTTTTCAAAACGGTTTTCAACGCATGGAAAACTTCGGTACCCCAACGAAGACCTTCGCTGAAGCTGGATGCACCAATGGGCATGACCATAAATTCCTGGAAGTCAATTTTGTTGTCGGCATGTGAACCGCCATTCACAATATTCATCATTGGAACAGGAAGGGTACGGGCGTTGGTGCCGCCTACATAGCGGTACAACGGCAACCCGGCTTCTTCGGCGGCAGCTTTGGCCGCGGCCAGGCTTACGGCGAGTATAGCGTTTGCACCAAGCTTACCCTTATTCGGGGTGCCGTCTAATTGAAGCATAGCATTGTCTATGCCGGCCTGGTCGGCTACATCCCATCCGGCAAGCTCATTTGCGATCAGGTCGTTTACATTGTTTACGGCCTGCAGTACGCCTTTGCCCAGGTAAACCTTTTTGTCATTATCCCGAAGCTCTACCGCTTCGTGGATACCGGTGGAGGCCCCGGAGGGAACAGCGGCACGACCAAGCGCGCCATCGTCGGTTAATACGTCAACTTCAACAGTGGGGTTGCCGCGGCTGTCGAGTATTTGCCGGGCGTGGATGGATGCGATGTAAGGCATAATTTATTTAGTATTTAAGATGTGAGTATTTAATATTTGGCTGCTGTTAAAATGTGTGCAAAAGTAACATTTTGGGGTTATGGGGAAATGATATTTGTTAGGATTAATAGATTGATATTTTAAGTTGCCTGGCTTGTCAAATTCCTGAATATCTCCTCCAAACTTCCCCCGGTTAATTGCAGGCTGCTGATATTCAGGTTTTGCTCCGCAGCAAGGTGCAAAACCTGTTTCCTCAATGCCTCCATATCTTCCCCTTCCAGCACCCAGAATCCATCATGCGTTTTTTCAACCGTTTCAATGGCCGGAAGCCTGCGCAGCCATTCCAACTCCAGCGATTCTTCAAAACCAACTTTCAGCTTTTTGCGGGAGTTTCCTTTTTTCAGGTTCTCCAGCGTATCATCGGCCACAAGGTTTCCTTTGCTGATGATGGCAACCCTGTCGCAAACAGCCTCCACCTCCTGCATG
Organism: uncultured Chitinophagaceae bacterium; assembly: GCA_964444195.1. Classification (GTDB taxonomy): domain Bacteria; phylum Bacteroidota; class Bacteroidia; order Chitinophagales; family Chitinophagaceae; genus Phnomibacter. The sequence continues at coordinate 12,182 of CAYUGH010000036.1, forward strand.
ATATGCGTGCTCAGGATAACCGTTTTTTCTTTGCCCAATTCCCTGATCAGCGCCCTGATTTCGACTAGTTGATTCGGATCAAGTCCGCCGGTTGGCTCATCAAGTATCAGCACCTCAGGGTCGTGAAGTATGGCTGCGGCAAGCCCAACCCGTTGCTTGTATCCTTTGCTCAGTTGCCCTATCTTTTTATGTTGCTCCGGGCCAAGGCCTACGGATTGAATGCAATTTGAGATTTGAGATTTGGAATTTGAGATTTGAGATTTGGAATTTGAAATTTGAGATTTGGAATTTGAAATTGTATGAATTCCTCCAATAAACTCCAGGTATTCCTTTACATACATTTCGGGGTATAAAGGGTTGCTTTCGGGCAGGTAACCAATTTTTTTCTTTACCTCCAGCGGGTTTTCGGTCACGGGGATTCCACAAACATGAGCGGTTCCTCCATCGGGCGCAAGGTAGCCGGTGATCATCTTCATGGTAGTGCTTTTGCCCGCGCCGTTTGGGCCGAGGAAACCTAAAATTTCACCTTTGTTCACGGATAGCGAAATACCGTTTACCGCAATTTGCTCGCCGTAATTTTTAGCCAGGTTTTCCAGTACAATAGACATGGCGGCAAAGTACGCAGGTTCTGTATTCCCCGGAACCATTTTACCAAAATATAAAGGGGTTTGTGGCCCACAAATACCCCACCGATTGTTTGTTTTAAAGCTGAATTATTTTGCGGCCGGGGGCGTTATTTTCACCACAGGGTTGTCTACCGGCGCCTGAGATTTCAGGAAAACATAAATGGCTTTCAGGTCAAGCGAATCCATACCGGCATACATGGTCCAGGGCATAATGGATTGAAATTCGCCCGGCTTTAGTTTCCCTGCCTGGTTTGCGCTGTCCGCGTGCATTTTAAAACGACTCAAAAAATATTCTTCCGTCCAGTTGCCAATGCCTGTGGTGGGGTGCGGGGTAAGGTTGGCCGACCGTTCAATGGTGCCATCGGGGAATTGAAAGGACCTTCCTCCTGAAAAGGGAACCCCAATATGGACACCTTTATCGTCAACAGCAGTGTGGCACTCATTGCAACTTGCTGCTGTGGCTATATATTTTCCGTATGCTACCAAATCGGTTTTAGCAGGAATGCTTTGCGGATCGGGGGTTACCGCCATGGTACGCAATATCAGGTTCAGCGGAAAATCGGCTTTGGAAACATTGGGGGTATTTTCTATGGGGGCAAGCGTCCGCAGGTAGGCAATCACCGATTTAATATCTTCCGGGTCGCATTTGGCATAATTGCTATAGGGCATTACGGGAAAGATAACTTCATTGTGTTTGGTTACGCCGGTGGTAAGCAGCCTGTAAATTTCGCCATCGGTCCAATCTCCAATTCCTTTAGGCGTAATATTTCGCGCATAAAAAACACCCGGGAAACCCATGGATTGATCGAATTTATCGCCACCCGCGCCAAGGGTGCCGGGTTTGGGTGGTCCGGCAAACAATGAAAAATCACGCTCTCCGTGGCAATCCATGCAAAGCATTACATGATTGGCCAGGTATTTACCTCTTTCTATACGTTCCGGTGTTACTTCAACTTTCATATCGGTGGGAGGGGCCACTTTCGGATAGGCTGCTTTCAGGTACATATAGCCGCTGCAAGCCAGTACAGCAATAATTGCAACAAGAATGAATAAAGCCTTCATGAGTTTTTTCATAAAATAGCAGTTGTTGAATGGGTGAAATGCAAAAAATGGTTATTAAAGCCACTAACGTAATATAAAAAAACCGGATGGGCAAGCATCCGGTTAATTTTTTAATATAACGATTTATTATACTTTAAAAAGGAAGATCATCGGCAGGCATTGAATCAACGCCTTCAAAGCTGGGTGGAGGAGGGATTGGCGCTTCCTGGGCCGATGGGGCGCCGACCGATGCGCCCGCATTCATTTTCCATGCTTTTACATCGGTGTACCAACGGCCATTGTATTCGCGGCTTTCAATATCAATGCCCACGGTCACCTGTGTGCCGGGTTTAAAGGAAGCGAAGTTTATTTTATCGCCCCATACGGATATCATCACTTTTTTGGGGTACTGCCCCGGAATTTCAATCAGGAATTCCTGTTTTTTCCATGGGCCGTTTTTGCCCGCCCCGGTTACGGGTTCAAATACCTGGAATAGGGTACCGGTAATTTCCATATCGTTGAAGTTTGTTTTAGTTAAAGGGGGTAAAGGTAACCGGCATAATTAAAATGTTGGGCTCAAAGTTTTGCACGGGTTATTTACAGCACCCACCTATTTTTGGCAAATACACTATTCACCTTTTATGGAAAAAACCGTGGCGCTTCAGGGGTATCAAAAAATAAAACAGGACCTGCAACTCGTTATGCAATCCTTCAGGGAAATGCTTGAGGGGCTCGGCGAAACAGCACTGGCCAAGGTGCTTCCCTGGATCAACCAATCTTCCGGGGAAATTCCTTCATCCATTCCGCCTGAAAAGCTGATACAGGCGTACAGCATGAGTTTTCAACTGCTGAATATGGTGGAAGAAAATGCAGCCGCGCAATTCCGTCGCCGGGCGGAAGATAGCAGCGGGGCTGCTGTGATACGGGGTTCCTGGGGTGAAACCTTTGAGCAATGGAAACAGGCCGGGTATGGATTGGATGAAATGAAAACAAGGGTTGCCGGGTTGAATGTGAGGTCTGTATTAACGGCGCATCCTACCGAAGCAAAAAGGGTAACGGTACTCACGCTGCACCGGTCGTTGTATTTATTATTGGTAAAAAGCGAAAACCTTTCCTACACCCATGCCGAACGCCGTGCCATCAGGGCCGATATAGTTGCCATTCTTGAGCAATGGTGGCGTACCGGGGAAATTTACCTGGAAAAACCCGACATCGCATCGGAGCGCGCCAATGTGATGCACTATTTTTCAAAAGTTTTTCCCGAAGCGGTTAAGCACACCGACTGGCGGCTGACCGAAAGCTGGCATGCTGCAGGATTGGCCCCTGGTTTACTCACTCATTACAGTGATTTCCCCTTGCTTCAATTTGGCAGTTGGGTAGGCGGCGACCGTGATGGGCATCCGTTTGTAACTGCCGCCATTACCCGCGAAACATTGGGTTTGCACCGGCAGGCAGCGCTTGAAATGCTGAAGGCTCAACTGGTTCAACTGGCCATCGGGCTAAGCTTTTCAGGATATACCAACCCTGTACCCGTTGCATTGGAGGAAGCTGTTCAAAACGGGGCCCATGCTTTGGGGGAAACCGGTTTGAAAGCCCTCAAACGGAATGAAGGTGAGCCCTGGCGCCAATTTGTAAACCTGGTAGTTGCCAGGTTGGATAACACGCTCACCGATGCAATGCAGCATGAACCAGCGTATTATGCCGGCCCCGGGGAATTGCTGGCTGATCTCCAAATACTCAGGTCGTCAATGGAAGAAATAGGCGCTGCATCTGTTGCCAGGCAGGCTTTACTTCCGGTTGAGAGGTTGGTGGCCTGTTTTGGATTTCACCTGGCTAAGCTCGATATCAGGCAAAACAGCGCTTTTCACGATAAAGCGCTGGCTGGAGTGTTGGCTGCTGCCGGATTTGAAGACCATGACTTTGCCCTTTGGAGCGAGGAGAAACGGATTGATTTTTTGAATAGAGAACTGCAAACCCTTCGTCCTTTTTTAGCCGCCGGTGTTAAGCCCGGGGCAGAGGCCGATGCAGTGCTTGCATGTTATAATGTGCTGCGAACACATGTTGACCGGTATGGCCCCGATGGCATTGGCTCATTGATTGTAAGTATGACCCGTAGCCTCAGTGATTTGCTGGTGGTATATATCTGGCTTCGCGAAGTGGGGTTGCTGGAAACACCCTGGCAGGTGGTGCCGCTTTTTGAAACCATTGGCGACCTCCAGGCCGGAACCGGTATCCTCGATGCTTTCCTCTCGCATCCGGTTACCCAAAAAAGGTTGGCCCTGCTGCAGGAACCTGTCCAGGAAGTGATGCTTGGCTACAGCGACAGCAATAAGGATGGGGGAATCCTGGCAAGCCGTTGGGCCATTTATTGTGCCGAAGAGCAACTTACCCAAATAGCCAACAACCATGGAGTGAAGCTTCGTTTTTTTCATGGCACAGGCGGCACCATCAGCCGGGGTGGTGGTAAAATGCACCGCTTTCTCGACAGCATGCCGCCCGGCAGTGTAAGCGGCCACATGAAACTAACTGTGCAGGGCGAAAGCATTGCGCAACAATACGCCAACCGGATCACCGCTACTTACAATTTCGAAATGTTGCTGGCGGGAGTGGCGCGGCAGGCTATGCTTAGCGCGCATTCAAATAACCCGGCTCCCTTGCCCGAAAAGGCGATGGATGACCTGGCTCAACTATCTTTTGAAGCCTACAGAAAATTGGTTGAACACCCGGGTTTTATTCAATTTTACAGCTTTGCCACACCCATTGACCTGCTTGAAAATACCAAGATTGGGTCGAGGCCAGCACGAAGGACCGGGCAACGGTCGCTGGAGGACCTCCGGGCAATTCCCTGGGTTTTTAGTTGGAGCCAATCGAGGTATAACCTTACCGGGTGGTTTGGTTTTGGTACTGCGCTAAAACAGTTGCAGGAAAACGATTCAGACACATTTCAACAACTGAAATCCTCCGTGGATGGCTGGCCTTTTCTTAAGTACACGCTGATACAAGTGGAAACTAACCTGCTGAATGCCGACCTGCATTGGATGCGCGCTTTTGCCGACCAGGTGCCTGATGAAGCCATCAGGGAAGAAATTTTTGGCATGATGATGGCCGATCATTCGGCTGGACTGGAACTTATTGCTGATATGCTGGGAACCCCCGCCACCGAACGCAGGACCACACAGGTGGAAAATGTGCATTTGCGGGGCGAAGCGCTTGGTAAATTGCATGAACTACAGTTGAAATACCTGGCAGAATGGCGTACAGTAAAGAATACCAATGAGGAGCTTTCTTCTGACCTGCTTACCAAATTGCTATTGCTTGTAAATGCTATTGCAGGTGGGTTGAAGCATACGGGGTAGGGGAAGTGTATGAGGAATTGTGGAAGGGGAACAGCCAAAAAAAGCAAATTGTGTTTGGGTTGCCCACTTTCAAAAATCAGTTGCTTGCGCAGGGTTAACCCAATACCCCGCAGTCAATATGGCTTTTAAGCGGTAAAACTTTGTTAGGTCGTTTTTACCGTCTTCGGAAGAAAAAGACGCGCCATTCATTACCTTAAAAAAATTCAAGTTCTTTGCCGTCTGCGGCAGTATGTCGGAATTTCCGACATACTAAATTTTAGAGCGTACTGGCAAATAAATGAAGTTGAAGAATAAGGAAACCTGAAAAGCTATTGTTCTATCAACGTCTTTTCTGCAACAAATTCTTTCATCTTTCCCAAAAACTCTACCAGCGTTTCCATAGTCTTAATATCCCTCACAAACAAAATGCCATGTACCCCAATCTGTTTGAGTTGCGCTTTGTTGGTGCGGGTGGTTACATATTCGAGGATGCGGTTAAAGATTTCGCTTTGAAAGTAGGGCGACTCGTGATTGGCCACAAAATGGCATTTCAGCAAATTGTCTTTCAGCAGCATTTTTTCGAATCCTAAATCAACTGCCATTTTGCGCGCCCGAACAGTGCGGAACAGGTCTTCCACCTGTGGCGGAATGGGGCCAAAACGGTCTGCCATATCAGTACGAAACTGCTGTAATTCATCTTCGTTTTCGCTATTGTCGAGGCGAGTGTACAGGCTCAGGCGTTCTGCAATATTGTCAACATAGGTATCCGGAATCAAAATTTCAAGGTCGGTATCAATGGTACAGTCTGTTACAAAGTCGTCCTGCGCCTGTATCTCCTGTTTGAACAGGTCTTTGAATTTCTTCCGTTTCAGGTCGCGGATGGCTTCGTCCAATATCTTCTGGTACATTTCAAAACCGATCTCGGCGATGAAACCGCTTTGTTCGCTGCCGAGCAGATTGCCCGCGCCGCGTATGTCGAGGTCGCGCATGGCGATCTGGAAGCCACTGCCCAAATCGCTGAATTGCTCAAGGGTTTGCAGGCGCTTTCTGCTATCCGTAGGTAGCGTGCTCATGGGCGGTGCAAGCAGGTAGCAGAAGGCTTTTTTATTGCTGCGCCCCACGCGCCCGCGCAATTGGTGCAGATCGCTCAACCCAAACTGGTGGGCGTTGTTAACGAGTATCGTATTGACGTTGGGAATATCTACGCCGCTTTCTACAATATTGGTACATACCAGCACATCGAAGCGGCGATCCATAAAGTCGAGGATGGTATCTTCGAGCTTGTCGCCTTCCATTTGTCCGTGGGCAAAAGCAATGCTTAGGTCGGGGCAAATCCCGTGGATAAGCGCAGCCATTTCGGGTAAGCTTGCCACGCGATTGTGGATAAAGAACACCTGTCCGCCCCGCTCGGTTTCGTAGTAAATGGCATCGCGGATGGCATCTTCATTGAATACCATTATTTCGGTTTGTACCGGCTGCCGGTTGGGTGGCGGTGTGTTGATCACACTCAGGTCGCGGGCGCCCATCAGGCTAAAGTTAAGGGTGCGCGGGATAGGGGTAGCGGTCAGCGTCAAGCTATCCACCGTGGCACGGAACTGCTTGAGTTTTTCTTTGGCGGTTACCCCGAACTTTTGCTCTTCATCAATGATCATGATGCCGAGGTCTTTGAACTTTACGCCCTTACCAAGCAACGCATGTGTGCCTATGATAATATCAATTTTACCTTCTTCCAGTTTTTGCAGCGTTTCTTTTTTGTCCTTTGCGCTTTTAAAACGGTTAACAAAATCAACCGTTACCGGGAACTCTTTTAAACGCTCGCTGAATGTTTTGTAGTGCTGATAGGCAAGAATAGTAGTTGGCACCAATACGGCTGCCTGTTTGCTGTCGCATACGCTTTTAAAGGCCGCCCGGATGGCTATTTCGGTTTTACCAAATCCCACATCGCCGCATACCAACCGGTCCATGGGACTGTCTTTTTCCATGTCGGCTTTCACTTCGGCAGTGGCTCGGCCCTGGTCGGGCGTGTCTTCGTAAATAAAGCTTGCCTCCAGTTCGGTTTGCATGTAATTGTCGGGGCTATGCTGAAAGCCTTTCTGCGCCTTACGTTCAGCATACAATTTTATCAGGTCCTCGGCAATATCAACTATCTGTTTCTTGGTTTTTTCCTTCAGCCGGTTCCAGGCATCGCTGCCTAATTTGTTCATTTTGGGCACATGCCCTTCCTTACCTGTGTATTTGCTTATTTTGTGCAACGATGACAGGTTGACGTAGAGCAGGTCGTTGTCTTTGTACCGCAGTCTTACGGCTTCCTGCACGCGCCCGTTCACTTCAATCTTTTGCAAACCGCTGAAAATACCTACGCCATGATCAATATGGGTTACATAATCGCCGGGTTGCAGCTCACGCAGGGTTTTCAGCGTAATGGCCTTGTTTTTGCTGAATGCCTGTTTTACCTTGTATTTGTGGTAGCGCTGAAATATCTGGTGATCGGTGTAGCAAACCGTTTTCAGGTCCTTATCAATAAACCCGCGGTGAATGGCAAGCGGAACACCCGTAAACTGGATTTCAGTGTTCAGGTCAGTGAAGATGCTGTATAATCTTTCCAGTTGCCGCGCCTGTTCAGCAAAAAGGTAAATCTTAAAACCAAGCTGCTCCCATTGTTTCAGGTCGGAGATGAGCAAATTGAAGTTGCGGTTGAAAGAAGGCTGGGGAAGAATTTGAAATTTGAAATTTGAAATTTGAAATTCAGCTTTTGGAATTTGGGATTTGCCTATTGGAATTTGAAATCCTGTAGCAAAGTTTTTTCCTAAAGTAATTTGATGTCGGTTTGAAATTTGAATTTCAATTTCATCTGCTCTTACAACATCATCCCAGCCTGTGTCTTTGGTTTGGAGTGTTTCATCCGGTTCGCCATCTGCGTTGTGGCCGTATTCAGGTTTACCGTTCGCCTTTACATAGTCAATAAATATTTGCAGTTGATCTGCCTCCTGCTGCAGTTTTTCTTTTATGAATTGCCAGTCCGCCGTCCAAACCACCGTGTTCCCGGGTAAAAATTCAAGGAGGCTTACTTTTTCGCCTGATTCAAACTGTGTCTCTACGTTGGGAATAATATTTACTTGTAACAGTTTTCTTTCACTCAACTGCGTTTCGGGATCGAAGATGCGGATACTGTCCACCTCGTTCCCAAAAAGCTCAATACGGTAGGGCTTTTCATTGCCAAAAGAATAGATATCGAGTATGCCGCCGCGCAAGGCAAACTGCCCGGGTTCATATACAAAATCGGTACGTGTAAAACCCAGCATCACCAGCAATTCCATCAGGCTGTCTGGCTTTATTTCTTCGGCCTGCTTGATGCGGATAATGTTTTCGGTGAGTTGCCTGCTGATCACTACTTTTTCAAACAGCGCTTCAGGATAGGTAACGATGATCTTTTTATTTCCTCCTCCGGCAATTTTAGTGAGCGCTTCGGTGCGCAGCATCACATGGCTTGGATTAAGCAGGTGGTAATTCTTCTTGTTTTTAAAAGAAGATGGAAAATAAAACAGGTCGAGTGCATCCGTTATGTTTTCGAGCGTATTGTGAAAGTAGGCCGCTTCTTCTGCATCTTCGAGAATGACTATGTGATTGATGGAAGCAGAAACCTCGTGGGTAAAAAGCGCATTGACAATAAAAGCAGGAGCGCTTCCTGATAAACCACTGAGTTGTATTTGCTGGGGTTGGGCAAAAGAAAGCTTGTCCGCTATCTGAAATATGCGGGGGTCTTTAAGCCATTTTTCTTTCAGTTCTTCTATGTTCATGTTCAGATGTTTCGGGTTTATGGTTTAGTGTTTATTGTTGGTTTGTGTGTGTGGGATAGTTTGTGTGCGGGTATTGCGTGTGTGCTGTACAGCTCGCGGCCGAATGGAACCATAAACAATAAACAAATCCCAAACCCAA
>CAYUGH010000036.1:21219-40196 GCA_964444195.1 uncultured Chitinophagaceae bacterium
CCCAAACCCAACCCCAAACTAACGAACCTCCTGCATCTCCACCAATCGCTTATACTGTCCTTCCTGTTCAATCAGTTCATCATGCGTACCCTGTTGTATGATCTTTCCTTTTTGAAGCACCACTATTGTATCTGCATGCCGAACCGTACTTAACCGGTGTGCTATTACCAACGTGGTGCGGTTTTCCATTACATGGTTAATGGCGTCCTGTACCAGCCTTTCACTTTCAGTATCAAGGCTGCTTGTGGCCTCATCCAAAATTAGGATTGGCGGGTTTTTCAAAACAGCCCTTGCAATGGTGAGGCGCTGCCTTTCGCCGCCGCTCAGCTTGGTTCCCCTGTCGCCAATATTGGAAAGATAGCCATCCTCTTTTTGAACAATGAAGTTGTGGGCGTTGCCAACCTTTGCGGCCTGTTCAATATCTTCCAGGTTGCTGTTTTCCGTGCCAAGCGCAATATTTGAAGCGATGGTATCATTAAATAAAATGGGCTCCTGTGTTACAATGCCCATTTGTGCCCTTACGCTTTCCAGGCTGTAATCCCTGATGTTCACACCGTCAATCAGTACTTCGCCTTCGGTTACATCATGAAACCTCGGTACAAGATCGGCGAGCGTACTTTTGCCCGCGCCGCTGCTGCCTACCAGCGCAACGGTCGAGCCTTTTTTAATTGTCAGGTTTATATTATCCAATATGGTAACATCATCGTAGCGAAAGGTTACGTCCTTCAGTTCAATGGATGATTTGAATTCGGTCAGTTGCTTTGCATTTGGAATGTCTTCAATGGTAACCTCTGCATTCAATACTTCTTCAATACGGCCAATGGCAGCGCTGCCTTTTTGTATATTGTAAAATGAACTGCTCAGGTTTTTTGCCGGGCTGATGATGTTGTAAAACATGCCAAGGTAGGTCATAAACATGGCTGGATCAAGCCCGGAGTGCTTGCTGAAGATCAGGTAGCCGCCATACAGCAGGATACAGCAAAATACAAAAATGCCCATGGTTTCGCTAAGGGGTGAGGCAAGGTCACGTCGGCGGTTGATCTTGTTTTTTACAAACAAAAGAGATTGATTGATGCTAAAGAATTTCTCGCGGAGCAATTTTTCAGCATTAAAAGCCTTGATTACACGGAGACCTCCCAGGGTTTCATCCAATACGCTTACGGCCTCACCTTGTTTTTCGGCAGCCGCCATACTTTGTTTCTTAAGGCTTCGGCTTATGCGGCCAATAATTAACCCTACAACCGGCAACAGCACCAGGAGAAAAAGGGTAAGTTGTGTGCTTAATAAAAGCAGGGCGGCAAGCGTTAATATAATTTGGAGCGGGTCTTTAAACCAACCTTCGAGCGTACTAACAACACTATTTTCCACTTCGCTGATATCATTGGTTACCCGGCTCATCAGGTCGCCTTTGCGTTGCTCGGTAAAATAGCCAATAGGCAGGCGAAGAACTTTATCGTATAAATCGGCCCTGAAACTTGTGACCACCCGGTTTTTCAAGGGGTTCAGGATATACAGGCTCAGGTAAAAGAACAGGTTCTTCAATAAAATACTTCCCATCATTAACCCGCAAATCAGCAGGAGAACGGCCAATGGGTTGCCATCCCTGGATTTGGCAAAATCGTTCATTTGCGTACGCACCCATAGCATCACACCGCTGCCTCCCTTGCTTTGGGATGCCAGGTCAATCGCCCCGGACTTACCCACAAAAATCAGTTCAAGAAAAGGCATGAGCATGCCAATGGAAAGCAGGGAAAAAATAGTGCTAAGTAATATGCAGATTACATAAACAACCAGTTGTCCCTTGTAAGGCGACAGGTAGTTAAAAATTCGTGCGTATTTGCTCATGTATGCAATTGATAGCTGAAAATAGGCGGCAAAGTAACTACTTTTACACGAGCACGGGTTAGCTTTGCGGGTTGGTTTTAACGTTTACTAAAAGAAGGGAAACTATGGAAGAGTCGAAAAGGCAGAAACAGGTTGCCGGGTTGTTGAATGAAGAATTGAATGATATTTTCCTGCGTTTGGGATTGAATATTGTGGATGGCGGAATGATTTCCATTTCCTCGGTAAAGGTTACGCCCGACCTGCTGGAAACAAGGGTTTACCTAAGTTTTTTCCAGGTAAAGGACCCTGCTGCCATGCTCCAGAAAGTAAAGGACAAAGCCTGGGAAATAAAAAGGGAACTCGTCGCCCGTGTGGGTAAACAACTTCGCCGCATGCCCGAACTTACTTATTTTCATGATGATACCCTTGATTATGTATTTAAAATGGAGCAGTTGCTGAAGGAAGTAAATCCCGGTACCGAACCCTCCTGAGGCCCCGGCTTCGGGATAAACTATTTTTTTTCTGCATGACCTTATATTTCGCCTGGCGGTACCTGCGCTCCAAAAAAAGCACCAATGCTATTAATATTATTGCGTGGATAAGCATGGTAGCCATTGCTGTGGTAACTGCAGCTTTGGTGGTTGTGCTTAGTGTGTTTAATGGTTTTGAAGACCTGGTCAGGCAGATGTACGGTGATTTTTATTCCGATATCCAGGTTTCCGCTAAAAATGGCAAATGGGTAGGTTTAACCGATAATCAGTTAGCTAAGATCAGGGGATTGGAAGGCGTTTTGTTTGTTGAACCCGTTATCCAGGAAAGGGCCATTTTGCTTGACCAGGAAGATAAAAGCATTGTTTGGCTAAAAGGTGTTTCTGCGGAATATTCTACATACAATCATACTTCGGGGCACATGCTTCGGGGGGAGTTTTTTATTGGCGACAGCAGCTTGCCCAGGCTGGTTTTGGGGGTTGGAGTTGAGCAATCACTTCAAATTGTGGCCGGCCAATCGCCTTTTCCCGTAACTGTTTACCTGCCCAATCCCGATGCCGGGCCGGTTGCTGACCCAACCACTGCCATGGTCAGCTCAAATGCATTTGTTTCGGGCTCTTTTGCGGTTCAGCAGGAATTTGACGACCAGTTTGCCTTTACCCATATTTCATTTCTGAAGTACCTGCTGAATATTCCGGAGGGAAAATTCTCCACCTATGAAGTTTTTATTTCAAAGGATGCCGGTCTGAACAGTATTAAGAAAAGCATTGAGAAAATACTTGGAAGTTCGGTAGTTATTAAGGATAGGTTTCAGCAAAACCAGTCGCTGTTTTCGGCCATGAATACCGAAAAGTTTATTATTTACGCTGTTTCCTTCTTAATATTGGTGATTGCCGGGTTTAATATTGTCAGCAGCCTCACCATGACGGTTATTGAAAAGCAAAAAGATATTGCCGTGCTGAAAGCTATGGGCGCATCGGAGCAAATGGTGTACAGGATATTTTTAAACCTGGGGGTACTGCTGGCCGGTATTGGTGCCGGCGCCGGGTTTATAACCGGGGTACTTATTTGCCTGGGCCAGCAGCAATTTCATTGGGTTAAACTGGCAGGGCAAAGTTTTATCATTAACTATTACCCGGTTGCAGTACGCATTTCCGACCTGTTGGTCGTGGCCGCCATTACCCTTATTATAGCGCTGATTGCAGCCTGGATCCCTTCGAAAAGGGCCAATGAATCGGCGTATTCCCTAAGATAAGCGGATTGCTGATTAATAGTCGCCTATCGTTTCGGGCAATTGAGCAAGCGCTTTTGCCAATTGATCATCATTGGGGGCTATACCATGCCATTCATGGGTTCCTTCCATAAAATCAACACCCTTTCCCATGGCTGTTTTCATCATTATGGCTACAGGCTTGTCGTTTCCGGTAAGCGATATGGCTTTTTCAATGGTTGCCACTACTTCATCCATATCGTTACCGTTTTCAAGCACAATGGTTTCCCAACCAAAAACCCTGAACTTTTCGGTAAGGTCGCCTAAATACATAACCTTATCCGTTGGGCCGTCAATTTGCTGGCCGTTCCAGTCAATAGTGGAAATGAGGTTATCAACCCGGTGGTGGGCAGCGCTCATAATGGCTTCCCAAACCTGGCCTTCGTTAAGCTCGCCATCGCCATGCAGGCTGAAAACAAGGCTCTTATCGCTGTTGTATTTTTTGGCGAGTGCGGCGCCTATGGCTACGCTCATCCCCTGTCCAAGGCTTCCGCTGGCAATACGGATACCCGGTAAGCCTTCATGAGTAGTAGGATGCCCTTGCAGTCTTGAGTTAATTTTGCGGAAAGAAGCCAATTCCTTTACATCGAAATACCCGCTTCGCGCCAATGCAGCATAATATACCGGGGAAATATGCCCGTTTGACAGGAAAAACAGGTCTTCGCCTTCGCCTTTCATGCTAAACTGCCCTGGATTATGCCTTAATACTTTAAAATACAGGGCGGTAAAAAATTCCGTACATCCGAGTGAACCACCCGGGTGTCCGCTCTGTACCCCATGTACCATGCGTACAATATCTCTTCTTATTTGGCTGGCTGTTTCCTGTAAGGTTGGCATTTCCTGAAATTTGCCCGCAAATCTAATGGATTGAAATTTCTTACAAGGGAGAAGCGCTTATTATTTTATTAGCAGTTTTTTTTACAGGTTTCATTTCGGGCAGCAACGATTAATCAATAAATTTTTGCTCCTGAATTGGTTTTGAACTTATCATTGGTTACTTTTACCCACTTAGATTGCAACTGTTATTTTCTAACCAGAATTAGCTGTTACAGTACCCCTTAAAAATCTTTTATGGTTGAAGTGCTCATGAGCGTTATTCTTGCATTTGGCATCACTTTCTATGCCATTCCTGCCATTATTCACGCTGCACAGGAAAAAAAGTTGTTCGATTATCCTGATGAAAGAAAACTTCACAGGCAACCCATACCCGCGCTCGGTGGCATTGGTATTTTTTCAGGATTTATTACCGCTTTTCTGCTTACGGCAAGTTTTACAAGTGTGCCGGTTAAGTTTCAATATTTATTGGCGGCGGCCCTGGTAATATTTTTTGTTGGCCTCAAGGATGATTTGTTAAACATTTCCCCGTTTAAAAAGTTTCTTGGCCAATTACTTGCCGCCTCTATTATTGCTCTTAAAGGGGGATTGGTTCTCACATCCATGGATGGGTTCCTTGGTATGCATGAATTGCCCGATATGGCGGCATACCTGTTTACCATTCTTACCATTGTGGTTATTGTAAATGCCTATAACCTGATTGATGGGGTTGATGGGCTTGCAGCCGGGTTATCCATTATTTCAGCATCTTTCTTCGCTATTTATTTTGGAATTAATGATAATCTTGCGTATGCCTGCATGGCTACTTCGCTGATTGGCGCCCTGCTTGCTTTCTTAATCTTTAATGCCCAGCCCGCCAGGATATTTATGGGCGATACGGGTTCTATGATGCTTGGTTTGCTGAATGCCATGATGGTTATCCAGTTTATCAATACCGCCCCAACGGCCCCTGCTTTCCCGGTATTGGCTGCCCCCGCAGTGGGTTTTGCTATTTTGTTTGTTCCACTTTTCGATACGCTCCGGGTTTTTTCCTTCAGGATGCTGAAGGGCACATCGCCATTCACCCCCGACCGGAACCATATCCACCATATATTATTAAGGTTCAGGCTTTCGCATACCAAAGTGGCGGTTAGCCTTGGTATTGCAGGTTTCATTATCCCGTTTATTGCCTTTTTATGCAGAGATTTTGGAACGGCCTGGATTGTGACAGGCATGGTAGCGGCCGGTTTTGCCGGGGTTGGCTGCCTTGTAGTCAGGTACCGGTATGTTAGCCGTTCTTCACTTGTAAAAGGCGGGGTTAGCAAAATCGGGAAGGAACTTCCATCCATCCGCACCATTGCCATGGCCAAAAGAAAGGTTGCCGGTGAGGATTAATTGAAAAATAATAAAGGGCGCCCCTACGCTTTGGTTACACCCCGGGTATCCCTACATATTCACTTGCCAAATCAATCATTTATTTTAGGTTTGCCCGGAAAAAATTACTGGGAATATGTCAGATGAATTAGAAATCCTCCAAATGGAAACCGATGGCCTTATGAAAAAGGCCATTGCCCACCTTGAAGCCGAACTAACTAAAATAAGGGCCGGAAAAGCAAGCCCCGGCATGCTGGATGGTTTAATGGTTGAATATTATGGTTCACCCACGCCAATAGGGCAGGTGGCCAATGTAAGCGCCATGGATTCAAGAACACTAACCATTCAGCCCTGGGAAAAAAATATGCTTGGCCCCATTGAACGGGCTATCCTTCAGGCCAATATTGGTGTTACGCCCCAAAATGACGGTGTTATAATAAGAATTACCATGCCGCCTTTAACCGAGGAACGCAGAAAAGGGCTGGTAAAACAGGCGAATGGCGAAGGCGAGCACTCAAAAGTTACCATCCGTAATATCCGAAGGGATGCGATTGAAAAAATCAAGAAGCTCCAGAAGGATGGTTTGAGCGAGGACGCTGCTAAAGATGGGGAGGCCGAAGTACAGGAACTTACCAACCGTTTTATTGCGCTGGTTGACAAGCATCTTGTTGCCAAGGATAAGGAGATTATGGCGGTGTAGTTCAGTTTTACTGGTTATCAATTACTTATCGCGGTTTGCCAGGTAAACGCCTGCCAAAATAAAGAGCAGTGCTATCCATTGAAAAAGGGATATGGCTTCACCATATATAAAACCCCATCCAATAGCTACAAAGGGTATTCCATAGGTTACCAACGAGGCAAATACGGCGCCTGCTATTTTCACCAACCGATAAAAGATGATTGATGCAATGGCAGTGCCGGCTACTCCCAGCAGGGTGGAGGCTCCGGAAGCCTTCAGGTAAGCGGCTTCTGAAAGCGGCAAGGAGAAAAAACCTGAGAATACCAGCACTGCCAAAGAAAATGGTATAAGCCCGGCAAATGCAAGCGAAGCAATGTCGAGTGAGGAGATTCCGCCAAGCTTTTGTTTTACAAGATGCACATTTAGCCCGTAGCAAATGGTTGCGGCCACAACCAATAATCCATAGGCAGGTGAGGAGGTTTGCCCGCCCGATTTGGCGGCCAGGAGGATAAAGCTTCCTGCCAGCCCGACCATTATGCCTGTTGCTTTCGATTTTGCAACCGGTATGTTGTAAATCATCCAGCCAATCAGCAGCGTGCTTAATGGAGTCATGGAATTCAGGGTTCCCGCAAATGCGCTGCTTACATGAAGTTCGGCAAAGCAAAAAAGAAGGGCAGGGATAAAACTTCCCAGCCAGCCTGAAATGAAGACTATTCCCCTTAAACCCGGGGGAACCTTTCTGAAAGCGCCAATTGCAAATGGGAGCAATACAATCCCCGATGAAAGGATACGGATTGAACCGACATGCCAGGCCGATAGCAAAGGAGTGCCATCCTGAGAGAACATTCCTATTTTCATTAAAATAAAAGAGCTGCCCCATATCAGGCAAATCACTGCAAACCAGGGCCATTTAGCCCTGTTTATGTTTGAAAATGAATCGTTTCGCAATTATTTTAATAATTAAAACATCAAAACTCAGGCTAATTCGGCGATTTAAATAATTTCGTTTGAAAATAACTGATTATGAGCTGGATAAAAGAATTTAAGGATTTCGCAAATAAAGGAAACCTGGTAGATGTGGCGGTTGCCTTTGTAATGGGTGGCGCCTTTGGTAAGGTTGTTTCAAGCATGACCGAAGGTCTTGTCAGCCCGATTATTTCGCTTTTAACAGGCGGGGTGGATTTTTCAAGGAAAGAATGGGTTCTCCGCCAGGCTATTAAAGAGGTGGATGCAACCGGCGCCGTCACATCTGAGGTGGCGGCAGTTTCTATAAGGTACGGGGCCTTTTTTACTGCATCACTTGATTTTTTTATTGTGGCATGGGTTATGTTCCTGTTGGTTAAGGCCATCAACAAAACCCGGAAACCCGCCCAGGAAGCGCCTGCCGCCCCGCCCGAACCAAGCAGCACCGATAAATTATTAATGGAGATAAGAGACTCACTCAGGAAATAATTTTCTCACTCAAGCACCAAACTATGAAAGCACCTAAATGGCTTTTTCCATTTTTATGCCTTACAACCATGCAAGGACTTACCCAGGAGATTTCCAAAAAAATTGATGAAGCTACTGCCAGTAAAGGCATAGCAGCCGATACTTCCAAGAAAGGCCCCTGGAAGCTCGGCGGTTTGGTTACCATTAACCTTTCACAACAAAATAGTTCCTATTGGGTTGGCACCAACGAAAGCTTCGCCTTGAATGTGGGCACTTCTGCAGATATATACGGCAACTACGCAAAAGATAGAAATACATGGGACAATACACTGAAGATGGCCTATGCTTTTACCCATAACGAAAGCCAGGGTGTTAGGAAAACTACCGATTTTATTGACCTTTATTCAAAATATGGCAGGGATATCAGCAAAAACGGGAAAACATTTATTGCCGTAATCGGGAACTTTCGTTCGCAGTTTACCCCCGGTTACAATTACGACCTTGATCCGAGAAGGCGAACCTCCGATTTTATGGCACCGGCTACTATTTTATTAACGCCCGGTTTGGAATGGAGGCCGAATAAATTCTTTTCGTTATTCGTTTCTGCAGTCGGCCCCCGGTGGGTTATTGTTTCCAATGATCCTTATAGTTATTCTTATCCCAATGGCATCCGGCCCGACGGTAGCCAGGAGGAACCCATTTCGGAATTATATGGAGTTGATCCCGAGGAAAAGGTTGATGCGCAGTACGGCGCCTTTCTTTCCGCCAAATTTGATAAGGAAATTGTAAAGAATGTGATCTACACATCGCGGCTCGACCTGTTTTCCAATTATCGCAACCAGCCACAGAATATTGATATTTACTGGACCAACAACCTGGTTTTCAAGGTTAACAGATGGCTGGTGCTTTCATACCAGTGGAACGTGGCCTATGATGATGATTTTATTCCCGAAGGGGTTTCGGGCCCACGTACACAATTCCTCGGAACCTTTGGAATTGGTGTGGCTGCCAAGTTTTAACCAATCTATCCACAATTAATTTTGGTCTCTCATCGTTTGCGGTGAGGGACTTTTTTATACCCGTACATTTGAACCACCGTATCAAAAAGATTCATTTTTGATACGGGAAAATAATAATGACAACAGCCACCTACCAGATAAAGCTTCCCCAGTTTGAGGGTCCGTTCGACTTGCTGCTTTTCTTTATTGAAAGGGATGAATTGGACATTTACAATATCCCCATCCATAAAATAACTAAGGAATTTCTGAATTATATACAGGCCCAGGAACGCCTCAATATCGAATTGAGCAGCGAATTCATCCTGTTTGTAAGCACGTTGATGAGGATAAAGGCCAAAACCCTGCTGCCCCGCAAGGAAGTGGATGCTTCGGGTAATGAAATTGATCCGAGGCAGGAGCTTGTTGATAAGATACTGGAGTACAAAAGGTTTAAAGATGCTTCGCAACGGATGGCTGACATGGAAGCCCTGAGGCTCCTGGTGGTACGAAGGGGGAATGTATTCCGTGAAATGAATTCTATTGGTGAAGAATCCGGCGAGGGTACCGAAATCCAAAGCATTACACTTTTTAAGTTGATGAAAACATTTGAAAAGGTGATGAAGAAAATGCAGGAAAGGAATCATAAACCCCAGCACGTGGTGTTCCGGTATAACTATACCATGGAGGAAAGCCGGGAGAATATGATTCAGTCCATCCGCACGGAAAGAACCATGGGTTTTGAAAAAATATTTTCAGGCTGTGAAAATAAAATTCATGCCATTTTCCTTTTCCTCAGCATTCTTGAACTGGTTCAGCAAAAATATTTCACCATCATGATAGGAGAAGGCCGCAACAACCTGATTGTTGAATGGAATGATAACCGGCCTGAGGATATAGAAGTGGATTTCCCTGTATCGGGGATGCCCATATCGCTCAATTAAATACGATTGAATTAAAAATGGTACACTAATAGTATTTGGAAAATTCCTGTAAACCCGAGGGCTTTGTAAAAAGGGTTTATGTTTAAGGATTTAACTACGAAGTGTAGTAGATAACGGCTGCCATTATAAATGCCCAAACAAAGAAAGCAACCATATTATCGGTACTTAAAAAACGTCTTGGGGCAAAATGTTTCATAGGTGTGGTGTTTTTAAAGTGAATAAGCAGTTTCTCTTTGCGAGGAGCAAAGGTTAAAAAATTATTTAAGAAAACCAAGTTATAACCATATTTTTTCTAAAGGTTACTTAAAGTTGATGAAGACCGCCTTCAAAATTTTAATAGCCGGGCTGCAAATTTCCGCATAATCCCGAATTAATCTTTAAAATTAAAAAATGTTTATATGATTTAACTTGGGGTATTCAAACCTAATTTTGCGCCCGGTATAAAATGATGGCAGCATAGGTTGTTGCCGGTAGATCAGGGGCCAAACGCCGCTGCGAAAAGTGCGATAGATTATGAACAAAACCTCGTGGTTAGGGTTAGGAGTTGCGTTGTTTCTGCCTTTGGTATGTTATTGGTTTGTACAAAGTATTGGGGGAAATGCCACCCCCATGCCCCGGAAATATTTTGCAGATTCGGTGATTGAAGCCCGCAAGGATGGTAAAATTACATTTGATACCGTTTGGCATAAAATTCCTGATTTTCATCTAACTGATCATCTTGGGAATGCTTTTCAGGGTGCAGACATGGAAGGCAGGATTTGGGTGGTAAATACTTTTTTTACCCGTTGCCCCAATATTTGCCCCGGCCTGACGCGCAATATCCGCAAAATGCAGGTAAGCTTCGAAAACCCTAAGCGTAAAAAGTTTGGGGATACTTCCATTGTGTATTTCCTTTCCATGAGTGTTGACCCTGAACGCGACAGCGTAAGCGCTTTAAAACACTGGGCCGACCGTTTTCATGTTAACAGCGACAGTTGGAGATTGCTCACAGGTCCTAAAAAGGATATTTACAATCTTTTGTTGAACGATTTCCACCTGTCGGCGCAGGATGGGGAGGGAATTGACAGCAATTTTATCCATACGGAAAAAATAATGCTCATTGACCGGAATATGATTGTACGTGGTTTTTACAACGGTCTCGACAGCGCCTCTATGGCTCATCTTGGCATGGATATCGGCAGGCTTTATCTTGAAAAAGATAGAACTAAGCCTTCTATTTTCAGGGAATACATCCCTTTGCTGCCGGTGCTTGCCCTGGTTCCATTGATTATTATGGTAGGCATGTGGTTTTTAAACAGGACGAGGAAAAAGGTGGAGGAATGAGGAATTGGGAATGGGGAATTGGGAATGAGGAATTGGGAATGAGGAATTGGGAATTAGGAACGAATACGATGTAGTAAATTCCAAATCTCGAATTCCAAATCGTAAATCTTAAATCAAAAATCGTAAATAAGCAATGGCCAATCTTCTAACACCCGCTATTCAAAAAAATGATAAGCAGGCCAAATGGCTGATTGGTATTTTTTCTTTTGTGGTGTTTTCGGTGGTGGTATTGCTCGGCCGGGTAAAACTGGAAGTTGACCTGGGATTCGACATTCACATTTTCGCCAAAATAAATGCAGTAATCAATAGTATTATAGCCGTTTTGCTGTTAGTAGCATTAGTGGCTGTCAGGGCTAAAAAATATCTGCTGCATAAGCGTTTAATGATAGGAGCATTGCTGTTGAGCATCCTTTTCCTGCTTTCTTATATTGCCCATCATTTGCTGTCGGGAGAAACAAAGTTTGGTGGCGTGGGCCTCATCCGGACTGTATATTATATTATCCTGATCACCCATATTTTTCTGGCTGCCATTATTCTTCCCTTTATTCTTTTTACGGCTTACCGCGGGCTAACTGCAGAATACGGAACCCACAAGAAACTGGCACGAATTACATGGCCGCTTTGGTTTTATGTAGCCGTTACCGGGCCCTTGGTGTACCTGATGATCAGCCCGTATTACACCTGATTATTTGGGTTAAAGTCCTAATTCAGCAGCGGGGTCCCAAAACAGGGTTTTAAATCGCTGCACCATGTCATCTTTCACTTCTACGCCATCTTTCTCCAGCAGTTCCTGCATGCGGGTGGGGGTGGCAAAATGCGCTTTCCCGCTCAGCATTCCATTCCGGTTAACCACTCTTTGTGCGGGTACATCAGGCAGGATTTGGGCCGCATTCATGGCCCAGCCTACCATGCGCGCGCTCATGCGGGTACCCAGGTAATTGGCAATGGCCCCATAAGTGGTAACCCGTCCTTTTGGTACCTGGCGTACAACATCCCAAACATCTTCGAAAAAATTCGGGCTGTCTTTTGGCCCGTCTTTTTCAACATGATCAGATTTTAGGTTGTTAGGTTTTTTCTTCATTTTGTATGTTGGAAGCATTCTTACAAACTTAGGATTTAAACCACTTGAATGTATTTTTTGCCGCTGTTTCACAAAGTTTTCATTACGGTAAAATAGTTTTTACATTTACCCAACTGAAATTTATCGTTATGCCAACTTATAATCTCAATGTAAATGGGAAAACCTACCCGGTTGAAGCCGAGGCCAATACCCCGCTGCTTTGGGTATTGCGCGATGCAATAGGGCTTACGGGAACCAAGTATGGATGCGGAATTGCTCAATGCGGCGCCTGTACGGTGCATTTTAATGGCTCCCCTGTCAGGTCTTGTTCAGTGCAGGTTTCGGCAGCTTCCAGGGCAAAAATTACCACTATCGAAGGTCTTTCAACCGATAATAGCCACCCTGTACAACGCGCCTGGCTTGAGGAGCAGGTACTGCAGTGCGGGTTTTGCCAGAGCGGGCAGATAATGGCGGCCGCCGCGCTTTTACGTACTAATCCCAATCCTTCTGATGAAGATATTACAGTAGGGATGCAGGGGCTTATTTGCCGCTGTGGAACTTACACCCGGATTCATAAGGCCGTAAAACATGCTGCCAAACTGATGGCAGAAACTAAATAACCAATAAAACCGTGAAGCACATGCAAACCACAACTGAAAACAAAGGCATAAGCCGCCGCCGTTTTGTGAAACTCAGCGGACTCACTACGGCTGCTTTAACCGTTGGTTATTATTTCAAGGTATTTGGAAATGGTAGTGTAGCTGAAATTATTACCGGGGAAAACGCTGAGGCCCTGGGCATTCAACTTACAGCCTGGATTTCGATAGATAAGAACGGGCAGGTAGTTTTATATAATCACCGCTCCGAAATGGGGCAGGGATCTTTTCAATCGGTTCCGCAAATTATTGCTGAAGAACTGGAAGTTGATTTGTACAAGGTTCGGGTTGAATTTGCAAAAGGCGCCCAGGGAACTTATGGCAGCCAGAGTACAGGGGGAAGTTCCACCGTTCGGGGTTCGTACCAGCAATTATTGAAATCGGGCGCCACTGCCCGTGAAATGCTGATTGAAACCGCTGCCAAACGCTGGGGTGTTGCCAAAACAGAATGTTTTGCGGAAAATGCAACGGTCATTCACAAGCCTTCGGGCAAAAAGTTGGGGTATGGTGACTTGGTAGAAGAAGCTTCAAAACTCACGCCGCCTAAGGATGTAAAGCTTAAGGAAAGAAAGGATTACAAACTCATTGGAAAGCCATTGCCAAGAATAGATAACCCTGCCAAAGTAAATGGCTCTGCCATTTACGGGCAGGACCTGGTGAAACCCGGAATGCTGATTGCCATGGTAGAACGTAACCCGAGGTTTCATGGCAAGGTAAAAAGTTTTGAACCTGCTGCGGCGCTTGCCGTACCCGGGGTTAAGCATGTCTTTAAAGTGAAAATGCCGGTTTTTGCCTTTGAACGTGAAGGGGTGGCAGTGGTAGCAACCAACACCTGGGCTTGCATGCAGGCGCGCAAACTGTTGAAAATTGAATGGGACGATAGCGGTTTCCCCCACCACAGCACTGCCGACCTGTACAAGCAGATGCAGGCCGACCTTGAAAAAACAGGTAATAAGGTAAAAGCAACCGGCGATTTTGATGCTGCCTGGGCGGCAGGAGGAAATAAATTGGAGGCTGTGTACAGCACACCTTACGAATCGCATAGTTGCATGGAACCCTTGTGCTGCGCGGCGCATTGGCAGAACGATAAAGTGCAGGTTTGGGGCCCCATCCAGGCCCCCGATTGGGTGCAGGGCGACCTGGCAAAGACTTTCGGGCTTAAACCCGAACAGGTGGAAGTGAACATGACCTTTTTAGGAGGAGGTTTTGGGAGGAAAGCCTTTTTGGATTACACTACTGAAGCAGTGGTAATTTCAAAAGAAATTAATGCCCCGGTAAAAGTTATCTGGAGCAGGGAAGATGATATGCTACAGGGACCTTTCCGACCCGGAGCGATGTACAAGCTGAATGCTGTTTTGAATAACGGAAAAATAGCGGCGCTCCGCACCCGTATGGCCGGGCAGAATATGGGATTGCAGAATTCAAAGGAATTTAAAAAGGATGCGGCCAATAATGATATGGTGGAAGGGTTTGTTGAAAATTATCTTGAAAGCATTCCGGTGTACAGTTTTACAGATGTGCCTACCGAAACGCCTATCCCGGTGATGTGGTGGAGGTCGGTGTACAGCAGTACCAACAACTTTGCCTACGAGAGCTTTATGGATGAGATGGCCGCAGCAGCGGGAAAGGATCCCGTTTCTTTCAGAAAAGAACACCTGAAAAGCGAAAGAGTACATAAGTTGCTGGATAAACTGGTAGAAATGAGTGGCTGGAGCAACCGGAGAAAGGGCGACGGATACGGGATAGCGCTTACCAATTGCTTTGGCAGTTTTTCGGGCCATGTGGTAAAAGTGAGTAAAAAGGAAGGTGGAGGTGTACAATTAGATAAGGTTTTTGCGGCTATTGATTGTGGGTGGTATGTAAACCCCGATATCATTCGTGCGCAGGTGGAAGGAAGCATACAGATGGGCTATGGAGCGGCTGTTGTTCACCAAACTACTTTTGAAGATGGAAAGGCTGTAGAAAAGAACTTTAATGAATATGCTATGCCGCTGATTGGCGATGTAACCGATATTGAAGTGGCGATTATGGAAAATGATGAAAAAGCCGGTGGAGTAGGCGAACCAGGTTTGCCACCTTTTGCCCCGGCGCTTGCCAATGCTGTTTTCGATCTTACGGGAAAAAGGATCAGGACTTTACCCTTTAGTTTGGATGGGGTTTAATGATTGAATTAAGGAGTAAGGTTTGAATAAAAAAAATCCGTGAAAGCCAAAACTTTCACGGACTTTTTTATGGGTGAATATGGAATGTCCTTATCCTTTACTTCCACCTCCATTTGGCCTGCCCTGGCCTCTTTGCTGCCTCATTTGTTCTTCGAGTTCTTTCAGTTTTTTCATCTGCCCTTCATCAAGGATTTTTTTCAACTTTTCATCGCGGGTGGCCGTAAGTTTCTGGCGGTCTTCGGGGCTGGGAGGGGTACCGGCTGAACGGAGTTTATCCATTTCAGTGTAATAATCAGTATACACAGGAGTAATGTCCGTAACCTGTTTGTCGGTAAGGCTTAATTCAGGTTTCAGTCTTTCAATGGTACGTTTCACGCGGTCTTCAACAGGCATTTGCTGGGGTGGCTGTGCCAAACCAATTAATGAGGTAAGAGAGAAAATGGAGGCAAACAGCCAGGTTAACTTTTTCATAGAATAATTATTTGGTGAATTGGACGATAATATAATGGAAAGGTTTCTCCGGTACCTATGACTCTGAGGTTAATTAAGGTTAATGCATTTCTGCTGTTTCCCTTTTCATCACCAGGTCGCTTCGGCGGGGTTCCGGCACGCTATCATATTGAAAAGGGCAATGCAGGCAACCGTTTCCGCAGCAATATCCCCGGTCGAGATGGTATTGTTCGGTTAAAACGATGTATCCATCCTCATTATAGTAATAGTCAATCCCCTCGGTTACATTCTGTTTCAAAAACCCAGTTTTTTAATGGTTCGTCCACATCGGGAATACCTGATTCCGGCAATTTGAATGAAATATAGTAAATCTTACCGCTTTGTGCAATATCCAGGTCTTCATAATGAGTTTTTATGCCTAAAAGCTCCTGCTCACTTGCCTGCGCATACACGTCATCATACTGTTTAACTAACAAGCAACCACAAAGTTCAACTACCTTTTTTGTAAATGTGTATAAAACCGGTGAATCAGTTTTCAGGTGTATGAGGCCGCCGGTTTGAAGGATGGATTGGTATTTGCGCAAAAACTTTGGGTGGGTAAGCCTTTTTTTGGCCTTGCCTGCCCTGAGTTGAGGGTCGGGGAAGGTGAGCCAGATATCACTTACTTCTCCTGTCGAAAAATAGCTGTCAATGGCATCAATCTGCGCCCGCATAAAACCCACATTGGGCAGCGGTTCTTCAAGGGCTTTTTTAGCGCCAATAAATATCCGGTTGCCTTTTATGTCAATGCCAAGGAAATTTTTTTCGGGGTGCAGGCGGCCAAGCCCAACGGAGTATTCACCCTTTCCACAGGCTAATTCCAGCGTAAGCGGTTGTGGTTTGGCAAAAAAGCTGCCCCATTTGCCAGCCATGCCTTCGGGATGCTGAAGAACATTCGGAAAAGTTTTAATTGCTTCAAAACGGACGAGTTTCTTTTGGCCCATAAGGCGGCAAAAGTAGGGTCAAATCAGGTTATAGCTAAACTGTCATGCTCAAACTGCTTCTTTACTGCCCGGCAGTTTGGGCCGGAACCTGATTTTCAAATGTTGATTCCTAAAGGAAGCCTATTTTTATTTATTAATAATGTATGATGAATAAATCCGTCGATGTCAGGTTTCAAACCCGCGTTCTTTCCATCCTTTGCATGGCGCTGGCAGCGCTTGCCTTTTTTGCCCCCGTTTGGCCCGGCTCGGAGGTGGCATCGCATATAGGGGCGCTTACCGTTTGGACAGGGCTTATTGAAATATACCACGGCTTCAGGCGAAACACAGTGTCTTCGCGCAGAACAGCCATGTACAGCGGCGCCTTCAGTATGCTGATTGGTGTTATTTTAATCAATTCAGGGCTGTTGGTTACCGAATCTCTTCAATACATTATTGCCGCCATTTTCTTTATCGAATCGCTTCGGTATTTCCGCAACCATTTCAGGTTCAGAAAACCCGGTAAAAAAACAAGTTTCGATTTATGGGCGGGTTTCGGAAACCTTTTACTGGTTCTTGGCATTTTCTTTTTTACCGGCAAAGGCATACAATGGGTGTTATCCATTATAATGGCGGCGCGTATGGTAGGTGTTGGGCTTAGCCTGCTGGCTGCCAAAACCGGCACGCTCGACCAGGTAAGTGAGGATATTGTGCGCGACCTGGGGCTTGAAAAATATGAACAGCTTCCCCTATTAGCCCAGTCCATTGAGGATGATGAGGCTAACCGCGCCCCTTACGACCGCGAATGGATTTTACTATTCCTGGTGTTGTTGTTTTTTATTCACCTTGGCCGCATGGGGCTCGACCGGAGTTCCATCGGGGTGCTTTCTCCGTTGGTAGCTTTAGTGGGCGACGCAGTTGTTGGGCTGATTATTGCTTATGCTATCATTTTACCGGTTCGAATGGGGTTCAAAAAAATATCGGGTTGGGTTGATGACAGCTTATGGGGTTGGGTATTAAAATCCGGCCCGGTAAAATGGCCCGTCACCTGGGTAAAGTCGCTGGTACGATGGTTTGTTATCCGCAGGATGCGGCTGGCTATTCAGTTCCGCAAAGCAGGGTATTCGCTTCGCACCGCATTGCGTACCGGGCTTCGGATAGGTCTTCCCTGGTCGGCATTACTGGCGGCCATTATGCCGGTGCTTGGCATGAGCTGGTATTTTGATACTGAAAACTGGGCTTCGGGAATATGGGATCGCTGGGCTGCCATCCGTACCGATACCTGGAGGATGGCTATGATTGAGGCTTCCGGCGAAAATATTCATGACCCCAATGCATTTAATATTAAACAGGAAGGGTTGGCCGATACCGCCGATTTTTCGTTCGTGGTTATTGGCGACCCGGGCGAAGGCGATGCCTCGCAATTGGTTTTGAAAGACCAGATCATAAAAGTAACCAACAAGCCCGATGTAAGGTTCCTGGTGATCAGCAGCGATGTGGTGTATCCTTCCGGGGCCTTAAAGGATTATGAAAGAAAATTCTGGATGCCATTCAAAGGGGTTGAAAAGCCTGTGTATGCCATTCCCGGCAACCATGACTGGTATGATGCACTGGATGCTTTTACAGCTACTTTTTTTGAACCGATTGCAGCCCGGAAGGCTTTGATGGCAAGGGTTCATGCCGATCTTGATATTTCATCAACCACTGATAAAAGGATTGAAGAAATGATTGCCAAAACCGAAAAATGGAGAAGGGAATATGAAGTTCCTGCGGGTTTTCAGAAAGCGCCTTTCTTCCAGGTGACAAACGGCAATTTTGTATTTATTACGCTTGAAACCGGCATTGAGCGACAAATAGATACGCTCCAGATGCAATGGCTGCAAACCGTGCTCGAAGCCTCAACAGATAAGTTCGTTATGGTGCTGTTGGGGCATCCGTTTTACGCAATTGGCGAATACCAGGGAAGTATGAACCCTAAGTTTGAAGCGCTTCACCAATTACTTCGGCAATATAAAGTGCCATTGGTAATGGCGGGCGATACCCACGACCTGGAGTACTATATTGAACGGGAAAAGGATGGAGATGGTCATACCATGCATCATTTTGTAAATGGGGGCGGGGGGGCTTATTTAAGTATCGGCACTGCCCTGGCCGATCCGCGAAACATGCCAACCGATGATTATGCGTTTTACCCTGCATATAACCCATTGGTTAAAAAAATTGAGGAGTTCACTGCATGGTATAAATATCCCGCATGGTGGTACACTAAAAAATTCAACGGCTGGCCTTTTAGCGCTGAATGGTTATCGGCGGCTTTTGATTACAACGAGGCCCCTTTCTTTCAAAGCTTTATGGAGATTAAAGTGGAGCGGTCGGCAAACAGGATCAGGCTGATACCATACAGCAACCATGGAAGGCTGAAATGGAAGGATATTACCTCCACCGGGGCTGCGTCAAGCCTTGATAAATATGGGTTGGTGGAGTGGACAATAC
The DNA here is from genome assembly GCA_964444195.1 of uncultured Chitinophagaceae bacterium. Lineage (GTDB taxonomy): Bacteria > Bacteroidota > Bacteroidia > Chitinophagales > Chitinophagaceae > Phnomibacter. The sequence continues at coordinate 40,142 of CAYUGH010000036.1, forward strand.
CTATGGGTAAACCCATGTAAATATGTTGGTTATCAAAAAGTAAAATGGATTGTTG
>CAYUGH010000037.1:0-39905 GCA_964444195.1 uncultured Chitinophagaceae bacterium
ACAGCCTACTTCAAGAAGGGAGAACCTTGAATTTGACTGGATATTGAAATAAGATATTAAAGTGTCGCGTGGGGACACGCGCCACGGCTTAGGGTTTGGATAACGGCGCCCTATTTGCATAACGGCAGGGGAAGCCGTAGGTACGTGCGTTGTGGTATTCAGCGGTGGATTGGATAAAAGCAGCATGCGAAATGTTTGCGAATGAAAAACAGGGATTACATTAGCAGCGATGAATACCAAAGGAATATCTTCAGTATAACACAAATTACTTTTGAACTATACAACACTTACATTAGCAGACTTTAAACAATTAAACATTTTGACCGGAAAATGGCGAAAAAAGCAAAAGAAATAATAGAAGAACCTTTAGAGAAAAAACTCTGGAAAGCGGCTGACAAGCTCCGTAAAAACATGGATGCCGCCGAATACAAGCATGTGGCGTTGGGACTGATTTTCCTGAAATATATATCGGATGCTTTTGAAGAATTGTACCACAAACTGAAAGATGGCAAAGGCGACTATGAAGGCGCCGACCCTGAAGACAAAAATGAATATGTGGCCGAAAAAGTGTTTTATGTGCCACCCTCCGCACGGTGGACATGGCTGCAGGGCCGCGCCAAGCTGCCTACCATTGGCAAAGACATTGACGATGCCATGGACGTCATTGAAAAAGACAATCCTTCTTTGAAAGGCGTATTGCCCAAGGTATTTGCACAGGAGAAATTGGACAAGGCAAGCCTGGGCGGATTGGTTGACCTTGTAAGCACCGCCACATTGGGAACAAAAGAAGCCCAAAGCAAAGACTTGTTAGGCAGGGTGTTTGAATATTTCTTAGGAGAATTTGCCTTGGCGGAAGGGAAGAAGGGCGGGCAGTTCTATACCCCGCAAAGCGTGGTAAAACTGCTGGTGGAAATGCTGGAACCTTATGAAGGCCGTGTGTTTGACCCCTGCTGCGGAAGTGGTGGCATGTTTGTGCAAAGCGAGAAATTTATTAATGCCCACCAGGATTATTACCGTAAAAAGAAATTCGGCAGACCTTCTCTCCCCCCTTTGGGGGGAGCCGGAGGGGGGCTTAACCCTGCCGACCATATTTCCATTTACGGACAAGAAAGCAACCAAACCACCTGGCGACTGGCCAAAATGAATCTTTCCATCAGGGGCATTGACAGCAGCAATGTGAAATGGAACAACGAAGGCAGTTTTTTGAACGATGCCCACAAAGACCTGAAAGCTGATTACATAATTGCCAACCCACCATTTAACGACAGCGACTGGAGTGGCGAACTATTGCAGAAAGATGCCCGTTGGGTATATGGTATGCCGCCTGCCGGAAATGCCAACTATGCCTGGATACAACATTTCCTTTTTCATTTATCTGCCAACGGGCAAGCCGGTTTTGTATTATCAAAAGGCTCGCTTACCACCAACACCACAGGCGAAGGGGAAATACGCAAAGCGCTGGTAGAAAATGATTTGATTGATTGCATTGTAAACCTGCCTGCTAAATTGTTTCTGAATACACAGATACCTGCCTGCCTTTGGTTTTTGAGCAGGAATAAGAGCAGCCGTGAAGGCGGCCCCCGCAAGGCCAAAATATTATTTATTGATGCCCGTAACCTGGGTTATTTGGTAAACCGCAGAACCAAGGAATTTACTGATGATGATATACAGCAGATTGCCGGCACCTACCACCAATGGCGCACAAGCCATGCTGATTATAAAGACAGTGCCGGTTTTTGTAAAGAAGCCGGCATTGAGGAAGTAAAAGCATTGAACTATGCTCTTACACCCGGCAGGTATGTTGGTTTACCCGATGATGAGGACGATTTCAATTTTGCAGAACGATTTGGTTCGTTGAAAGCAGAATTAGAAAAGCAAATTGCAGAGGAAGATGCACTGAACAAACGCATTGCAAAAAATCTTTCTGAAATTAATTTAAAAGCAACTTCATAAAGTGGCAAAATCTGTAAAGATAAATACCGAACAAAAGCTCTTCAGCGACATTGCATCACTGATAGAGCAAAGTAAAAGCTTTGTAGCTACTACCGTAAATACCACTTTGGTTTTGCTCTATTGGAAAATAGGAACAAGAATTAATGCCGATGTGCTTAAAAACAAAAGAGCCGAATACGGAAAACAAATTGTCGTATCGCTAACACGACAATTGACAGAAAAATACGGCACTGGTTGGGATGAAAAAACACTTCGGCATTGTCTCCGCACCGCAGAGACTTTTTCAGAAGAATTAATTCTCTCCGCAGTGCAGAGACAATTGGGATGGCTCAGGCAATAGAAATTTCTAAAAAACAAATGGAGAACAAATGAGTGAGTGGAAGGAATATAAAATTTCAGAACTGTGTGAATTAATTGGCGGTGGAACGCCTAAAACAAGTGTTCCTGAATATTGGAATGGAAATATTCCTTGGCTTTCAGTAACTGATTTTAATACGGGCAGGAAATTTTGCTTTGATGCTGAGAAGAAAATTACTGAAAAGGGGCTAAAAGAAAGTAGCACAAAAATTTTAAAGAAGGGGCAAATAATCATATCGGCAAGAGGAACTGTTGGTGTGATTTCAATGCTTGGAAATGATATGGCATTCAATCAATCCAATTATGGCATTGATGCAAAAAAGGAATTTACAACAAATGATTTTCTATACTACTTATTGAGAGACAATATCGCTGAATTTTTATCTGCTTCTTATGGTGCTGTGTTTGATACAATCACGAAAGAAACTTTCAATCAAATAACAGTTTCACTCCCCCCACTCCCCGAACAAACCGCCATAGCCGAAGTATTAAGCAGCTTAGATGATAAAATAGACCTGCTGCACCGCCAAAACAAAACCCTGGAGCAATTAGCGGAGACGTTGTTTAGAAATGAAAACGAAAAGTGGAAAACGAAAAGTGAAAAGTTAGTTTCATTTGGCGAATTGGTAAAACCAAAACGTGGAAAAAACATTACAAAGGAAAATGCGATTGAAGGCGAATTTCCAGTTGTTGCAGGCGGTTTAGAACCTTCTTGTTATCACAATGAATCAAACACATTAGAGCCTGTAATTACAGTTAGTTCGTCAGGAGCAAATGCGGGATTTGTAAGATTGTATCATTCGCCTGTTTGGGCTTCTGATTGTTCATATATTGACAGAAGCATTACACCTTATGTGTTTTTCTCGTATGTTTTTATGAAAATCAATCAGCAAATTTTATTTGACAAACAAGAAGGAAGCGCACAACCACACGTTTATCCAAGCCACATAATGGATTTAGAAATTTCTAATTTCCCCGAAAAGTTAATTGACGAATTTGAAAAATCGGTTTCGCCTTACTTTCAAAAAATAAAATCAAACACTACCCAAATCCGCACCCTTACACAGCTACGGGATACGCTGCTGCCGAAGTTGATGAGTGGGGAGGTGAGAGTGAGGTTACCATAAAAGCTTTAACAAAGAATCAATAAGTTTGCATAAAACACAAAGTAAATGGCAAATAAAGCAACCAACAGACTTAAAGTTATTCTTGTTGAAAAAGGCAATAGCAGCAAGTGGTTAGCGGAAAAACTCGGAAGAAATGAATCAACCGTTTCCCGTTGGTGTACCAACAACACCCAACCACCGGTTGACACGCTTTCCGATATTGCCAAACTTTTGAATGTTGACATAATAGAATTGCTTCAATCAACAAAATAATAAACATGAACGAGCCAAAAGAATTAAAACTCATTATACAACCAAAGGTAATTGACCATCTTGGAATAAAGATGTATCAAAAGCCGGTAGATGTTATCTCGGAATTTGTTGCCAATGCTTGGGATGCGGATTCGGAAATTGTGGAAATAACTATTCAGGACAGAAGTATCAAAATAACCGACCGTGGACTTGGGATGACTTTCTCTCAATGCCAGGATTTTTTTCTAACGGTTGGTAGAGATAGACGAAAAGACACAGGCAAAGAAGTTTCCGAAGAAAAAGGGCGACCGATTTTAGGAAGAAAAGGAATCGGGAAATTTTCAGGTTTTGGCATTGCCAAAACTGTTGAGATCACAACAATTTCAAAAGCAGATGGAGAACTTACTTCTTTTGAAATGGATATTGATGAAATTCTTGATTATGATGCCAAGGACAAACCTGAAAAACCAATCAAGGTTTTAAACAATCAAGCACCGGATAGCGAAAGAGCTAAAAGTTACGGCACAACTGTGCTATTAAAAGGAATTGATACTGCTTCAATTGACATTGAAGTTTTCAAAGAAGAATTAGCCAGACGGTTTTTACTTACACAAATTGCGGATGATTTTACCATAACCGTAAATAATCATTCTTTACCCGATAATTTTTCTACGGAGTTGGAGTTTGTCTTTCCAAGAGACCTTTCGGACGAAGACAAAGTAAAAATTGTAAATCAGACAGGAACAGATGAAAAAGGTTGGGCAATAGAAACTTTTTTGACCTATAAAATCAAATGGAGAATCGGCTTTTATGAAGAACCCATAGAAACGGAAGAGCTAAGAGGTATTTCCATTTTTGCAAAGGGTAAAATGGCTCAGAAGCCGTTTTTCTTTGATATTGCCGGTGGCATATCAGGGCAGATGGGATTGGAATATATTACGGGACAAGTGATAATGGATTTTATTGATACCGGCAATAATGATTTGATAGCAACGGAAAGACAAAGAATAAACTTACAAACCGAATTAGGAAAACGCATTAAGGAATGGGGTGTTGAAAGAATTAAGCTGTTAAGCTCTATTTGGAAACAAAGAAGATCGGAAAAAAGATTACAGGAATTGGAAGATAAATTAGGCGGTTTCAAAGAACGTTTGGATGAACTTCCCGGTTCCGAAAGAAAAACAGTAAAATCCGTTCTGCTTAAAATTGCAACGTTTGAAAGATTAGGTAAAAAAAGGTTCAATGATTGGTGTAGCGACATTTTAACCTCATGGGAAATGGGCAGGTTGAAAGAACTAATAACCAAAATCTCCGAAACACATGATATAGATGAAAATAAACTCTTGGAAATGCTTTCGGAAGCGGATGTTCTGACTGCATTAAATATTGCCGAATCCGTAAAAACAAAAATTCTTGCAATAGGAGAATTAAAACAACGGGTAAAATCAGGACAACTTGAAAATAAAGTTCGTGATTTTATTTATGAACATCCTTGGATTATTCATCCGAGATGGGAAAGGTTTCAAAAAGAAAAAAGCGTTGAGAATATTGTAAAGGAATTAGGAGCAAAGCATCTTACCGACCCTGCTTTTAACGGTAGAGTTGATTTGGCTCTTTCTGCCGGAAATCAATTATTGCTTGTTGAGTTCATGCGACCCGGACTTGAAATTGATTTACCTCATTTGGACAGGGCAAATTATTATGTCTTGGATATTCGGAACCGACTTGCAAAAGAAACGGGAAATCCAATTAGCAAATTGGAAACCGCATACATTGTTGCAGACACAAAGAAAGACCTTGAATTGGTTCATTCCAGAATAAGCCAGCTTGAAGATGAAAATATTCTTGTTATGACTTGGAATACGCTCATTGAACAGGCATTAAAACAATGGCAAGAACATTTGGCTCTACTGAAAGCAAGAAATCCCACAGACAAAAGAATACAAGATTTGTAATTTATGGAATTCCTATCAATTGATATATTCAGCGGTTGCGGTGGCTTAACGGAAGGAATGCACCAAGCCGATTTCAAAACGAAAATCGCTTTTGAGATTGATGAAATTGCATCAAAAGCATATCGGCTGAACCACCCCGATACCACCGTAATTACAAAAGACATCCGTAAAGTTTCCATTGCGGAAATTAAACGAAAACTGAACGGAAAGAAAATTCACTTGCTTGCGGGTTGCCCGCCTTGTCAGGGATTCAGTTCCATTAGAAGATTGAACAAGGTTGAGCCTGTTGCGGATGACAGAAACAACCTGATAATGGAATACGTGCGGCTTGTAAAGGCATTGAAGCCCTATACCATAATGATGGAAAATGTTCCGGGGCTTGTGCATTATGACTTGTTTAAGGAAGCTCTTGTGATTCTGAAAGAAGCAGGTTACAAATGGATTGATTACAAGGTGGTAAACGTAAAGAATTACGGAGTGCCGCAAAGCAGAAGAAGGTTGGTTTTGGTCGGTTCGAGATTGGGCGAAATAAAAGTTGCCAAGCCTACAGACGAAAAGAAAACCGTAAGACAGATAATTGGCAATTTGCCCTTACCTGAAAAATCAAAAGACCCGATTCACAAAATTTTTCCCGTCCACACACCGGAAGTTCAGAAGCGTATTGAAATGACACCGAAGAACGGGGGAAGCAGGAAAGATTTACCGAAAAAATATTTGCTGAAATGCCATCAGGCGGATAATGTGGGCTTCAATGATGTTTACGGCAGGTTGCGTTGGGATGATTATTCCACAACCATTACGGGCGGCTGTTTAAACCCGTCAAAAGGACGGTTTTTACACCCGGAGCAAAACCGTTGCATTTCCGCAAGAGAAGCCGCATTGCTTCAATCGTTTCCATCCGATTACAAATTTCCGCCCGACACACCAAGAACGAATTTGGCTTTACTGATTGGAAATGCTTTGCCACCCAATTTCAGTTACATACAATCGGAAAATATTAAACAACATATAATCGAACATCTTGGCTGACATTTTCACAAAGAAGAAACGCAGCCAAATCATGGCTTCCATTTCCGGCAAGGAAACCAAGCCGGAAATTTCGGTGAGAAGCTTTTTGTTCAGGCAGGGATTTCGCTTTCGTAAAAATGTAAAGACGCTTCCCGGCAAACCGGATATTGTCTTACCGAAATATAAAACGGTAATTTTCATACACGGCTGTTTTTGGCACGGGCACAATTGCAAAAAAGCCGCAAGACCGATATCGAACACTGAATTCTGGAACACTAAAATTCAGGGAAATATGGATAGGGATAAACGTGTGAAAAGCGAACTGAAAAAATTGAGGTGGAACGTATTGACAATATGGGACTGCGAACTGAAAAACAAAGAGCGATTTAACGGCACCATGAAAAATCTGGTTGCTGAACTGAATAAAGCTTCTGTTTTATCATGAACCCATCCCCAAATATTATAGAATAGTAACACATGGCAGAAAATAAAAACAATTCATCCGATATCATCCTTTACAGTTCTCCCAAAGGGAACATCAAGGTAGAAGTCATTTATTCGGGAGAAACCTTTCTGCCTGTGCGGGACATGCAGACAGGTTGGCTTACGCAAAAACGTTTGGCAGAGCTTTTTGCTGTAGAAGGGCCTGCGTGAGCCTGCCTGTTCGGCAAACAGGTTTGAAACAGGTGAACTAAAGGAAGAAAAGATGCAGCTATTTCCAAAATGGAAACAACTGAAAAAAGAAAAACAAATGGCAAAGAAGAAAGAAGAACATAAACAATCTGAATTTATCATCTTCAAAACCGAAGATGAAAGCATTTCGGTTGATGTGCGTTTTGAAGACGAGACCTTATGGCTTACGCAAGACCAAATAGCTGCACTTTTTGGCGTAGAACGTCCGGGCATTACACAACACATCAAAAACATTTTTGCCGAAGCTGAATTGCAGGAAAATTCAGTTAGTAAGAAATTCTTACGAACTGCCGCAGACGGCAAAAACTACGACACCAAACATTATAACCTGGATATGGTTATTTCGTTGGGTTATCGTGTAAATTCCAAAATAGCAACGCAATTTAGAATTTGGGCAACCAAACGCCTCAACGAATACATTCGCAAAGGCTTTACAATGGACGATGAGCGTTTGAAAAACTTAGGCGGTGGAGGTTATTGGAAAGAACTGTTGCAAGGCGCAGGAAGCGTAAGCCACGACAAAGCCATTGAAAAAGCAACAAGCGAATACAAAAAATATCAGGCAAAAACATTGAGCGAAGCAGAGAAAAACTATTTGGAAAGTTTGAAAATGATAGAAAAGAACGCAAAAAAGAAAAAGTAAACTTCGGTATGTCGGAATTTCCGACATACCTCTTAAATGAAAAATATGCAATGAGTAAACTCATCACTGAAAATATCATAGAGCAATCAGCGATTGAAATTTTGCATTCCCCGGAATGCTAAGATTGGTATCTGTGTTTAAATGAAAAGCTTAAATTTGAACAATGAAAGATGAAAACAGCGGCATTGAAACATTAATAAAAGAAGGGCTTATTGGTGCAGCCTTTGGCGCTTTGTTATCTAAAGACGGGGAAGATGGAGCTGTTATAGGTGCCTTGCTCGGGGCTGCTTTTGCTGCTACTTTAAAAGCAGGTGAAGAAGCGCAAAAAACAAATGTGCCTGTTTATGTGGAGGAAAATGGGGTATTGTATTATACTGGCCCAAATGGCGAAAGACGGTTTATCAAAAAATTAAAGAAGCCTGCTTTTGAATTACCCGAACATTTTAAACTAAAATAAATGACTGCAAAACGAATGCGGGTTTTTGCAGGCCCAAACGGTTCGGGCAAAACCACCATATTTAAAGGGATACTGGAAGAAAACAAAGTGCAATTAGGGGTGTATGTAAATGCCGATGAAATAGAGCAAACACTAATTCAGTCAGGCACACTTCATTTTTCCAAACTACAGATACAGGTTACCGGCGAGCAACTTAAAGATTTTTTTCGTTTCAGTACATTTTCTCCTGTTAAAAGAAATGAACCGGATTTATGGAAAAACGTAAACGCAATAAATAATGTGTTTACCATTACTGCATCCATTGACTCTTATCTTTCTGCTGACCTTGCGGAGTTTATTCGTCAGCAGCTTTTGGCCAACAACATTTCTTTTACATACGAAACCGTAATGAGCCATGCAGGCAAAATTGATTTTTTGAAGGAGGCCCTTCAAAAGGGGTACAGGGTGTACCTGTATTATATAGCTACCGAAGACCCGGAAATTAATATCAGCCGTGTAAATGTAAGGATAGCACAACATGGGCATGCAGTAGATCCTGGTGTGGTGCGAAACAGGTATTATAAAAGTCTGAACAATTTGAAAGCAGCGGTTAGACAAACAAGCAGAACCTATATTTTTGACAATTCACAAAAACAAGCCAACCTGATAGCCGAAATTGCAAACGGATCTGATGTAATGTTGAATAAAGCAGTTGATTTGCCCAACTGGGTGGCTGAATACTTATTAAAAGAAACAGACTGAAACTCATTACCGAAAATATCATCGAACAATCCGCGATTGAAATTCTACAATCGCAGGGATGGGAATATGCCAACGGAAAGGAAATTTCACCCGAAGGGCTTTTTTGTGAACGGGACAGTTTCAGTCAGATCGTTTTGACAAACCGTTTACGAACCGCTATTGCCAAAATCAATCCCCGCATTCCGTTAGACGCACAGGAAGCAGCCGTTCAAAAAGTATTGCGGATCCATTCACCCGAATTATTGCATAACAACGAAGAGTTTCACCGCCTGCTGGTAGAAAAGGTGAAAATACCCTACCAGGAAAACGGGTATGAACGCAGCCACGAAGTGGGGTTGATAGATTTTGACCATCCTGCCAACAATGAGTTTTTGGTAGTAAACCAATTCACCATTATTCAAAACAATCAGAACAAACGCCCCGATGTATTGCTTTTTGTAAACGGCCTGCCCTTAATTGTTATAGAGCTTAAGAATGCAGCAAACGAAAACGCGGGCATTAAAAGCGCTTATCAGCAAATACAAACCTATAAAGCCATTATACCGGGGTTGTTTACCTATAATGCTATTTGCATTCTTTCGGATGGCCTGGAATGTAAAGCAGGCAGCGTTTCGGCAGACCTTAGCCGCTACATGACCTGGAAAACAGCAGACGGCATAAAAGAGGCATCGAAGTACAAGCCTCAACTGGAAACCCTGCTGAAAGGCATGTTGCAACCTGCTACGCTTTTAGATTTGGTTCGCAACTTCATAGTATTTGAGAAATCGAAAAAAGAGGATGTAAAAACCGGGTTGATACAAATTCAAACAGTAAAGAAGTTAGCGGCCTATCACCAGTATTACGCGGTAAACAAAGCAGTGCAATCTTCTGTAGTTGCTTCAGGCATCCACGGCGATAAACGGGGTGGTGTGGTTTGGCATACGCAAGGTTCGGGCAAAAGCCTGAGCATGGTTTTTTATTCTGGTAAACTTATCACTTCCCCTGAAATGCGAAACCCTACTATTGTGGTTATTACCGACCGCAATGACCTGGACGACCAATTATTTGACACTTTCGCTTCTTCGGTTCAGTTGCTAAGGCAGGAACCGGTTCAGGCCGAAAACAGGGAACATTTAAAAGAACTGCTGAAAGTGGCAAGCGGTGGCATTGTGTTTACCACCATTCAGAAGTTTTTACCCGAAAATAATAAATCCGTTTACGACCAACTAAGCGACAGAAAAAATGTAGTAGTAATTGCCGATGAAGCACACCGAACACAATACGGTTTTGAAGCAAAATTGATTGATGAAAAAGACAAAGAAACCAAAGAAGTAATTGGCAAACGGATAGCCTACGGTTTTGCTAAATATATGAGGGACGCTTTACCCAATGCTACCTACATAGGTTTTACAGGCACTCCCATTGAAGGAACTGATGTAAACACAGCGCAGGTTTTTGGGAATTATATAGACCGCTACGATATTAAAGATGCGGTGGATGATGGTGCAACGGTTAAGATTTTCTATGAAAGCCGTTTGGCAAAAGTGAACCTGAACGAAGAAGGCAGAAGATTGATTGAGGAATTTGACAAAGACCTTGAGCAGGATGAAGAAGTAACCGAGAAACAGAAAGCCAAAGCCAAGTGGACGAAACTGGAAGCCATTGTTGGTAACCGGGAAAGGGTGATGAATTTGGCGAAAGACATTGTTACGCATTTTGAAAAAAGGCAAACCGTATTTGAAGGCAAAGCCATGATTGTGGCTATGAGCCGCAGAATTGCAGCAGACCTGTATGCAGCCATCATTGCCCTTCGCCCTGATTGGCATCATACCGATATGACCAAAGGTGTCATTAAAGTAGTGATGACCACGAACAGCGCAGACGGCCCTGAAATTTCAAAACACCATACCACCAAACAGCAGCGCAAAGATTTATCGGAAAGGATGAAAGACCCTGCCGATGAATTGAAAATCGTCATTGTTCGGGATATGTGGCTAACCGGTTTTGATGCGCCCTGCCTGAATACCATGTACGTGGACAAACCTATGCGGGGACATAACCTGATGCAGGCTATTGCAAGGGTAAACCGTGTTTTTAAAGACAAGCCCGGAGGGTTGATTGTAGATTACTTAGGCATTGGAACTGATTTAAAGAAAGCGTTGTCGTTTTATGGCGAAGCAGGGGGTAAAGGCAACCCGGCTGAAAGCATTGGAAAAGCGCTGGAAATCTTTTTGGAAAAACTGGAAGTTGTACAACAGATGTTTCATGAATCTTCTGAAACCCGGGAATTTTTAATGGCTGCCGAACCCAATGCCTATTATGGCGGTTCAATGAAATTCAATTACCGCAGGTTTTTACATGCGGATACCCAGGAGAAGCTTTCTATTATTTTACAGGCCGAAGAACATATACTCGGGCTACAGGATGGAAAAGAAAGATTTATCCGTGAGGTTAGCTTACTGAGCCAGGCATTATCGCTTTGTGTAACCAAAGAAGAAGTTCAGCCACATTTGCCCGATGTTGCATTTTTCCAGGCTGTAAAGGCACGCTTAGCCAAGTTTGACAGCCCTTCGGGTGGTGGAAGAACTGATCTTGAAATTGAAACAGCCATCAAACAAATCATTGATGAAGCATTAAGCAGCGACCAGGTGATTGATATATTTTATGCAGCAGGGATTGACAAACCCGAAATTTCAGGATTGGAGATTCTTTCGGATGAGTTTTTACAGGAAGTGGAAGGAATGCACCATAAAAACCTTGCCATAGAATTGCTGAAAAAGATTTTGAACAATGAGCTAAAAGCAAGAGCCAAAACAAACCTTGTAAAAAGCAGGAAGCTTTTACAAATGCTTGAAGGTGCTATAAAACGATACCAAAATAATTTGCTGACAACGGCAGAGATTATCCAGGAGCTTATTAATATCGCCAAACAAATAAAGGAAGCTGATAAAGAAGGCGAAAAACTCGGGCTGAATAATGATGAAGTGGCTTTTTATAATGCGCTGGAAGTAAACGACAGTGCTGTTCAGGTGTTGGGTGACGATACCTTGAAAGATATTGCAAGGGAAATAGCCGATAAGGTAAGGGCAAACGCCACTATTGACTGGACCATCCGGGAAAGTGCAAGGGCAAAGCTCATGGTGCTGGTGAGGCGTACATTGAACAAATATGGTTATCCGCCCGACAAACAGCAAAAGGCCATTGACACGGTATTGAAGCAGGCAGAATTATTGGCAGACAATTTAACATCATAAGAATTCAATGTACGGGTGTAAGCCTGCTTATCCAAATGCCATGGGGCGTGCGCATACCTTTGGCAATAAAGCGAACGCCGCTGAAAGAATGGCTGTGATTGATTACCTGAAAACATAGTGGAGGTAAAGCATGAATGAGTCAATTAGTGAATAAGTCAGCAGGTGAAAAAATAATCACGGAATGGCTGAACAAAAAAGGCATGAGTCCTTTCGATTTCCAGCAGCAAACCTGGCAGTTGATTGGCTCAGGCGAAAGCGGTATTGTAAATGCCCCCACGGGTTGCGGTAAAACTTTTTCGGTTTTCCTCGGGGCTGTTATTCAGTTCATCAACGAAAACCCCAAATCCTGGAAATCTAAAAAGAATAATGGTCTTCAGCTTCTTTGGATCACTCCGCTGCGTGCGCTTGCCAAAGATATTGGTCGCGCGATGGAAGAAGCGATCAGCGAGCTCGGAATGAACTGGCAGGTGGGTGTGCGCAATGGCGATACTTCCACCGGCGAAAGGGCAAAGCAAAAAAAACAAATGCCCGAAGTGCTCATCATTACCCCCGAAAGCCTGCACCTGCTGCTGGCAACGAAGGGGCATATGGAATATTTTAAATCCCTGCGCATTATTGCGGTGGACGAATGGCATGAACTGCTGGGAAGTAAAAGAGGGGTACAGGTGGAGTTGGCGTTGGGGTATTTGGTTGGTTTTGGGGTTGATAGGTTGACTGGTTTACAGGTTGACGGGTTGACGAGTTTAAAGGTTAATAAGTTGACGAGTAATCAAATAACTATTAACCATAAACAACAAACCATAAACAATAAACTTCAAATCTGGGGCATTTCCGCCACTATCGGGAACCTGGAAGAAGCGAGAGAGGTTTTGCTGTACAGCCTGCAAACCAAAGGCATCATTATAAAAGCTGATCTGAATAAGCGCATAGCGGTGCATTCCATCATACCCGATGAAATGGAGAAATATCCCTGGGCCGGGCACCTGGGCATCAAGCTGATTGAAAAGGTGCTGCCCATTATTGAAAACAGTAAAACCACGCTGATCTTTATTAATACGAGAGGTATGGCGGAGCGGTGGTACCAAAGCCTGCTCGATATGGCGCCCGAACTTGCCGGGGCCATTGCGCTCCACCACGGCAGTATTGAAATGGAACTGAGGCAATGGGTGGAAGATGCTTTGCACACGCAAAAATTAAAAGCGGTGGTTACTACTGCCAGCCTTGACCTTGGAGTTGATTTCAGACCGGTGGATACCGTTATCCAGGTAGGATCGCCAAAAGGGGTGGCCAGGTTTGTGCAAAGGGCAGGCCGTGCGGGGCACCAACCCGGCGAAGTGAGCAATATCTACTTTTTGCCCACGCATTCGCTTGAGCTGATTGAATCGGCCGCGCTGCAGCAAGCCATGCAACGTGGGTATATTGAAAGCCGGGAGCCTATGCGACTTTGCTTTGATGTGTTGATGCAATTTATGTGCACGCTGGCGGTTGGGGATGGTTTCCATCCTGCCAGCTTATACCCTATCATTAAAAGCACGTATGCCTATTATGATATAACCGACGATGAATGGCTAACCCTGCTGAACCAGCTAACCGAAGGGGGCACCGCCTTAAAACAATACGATGAATATAAAAAAGTAGAGCGCGACGCGGATGGAATATACCGCATAAAAAGCAGGCGGCTCGCGCTCAGGCACAGGATAAGCATTGGCACCATTGTAAGCGATGCCATGCTGAAGGTAAAATTTATGACCGGCGGGTACATTGGCCATATAGAGGAATATTTTATAGGCAGGCTGGACCCCGGTGATGTATTTACGCTTGCCGGGCGAAATGTAGAATTGGTGCAGGTGAAGGACATGACCGTGCTGGTTAGAAAAAGCAACAGTAAAAAATCAATCGTGCCAAGCTGGATGGGCGGGCGCATGAGCCTGACCGCAAACCTCGGGCAGGTGCTTCGAGAAACATTTTCACAATCCGCTGCATTGGTGAACGGCCAACCGCCTGATTCATTCCCCATTGAAATACGTTGCCTTGAACCCTTGCTGAAATTGCAGGAAGAACTATCGCATATACCCCGTGCCAATGAACTGCTGATTGAGCACCATGAAGATGAGGACGGTTACCATTTATTGGTGTACCCTTTTGAAGGCAGGCAGATACATGAAGCGCTAAGCGCTATCCTTGCCTACCGGATTGGCAACATCATGCCCATCAGTTTTAGCATTGCTATGAATGATTACGGGTTCGAACTACTAAGCGACAAGCCGATACCCGTTGATGATACCAATGTGTATGACCTGTTTACAACGGACAACCTGCTGATGGATATGCAGAAGAGTACCAACCAGGTGGAGATGGCCATGCGGAAATTCAGGGATATTGCAGTCATTGGCGGATTGATATTCACGGGCATGCCCGGCGAGCAAAAAAAAGCAAGACACCTGCAGGCTTCAGCTTCTCTCCTATTCAAAGTTTTCCGTGAATTTGACCCCGATAACCCTTTACTCAGGCAGGCTTACCATGAGGTATTTGAACAGCAGATGGAGGAGGTGAGGCTGAGTCAGGCGCTGCAGCGTATCATGGATAATGCGGTCATCATTACTTTTCCTGAAAGGCTTACCCCATTGAGTTTCCCGATCATTGTAGATGGGCTGAGCAGGAATAACCTGACAACGGAAAGGCTGGAGGACAGGATACGGAAAATGCAGGCGGGGCTTTCGAAATGAGGGTCGCAAAGATTTCATATTGATTTGCCTGCGGTCAATTTCCTGGTGGTGTTATCGCTGCTTTTTGGGTTAACTTTACGCTATTATGAACCAGGGAATTTACATTGGCACATCTGTAATTGGCGGTTATCACCATTAGAATTTTTAAAAGATGAAAACGATAACTGAAAAAAAATTTGACACGGTAAAATTCTTTAGAAATGTAAAAGAGAAGTTAGCTGCAAGAATGCAGGGAATAACTTTGGAGCGACAAAAAGAGTTTTAAAGCAAGTTGCGGTGTAAAATATATGGCAGATCAAACCGTATTGATATCAGGTGGCACAGGAATGGTAGGAACAGCGCTAACAATCGAATTGGTAAATGCTGGCTACAGGGTCATCATCCTTACCCGTAATCCGGCAAAAGCCAAACCCTTGCCAGGCTGGGGAAGCAAGGTAAGCTATGCAGCCTGGAATGTTGAAGCGCAAACTATTGACCCAAATGCGGTGGCCAATGCCCATGCGCTGGTGCACCTGGCCGGCGCCGGGGTGGTAGCCAAACCATGGACAAAAGCCTACCAAAAGGAAATACGCGATAGCCGGATAAACAGCAGCCGCCTGCTGATTAGCGCCATAAAACAATATGGGGCAAACCTGTCCACCGTTGTAAGCGCGTCGGCCATTGGCTGGTATGGCGCTGACGGCCCCGGACAACCATTTCCATTTACGGAAGAAGACCCGTATGCACCTGGTTTTTTAGGTGAAACCTGCCGGTTATGGGAGGAAAGCATTAAGCCGGTTACCGTATTGCGTAAACGGCTGGTTATCTGCCGGATGGGGATCGTGCTTAGCAAGCAAGGCGGTGCCCTGCCCGAATTCAAAAAACCGCTGGCATTAAGGGTTGCCGGGGTTTTGGGAAATGGTAAGCAAATGGTGAGTTGGATTCATATTGCCGATTTGTGCGGTATTTTCAGGTATGCTATTGAGAATAAATCAATGCATGGGGTGTATAATACCCTTGCCCCAAACCCGGTGACGAATAAGGAACTAACGCTCACTTTGGCAAGGCTTATGTATGGTAAGGCGTTTATCACACTTCCTCTACCTGCATTTGTACTTAAAATAATGATGGGTGAAAGGAGTATTGAGGTATTGAAAAGCGCTACTGTTTCTGCCGGCAAAATAACCGGTGCGGGATATGCTTTCCAATTTCCGGGTATTGGGCAGGCTTTAAAAGATATTTTATGCTGATTAGCAGTAAGAATAAGATTATCATAATCAATCCCTTAATTTTGGATTTATCTTTTTAACATCAAAAATGAAATTTTATGAGAAGGACCTTTAGCTTTTTTATGGTTTTTTCGCTGTTTGTTGCATTGTCTTCTTTTTCGGTAACCACAGAGAAAAAGTCGAAGAAGGAAGCCGAAACGGCGGCACGTACCGAGAAGGTAGTACAACGCTATGAGAACATTTTGAAGTCGGTAAATTACGACATGGAAAAGTTTCTGAACCTGTCGCCAAAAGAGTATCGCAAGCTTACCGGCGAAAAGCTATCTTTAAAGGAAGGCTTTGAACTGAAACTGGTTCAAAAGCAACTGAAAAAGCAAATGAGCGCTGAAAGCATGGGGACCCCGGGCGAATTTCCGCAGTGGGCCTATGTCGTTTTGGTGATCCTCGGTCTTGGATTTATTCCCATTGGCATTCGTTCCGGCTGGAATGGAAATGATTGGTGGATCAATATCCTTCTGACTTTATGTTTCTGGCTTCCCGGTGTAATTCATGGTTTACTTATTATGAAGAAGTACTATTAATAATTTATTCGCGCTTTACAGCTACATTCAAAAGAGGCTGCTACCCCAATTGGATAGCAGCCTCTTTTTTGTGGTTGATGTATGAAACCCTTATGGCATCAGCTCTTTCAGCTTAGCTTCCAGTTCGGCGCCACGAAGGTTTTTCCCAATAATTTTTCCTTCCTTATCCAGCAGCAGGCTGGCAGGTATTGATTGAATATTGTACGCACGGGCTACTGCATTTTCCCAGTATTTCAGGTCGCTTACATGGTTCCAGGTGAGCTTGTCATCCGCAATGGCTTTTTCCCAGGCAGCCTTATCCTGGTCGAGAGAAACGCCCAAAATGGTGAAACCCTTGTCCTTGTAAGCAGCGTAAGCTTTCACAATATTCGGGTTTTCCTGGCGGCAGGGGCCACACCAGCTTGCCCAAAAATCAAGCAGCACATATTGCCCGCGCAACGAAGAAAGACTGATTGGCTTTCCGGTAGGATCGTTTTGTGTAAAATCGGGGGCTAAGCTGCCAACGGCGGTTTTGCTGGTGGCATTCACCATATCGCCCATTTTGGCGCCGAAATAGCTTTTCTTTACAGCCGGGGTAAGCGTATCATAAATCTGCGTCATCAGGGTTTCCTTTCCTGGCTCATTCAGGTACACCAATCCAAAGTATGCCGCCAAAATATTATTCCTGTTCTGGAAAACAAAACCCTTTGCATAGTTTTTCAGGCTGTCAACCAATTTATCATAATCAGCCCGTATCCGCGCCATCTCATTGGTGTTCTGCGTTTGCTCGGCTGCCTGGTAGGCTTGTCCAAAGTTTTCGGCGGGCTTCATAATCGCTTTAAAAGATTCATCGGCTTTCAAAAACAGCGTTTGGGTAACACCCCCTTCAACCTTGCTTGTCCACATCGAATCCTTGTAGCCGGTAATGGTTACTTTTCCGGGATCTGCAAAAAAAGCAACCTCTTCGCCCCTGGTGCCTAAAATCCTGAAAATCATATTAACAGGCTCTTTTATTTCAGTTTCGTAAGTAAATTTTCCTTTGGCAACATTTACAGTGTCGCTTTTGCTGCTGTCAGCTAAAGGGTAAAGGATCTCAATTTTCCCGGTATCCATTCCTGCAATGTTTCCGCTTATGGTGAGCGGGCCTGCGGCGAGGTTGTTGTCGTCGCCCTGCGGTGTATTTTTGCAGGCAACCGCTGCAAGCGCTATCCCGGCAGCTAAAATCAGTTTGTTTTTCATTTCTGTTTTTTTGTATAAAGTATTTGCTTTTGGCAAAAGAGGTGCAAAGATGGGCAAGTTTGCGTGTTCGGGGTGCGAAAAAGTTGGTAAAAAAAGGATTGAAGCCCATTGCCTTCTACAATCCTTTATTTTGCCCCATGTTTTGGATGGCTGTTTCATTGGTTTTGTTAGTGGGGTATTTGTCGGTTTTAGCTTTTTACCTGTACGGCTGGTTTCAATCGGGTAAGGGTAATTCAACAGGCGGCGCATTTAAACCTGTTTTTGTGTCGGTAATTGTTCCTGCCCGTAATGAAGCGGCCAATATCCAGGGGCTTCTGCACGGGCTTTTAAACCAATCTTACCCGGTTGAACATTTCGAAATCATCATTGTAGATGATGCCAGCACGGATGAAACAGGAATATTGGCTGGAATTGCGGGTGACAAGTATAATAATGTGCGTGTGATTAGCCTGAAGCCTGACCAATTTAGAAATGCGCAAAAGAAGCGGGCTATTGAAGCCGGCATTCGGCAGGCAAAGGGTGAACTGATTGTTTGCACAGATGCCGATTGCCGGCACCCGCAGGGTTGGTTACAGGCCCTGGTTGGGGTATATGCCGCGCAGGGTAAAAAGTTTATCGCCGCGCCCGTGGTGTACGAAACCCAACCCAATTTGCTGTCCGTATTTCAAACGCTGGACTTTCTTACCCTGCAGGGGATTACTGCCGCGTCGGTTGCAACCGGTTTTCATACCATGTGCAATGGCGCCAATATTGCTTATAGCCGCGAGGTTTTTTATGAAGTGGAAGGGTTTACGGGTATTGATAAACTGCCTACCGGCGATGATATGCTATTGATGCACAAGGTGTATCGTAAATACCCGGATGGCATTGCCTACCTGCGCGCCAGGGAAGCCATTGTTTCTACCCAGGCAGCCCCCGATTGGACTTCCTTTTTTCAGCAGCGGATCCGCTGGGCAAGCAAAGCCGCTTTTTATGATGACAAACGCATTTTTTGGGTGCTGGTGCTGGTATATTTTTTTAATGCCTGGTTGCTTGTGCTTGGCGCCGGGGGATTTTGGGAACAAGGGCTCTGGAAAATGGCTATTATTCTTTTAGCCTTGAAAACAATTGCGGAATTGATATTTCTATGGCCCGTTGCCGGTTTTTATGAAAAAAGAAAATGGCTTTGGTGGTTCCCTTTTTTACAACCCATTCATATTATATATACCGTAGTGGCCGGCTGGCTGGGCCGTTTCTCTTCTTATACCTGGAAAGGGCGCGTGGTAGAGAAACCATCTGCGCTCTAATAAAGCGCTGTTCAATCAGGCGCTTTCGGTATCTGCCACCTGTATATTCCGGTTAAAGCTTTCTTCCAACGAAATAAAAGTTTCCGTTCGTTCAATACCCTTGATCTTCTGCAACTGATCGTGCAAAACATTTCTGAGTTGGGCAATATCGCGGCAAACAATTTCGCAGAACATGCTGTAATTGCCCGTTGTATAGTTCAGTCTTACAATTTCCAGTATTTTCCTGAGTTCCTGCGCCACAATATCATACATCGAGCTTTTCTCGAGGTAAATGCCCAAAAAAGCAATTACATCATATCCCATAATTTTGCGGTCAATGGCCATCCGGGTGCCTTTGGACACGCCTAATTCTTCAAGCTTTTTAATGCGCACATGAATGGTGCCACCGCTTACGCCGAGCTTTTTCCCAAGGTCGGCGTAAGAAATTTCGGCATTATCCACCATCTGCTGGATAATTTGAAAATCGAGTTTATCAAGATTGAGCTTTGACATCATTTTGCGCGTTTTTGGTAAATAATTTTTAAAGATAATGGGAGATCGTTTAAATTAAACTAAATTTTAAAAAAATTTGTTGAAAAATTTGGAATATAAGGTTTGGCTATTTAATATTGCACTGTCAAACGAAAGCGGGAATAAATTTTTATCAAAGAAAAATGCTTTTCGATAAAAATTCACAACTTTCAGGACATAGTTCTTAAAAATATTCAGGTCTAAAGCTACTTTCAGTTAAGAATTTATAATTTTACACCGAATTTTTCACTTATGCGTTGTAAATATAATTGTTTGAAAACTGAAAAACACAATTCCCGGTATATTTTTAGGTCCAGTTCTTTTAATACTGTGGGGTGATGAAACTTTTGGCAGACATGCCCTCTTGTCTCGAGGGTGGAGAGCAAAGGATAAACATTGCGTAACGCCGATGGCGCTGCAGCGTCACCGACTGGGGTTGACCACCTTAGCGGCCGGGAGTTGCTTCCCGACACACGATGCGCAAAGGCTAACTTCTCCGTGGAGGTTCGACTCCTCCCCCTACAGCACAGTTTTCTCAAATTAAAAAGGCTTCCGGTTCCGGGGGCCTTTTTTGTTACCCTTAACAATCCTAAAGTTGTACATTCGGGCGAATAGAATCAAATTGCACTCCTTATGCTTGGTAAACAATTGGATTTATTTGGAGGGGCGCCCATGCCACCCAAAATAATAAGGGTTGAGGAAGAAACCCCTGAAGCTTCGGAAGTTGTACCGGAAAGCCTGCCCGATGCGGAAATCCCGGAAATTAAAGTAGAGGCGGAACCTGAATCTTCGGTACCGGCGGTTTCTGAAATATTTGTTCAGATGCCCGGTGTGGCGGATGATTCTCTGCCAATTACTACCCGGGAAGAGGAATTCCCTGATTGGGTGGAGGATGAAAATGAACCTGATTCACCTGAAATGTCTTCCAGTGAATTGGTTGCTGAAGAAATTTTGGATAGTTCCGAAGAAACAATTGATGAGCCGCAATCCGAACTTCCACCAACTGCCAGTAATGATGAGGGAGATTACCCGCATGAAATGGAAGCGGAACCTGAGATCGTTGCTGAGCCGGCGTTAGAAGATATACATGAAGAAACTGGCAAATCCGAAGAACCTGACGAAAAGGATGAAAGCAGCCTGCCTTCAGAATCACCTGAAAAGGGATTGAATATTCCGGCGGATAATGCCCTCTACAGCCGCCAATACTATACCATGCGCGAAACTGCGGCTATGTTCAATGTAAACCAGTCGCTGCTTCGGTTTTGGGAAAATGAATTCGATATCCTGAAACCTAAGAAAAACCGCAAAGGCGACCGTTATTTCAGGCCCGAGGATATAAGGAACCTTGAATTGATTTACCATTTGCTCCGTGTAAGAAAATTCACCATCGAAGGCGCAAAGGAATATTTAAAGTCGAAGGCAAAATCCATGCAAACCTTCGAAATGGTTCAGCGGCTGGAAAAGCTGAAACTCTTTTTACAGGACTTGAAAACTACTTTATAATCAATCTTTTTATGATGTACAGAATACTGATTACCCTTGGATTGTTTTTTACGCTGACCAACTCATTTGCGCAGGCGGCACTAAACCTGTATGAAGTGGTGCCCGATTCGGCCGAGAAAAAATACCTTAAAGGGTTTATAGGTAAGGATCAAATTACCAACGATGCCGATTTTGGCTGGTACAAGGAAAATCTTAAATATGCCAAGCCTAATAAGGAGTATGTCGATATCATTAAACCCAAAGCCTACGATTTTCAGATCATGATTTTCCTGGGTACCTGGTGCCACGATACCCAACAGATACTGCCAAAATATTTTGCCCTGCTCGAAGCCGCTGAGTTCCCCGACCACCGTTTGGTGCTGATTGCATGCGACCGGCAAAAGACCGAACCTTCTAAAATCTATCGTTCGCTGAATGTGGTGAATGTACCAACGCTTATTGTATTAAAAGACGGCAAGGAAGTAGGCAGGATCGTTGAGTTTGGCGCAAGCGGGCAGGTGGATAAAGAGTTGGCGGAGATTGTGAAGAAAATGTAAAAGGCTCTCCTCGATTTATTTCAACTCATACACTCTCAGCACCCCCAATTCATCCAACACATACAACCTGTTATTTTCAACCCGCACTTTTTGGGCCGCCAATATTTCCGCTGGCAGCGGATATGATTTTGTAGTCAGGGTTCCGGGTTCATAATACACCAGCCCGGTGGCATCGGTGGCGGTTATGCCTTTGGCAATGCCATGTACATTTCTCCAGCCTAAAAAGGAAAGTTTGTTTTTGTAAGCGCCGTAATAATCCATCACCAGCAGTCCCAGCGTGCTGTCGTAAGCATACAGGAACTTATTGAAATCGCAAAGCGATTGAGGCTGCGGAGGTTCATCGAAAACCACCCTGAAATCGGGCGAGGAAACGAGCAGGTTACCGCTTTCATCCAGCTTTTTAACCATGTTTTCCAACTCATCATACACCCAAATATTATTGTCGTAGCTCTGTGTAATGGCGCTTGCCTGCTGAATACCCGAAGTCCTCAAATTGAGTATGGTCCGCACATTCAGTAGCCGGTCGAGTACAATGATCATACCAAAATCGCGGAAGAATAGCAGCACTTTAAGCGGGTTGGAAACATCAATTGAATAAAGCCTTCCAAAATGCTTTTTGTCGTTAAAAACGGCGATAGAGTCCAGCATAGCGGAAAGTTTTTTTAATTGTTGCTGACGGCCAACCAGGTACAGGTTGCCCAGGTTGTCAATTTCAAAATCAGAATAAATGCCCGGAATGGTTTTAACCAGCATTGGGGCTGACGGCTTTGAACTACCGGGCGCCTGCGAAAGACCCGGAAAGCTTGCTGCCACCATAAGTAAACAGCAAAACAAAAAATGAAAGAAACATGCCCCCGGTTTATGCATCATTCGAAAATACAACTTATCCCTCAGCTTCATTAAAGGTCTTCAGCTCAAGGGTTTCACCATCCCAAACGGCATAGGTAAAATGCATGATCCAATCGCCCAGGTTCACATACCGGCTGTTTTGCGGCAAAGGGTGTATGCCCGGTACATGGCGGTGACCGTAAATAAAATAATCGAAATGTTCCTTTTGTAAAACCTCGCGGCTATACACCATCAGCCATTCTTTATCGTCACCCAAAAAGGTTTTTTCATGGTCGGCCACCGATTCGCGGCTTTTACGGCTTAAAAAATTGGCGAGCCCAATCCCTATTACGGGCGGCAGCATGCCAAAAGCCCATTGGCAAAGCGGGTTGCGGAAAATCTTTTTCAGGAACTTATAGCCATGATCGCCGGGGCCGAGCCCATCGCCGTGGGCTACATAAAAATTCCCCTTTCCAAATCGAAAAGTTTTTGGGCCGAAATAAACCGGGATTTTCAACTCTTGCTGAAAATAGGTCTTCATCCACATATCGTGGTTCCCTACAAAAAAATGGATATTAATGCCTGAATCGGTCAGTTGAGCAAGCTTGCCAAGCACCCGCACATAGCCTTTGGGAACCACATGCCGGTATTCGTACCAAAAGTCAAACAGGTCGCCAACGATGATGATCTCCTGCGCATCGGCTTTAGCCATTTCAAGGAAACGGACCAGTTTTTTTTCACGAACCAGGCTTGCATCCGCATTGGGCGCGCCAAGATGCACATCGCTGAAAAAGTATATTTTTTTGCCGGGAAGGATATCCATAAGCCGGTTATCGCTTGTTACGGATATATTCAAGAACATCACCGCTTTCCACCACCGGTTTGCCGCTTATATCGCCGTTGTACCAGTAAATCCAGGCCTGTTGCTCGGTACCATCGTCCAGTTTTACAGAAGTAAGCTCGCGGCGGTATAGCGCGGGCTGGTCGTACGATGCATCTACGCCTTCATAATCATCCAATTGTGCAATGGCATATTCAAATTCATCTTCGCGCAAAATATGATATAATTCGCCAACAATCTGGTGATCGCCCGGGGATGGAACTGCTGCGGGATAGGGCCCCAGGTCGTAGAGCATTCCTTTGGCCTTTCCATTTGCTGTAAAGGCGAAATATTGGGTAATGTATTCATACGCGGCATGGTTAAAGCCCTGCCTGAGCGAACCGTACACAAAAAGGTTGAATTGCTTGTTTGGCATGATTCTCAATTTGTTTGACAGGGTGCAAGGTAACTAAAAAGCTTGCAGTAATACCCGGCAGGATAAATATATGCCCCTACTCATCAACCAAAAAGCAGAAAACCTCTTTGGGACCATGCACCCCGGTCACCAGTGTTTTTTCAATATCCGCCGTGCGGCTTGGGCCGCTTGCAAAACTGATAAGCGAGGGCGGGTTACCAGGGTATTTATCCTGAACCAGTTGGAGGGCATCACCTATATCGGGGACTAACTGATCGGCAAAAGCTACGCAAATATGCACCGGCGAATACACACTTGCCGTTCTTCCAGCGGGCATTGCAGCGCTCAGCGCCATGCCGCCGGT
The DNA here is from genome assembly GCA_964444195.1 of uncultured Chitinophagaceae bacterium. GTDB lineage: Bacteria > Bacteroidota > Bacteroidia > Chitinophagales > Chitinophagaceae > Phnomibacter. The sequence continues at coordinate 24,394 of CAYUGH010000037.1, forward strand.
ACGCGCCACAAGCGCCTCACAACCGGTAATAGCGGCATCGCAGGAGGCAAGATCGCTAAACCAATCAAGGTTTAACCAGTTTCTTAAAGTCTCATCCGCGCAATAAATCTTTTTCCAGTTTTTGGCTACCAGCAACGCATTTAGCTGCAGGCTGCATTCCTCTTTGCTTACACAATAAGAAAACTGACCTTGCAAACCCACAAATTGTTCGGCAAAAGCAACGGCAAGATCATTGCCCGGAGGGTTGAAAACATTCAGTTCGGCGCCTATTCCGGGAAAAGGCATAGGCGTTGGTTTTGCCAACGCCTTCCTTATTTTTTGTAAAATAATATCCTTCGATCCGTCCGACATATTTACTTTGAATAATGCGGAGGCTGGTTTAGTAAATCGGTACGGGTTTCACCGGTTTGGGCGCCATTTCCATTGTAGGAAGCCGGAACATCAGCGGGAATGGGGGCGCTTTCAGGTTCAATAACTACATCGGCATCGGCCCCGATTTCTTTTGCGCTTTTTGCATGGTGTTCACCAGGCAATTCATCAACAATATGCACCGGCTTTTTCTCTCCGTAAGGCCTTTTGCCAATCAGCGCTTCCACATCGCTTTGGAATAAAACCTCTTTTTCAAGCAGCTCTTTGGCTAACTTTTCAAGTTCAGTTTTACGTTCTGTAAGCAATGCAATTGTACGCACATAGGCTACCTCAATCAATTTCCTTACTTCTTCATCAATTATCTTACCGGTTTCTTCGCTATATGGCTTGGTAAAAGTTTGCTCCTGCGTGGGGTCGTAAAAACTGATATTTCCAATTTTGTCATTCATGCCATACACCGTCACCATGCTGTACGCTGTTTTGGTAACCTGCTGAAGGTCGTTACCCGCACCGGTACTTATTTTGCCAAAGAAAATCTGTTCGGCAGCACGGCCACCAAGGGTCATACAAATTTGGTCGTTCAACTGATCGGTATTGTAGAGGTATTGTTCCTTTGGCGTGTATTGCGCATAACCCAATGCGGCCGTGCCACGGGGTACAATGGTTACTTTCAGTAACGGGTAGGCATGCTCAAGGTACCAACCGCAGATGGCGTGTCCGGCTTCGTGGTAGGCAATAATTTCTTTTTCATCGGGGCTGATGATCTTATTTTTCTTTTCAAGCCCGCCAATTACCCGGTCAATGGCATCCTGAAAATCTTCCATTTCAACACCATCCTTGTTTTTACGAGCGGCAATCAACGCAGCCTCGTTGCACACATTGGCAATATCGGCGCCTGCAAACCCCGGGGTTTGTTCGGCAAGCTTATGAATATCAAGGCTTTGCGAAACCTTAATGGGTTTCAGGTGCACCTTGAAAATCTGCTCGCGGCCCACCACATCGGGGCGGTCGATGCTGATCTGGCGGTCGAAACGGCCCGGGCGAAGCAAGGCGCTATCGAGTACATCGGGGCGGTTGGTAGCGGCAAGGATGATGATGCCGGTATCACCACCAAATCCGTCCATTTCAACCAGCAACTGGTTCAACGTGTTTTCGCGTTCGTCGTTGCTCATCATGGCATTACGGCCACGGGCACGACCAATCGCATCAATTTCATCAATAAAAATAATACAGGGGGCTTTTTCGCGTGCCTGCTTAAACAGGTCGCGTACCCGGCTGGCGCCCACACCTACAAACATTTCCACAAAGTCGGAACCGCTCAGGCTGAAGAAAGGCACTTTTGCTTCACCCGCCATGGCTTTCGCCAGCAGGGTTTTACCTGTACCGGGAGGGCCAACCAGCAACGCACCCTTGGGTATTTTACCACCAAGCGCTGTATATTTTTTAGGATTCTTAAGAAAATCCACAATTTCCATTACTTCTACTTTGGCCTCATCAAGCCCGGCTACATCATTAAAGGTCTGGTTTACTTTCAGGTCTTTGTCAAATAACGTGGCCTTGCTTTTCCCGATATTGAAAATACCACCCGGGCCACCCGAACCGGCGCCACCGCCCATTTTACGCATCATCACCACAAAAAGCAATACAAAAAGCCCGATGGTAACCAGCGTATTTACCACCGGCCCCAGCCATTCGGCTTCATCTTCGGCATCAGATGCCACGGTGGGAAGCTGCCTGCCTATCTGAAACTCCTTCAACTCGGTATTCCAGCTATTCCAATCGGTTACTTTAAACTCAAAATGCGGGCCGGTAGCGTTTTGGGGGGTTGAAGTAGATTTAAATTTTTCAGCATAGAAAGGCTTTTTCAGACTTTCCGGCTTTATGTACACCCTTACCAGTAATTTATTCCGTATTTCAATAATTTTTGAAACATCGCCTTTGGCATACATTTCTTCCAGGAATTCCTTTTTACTGGTTTTCAGGGCATCGCTTCCCTGCCTGAGGTACGAGGTTCCCAATAAAATGATGGCTATAATGGCATATATCCAATATATATTGAACCGGGGGGTACGGGGCTTCCCGTCACTACCACCCGGCCGTTGAAACGGGTTATTTTTATTTTGCTGGTTTTCCTGTTGCTGTTTTTCTTCGGGTAACATATTTTGTTCGCTTCGCTATTAAATTATAATAAAATGCAATCTTCCTGTTTTGTTGTGTAATTATTTATGAATTAACAATTCAGTGACCTAAAATGATGCTGAAAGGTCTTTTCGCGGGTTTATTCATCCTTATGTTCTTCCAGAGGGGCGTCGCTCCACATTTCTTCGAGCTGGTAAAATTTCCGTGGTTCGGGCTGCATGATGTGGATCACCAGGTTTACATAATCAACCAGCACCCATTTAGCGTTCTGGTACCCTTCGTGCCGGTGCGCAATTTCGCCGCAAACCCTCTTTATTTCATCCTGCACATGATCGCCGATTGCCTTTACCTGTGCAGGGTTCGAAGCCTCGCAGATAATAAAAAAGTCAGCTATTGCTTCTGGAATCTTCCTCATATCAAGCGATAAAACATTCTCACCTTTTTTTTCGAGGATGGCATTTACCGCCGTTTTAAATAATCGCGAATTTTTAGTAAGCCTTGAAATAGCAGAAGGCTTGCTTTTTGCGGCCGCTTGCAAATGAATCAAATTCAATACTTTTTTAAGTTTTCGGTTTCCGTAGGCGTCCAGACCCCTGCGGGCAGATGCTTCCAATTATCTTCGCGGCTAAATTAGTCATAATTCCCAGTATGGAACCATGCATTGGCAGCCGATTTGAAGAATTAACCACAATTGACAGTACCAATTTGTATGCCATGCAAAAAATCCATGCGGGATTGGCCAGCCATGGCGATGCTTTTTTTGCGCATTCGCAGGTGGCGGGCAGGGGGCAAAGGGGAAAACAATGGTGGTCGGTGGGCGGCCAGAACATTTCGCTAAGTATTGTGCTGGAAACCACCAAACTCGCTTCCAGTGAGCGTTTCAGGCTTAGCGCCACCATTTCGATGGGGGTGCTCGATTGGTTGCAGAGCTTGGCCCCGGGCGAATGGAAAACCAAATGGCCAAACGATATTTACCATGATGACAGAAAGGCAGGAGGCATTTTAATCGAAAACATTATGAAGAGTGGCCGATGGAGCCATTCTGTGGTGGGAATTGGCATCAATATGAACCAGCATAGTTTTCCGGGCCATATTCCCAACCCGGTTTCGTTGTTTATGGTTACCAAAAAAATGTATTCCTGCGCCGAAGAAGCCAAAAGCCTATGTGATTTTTTAGAAGCGAGGTGGCAGCAACTTCACCAGGGAGGCTGGCCGCAATTGCTGGAAGCATACAATGAAAACCTGTTTGGCCGTGGCAAAATATGCCGGATTAAAAAGGAATCAGCGGTTATACCCTGCCTTATTCAGGGTGTAAATGCGCAGGGACAACTGATTGCGGGGGAAAATGGTGAATGGGTATTTGAATTTGGGGAAGTGAGCTGGGTGAGATAGCGCAACAATCGTCCCGGGGGAACCTGGCTTCAGAATTTAGTTGGGGAACAGCCTATTTTTTGCAGTAAGCTGCAGATTGGTCGATAGGATATTTCTTTTCCAGGTCCACATCGTTGAAACTGCTTTTTGCCCCCCATGAAAACAGTTTTTCAAAAATTGGTAATAGCTTTTTGTTTTTTATTTTGCCCAGAAAGTACACTTCATGCTCCTTTTCCTTAATACCCATTTCAAAAAGGATCCGGTTGTGCTCAATAATCCCAATTTCATGGAAATATTGCATCATCCTGAAGTATTCGCAAACATTCCCGCTTTCAAGCCTTCCGGCAAAAAAATAGGGCATAAACCAGCCGATTACATAGCATGAATAAGAGATCAGTTTGCCGATAATGTGAAACCTGATCTCAAAAAACTTTGAAACAGGAATATTGTATTGCTTCATAATGTGGAGCACTTCTTTCCGGTGGTTCCACTCGTCCATTTCAATCTGGCGGATAGCAGCTTTTTCGGCCGGGTCTTTTACCGAACCTGCATGACCCTGGTAAGCAAATGCAGCGGCTTTTTCGGCGGAGTAGGCTTTCTGTAAAAGTTCAATGAGTTGTTTGTGTTGAAGTTGTGCGGGTTTTGTATCCGGGTTAAATACCATGAATTTGATTTTTTTGCAAAGGTATTTTATTTATGGTTTCGCTATTTACCAATGAATGAAACCATAACGGTTACCAACTGCTGCGTAGTGGGAAATTGACAAAAGAATCGTGTACCAAAACCCCGAACCTGAATACTCAATCCCCTAACTTGCAACCCATGTTTTACGACCGTAAAAAACTTGCCTCCAACGAACTGATTTCCATATACCGTCACCTGCTGCTGCCCCGTATGATCGAAGAAAAAATGCTGGTATTGCTGCGGCAGGGCAAAATATCAAAATGGTTTAGCGGCATAGGACAGGAAGCCATTTCGGTAGGGGTGGCACTGGCGCTCGAGAGCGATGAATGGCTGATGCCGCTGCACCGCAACCTCGGGCTTTTTACCAGCCGGGGCATGCCCCTGCACAAACTTTTTATGCAATGGCAGGGCAATAAAGACGGATTTAGCAAGGGACGGGAGCGCAGTTTTCATTTCGGCAGCCGCGAGCACCATATTTGTGGTATGATCAGCCACCTTGGCCCGCAACTGGCCATTGCCGATGGTGTGGCGCTTGCTCATAAACTTAAAAAGGCCCCCAAAGTGGCCGTGGCTTTTACCGGCGATGGCGGCACCAGCGAAGGCGACTTTCACGAAGCGCTGAATGTGGCCGCTGTATGGGACCTGCCCGTTATTTTTATTATTGAAAACAACGGTTATGGGCTGAGCACCCCGGTACATGAACAATACCGCTGCACCAACCTGGTTGACCGCGCCAAAGGATATGGCATGGAAGGTGTGCAGATAGACGGGAACAATATCCTTGCAGTGCTTGATACGGTAAAGGGGGTAAGGGAATATTGCATTAAAAAGCAGAAACCCTACCTGGTTGAATGCATGACCTTCCGTATGCGCGGGCACGAAGAGGCAAGCGGCACCAAATATGTACCGCCTCATTTGTTTGAAGAATGGAAGAAGCGCGACCCGGTGGAGAATTTTGAGTTTTACCTTACCCATACAGGGGTGTTATCGCTTTCCGATGTGGCGGTTATCCGTACCGAAATGCGCGATGAAATTGAAAAGGAGCTTCAAATAGCTTTTGAAGCCAGCGAAATGATGCCCGATGCAAAGGAGGAGATCAATGATGTGTACGCGCCGCTGCAAACCGGTGAAACCATTCACGGAAAAAAAGGCAGATTTGGTGCGCAACCCCGGGCATATCCCTCCTTGATCACTGCTGCCCACGCTAAGGAAAGCCGGTTTATTGATGGGATTCGTGACGGTTTATACCAAAGCATGCACCGCCATGAAAACCTGGTATTGATGGGGCAGGATATTGCGGAATATGGCGGGGCTTTTAAAATAACCGAAGGGTTTGTAAGCGAATTTGGAAAGGAACGTGTGCGCAACACCCCCTTGTGCGAAAGCGCTATCCTGGGTGCAGCGCTTGGCTTATCGCTGCAGGGGTATAAAAGCATGGTAGAAATGCAGTTTGCCGATTTTGTAAGTGTAGGCTTTAACCAGGTTGTAAATAACCTTGCCAAAATACATTACCGCTGGGGGCAAAACGCCGATGTAGTGGTGCGGATGCCTACCGGTGGGGGCGTAGGTGCCGGACCCTTTCACAGCCAAAGCAATGAAGCCTGGTTTACACATGTGCCGGGGCTGAAAGTGGTATATCCTTCCACCCCGGCTGATGCCAAGGGGCTGATGATTGCCGCTATTAACGATCCAAATCCGGTAATGTATTTTGAGCACAAAGCGCTTTACCGTGGCGTTACCGGCGAATTGCCCGCCCAATATTATGAAGTGCCAATTGGTAAAGCTCACATCGTTCAGCATGGCGACGACCTTACTATCATTACTTATGGCGCAGGTGTGCATTGGGCCATGGAATATGCGCAGCGCAACTCTTCCCAATCCATTTATATCCTCGATTTGCGAACCCTGCTACCATTAGATTACGAAGCCATCCGCACGGCGGTAGCGGCCACAGGTAAGGTGCTGATGCTACATGAAGACACCCTCACTGGCGGTTTTGGCGGGGAAATAGTAGCCTGGATTGCCGAGCATTGTTTCGGGTTGCTGGATGCACCGGTGGTGCGTTGTGCTTCATTCGATACCCCTGTACCTTTTAATACAGAACTGGAAGAGCAGTTTTTGGCGAAGAGCAGGCTGGGTGAGGCTGTGGGAAAATTGATGAGGTATTGAAAGGGCAAAAAATAATGGAGCCGGGGTTCGTGCCTGTTTTTATGATGGCAGCTCAAAAATAATTTTTTGTAAACGGGGGAGAAAATAGTTTTGCCACAAAAAAACCTGCCACAAAATAAAATTGTGGTAAGACAGTTGGTGGCATTTTTTGCCCTTCAAATTGTTGATTACTTGCTATTTGAAAAACCATGAACTAATGCTTTTCAATAAAGCGAATTGCCGGCATTCCTATCTGCACTATCACCTTTTAATTTCCATCCTTTTACAGGGGCAGAATTGAAATCGAATTGCTTAATAACCTTATGTGTGTCGCAGCATTTAACGGTTAAATGTTAGGGCTGACAAGAAAATTACGAAGTTTTCCTAATATTTGCAACCATTTAACCGAAATAGCAAAGCCTTAAACGCTGCTGTTTCAAAAAACGTAACCTGCTTGCCAAATACTAATACAGTCAGAATTATCCTGTGCCTTAGGGTATTTCTAAAGGCGCAGGGAATATTCGGTCAAAGGTCCGGGGATAGCCCTATGCAAGCATGGAAATTAAACACTAATCCTAATTCCATGCCAGGTCATTCAATATATTAAATGATAGTATGATAAATCATAAATCTCTTCTTTTTTGTTGTATTGCAATCCTGTCTTATTATGCCAATGCGCAGGAAAACAAATTTCCGCCAGGGGGAAACGTTGGGATTGGTACAGGTGACAATCCTGGGGCCAGGTTGCATATTATTACGCCTTCCGCAATGTCGAATGTTTGGATTGATTATGGCGCTTCTTCAGCCACAAGGTTTAAACTGGAAACCGGCAATGGGTATCATACGCTTGGTACTGTTACTAACCATCCTTTGATATTAGCTACAAATAATGCAGAAAGGATGCGGATAGTTGAGAATGGGAATGTTGGAATTGGTACAGGTGTTCCGTTAACTATCATGGATATAAGGGGAGATAAGGTTACAATATCCGGGACTTCGTCATTCAACGGCGGTATCAGTGTTTTTTATAGGCTGTTTGGAGTTTCTGCAAATGAGCTTCTTGGAAATTATGGATCAAGCCTTCGTATGAACAACTTTGAAATCAGGACTTCTGAAGCAGGAAGTCTGACCGGCGCCCTTAAAGCTTCCGTTGACAATTCGGGAAATGCTTTTTTTAATGGAAATATGGGCATAGGGACAGCATCGCCTACTGAAAGATTGTTGTCGGTGAACGGTAATATAGTTACAAAAAAAGTTCGCGTTACCCAAACAGGATGGCCCGACTATGTTTTCGAAGAAAAGTACCCATTACTTCCCCTTCCCGAACTAAGCCAGTTCATTCAATCAAACAAACACCTGCCGGAAATTCCTACAGAAAAGGAGGTAAATGAAAATGGTTTGGATCTGGGCGATATGAACGCCCTTTTATTGAAAAAAGTAGAAGAACTAACGCTATATGTAATTGATCTTCAAAAACAGGTGGATGCATTGAAAAAGCAAACCGATAAGAAGTCCCGGAATTAAAAAAATTGAGTACCCTTTTTTAATCATAACAATTAAATTTTCTACCCAGGTGTATTGAAAACGCTAAAGTACTATATGGCCATATTCTATACCATATTGGGTATTCATAGTACCAGTTTTGCCCAAAAAAATGATACTATCTGGATCAGCAAGCCGTCTGATCTCTCAAAAGTGGAGGGGGAAGTATGCTATGTGTTAGTGCCGCGCGAAAATGGGCAATCGGTACCTGCCCAGGAAAGAAATAGTATGAGAAAAAGTACCATTGATGGTACAATCACCTACGATTACCTCTACCGGTCGATGGTGGATACACCCTTTTACACAAGGAATTATCAGCAACATTCAATTTATGGGAACATAAAATCTAATATAAGTGGAACTTACCCAATTGATGTACGGTTTAATATCAGGAAAACAAATCAACCCTTTTTACAAAATTTCTTTGATTTCAATATTGGCCTGAACCCCCAGCAGATGGCTAAGAATATTAAGGAGCAGATTATAAACAATTACAAAAATGTACAGGTAGATTCAGCCCTGCATGCGCTTCAGCAGAAACTAAATGAATACACCCATGTACAACATAGTCTCGACTCCCTGATACGAAAGCGCAATAAAATGCAGGAAAGGGTTGAACTGCGGGAAGCGTTGTTTGGAAAGTTTCCATCGCTTTCCATTGCAGAGATTGATTCTTTGATTGATGGAGTGGGCTTGAATAAGATAAATAACCTGTTTTCTTATGAGCAACCTGATTTAAGTAATAAATTAATGGATTACAGGAAGTCAGTAGCAGAACAATCAAGAATTGGAGAAGTAAAGGATTCCATAAAAAATATCACGGATAAAATAATTGACAAGAAGGCTGAATTGGAAAAGTACAAGCAAGGCCTTCCGGATGTAAATCAGGCCATGGGCTCAAGCGAATTAAGACAATTGCTCAAGAGCAACCAATCATTAAAGGATAGCCTGCCACGGCATTCAAAACTTCTGTTATCCCTAAAAACATTGGCCATTGGAAGGGGAATATTGAATTACAGTGAATTGACCGCTAAGGATATTGCCTTGACCGGGTTAAATGTTGAGGTTAACCCATCCTGGTATGGTGCGGCAGCCATGGGTGTTATCAACTGGCAGTTCAGGCCATTCGGGGCAAAAAATAAACGGCTTCCCAATCAGTATGCTGGTATTTTCAGGGCAGGATGGGGTTTGACGGAGCGCGCTGCTATCATTTTTACTTATTACCAGGGTGCCAGAAATCTTGTATATTCTCCATTGCCCGACAGTGTTCCCGTCGCACCTGTCCAACATTTGCAGGGGGTCTCCGCCCAACTATTGTATAAATTAACCCCTGAGCATTCTTTTTCATTTGAATATGCAAAATCAAGTTTTGCCCGCTTTCATGAAACTGTTCCGGGCGAAAAGTCGCAGGAGAATTGGTTATCCTTTCAAAACGGTTCAAGAACCAACGAAGCCTTCAGCCTTTTATATGAAGGACATGTAAAACAAACCCGCACACAAATTACCGCGCGGTACCGGCAATTGGGACCCGACTTTCAATGTTTCACTTTTTTTAATACGCAGGCTAACCGGAATGCATGGCAATGGGATATAAACCAAAAAATTGGAAAACATTTTTTTGTAAGGGGGGGCATACAAAAAAACCAGTCAAATTATCCCGGTATTGAAAATATGAAAACAGATGTTGTACTATCAGTGCAGGCAGGGTTCTGCAAGCCCAAATGGCCATCTGTTTTTATAGGGTATATGCCTTCTTCACAGATCATAATGGTGGATTCAGTGCCACTTGAAAACAATTTTCAAACCCTGAATGCCACTTCAACCTATGCCTGGCGGGCTGGAAATTCCATCCTGCTTTCCCAGGCAACGTTTACCCGCTTTTTTAATTCGGGCAGCGATACAGGGTTCATATATTTTAACGCTTCGGACATTGGTATATCGCAACAGTTGAGCGTAGGTAAATGGCAGTTTCAGGCCGGCTATCATATGATTGACCAGGATGCGCAAAGGCTGCGTACCATGGATGGCAGCATATCCATGACCATTAAGAGCAACCTGACCCTCTCCACTAATGGACGGTTGAATACCATTCAAACAGGTGAAAAACTGTTTGGATACGGGGGAGGGCTACAGTGGCAAATGGGCAGGTTTGGTTCTATTACGATTTGATAAGCGGAAAGGTAAACGAAGTGCATTACCAGCACCGCAGCAGCGATGCCTTTTATCACCGGTACAGCTACGATGCCGAAAACCGGCTGACCGGGGCGCAAACCAGCCGCGACCGGCTGTACTGGGAAGAAGATGCAGCTTACCAGTATTACCGCCACGGCCCGCTGGCCCGCACCCGCATAGGCCAGTTGGGGGTACAGGGCATTGACTATGCCTATACCCTGCAGGGCTGGCTGAAAGGCATAAATGCCGATGGCACCGGCGATGCCACACTGGATATGGGGCTGGACGGATGGAATAATGCAGCCCAGAATGCGCAAAACAGGCTGAATGCAAGGGATGTGGTTGCCTTTTCGCTGCAATATTACCAGGGGGATTACAAAAAAATACAAAATACGCAGCCAGGCCTGAACCCTTTGCCGAACTTATGGAATGCACAGGGTAATAACAGGCAATTGTATAACGGCAATATAGCCGCAATGATAACCGATAACCAGAAATTAGGTAATCCGCTGGCCTATTCTTACCGCTACGATCAACTGAACAGGATTACTGCCATGGATGCTTTTGAGCAACCCTTTGGTACTCCATCTCTATTACAGGATTATAAGGAACGCATAGCCTACGACCCCAATGGAAATATACTGACTTACCTGAGAAACGGGGCCCAGGCCGACCGCGGGATTGAGATGGATAACCTGGAATATAAATATGCAACCGTTAGCGGCAAACCGAGCAACCGCCTGCAATACGTAAAAGAAAATGATACGAAAAACTTTTACGTGGAAGACCTGAAGGATCAACCCACGGACAACTATGCTTATGATGCCATTGGCAACCTGGTAGAAGACAAACAGGCCGGTATAAGTAATATAGGCTGGACGGTATATGGTAAAATTTCCTATATTACCAAAACAGATAACAGCCGGCTCGATTATACCTATGATGCATCCGGCAACCGGATAGAAAAAAAGTATTCGAAAGGCGGGGTAGAGCATTATAGCTGGTATGTGCGCGATGCGCAGGGCAACGTGATGGCCGTGTACGAAAAGAGGGCCGAAACAGCCGTACGCAATACCGAAGCCCACCTGTACGGCAGCAGCCGGCTGGGCATAGCTAACCAGCGAACGAAAGCGGTTTACACTTATACAGGTACCAGTATAACCATAAAAAAACATACTTTTACCCGTGGCGAAAAGTTCTTTGAATTAACCAATCACCTGGGCAATGTGCTGGCGGTAATAGCCGATAAGAAAATACCGGTAGGCGCCGTAGCAGGCACAGCGGTGAATTATTTTATGGCCGATGTGGTAAGCGCTACTGATTACTATCCCTTTGGCATGCCCATGCCCGGCCGTAATGGAATAACCAGCCAAAGTACATGGGTACCCGGCCGCGGCTTTGTAGCAGGCACTAGCTACCCCGATTACCTGCAGGTAAACGCGAGGCCCTATGCGCCCACGCCCGGATCATATCGTGCGGGCAAGGAGGTAGAGTTGCTGCCTGGTTTTGAGACCGCCACGGGCACTGACGAACTGCTTGTAGAAACCCAGGAAGGCAGTGGGGTCCTCAGCAATGAATATGCTGGCGGAGAGGGGAGCTATGAGAGCTATGGGTATTATCGCTATGGGTTTAATGGGAAGGAGAATGATAATGAAGTAAAGGGCACTGGCAACCAGCAGGATTATGGTGAAAGAATATACGATACACGGCTGGGGAGGTTTTTATCAACCGACCCAATGTTTAGTACTTTTCCATGGAATACTACTTATGCATTCGCCGAAAATGACCCTATAAATTTCATCGATCTCGATGGATTACAAAAAGGCCGACCTACACGACCAGGCTCAAATGGTGGTAGGCCAGTTTCAAATATTGCACAGCAACAGGGTTTAGGTGTTCAACGAACAATCCGTGAAACGCAAAGAACACGGGAGATACAACAACGAGAGGTTCATAATACCAGAATGCGAACAGATCCTACCTATCGAACAAATTTTGTTCGAAGCAGTAGGTTAACTCAAGAGGCAGCGAAGCAAGGTTATCTCCAAAACGCCTTTAATTCTGCACAATTAGTATTTGCTGGTGGCGGTGTTAGACAAAATAATAAGTTAGGTGAGCAATGGGATAATTTAGTTAATACCACAATGATAAATAACCCATCTTATATTGGAGTAGGTCGACAAATTTCTTTAAAAATTACAGGGAGAATTAATGGCCAGGATTATACTGCCAACGTGAGGGTAGATAATGTAGGTGTTATGAGTGTAAACGGAAGGGTTAGTTTGAATTTGGTTGAAGCAAAGTTTTCAATAAATGAAATTACAATTAATAATGTAAAACAAACATTAACTCCACAACAAAAGATAGCTTCTGATATCTTAATAAATGGTACAAATGTTCAATTTTTCATTCGTGGAAATGGTTCCGCTTCTGTCATGACTCAAGAAAGTGCAACAGTAGGTACAAAATTTGTTAATGGTATGAATATAACTGGTATGGTTAATCAAATCCAAGTTGTTACACCAAGGCCGACCCAGGTAGGCCCAAGTCAAGACCCATAATAGAAAACAAACTTAATTGTCGGCTTTTATTGTAAAATTTTGATATCAACGATAAATTTTAAAAATGGATCTTTTATATTGTAGAAAAATATTATTTGAAACTGTTGGTGTTGAATATTCCAAATTCGGACTAATACCTGATTCAAAATATACATGGTATTCAAAGAAGGGAAACGGAAGTTCTGGCAAATTGAAATGTTATGTAAAGGGAATCAAAAATTATAGTAGTATTGAGTTTTTATTAATTTTCGAGTTTTCAATAAAGGAACTTCTAACTATGGAGTCTTCATTGCAGGAATTAAGAGGGGAAGTGGTACAAAAAGCACCAACATTTACAATTGGCGAAGGCGAGTTTTATCGAGCATTAGAAGGAGAAAACTTTAAAAAAAGAAGCAATTTTTATCACAAAGTTACTTCGGAAGAAGACCTATTAAAAGAATGTAACTTATGTAAATATATTTTCATTCAAGATATTGCACCAATGATTCCGATTTTAACTAATTTAAAGAATTTTCAAGACTATTTAATTGGAGAAAATTTTAAAATAGTAAATCAGAAATTTATACTACCTGGGCTATTCGCTATGAAGATGTTGGGTTCGCCCTATTATGAAGCTTTTTCCCAACAAGTGGCAAATTACTTTGATTTCAATAATAATAAAGAACACTATGTAAAAGAGTATGTTGAACAGATTCGTTCAATGTAGGTAAGTATTTTTGCCCTTGCGGGTCTACCCCCAGAGCCGCCAATGTTAGTGTTATCCCCTGCTGTCTGTAGTGTTCCTCCCTTGTCCGGAAATGCAAAAATGTTGAGTGCTGTCCCGGCTACCCGTAGTGTTCCAGGCAAATAAACCTGGTAGTGCTTATGGTTCAGTAATGAATACAAAGCAAGATGATAACAGCACAAAAGCAGTACTCCATACGGCCAGTTGTACAACGGCAATATTGCCGCCATGACGGAGCATAATACCCGTCTCGGCGACCCGCTGGCCTTCCGCTACAAATACGACCAGTTGAACAGGCTGGTGAACATGGATGCTTTTAATAATCCGTTTACGGCGCCTGCACATACACCGGACTATAAAGAGCAAATAACCTACGATCCCAATGGAAACATTGTAAGCTACCTACGCAATGGCGCCACGACCGACAAGGGCGAGGCTATGGATAATCTTAGCTACACCTATAATAAAACCGACGGGCGGCTAACGAACAACCAGTTGCGGTTTGTAACCGATGGGGTAAGCGCAAACGCATACCCGGAAGATATAGACAGTCCTGAGGAGGGTATTACAGGCGATTATTACAAGTACGATGGTATTGGCAACCTGGTTAACGAAGGAAATAAGGGTATTTCCTGGAATGTTTATGGCAAGATTTCAAAGATTGTGGGCTTACCGAATAACTTTAAACTAAGTTATGCTTACGATGCTGCCGGCAACCGTGTAGAAAAAATATATTATAACGGCGCCGAGCCCGGCAGCGCGGGCAGCCAAACCCATTATACCTGGTATGTGCGCGATGCACAGGGTAATACAATGGCCGTGTACGAAAGCAAAAGCGGCGCCGAAGTGCGCCTTACAGAGACCCATTTGTATGGCAGCAGCCGCCTCGGCGTAGCCAATGCGGTTACCAAAAAACCTGTTCCTATTGCAGGCCATGCAAATGCAAAAAAGCATACTTTTACCCGTGGCGAGAAGTTCTTTGAAACCAATTTAATGCAGCTTATTTATATCCAATGTTGAAGGGCCAAATAAAACTGCCGGTCTTTGTGGTAAATTTTTGCTTGGTTCGGCCAACACCATTAAAAAACAATAAACAAATCCGTTGGCCAATTGAGCAACCACCTGGGTAATGTATTAGCCGTTGTAGCCGATAAAAAATTGCCTGTAAAAACCACGGTGGGCAACCAGATTAATTTCTGGCAGGCCGATGTAGTAAATGCAACAGGCTATTATCCCTTTGGCATGCCCATGCCCGGCCGTAATGGAATAACCAGCCAAAGCACCTGGGTGCCGGGCAGGGGATTTGTTGCAGGAAGCACTTACCCGGATTACCTGCAAATAAGCAGTAGGTCTTATGCGCCCACGCCCAATGTGTACCGGGCAGGCAGGGAAGTAGAATTGCTCCCGGGCTTTGAAACGGTTGCGGGTACCGATGAACTGACTGTTGAGATTGTTGCAGGCAGTGGGGTGCTTAGCAGCGAATACCCGGGTGGGGAAGGCGCGTATGAAGCGTATGGCTATTACAGATACGGGTTTAACGGGAAGGAGAATGACAATGAGGTGAAGGGTAGTGGCAATCAGCAGGATTATGGCATGAGGATTTATGATCCGAGGTTGGGGAGGTTTTTGAGTGTGGATCCGTTGACTCGTTCCTATCCAATGTTGACACCTTATCAGTTTGCCAGCAATAGGCCGATAGATGGTAAGGATTTAGATGGAATGGAGTATGTCAGTTACATTATTGATATTGTAACTATTCAGGCCAATAATTTCTTTGGATGGCCCATTATAGCATCTTCAAT
>CAYUGH010000038.1:0-39016 GCA_964444195.1 uncultured Chitinophagaceae bacterium
GCCCCGCCATCGTAAACTCAACGCCATGGTGCGTGTCTCACGCACCAATACCAAATCTCAATGCCCCACCATCGTAAACTCAACGCCATGGTGCGTGTCTCACGCACCAATACCAAATCCTCAATGCCCCGCCATCGTAAACTCCAACTCCTCCAAACCCTTACCCTTGGTTTCTTTTACATTTTTAAAAAAGAAAAAGCATCCGCCAAGGCAGAGTAAAATGAGGTAAGCCCAGGGTGTTGGTATTTAACGCCATTTCAATAGCAGGAGGATCATTTAAAATTTTGGTTTACATTTGATAAAAAGTAAACAATGGGGAAGGAAGAGTTGAAAGGAAGCCTGCTTGAGGCTATTCGTACTACAAATGATGAGGGTCTGCTGCTGGATCTTAAATCAAGGGTGGATATTGATTATTACCTGAACGATGAAGGAGTTGGATCTATTTTGGGAGGAGTTGATATGAATGAACTTTTGACCCAGGCAAGTGAGCCTAATACTCCATATAATTCGTTGAAGGAGAAGGATTTTATGAACTGGTTGAAACAATGGAAATCATCCTGAGAAAACGATTTCAATCAAAAGTTGCCCGGCTCTTGCTTTATTTGGATAAGGAGTTTGGCCAAAAGGGGGTTGACACGTTTAGAAGATCGCTTACATCAGGCCTTGAAATCATAAAGAAATTCCCTGAAAGCGGTGCGCCAACCACCATAGAAAATATACGTTCATTTCGTGCAGGAAAACATGTAAGGGTTTATTATAAGGAGGATGGAAATCAATTGATAATCCTCAATTTGTATGACTTAAGGCAAAATCCTTCAAAAAATATATTCAAGTACCCTTAGTGCGTGTCTCTCGCACCAATACCCAAGAATGCAGGTTATTTGTCAGTAAATAACTTCTTTTCCTTTATAAAATGCAGCAAGTTTTCATCCGAAAGATCTATGGCAATGATCTTACCTGCTCTATCTACCATTACATTACTTGGAATACTTGACAGGTTAAAAGTTCTTGCTACATTTCCCTGCCAACCTTTGTAGTCCGCATCAATATAGTTACTCCATTCAATACTATCCTGTTTTAACGCCCTTATCCAGTCATTTCGTCTCTGATCAATACTAACGGAAAGTATTCGAAAATGAGCTGTATCAACGTTGCTATAAAAAGATTTTATTTTTTTCATACTTTGCCTGCATGGCGCACACCAACTTGCCCAAAAATCAATTAAGGTATAATCATGCTGATAGTAAAGGCTATCAGACACTTTAATCACATTGCTGCTATCTGCAACTTTAAAATACGGAACAGGCTTGCCTGCAACCAATTTTTTGGATTGGTCAATGTAATCCTGAAGTTTTTTAGTAAGCGAAGTTCCTTTGAAAGTTTGATTTACAATCGCAAAACAGGTATCTAAAGTTTTAGGTGATAATTGTTTTCGTATTTCAAACAATCTTTGCACAGCAAAAAAGTATCCTTTGTTGTGCTTTATTTGTTTGATTACATTTTCTTCGTATTCTATTAGTTTTGCTTCCAGCATGTAATACTCGCGTGGGATAGATAATTCATAAGATCGCTTAAATAGACTCATTGAAAAACCTGTTTCATTCACAATTGTGCTTGGCATAGCAAGAAATAAAAACCTGTTTTCATTGTAAAATAAATTTTGTGCACTGGTAATTTTTGTCGCAGCTATAGCCTTCTTAAAAAAAACGACGGCAATATTTTCATTTGCCAGTATGCAAGGAGACGAAATTGCATATATAGAATCATGGTACTTCAACTGCATATAGCCCGTCAATGGATCATTGACATTAAAAGCGAGTGTGAAAATATCCTTTGTTGGCCTGATAGATTTGATTACTGCATAATGATTAACACTGTCTGGCTGAAACCTAAATATCTCAATTACAGCAAATTCTTTGTCGATTTTTAAATGAGTTAGATCAAATGTGATATTACAGACCCACTTTTTATTTTGTGCATAACAAACATTCAATAAAAAAAGAAGGGTAATTGATAAAATTAATTGCTTCATTTAAATAATATTAAATATTAACAGATAAACTATTTGCTTAATAATGAAGTAACAGTAGCCCTTTTACAGCTCTGTTACTTCATTAAGTTGTTCAAAATAAATACAATTAAACTGCCTGTCCCTTGTTGCAATGCGTATCTAATACAAGGCCATCACATCCGCATCCTGTTTGTATAGAACCAGTCATTGCTTTAGAAGTACCATTAGTCCGGATTGTATCATTTACATTTTTTTGTATGTACATGTCTTCACAACGCCTTGGTGCATGAGACACGCACCAATACCAAACCAAAATCCTCAACGCCTTGGTGCGTGTTTCACGCACCAATACCAAATCTCAATGCCCCGCCATCGTAAACTCCAACTCCTCCAAACTCTTGCCCTTGGTTTCTTTCACCTTTTTAACCAGGAATAAGCATCCAACAAAGCAAATAACGGCATACACATAAAAAGTTTGGTGCTGGAGTTTTTCAAATAAAATAGGGAAGGTGAACGTGAGGATGAAATAAGCGGCCCAAAGGCATAACACCGCAAAAGTGGTGGCACGGCCACGGATCTGGTTGGGAAATATCTCGCTGATGAGCACCCAGGTAACGGGCGCGAGGCTGACGGCATAGGTTCCGATGGCGGCCAGCAGAAACCAGGATACCTGCTCATTTTTTGTGCCCAGCATTTGGGCGATCAGTACATACAGAATGGCAAGCCCTGCGGAGCCAAAGAGCATGAGGGGTTTGCGGCCCAGCTTATCTACCAGCATCATGGCCAGCAGGGTACAAACCAGGTTAATGCCGCCAATGAATACGGTTTGCAGCAATTGGTCGTCCAATCCCGCGCCAATGCTGGCAAATATTTTTGGCGAATAATTAAATACCACGTTGATGCCGCAGAGTTGCTGAAATACGGCGAGGACTATGCCGATAAACACAGCCGTTTTCCACAAAGGATTGGTGAACAGCGAGCCAAAGCTGATTTTTTCTGTTTTTTCGTGCGCTGATTGTTTGATATCGTGCATGGTTTGCCGGCTGAAATCCTCCCCACCGATCTTTTTGAGCACGTTGTGGCAGCTTTCCTCCCTGCCATTCAGCATCAGCCAGCGCGGGCTTTCGGGCAGCCAGAAAACCCCGGCAAAGAAGACCGCCGAAGGAATGGCGCCCAGCCCAAACATCCAGCGCCAGGCATCGTCGCCCGAGTTACGGAGCAAATAATTTACCAGGTTGGTAATCAGGATACCCAGTACAATGGTCAGTTGGTTGATGGCGACCATCCGGCCACGCAGGTGGGCAGGGGCAATTTCGGCAATATACATGGGCGAAAGCATGGAAGCCATGCCCACGCCTATACCTGCGGCAAACCGTGAAAAAATGAACGTTTCGAGATTGGGGGCAAAAGCCATGAACAGCGAGGAAAGCGCAAATACTGCTGCCGCAAGCATCAACCCCGGTTTGCGCCCCTTTTTATCGGCCAGCTTGCCCGCTACCAGGCACCCGATAATGGCGCCGAGCGCCAGGCTGCCCGTGGCAAAACCTTCCCAATATTCGTTGAGCCCAAACTGTGTTTTCAGAAAAGGCAATGCTCCTGATATTACTGCAAAGTCGAAACCGAAAAGGTATCCGCCCAATGCCGAAATAAAGGATAGCCGGAAAATATATTTCGAATGGAATTGAGATCCGGAGGCAATCATCGTTCGTTGATTTTAAAGCGGCAAAGCTGCTTTAATTATGGATGAGGAAGGATATATATTGTAATGAAAATGATGGATAATTGGATGGATAAAGCACCATAGCCCCATTTAAATGAGCTATGAGTGAACCTTTGCCCGGTATTTATTGGGCGACATACCCATGGATTTGGTGAACATTCTTGTAAAATAGTAGGGGTCTTCAAAGCCAATCTTATTGGCTATTTCATTCACCCGCATATTGGTGAACTGAAGGTATTGGCAGGCTTTCTGCACTTTCAGGTTATTAAAATATTCAATAATGGAAAACCCGGTTTGCTTTTTAAACACAGAGGTGAAATAAGACACCGATAAGTTTACCGAAGAAGAAATTTGCTGCAACGTAAGCGGCTTGTCAATGTTTTTCTGAAGAAAATCAATGCAAACGGAAATATTATCCTGCGATTCGCGGGTGGTGAGAAAATTATAATTGATATCAAAGCAAAAAGAGCCCAGGAAATATTGAAGACAAAGCCCGGCGTGGCAGAGGTTATCCATACTAAAGCCACGTTCGATATTGGTATAAATTTCTTCAAACAATTGAATCCTTTTTTCGAGAAACTGTACCGAACCGGAATAGCTTTCCATTTTTTTAAGCATCATATCGGTAAAAGCGCCGCTGCCCGATCCCTTGAAGTGCACCCAATAAATTGTCCATGGATCTTGCTCGTCAGATGCATACTCGTGTGGCAAATTGGCGGGCAAAACAACAAAGCTTCCCGGGGCAATAGGGTACTTCTTTTTGTGAAGGATGACCCAGCCACTGCCTTTAATGCAATATATCAATACATGCTGATTTACCCCATGGGTCCTTTGCCTGTAATGGTATAATGCATTTGGATAATAGCCAATATCGGTCACATACATATGGCCGATAACGGGGTGTCCATCGCAGTAACGGGAAAGAATTTTCAGTGGGATCACTACGGCTTTTTGCCCCGGAAATCCTTCTTTCTTTTTTGTTTCGGCCATCAGCAAACTTAGTCAAAAAATCCATTCACGGCAAACGGTGGAGTAGGGGGGGGACGAAGCCATGGCGAGTCCCCGTATAATGGAGGAAGATGATCCTTCGCAGGTAAAACGCGCAAATAGTGTTAAGCTAATCGTGAAACAGCAGACGGCAAATGTAAAATTCTCACGTCTCCCGATTGGATGTGTCGCAACAGAAATAATATGACACTAATTATGCGCTGCCCTGTATTCGTTCGGCGTATAACCTATGCGTTGTTTAAATAACCTTGTAAAATGTTGCGGATACTTAAAGCCCAATTCATAAGCAATCTGGCTGACTGATTTGCTTTGATCGAATATTCTTTCTTTGGCTACATCTATCAATTTTGATTGTACGTATTCCTGCGCTGTTCTGCCTGTTTCTTTTTTAATCAGGTCGCCAAAATAGCCTGCAGATAAATACAGTTCATTGGCGCAGTAAGCTACAGAAGGCAGGCCAATGGTTTGAGGCTTCTCTGAATGAAAATACGCGTTCAGCAAATCCTCAAACCTCTCTAAGATGCCTTTATGCGCGTTTTCGCGGGTAATAAACTGGCGTTCATAAAAACGGGTGCAATAGTTCAGGAACAGCTCAATATTAGATACGATCAGTTTTCTGCTGTGGTTATCTATGGCATGTTCTAATTCGTATTCGATTTTTGAAAAGCAATCCAGCACAATCTTCCGTTCGCGGTCCGATAAATGAAGCGCTTCATTGGATTGGTAGCCAAAAAAACTATAATCCTGTATATGCCTTCCAAGCGGCGTGCCGTGAATTAAATCGGCATGAAAGACAAGCGCATAGCCTTTTGGCTGATAAGTTTCACCATTGCTGTTCACGCCTGCCACCTGCCCGGGGGCAAGAAAAACAAGTGTGCCTTCCTGGTAATCATAAGCATGCCGGCCATATACCATGTCGCCGCATTTTACATCTTTTAAAAATATGGTGTAAAACCCGAAATACATCCGGGAGCCTTGCCGGGGGGCAGCTTTTGATAAGTCAACCACGCTCACCAGCGGATGCAGCGTTTCGTTATTATTGAATACGTTGTAGTCATTGATCGTTTCAAATCTTCGCATGTTATCCATAACACTACCGTTTTATCTGATTTCAAAATTACTGCATTATTCACCCCCTTTTTAATGGGCATATCTTAATCAGCGATATTGGTAGGTAAATCCGCGATCTGTATACTATGCGTGCGGGAAAATGGGGTGACCTTTACATATTGAAAATCCAATGTCGTTTACTTAGGCCATGGTGCGTGCCCTCACGCACCAATATGGCTCCTTAACTAAACGACATTGCATTTAGCATCTAAAAAAGCACAATGAAAGAATTACTGTCAGTCTTTACATTTCTTGGTGCATGTTCCACGCTGCAGGCGCAGCCAACGGTAAGTGGAGCGCCTACGGTTTATACCGCCTCCGGAGTTTTGCGCGGCGTAACCGAAGGAGATGTTTCCAGTTTCAAAGGCATTCCCTATGCTGCTGCGCCTGTGGGCGAGTATCGCTGGCGTCCGCCCCAACCGTTTCCTGCGTGGCAGGGTGAACGTGATGCAACCAGGGTTTGTGCAGATTGCCCACAGCGGGTTTGGCCGGGTTCTACAGCAACCATTTCCGAAGATTGCCTTTTTCTTAATGTGTGGACACCTGCTACAGCCACGAATAGATCAAAATTGCCGGTCATGGTTTGGATCCACGGAGGCGGTTTCACAGGTGGTAGCGGCTCCGGCCCGGGCTCGGCAGGTGATGCATTTGCCAAACAAGGCGTTATCCTGGCAACGATCAATTACAGGCTTGGACGCCTCGGTCATTTTGCACACCCCGCCTTGAGCAAAGAACATCCCGAAGAATTTAAAGGCAGCTATGCCTATATGGATCAGATTGCTGCACTTAAGTGGATCAGGGAAAACATTGCCGCATTTGGAGGCGACCCGGATAATGTAACGATTTTTGGTTTTTCCGCAGGTGGTGTGTCGGTACATTCACTGTTAACAATACCGTCTGCCAAAGGCCTCTTCCATAAAGCTATCAGTGAATCTGGTGGTGGCCGTGATGGTGTTCTTACCGGCAGGCCTATACGTACAGAAAATGCTGATCCTCTTTACGCTGTTTCAGCGGAAACAATCGGGATAAACTTTGCCCTCAAACATAATATCGTGGGCACAGATGAGACCGCATTGGCTAAGCTACGTTCGCTGAGCGTGGAAGAAATTGTGGATGGTGGCCAGGAGAACGATAGCGCTGGTGTTAAAATATACTCGGGTCCCATCCTCGATGGGAAACTCGTTGTCGAAACAGCAGAGAGTGCATACAAGGGAGGGAGGCAGGCAGGTGTTCCACTCATTATCGGAAATTGCAGTGCGGAAATAGGCGGAGCCTTTGTTAGTACCGCCAATTCTAAAGAAGCGCTGTTTTCACTTTTTGGAGAATTTGAAACTGAGGCTAAAGCTGCCTTCGATCCTGGCGGCAATAAAGAGTTCGCTGAGGTAATCACAAAGTTTAACACCGACTGGGTGTGGGGCGAGCCTGCACGGATGGCAGCAAGGGCTTTTGCAGCCCAACGCAACCCGGCTTATATGTATCAATTCGGTTACGTGCCTGCTACAATGCGAGAGCGGGCTCGCTATGGTGCCGGTCACGGATCTGAAATTTCTTTTGTATTCAATACGCTCAATGCACGATGGGGAAACACTGGTGAGGCAACACCTGGCGAAAAAGAGTTAGCGAAGATCATGAACACCTATTGGGCAAACTTCGCTAAAACAGGTGATCCTAATGGTAAGGGTCTTCCGGTTTGGCCTCTTTATGATACGCAAAAACAAGAGATCCTGGATATTGAGTTAGAAGGGAAAGTAATCGCCAAACCCGACCCCCGGAAAGCAAGACTGAATGTGATCGAAAAAGCATTTAAGCAGCGGCATCGTCTGCAATCACGTGGTATTTGAATGTGGTTTCTGTTCAGAATTATCCGCAATAGTGGTAGATAAATCCGCAATCCATATACCATTCAGGCAGAAAAATGATGAGACCTTTGCATTACTAAAGAAAATAAACTATGCAAAATGTTAGATTGAATAGTGGTGTAAATAAACTCAAAAGCATGTATGTATAAAGTAAAAAAAATAAATCCGAAACTATTCTTCGTTCTTTTATCAATCACAGCTTCTATTCTGTTCACTGCATGCGCTTCAACCAAAGGAACCAACAGCAATGGGCAGATAGTAATCAGCGAACAAGGAAGCTTTGCAGCAGGTGGAACGATGATTGCCAATCCTGGTACATTTGACCCCTACAAGCCCACTCCTGAAGGGCAGACTTTTCGCGGCGATCATGCTTATGTTTTTTACCAGCTTCCCGTTGATGCCCGCAAGTATCCGCTGGTGATGTGGCATGGCATAGGACAGTTTTCCAAAACCTGGGAAACAACGCCAGACGGACGGGAAGGTTATCAAAACATTTTTCTTCGCAGGCGTTTTGGCGTTTATCTCCTTGATCAGCCAAGAAGAGGTGACGCAGGCCGCAGCACGGTTGCAGCCACTATAGCACCAACACCTGATGAACAACAATGGTTTGGCACCTTTCGTATCGGTATATGGCCCAACTATTTTGAAGGGGTTCAATTTGCCCGAGACACAAATACGCTCAACCAGTATTTCCGTTCCATGACGCCCAACATTGGGCCTATTGATATAAATGTTACCACGGATGCGGCCTCTGCACTCTTTAATAAAATTGGTCCGGCCATTCTTGTTACACATTCGCATTCCGGTGGCATGGGCTGGCTTACAGCAATAAAAAATCAAAACGTAAAGGCTATTGTTTCGTATGAGCCGGGCAGCGGGTTTTTATTTCCCGAAGGAGAAGTAGCTCCACCCATAGAAAGCTCAGGCGGTACGCTTTCGGCGATTGGCGTGGCTATGGCAGACTTTATGAAACTCACAAAAATCCCCATCATTATTTATTACGGGGATAATATTCCCGCTACACCATCCCCTAATGGTGGCGCCGATGGATGGCGGGCACGGCTGGCCATGGCAAGGTTGTGGCGGGATGCGGTTAATAAGCATGGTGGTGATGTAACGGTGGTTCACTTACCCGAAATGGGTATCAAAGGAAATACGCATTTCCCGTTTTCAGATCTGAATAATATCCAAATCGCAGACCTGATGTCAAAATTTTTAAAAGACAAAGGCCTGGATTGATCTAAGAACATTTATACTATTCGAATGAAGACAATAAAGAATTTCCTATTGCTGGCATTTGTTATGTGCTGTTTAAGCAATAGCATACATGCACAGCAAACAATGAATAATACTTCGACTTTAGACAGCAGGCAACAAGCTATTGTTATCATCTCATCTTTTGCCGCGAAGGGAGACCTGGTACAGTTGCAAAAAGCGCTGAACAATGGTTTGGATGCAGGCTTAACAATCAATCAAACCAAAGAAGTGCTGGTGCATCTTTATGCTTATTGTGGTTTTCCACGCAGCATCCGTGGCCTGCAGACTTTTATGGAAGTGCTGGCCGAACGCAAAACCAAAGGCATCAATGATACACCAGGAAGTGCTGCTTCATTCATCAATGAAAATGATGCAAAATATGAACGGGGTAAAAAGATTTTAGGCGAGCTCACAAACGCGCCGCAAAGTGCAACATTGACAGGCTATTCGGCATTTGCTCCTGTAATAGATACATTCCTGAAAGAACATCTGTTTGCTGATATTTTTGAACGTGATCTATTAAGCTATTCCGAAAGAGAATTGGTGACGGTGTCGGTGCTCAGCAGCATCGGCGGGGTGGAACCTATGCTCAGGTCGCATTTAAATATTTGCCTGAATACGGGCTTAACGCCAGGGCAGTTACAACACTTTATAAGCATTATACAACCAACCTTAGATAAAGAAAAAGCGAAAGCGGCTGCATCCGTATTGGAGGAAGCGCTGAAGAACCGAAAAACACAATAAACAAATTAATTATGAAGACAATATCATCAACATTTATAATCGTACAAATAATGTCGATATCATTTGTACATATCATAAGCGCTCAAACAACACAAAACGTGGCTCAAAAAAACCCATATACGCTGGTATATGACGGAGCTATAACCGGAAATGTTCAGGGGAAAGTAAACATCCATCCCGTAACATATAAGCTGAACGGGATAGATATTTCGGCCAATGTTTACACACCCGCCAATTATAATGAGAAGAAAAAATACCCTGCTGTAGTGGTAGCGCACCCTAATGGTGGTATAAAAGAGCAGACTGCAGGATTATATGCGCAACGTTTGGCAGAGGCAGGTTATATTACCATCGCTGCCGATGCTGCATACCAGGGAGCAAGCGGCGGAGAGCCACGCCATACAGATAAACCTGCTTACCGTATTGAAGATATTCATGGTATGGCCGACTTTATTACGAACTATGCAGGGGTTGATGCGAACCGTTTGGGTGTTTTAGGTATTTGTGGCGGTGGTGGTTATACTTTAAAAGCGGCCCAATCGGACAAACGGTTTAAAGCCGTAGCCACTTTGAGTATGTTTAATTCAGGTGAGGTGAGGCGTAACGGCTTTCAGAATTCAGCAGTAGCTACCATCCAGGAGCGTTTAAAAAAAGCTACAGACGCCCGTGCCCGGGAAGCCGCAGGCGGTGAAATAATGTATGCAGGAGTGAGTAGTATTACAGATGAAGAAATCGCTAAAACTTCAACCGGTCTGTATCGTGAAGGATATGGGTACTATTACAGAACCCATGCCCATCCTAATTCAACCTTCCTATACACCATGAGCAGCCTGCTCGACTTAATGACTTTTGATGCCGCCACAAATATGGATTTAATTGATCAGCCCCTGTTGATGATTGCCGGAAGCAAAGCCGATACAAAATATATGACCGACGAAGCATTCAGTAAAGCTACCCATGCAAGAAGCAAGGAACTTTTTCTAATTGATGGAGCTACCCATATTGAAACCTATTGGAAACCTGAATATGTAAACCAGGCAGTTGAGAAATTGACAGCGTTCTACGGAACAAATATTTAAAGCCATGAATGGATCAAATATCATAATAGCCATTGTTACGGTTATGGCAATAGCTTCCTGCAAGCAAACTGATAACAAGAAAGAAAATGGTGCAAACAATCAACAGGTTGCAGCATTATTTCCCAAAGGCGAAAAAATCACCAATGATAATTTTACCGGTACAGCATGGCTGCAAATGATGATAGCATCCGATAGTCTTAACCCAACATCAATTGGTAATGTAACATTTGAACCCGGCGCCAGAACGAAGTGGCACTTGCATCCCGCCGGGCAAATATTATTGGTAACCGATGGCGTAGGATATTACCAGGAGAACGGGCAACCTAAAAAAATTCTCCGTAAAGGTGATGCAATAAAATGTCCTCCGAATATTCCCCACTGGCACGGAGCAAGTGCAGATACTGCTTTTGTTCAGGTAGCGGTTACAGGAAGGGAAAAGGGCGAAACAGTTTGGTTGGAAAAGGTAACGGATGAAGAGTACCATAGTAAAACCAATAAATGAATAATTATATGAAATTATCAACTCTTGCAGTTTGTTTATTATTCTTTGTACAATCATCGTACGCACAACAAACAAAAACACCTACCCCACAGGAACAAGAGATCATCAATCTTTCTAAACAGAAATGGCTTTGGATGGCAGATAAAAACGTTGACAAGCTTGCACCACTCTTCCACGACAAATCGAAATTTGTACACATGAGCGGCACCTGGAAAAAGGACGAAGAGCTCGACATCATCAAAACCGGGAGAATTTGGTACAAGCAAACGGATGTACACGATGTGGCAGTTGAAATTTTTGATAATAGGGCCATCGTTTGGAGCCGCATTACACTGCATGCTATGGTGCGCGGCAGCGAGGCCAATACCGAATTTACTGTTACGGAGGTCTATAAAAAAGAAGTGAATGATTGGAAATTATTAGCCCTGACGTTTAGCAGTGTGCGGGACACTCATGTCATTAAACATTAGCAGGATTCAAAAATAGTGACAAGTTCGTATCTTTAATTCGTTCATAAAGGGTTATTCAGTTTCCAAAAGAATCAATGAAAATGACACATCAAAAAACTTCGATTGACAGGCGATCATTTCTAAAGTCATCGGCGATTGCCGGTGGCGGAATGATGATAAGTTTTACCTGGTTATCGTCATTCAGGTTAGAGGATAAAATAAATGATCCTGATCTTGCCAAACAATGGATTGAAATGAACGGGTATATAAAAATAACCCCGGATAATATCATTAAGATACTGAACCCCAACCCTGAATTTGGTCAAAATGTAATGACCTCGCTCCCTATGATTGTGGCCGAAGAGTTGGATGCTGACTGGCAAAAAGTAATGGTAGAAATGGGGCCGCACGACAGTGTAAAACTCGGGCCGCAATTTACCGGCGGAAGCAATTCGGTAAGAATGTATTGGAAACCACTCCGCGAAGCAGGGGCGGCAGCCCGCCAAATGTTGACAGAGGCTGCAGCCCAAACCTGGGGCGTACCTGTGGAAGAAGTGACCACTAAAGCAGGAAAGCTATATCATGAAAAAAGCGGTAAATCAGCAGCCTACGGCGAGTTTGCAACAAAGGCATCGGGCATGCCCGTACCCAAGGGAGTGAAGCTAAAAGATCCAAAAGATTTTAAAATAGTACGCAATTCAAAGAAGAATGTGGAAGGCTTAAAAATTGTAACCGGTAAGCCTCTTTTTGGAATAGATTATACACAGGAAGGAATGTTGATTGCCATGATCGAGCATCCGCCTGCTTTCGGGATGAAACTCAAATCTTTTGATGCCTCCCAAGCCTTGAAAATGCCGGGCATTAAGGATGTTTTTAGCATGAAATTGTATGAAGATGGTTTTGAGCAGGGTGGCTTCGATACCCGTACATTCAACGATTTGCTGGTAGTTGTGGGCAAAACCACCTGGGAGGTAATGAGCGCACGCAAAAAGCTGATCGTTGAGTGGGAGCCTGCCGGGGATACCAAAGACACTATGGGAGGCAGGGGTGGAAAAAGAGAGGTTACCGTTCCGGGAGAACTTGAAAGCTCGGATAAGCAGTTAGCAAAAATGGCTGAGTATGCAAAAAAGCCGGCACGGCAATTACGAAAGGATGGTGACCCCGAGACTGCGTTTACAAATGCAGCCCAGGTTATTGAACGTACTTACAATGCACCGTTTTTGGCACACAACTGTATGGAGCCAATGAATTTCTTCGCGCATGTTACAGATGAAAAAGCTTTGGTTGCCGGGCCTTTGCAAGCGCCCGGATGGTCGGAACCTACGCTTGCAAAACTTTTGAACCTGCCGCCGGAAAAGATCGAGATCCAGATGACCCGTATGGGCGGGGGTTTTGGGCTCAGGGCATACGGACATTATCTCTACGAAGCAGCGCTTATCTCAAAAAAAGTAAAAGCAGCAATCAAGCTTATATACACCCGCGAAGACGATATGACCTACGGTATCTACCGCCCTATGTACACCGCCACTTACCGCGCCGCATTGGATGCCAATAAAAATTTAATTGCTTTTCATGTAAAAGGCGGCGGCATTCCTGAGCATGCCATTCATGCGAACAGGTTTCCCGCCGGGGCAGTGGATAATTACCTGGCAGAAGGATGGGAAATACCTTCGAACATTACGATTGGTGCATTCAGGGCGCCGCGATCAAACTTTAATGCGGCCGCGGAGCAATCCTTCCTCGATGAATTGGCAGAAGCAATGGGTAAGGATCCGATAGACTTCCGATTAGAGCTTTTAAAGCGGGCCAAAGAAAATCCTGTTGGTAAAAGCAATGACTATGATGCTGACCGTTATGCAGGTGTATTGAAATTGGTTAAAGAAAAATCAGGCTGGAACAACGTGGAGAATAAAAAATACAGCCGTGGCGTTGCCGCATATTTCTGTCATGCCTCTTATGCGGCGCATGTGGTGGATTTGGTAATGAAAGATGGGCAACCTTATGTGGAAAGGGTTTTCAGCGCGGTTGATTGCGGTATTGTGGTAAACCCCGATGCAGCAACAAATATGGTAGAGGGCGCGGTGATTGATGGAATTGGAAATGCGCTGTACGGTGCATTGACGCTTAAAGAGGGCGCTGCTGAACAAACCAACTTCAATCGCTACAGAATGATTCGGATGAACGAAGCCCCAAAACAAATTGAAGTGCATTACGTACAGAATGATATTGACCCTACCGGGTTAGGCGAACCGCCTTTTCCACCGGTATTTGGCGCAGTGGCCAATGCATTGTACAAAGCTGCGGGCAAGCGTTTTTACGACCAACCCTTTATTGCACAAATAAATGCAGCTACCGGCAGTTAATAAAATTATTATAAATTATTATATATTTGTTATGATCACTTTAAATGTCAATAATAAAATCTATCATACAGATGTAGATCCCGATACACCGCTGCTATGGGTGCTCAGAGAAACGCTGGGTCTTGTTGGAACAAAGTATGGCTGCGGTGTGGCGCAATGTGGGGCCTGTGTGGCGCATCTTAATGGCGAAGCAGTTTTTTCCTGCGTTACAAAAGTGAGCCGGGCTGTTGGGAAAAAAGTGGTGACGATTGAAGGTTTGTCGGAAAAGGGGGATCACCCTTTGCAAACAGCCTGGCGTGAATTGGATGTGCCTCAATGTGGCTATTGCCAGTCGGGTCAGATCATGTCGGCAGCCATTCTGCTCAAAGAAAATAATAATCCCGGCGACGAGGATATTGATGCCGCTATGTCGGGCAACCTTTGCCGCTGCGGAACCTACCTGCGCATTCGCAAAGCCATTCATTTGGCGGCTGAGATACAACGCAAAGGAACGAAGAAGTAAAAGATACAATTTATAATGCTGTAAATCTTTTAATCCGATGACAAATACTGAAAGATACCCGCTGCCTAAAAAGTCCATCGTCGTGTTTGCCATGATCATCTCTGTAGTTGCATTCATGAGTTTTGGTACAAAAAAAAACGAAACAACCGTCAGCGCTGCGATGGATGAGACCATGGTTAAGGACAGTGCCCAATCGGTGAAGGCTTTTATGGATGTATATAAAGTTTTGATGAGCCCCCGTTGCATGAATTGCCATCCTTCGGGCGATGTGCCTTTACAGGGGGACGACAGCAAACCGCATGTTGGTTTGCCGCAAAGGGGAAAAGATGGTAAAGGACTTTATGCCATGAAGTGCGCCAACTGCCACCAGGAAACAATGCGCCAAGGTTTACATCAACCGCCCGGCCATTCTGACTGGCATTTACCTCCTGCCAATATGAAGATGGTTTTCGAGGGAAGAACACCCAATCAGTTGGCCAAACAACTGGTGAATCCAAAAACAAACGGAAATAAAACCTTAAAGCAATTAATTGAACATGCGGATGACGGTTTGGTGAAAGTTGGATGGAACCCCGGAGAAGGACGCACGGTTCCGCCATTGAGCCATGAGGAATTTAAAAGAGCATGGATCACATGGATCAACACGGGAGCTTATGCTCCCAGGTAATAGGATAAAATATTTGTTCCATCAGTCATTACAAATCAATGAATTACGACAAATAGCGTGCAGGCGCCCGCACGGTATTATTTCAAAAGGGCCTTGACGTTTTGCCCAGGTTGCTGTTCCCAAAGGCCAAATCCCCTTGCAACCCGCCGCTGTTGCGTCTTTTTGAGCGCCTGGTGGCAAAACGATGTAACGATTCCTTGTTAGCCCAGTACAGATCGGAAGACCAATGCAGGCTGCCGTTCCATTTTTAGGAAGTCTGATTTAACTGTTAACACGGCTCCCGGCGTTGGGTTGTTTGCTACCTATTGGAGGATTATCATATTTTCACCAACGACAATCTTGAAAAGCGCTGACCAATTGAAAATAAGAAACTTAAAGTATAAAACAGTACAGAAATATGTAAGTGTTACCTGCAAGCATAGTGAAACACCTTCTAACTTTGACCATTCCAATGACATTTTTATCCTGTGCAGACAGGACAGAAAACAAGTTGTCAATACAAGATGGCACTGGAGGGTATATCATGAGAGAACGAGTATGCTCCCTGGTGAGATTCGATGAATGATCAATCATTATTTTTGTTTATTACATCTGTTTTTATTATCAATAGGTGTTAAGAAATTTATTCTATGCTGATTACACTAATTATTCTGGCCACAGCCGTATTCTTCTTTGTAACGGCAAAAATCCGCTCTGATATTGTAGCGCTCTGTGCGCTTGTTGCATTAATTCTTTTCAATATTCTCACTCCTGAAGAAGCTCTTTCAGGCTTTGCAAGCTCAATTGTAATTATGATGATTGGATTGTTCGTAGTAAGCGGAGCTATTTTACAAACCGGGCTTGCAAAGATGATCAGCAGGAAAATACTTGTTCTGGCCGGTGAGAGCCAGGTTAAATTATTTCTGCTGATTATGCTTGTTACTTCATCCATCGGTGCTTTTGTGAGCAACACCGGAACAGTAGCATTGATGCTTCCGATAATAGTCAGCCTGGCGATGAGCGCCAACATCAGTCCTTCACGTTTTCTTATGCCGCTGGCTTATGCAAGCAGCATGGGGGGAATGATGACGCTTATCGGAACTCCGCCCAACCTGGTTATCAACTCCACATTGATTGATGCAGGTTATGAAGGACTTGCTTTCTTCTCTTTTCTTCCGGTCGGGTTGATCTGCGTTGCATTGGGTATGCTTCTGCTCTTCCCTTTAAGCAGGTTATTACTTTCAAAAGATAACGGCGTTAAATCAAAAGAGCGTAAAGGCAAATCATTAAGAGATTTAGCTGCTGAATATCAGCTTTCAAGCAACTTGTTTCGTGTGCGTGCAGGACCGGATTCTTTACTGGCAAACAAAAAATTACAGGAGCTTGAGATTCGCCATAAATACAATATCAACATTCTTGAAATACGAAGGAAGTTGAATAAGGCAAACCCATTCAGGAAAACTTTCAATCAAAAAATTGTAAGCCCTGAAACAATCATTAAAGCGGATGACATACTGTACATTCTCGGTTCATTCGGACAGGTGCGCGTTTTTGCCAAAGAAAATAATCTTAAGTTGATTGATGCACAGGAAACTGAAGAAAGCGTTCCCACTTTTTCCGGTAAGCTTAGGTTCGATGAAATAGGAATTGCAGAAGTTGTGCTGATGTCTAATTCGGGTTTAGTGAATAAAACAGTTGAACACTCCGGCTTCAGGGAAAAATTCAGGTTGAACATACTCGGCATTCAACGGAAGGATCAATATCTCCTGCATGATTTAAAAGATGAAAAAATGCAGGCCGGTGATGTTTTGCTTGTGCAGGGAGCATGGGCAAGCATATCGCTTCTCGATAAAGATCAGACGCAGTGTGTAGTTGTCGGACAGCCATTAGCCGAAGCCTCAAAACTAACTTTGGATCATAAAGCGCCGCTTGCTGCTATTATTATGATAGCAATGGTTGTATGTATGGCATTCGATATTATTCCTGCCGTAGCTGCTGTAATGCTCGCGGCAATTTTGATGGTGCTTACCGGCTGCTTGCGCAACATAGAAGAAACTTACGGAACTATCAACTGGGAAAGTGTTGTGCTTATCGGCGCTATGCTTCCGGTTTCAATGGCTATTGAAAAAACCGGGGCTGCAGCGATAGTTTCGCATGGATTAGTGAGCGGTTTGGGAAGTTACGGGCCAATAGTTTTGTTAGCCGGAATTTATTTTGCCACTTCCCTGTTCACGATGTTTATCAGCAATACCGCCACAGCCGTTTTGTTTGCCCCGATTGCTTTGCAGGCGGCAATAGAAACAGGAGTAAGTCCGTATCCGTTTTTATTTGCCGTTACAGTTGCAGCAAGCATGTGCTTTGCAAGCCCGTTTTCCACACCGCCTAATGCATTAGTAATGTCCGCCGGAAGATATACATTTAAGGATTACATCAGGGTTGGCTTACCATTGCAGATCATCTTCGGCATAGTGATGGTCTTTGTGTTGCCGGCGTTGTTCCCGTTTTGAGGATTGATTTGAGTTTCTCACAGTTGTTGCATGTTGATTTGGTAACGGTAAATATTCAGGTTATCCCGAAGGAAATTTAATCTTTTCAAAAATACTTTGACAGAGGAACAACTCACAAAATTGGGTCTAAAGCCGACGTGCCAAGCCGGCCCATTCCCCTACTGCAACCCAATCTCCACAATCGTATCCACATCATCCAGCGAAACATTATTCAGGTAAATAAAAGTCCCCTCAGCCACCTGTTTGAATTTTACTTCCTGTTTGCCGTTGAACAAAATCGCTTTGGTAATTTTTTGGGTAAACCCATCTACAAAAATGTACCCTTCGGTATCGGGTTTGCTGAGGATGTGCATGTACAGCGTTTTCTCTTTTTGGGTGAACCCGCCCCAGACTTTCGGGGCAATTCCCCCACCACGCGTGCCGTAAATGGTCGCGCCATTTCGCTGCAGCCAATCGCCCATTTTTTTCAGGGTATCGGTAAATTCGGGCTGGATAACGCCATTGGGCATGGGGCCTACATTCAGCAGGAAATTGGCATTGTATGCCGCAGCTTTTACCATGTATTGGATCAGGTGTTTCGATGTTTTGTATTTACGGTCGGTGATGTTGAAACCCCAGCTATCGTTCATGGTTTCGCAGGTTTCAAGCGGGAGCACCGATACATCTGCCTTGCCAAAACCTGTTGTGTTGTGGCCGGGCAGGTCTTTTTCAAAAGCCTGGAAATCCTCGCCGGGAATAATGGCCTGGTGGTGGTTGTTGCTGATGAGGCATTGGGGTTGAAGCTTGTGGATCAACTCATAAATTTCAGTATAATGCCAATCCACTTTCGACTGGTGATTAGCCACCTGGTCCCAATGACCATCAAACCAGATGCCTGCTATGTCGCCATAATTGGTGAGCAACTCGGTAAGCTGGGCTTTCATAAAGCGGATATAGCTTTCCCAATCGCTTTTTTGTGTACGACCGGTTCCCTTACCTGTATTACCGGTTTCGTATTGGTAATCGGTGCGGTACCAATCGAGCAGGCTGTAATAGCAAAACAGCTTCATGCCCTGCTTACGGCATTCATCGGCCAATTGTTTTAAGGCATCTTTGCCATAAGGCGTATTGGTAATTTTCCAGTCGCTTTGTTTGGTATCCCAGTTGCTGAAGCCATCGTGGTGGCGGGTAATGAACGTGATATATTTCATGCCGGCCGCTTTGGCTGTGGCAACCCATGCCGCCGCGTTAAATTGCTGCGGATTGAAGATATGTTGCAGGCGCTTATATTCATTCACCTGGATATTGCGCTGGTTCATCACCCACTCGCCATGTCCTAATACACTGGATGCTCCCCAGTGAATGAACATGCCAAACTTATCATCCTGGAAGGCTGTACGCGCCTGCATATTGGAGGCGGACGGCGTGTAGGATTGGGCCTGCAGCAGTGCGGGCAAAAGGAGGAGAAGCAATAGGTTATTTTTCATATGCATTATTTTTCTTTTTTTATGTTTTACTTTTTTGCTTGCCCAAAAAAGTAACAAAAAAGGGCACCCGAAACATAATACCCCCATGTTTCGGGGGGAGCCCTGATTAGGCTTTTGCACTACTGTAGTGCCTGGCATTGTTGCCCTGATGTCGTTTATATAATTTAAGAGACCTATAATAGATTATTTTTTTTCTTTTAGTAAGATACAGGCGCCGCCACCCGGCGCGAGGCGTAGCTTCAATGAATCGTTTTGTTTTAATATATTGTTGCGACCGGTATAGCTTGTTTTATTCGTGCGAAAGTCGGCATCCTTTCCGTCTTCAATAATAAGCGCTTCATATTGACCCTTTTCCAAAAAGGAAAGCGGGATGGTAAGTTCTCTTTCCTGTTCATTGGTGGCCGCGCCAATCAGCCAGTCGCCGTTGCCTGCCTGTCGTGCCATTACTATATGCTCACCTATTACGCCGCTCAACGTTTTGCTCTCCTTCCAGGGCATTTGCTGCGCTGCCAGAAATTGGGTCAGCTCCGGGTATTTACGGTAGTTTTCAGGAATGTCAGGAATAATGGTTGCGCCGGAGAAAGTGATAAGCGTTCGGGCCATTTCGCCGGTAATGGTGGCGGGAACGGGCATCGGATTGTCCACCCTTCCTTTCTGTTCCAGATCAGCGGAACCGTTGTTCATATCAATTGGGCCTGCCAGCATGTGAACAAATACCATGGATACAAAAGTGCCCGGTGAAAAAACGCGGTGGTCATCCAATTGCGCATGGCAAAATTCGCGGGTGAGCGCATTGGGCCAGGTGCGCATTTGCCCGTAGGGATGCACGGGGTCATCGTGAAAATCAACCATCAGGCGGTTTTGGGCACAGAGGCGGGTAATGAGTTTGGTGCGTTCATTTTTCTCCTCAAAATTACCCCTCATAAAGCCATATTTCACCCCGGCGGCGCCCCAGTCGCCATATTGCTTCAGCGTTTGTTCCAAAGGAAAGTTGCGCCCACCTACATCGTTCAGGTACAGCCAAACGCCCATGCCTTTTTGTTTGCCATATTGAATGATTTGGTGTACCTGCTCTACTTTACCTCCCTTCAGCGGATCCGATTTCTGATCAAATTCAGGGCCATACCAATCGGCATCCAGCACCAATGCTTTCATGTTGTTGGTTGCGGCAAAATCAATCATCCGCTTCCACGAGGTCAGCGACATATCATATTTAAAACCATTTTCGGCAATGGCGCCATTGATGCGCCAGTCCCAAACCGCTACACCGGGTTTTACCCACGAAAAATCGGAGCCGGTTGCAGGATCAGGATTGAGCAGTTCAATGATATGCGAATCAACCAAATCTCCTGCGGTACGGCCATACATCACCACCCGCCAGGCGTCAGCGTTTTTTGAAGGAACGGAAAACTTTGTGGTTCCCCTATGGGCTTCAAGCAACAAGGGTTGCCCGCTTTCAAGCGCAGCTTCGTGCACCGCCATAAACGCATGTTCACCTGCTTGTATGGTCATCACAGGCAAGCGGATACCCGTTGCATCGCTTAACTTTTCAGGCCCAATCGGCCGGTCTTCGTATTGGTAATACCAGGCTGAATAATTGCCGGCAAAATTAAATTCAGTCAATTCCTTTGCTGCTTTACCGCCATCGTACCTGAAAGCCATTCCATTGTTATACACGCGGGCTTTTATTTGGTAAATACCTAAATCAATAATGGCTTCGTTGTATTCGTCAGGCACCACGGCCCTTTTGCCCCACAAAGGTTTCCAGGTTGTTTTTACTGTTTTCGTGGTGGCATTTTTCCATGTTGTTTTTGCAGATGTATCCAACCCGATTTTCGATTGGTCAATAAGTAAAATATTATCCGCCGAAAATTGGTACCGAAGCAATCCATCGGGCGCAGTTGCAATCTTCAAATGCAGCTTTTTGTCGGGCGATTGGAGGGTTATGGATTGTGCCCGGGTCATTACAGGTACAAGCATAACCAGGACTACATTCATTATGGCAATCAATCCGGCAATTAATTTCATGGTGACAAATATCCTTGAAATACCGGACCGGGAAATAGAAATTAAAATGAAATGGATGGATTATAAGCTGCAAACCTCCTTAGAGTGTTCGTGATATTATTAGAGAACTATGTCTATGTCAGGATATAGGCTTAATTCCATTCCGGGAGATAGATTTTGCAATGGAAATGATGGACATTTTTATGAAAAACTGCGAAAGGGGCAATTGTTTGCATGATTTTTCTGGGCTGCCCATTTTTGAATATGACCAGATAAAATGTCCATTTGCCCGCTTTAAGCGTCTGTGCCTGATTTTAACAGTTGATTCCGCCGGCAATGGGGCCGCTTGGTAATCAGGGCGCTTCCAGGTTTCAATGATCGCTGAAAAATGGCGCTGACGGCATAGGTAAATTATAGCTAATCTTCCTCTGAAACCTTTGCCGGTATTGATGTAATGCATTGAATGACAATCTAAGCGCAAGGTGACCCGGCACTGGTTCCCGGTACACAGACAGGTGCATCGTGATAGCATGATGCGTGGTATCAAACATTCATTTTTGGCTAAAATCCCGCTCGCCGCTTCTGCCGGTGTAACCAGGCCACCATTAAAAAGTCCATCATTACCAATAGAATCTCTATCTAAAGCAGGAGGGTTCAGGATAATTTTGCATTTGATTCACAAATTGACGAAAAGCGGTTGCGATATGGATAATGCTGTACTTGTTTGGCAGGAAACGGTTGTTCTACCTACTTACCAGGTAGGGGAGCCCGAGAAAATGCCGGTATTCCTTGATAAAAGGGTTTACCAGGGAAGCAGTGGCGTGGTGTATCCATATGCCGTTATTGAAAAGATAAGCGACGAAAAGGTTGATAAAGAATACGTTGCATTATTCCTCGAGAATGATTTCCTGAAAATTATGATTCTGCCCGAACTGGGCGGAAGGGTACACCGGGCTTATGATAAAATCCGTAAGCGCGATTTTATTTATTACAACCAGGTGATCAAGCCTGCGCTTGTGGGTTTAACCGGCCCCTGGATCAGTGGCGGTATTGAATTCAACTGGCCGCAGCACCATAGGCCTTCCACTTTTTTACCGGTTGATTTTACGATTGCTGAAAACGAAGATGGCAGCAAAACAGTGTGGATCAATGAAGTTGAACGCATGTTCCGCACCAAATGCCAGGCAGGCTTTACCTTATATCCTGATAAGGCTTACCTTGAAATAACGGGTAAATTGTACAATCGCTCCGCATTGCCACAAACCTTTTTATGGTGGGCCAATCCTGCGGTTAAGGTAAACGACCATTACCAAAGCGTATTTCCGCCCGATGTGCATGCCGTATTTGATCATGGTAAAAGGGATGTATCCGATTTTCCGATTGCAAAAGGCACTTACTACAATGTAAATTATGCGCCTGGTACCGATATTTCGCGCTATGCCAATATCCCCGTACCAACATCTTACATGGCCATCCAGTCGAAATACGATTTCATGGGTGGTTATGAGCATGATACCCGTGCGGGATTATTGCATGTAGCCAATCATCATGTATCGCCGGGTAAAAAGCAGTGGACATGGGGCAACGGTGATTTTGGCAAAGCCTGGGACAGGAACCTGACCGATGAAGATGGTCCTTATATCGAGTTGATGACGGGCATGTTTACCGATAATCAACCTGATTTTTCGTGGCTGAATCCAAATGAGGAAAAAACTTTCGAACAATACTTTATGCCCTATGCCAGCGTGGGCATGGTAAAAAATGCAACCAAAGAAGCATTGGTAAACCTGGAAGCAAGGGATAATAATATTTATATAGGGGTGTATGTAACGGCACAGTATGCTGATTGCAGTATTGTTTGTACTGCTGCTGATGGAAAGGAGATTAAAAAATACCATTCCGCTTTGTCGCCGGTTGAAGCGTTTGAAGTTTCATTCGAATGCCCAACAGGTGTGGATGCGGCAGGATTATCGGTAGCAGTTTTGGATGCCAATGGCCAAACCCTGGTAAGCTATACGCCCGAGCTTGATCTTGATCAAACTTTGCCCTCTGCTGCTTCGGCTGCCAAAGCGCCCTCCGAGCTTTCGACCAACGAATCATTATACCTGAATGGGCTGCACCTTGAGCAGTACAGGCATGCCTCATATGCGCCGACTGATTATTATACAGAAGCGCTTCGCCGCGATCCATCGGACCTGCGTTGTAACAACGCGATGGGTCTTTGGCTGATGCGGAATGGCCAGGTGAAAAAGGCGGTTCCTTATTTTAAAAGGGCCATTGAAACCCTTACCAGGCGTAACCCCAACCCATACGATGGCGAGGCATATTACAACCTTGGCACCTGCCTGATGTTGCTGGGGAATAATGAGGAAGCCTATAAAGCATTCTATAAAGCCTCCTGGAACGATGCCTGGCAGCACAGTTCTTTTTTGCAAATAGCAAAAATTGACCTGGCAAAAGGGGATTTGCATAAAGCATTGAACCACGCAGAAAAATCGTTGGTCAGAAATTACCATAGCCATTCAGCACGCCACCTGAAAGCCATCATACTTCGCAAGTTGCAAAAGCATGAAGAAGCCCTGCATTGGATAAACGAATCATTGAAAATTGATCCGTTTGGGTACGGGTGCCTGTATGAAGGATATTTGAGCGCCACTGCGCTGAAAAAGCCAGAAGCCGCTCAATATTATGCAGTAGAGCTTACCAGGCTGGCAAGAGGATCAGCCAATAATTATATTGAATACGCTATTGATTACGGCCATGCGGGCTGTTTTGAGGAAGCTATAAGCCTTCTTGAAATGTACCTCGGGCAAACGGCCAATGCTTACCCGATGGCCTTTTATTTCCTGGGCTACTATGCCTTTAAATCCGGAAATAAGGATGCCGCCAAAAAATGGCTGGAAACAGCAGCCAATTGTTCAGCGGATCATTGTTTTCCCAATAAGCTGGAAGAGCTTTTAGTGCTTCAGTTTGCCAGCCGCGAAAATCAAGGCGATGCCAAAGCATTTTACTACATGGGTAACTGGTGGTATGGCAATAAGCAATATGATGAAGCCATTGCCTGCTTTGAACGGTCGGTTACATTCGACAGCGGCTTTGCAACAGCGCACAGGAACCTGGCGCTATTGATGTACAATAAGCGAAAGAATAATGATGCTGCCTTGTATCATTTACAAACAGCTTTCAACCTCAATCCGAATGATGCACGCGTATGCATGGAACTCGACCAGTTGTACAGCAAACTGAACAGGACGCCTGCAGAAAGGATCGCATTTTTGGAAGAAAATATGCCGCTGGTTGAATCAAGGGACGATCTGTTCCTTGAGCGGATCATGCTGAAAAATGTAACCGGGCAGGTTGGTGAAGCACAGGAACTTTTATTGTCGCGCAAATTTCATCCATGGGAAGGCGGCGAAGGTAAAGTAGTGGGTTTATTCCTGTTTACGCAATTGATGCTTGCCATGGATGCGCTACAAAATCAAAACCCTGAGGACGCCGCCATTGCGTTGAATGCCACGGAAAGCTATCCTGAAAACCTTGGTGAGGGTAAATTATTTGGTACACCTGAAAATGATATTCATTACCTGCTTGGTTTGGCAAACCTGCAAATGGGCAGGGATGAAGAAGCTGAAACCTGGTTCAGGAAAGCAACGAACGGGAATTCAGTGCCTAAGCCGGCTTTATTTTATAACGATCCGCAACCGGATAAAATACTCTACAAAGGACTTGCCTGGGATAAGCTTGGTGAAACCGCGAAAGCGGCTTCGATTTTCAACAGCATGATAGATTATGGCCGCAGGCACATGCACGATGATGTACAGGTTGACTATTTCGCGGTATCGCTTCCCGATATACTCGTGTTCAACAAAGACCTGCGCATAAGCAATCAAATGCACTGCTGCTACATCATCGGGCTGGGCGAATTGGGTAAGGGTAATTTTGAAGAAGCGGCCTCTTACCTGCATAAAGTATTAAGCATGGATGCATGCCACCTCGGGGCCATTCGCCACCTGAGGTTAATTGAATTGCTGAAGGATGAAACAGAATCAACCATTACCGAACGCGAAATAGTGACCGCTATATAACCAATCCAACTAAAAACTTCCTGCTAAAATGAAGTGTACAATCAACAATTATTCAATAACTACAACAAATGCCATTATGAAAAAAGAATGCATGTTCAATCATGAAAGGCGCATCATCAACACCCCTACGCTGGGTAAAATGATGATCGTGCTCGTGCTGCTATTGGGCACTATGCACTATTCAGTGCCTGTGGTAGCGCAAGCCACCACGCCAACAACCAAAACGGTAACCGTGAAGGGAACGGTAACCGAAGCAAATGGTAGCCCGCTGCAAGGCGCGTCTGTTACAGAAAGGGGTTCCAATAAGGGAACATTTACCAACGAAAAAGGGGAATTTGAACTTACTGTAACCCAGAAGTCGGGTGCAACCCTCGTGATTTCGTACGTAGGTATGGAGCCAGAGGAAATTACCATTGGTGGAAAAACCACTTTCAACATTGCCCTGAAAACTATTGAGGCAGCCAGCCAGGAAGTGGTAGTGGTAGGTTACGGTACGCAGAAGCGCCAGGCTGTAACGGGCGCGGTTGTAAAGGCCGACCTGAAGACCTATGAAAATGTGACCGTAAACAACATTATGGAAACATTGAAAGGTACAGTTGCAGGTTTGAATGTGGGTGAAGCCAATACCGCAGGTGGTGTACCCGGCGTTACTATCAGGGGCCAGAATACCATTGCAGCTTCCCAGTCGCCATTGATCGTACTGGACGGGGTAATATTCAGCGGCTCGCTTGCCGATATTTCTCCTTCGCATGTGGAAAGTGTTACCGTACTGAAAGATGCCAGCGCCGCGGCAGTATTTGGCTCACGCTCAGCCAGTGGTGTTATCCTGATTGAAACCAAAAAAGGAAGCGGTATTAATGGCAAACCTAAGTTTGAGCTGCGCACCAGCTATGGCAGCATCAGCGAGCTGAAGCCTTTGGAAGTGTATGGCGCGCAGGGATATATGCAGCGTTTGAATGATATACTGAACGATAACGGTACCATTGTTCCTTTGGATCAAACCCACAATTACCTGCAGGCAAATGAAAAGGTGAATTACAATGCAACACCCGATCATAAGCCCACATTGGAAGATCCTTACAGCCTGTTCAGTCAAACAGGTTATAACATCAATACTTCGTTGAGTGTTTCACAAAGGACAGACAGGATGAGTTATTTCCTCTCAGGTACTTATACCGACCAGAAAGGCGTAATTCTTTATGACCGTTTCAAGCATTATTCTTTAAGGCTGAACCTCGAGTCGAAGATCACTGACTGGCTGACCATGGGCGTGCGGGCTTACTACAGCAACAGGAGCTATCCTGATGCGCGCATGTATGGGGTTGCAAACAATGGCAGCAGCAGCTACCTGTTCAGCCCTTATGCCGATGTATATAATGCGGATGGAAGCTATAATATGTTCCCCCAAACCACCACCTCTTTTGTAAATCCATTTTCCATGCTGGCAAATGAGGCTTACAACAGAACGGGTAACCTGAATGGAATTGGCTATGCTACCATTAAAGTGCCCTGGGTAAAAGGGCTGTCTTATACTGCTACCTATTCCAAAACCCTGAATACGGCCGAAACAGGGTCTTTTTACGGGTTCAATACCCAGCCGGGACTATCTGCTAAAGGCACAGGTTCAAGGGGTTACTCAAGGGGCACGGCCACTTTGTTTGACCACCTGATCAAGTACAACAGGACTTTTGCCGACAAGCATAACTTTGACCTGACCTTGCTGCATTCAGATCAGAAAACGGATGCCTATGGTGAATCGCTTTCTGCTTCGGGTTTTGATAATGACCAGTTGGGTACTTACCGCTTACAGGCAGGCGCTATCCAAAACGTATCTACATCGGGTACACAAACTGAAAGTGTTGGCCAGATGGCGCGTCTTACCTATACCTATGATGGAAAATATTCGGTTACAGGAACCATCCGTCATGATGGCTACTCAGCTTTCTCAAACAACCACAAGTATGGCAATTTCTCTTCCGTAGGTGTTAACTGGAATATTTCGAAAGAAAAATTCATGGAAAACGCTACCCTGTTCGATAACCTGGCATTGCGCGCATCGTATGGTACCAATGGTAACCAGTCCATTGCTCCTTACAGCACCCTTTCCAGGATTTCAAACGGTTATTATTATTACCAGGGCGATGCCAACTACACTTACACGCAGGCTGTTGGCACGATTGGTAATGATGACATGGTTTGGGAATCAACCACAGGCCTCAACTTTGGTTTGGATTTCAGCATCCTGAAGAACAGGATTTCAGGTTCAATAGATGGGTATGCTACCCGTACCAATAACCTTGCGTTTACGCTGAATTTACCTACTGCTTCCGGTTTTACTACCATCACTGCAAATGCAGGTGAAATTCAGAATCGCGGGCTTGAGTTCAGCCTGCGTTCCATTAATATCACCAATAAAAAATTCTCCTGGAGAACAGAAGCAGCATTCTCGCTCAACAGGAATAAAGTAACCAAGTTGTTGGGTGATAATGATGGTGATGGCAAAGAAGATGATATTATTTCTGCAAACCTGTTTGTTGGCAGGTCGCTGACTACTGTTTACAATTACCAGGTACAGGGAATGTGGCAGGAGTCTGATAAAGATGCCGGCACCATCATGACAGGTTTCAATCCGGGTACCTATAAACTGCGCGACGTAAATAACGATGGTAAAATTTCTTCGGATTCCGACCGTGTTTTCCTCGGTAATACAGCCG
The DNA here is from genome assembly GCA_964444195.1 of uncultured Chitinophagaceae bacterium. Classification (GTDB taxonomy): domain Bacteria; phylum Bacteroidota; class Bacteroidia; order Chitinophagales; family Chitinophagaceae; genus Phnomibacter. The sequence continues at coordinate 28,030 of CAYUGH010000038.1, forward strand.
CCAATTTCCGCTGGAGCTTAACCAACACATTCACGTACAGCAAGTGGTCATTGCTGGTTTACCTCAACTCCATCTGGGGTGGTGGCAACTACTTCATCAATGGCGGCAATACTCCCTGGGCTGATGGCTATGCCAACAGGGGCGATATGAACCACCCCATTTATGATTACTGGACGCCCGCCAATCCCGGCGCTGAATTCCCAAGACCAAGCTATGCTGCCAAAGCTCCTGTGAGGGCGCCGAAATACTACGACAGAAGCTTCATCAGGCTGCAGAAACTGGCATTGAACTATGATGCTACCCAATTTGTGAAAAAGTATGGCATCCAGGGATTGAATGTTTCTTTGAGCGCCGACAACCTGGGAACCTATGCCCCGCATTGGATTGGTCTTGATGCCGCTACCGGTAGTGGCCTCACGGTTTCCTCGCTTCCATCGCTGCGCAACGTGATGATGAATCTTAATATTAATTTCTAAGAAAACGAACCATGAAAAAAATAATAATCTTTTCAGCAATGCTTGCAACGGTGTTTGTAAGCTCCTGTAAAAAAGACCTCTCGGAAGTTCCGCTGGATTTCTACACGCCGGAGAACTCGTTTAACAATAAGGCGCAATTTGAATCGGCGCTGGCCGGTATCTACCTGGCCTTCAGAACGAATATGTATGCCGCATCGGATGCCGCCAGCAATTATGATATGCTGGGGATGGATGTGGATCTGACCAATGTGGAATCAAATGCATCGGCACAAAAAACCCAGTATTTTAACTGGATCACGATGAACCCTGACAATGGATTCGCCAGCAAATGGTGGGGCCGCTTATACAGGCATATTTCCATGGCAAATACCATTATTGACAGGGCCGATGCACCTGCGGCCAAATGGGCTTCTGAAAATGAAAAGAACGCGATTGTAGGTGAAGCAAAATTCCTGCGTGCCTTCGCTTATAAATTCCTCGCCAACATGTGGGGTGGTGTTCCTTTGGTGCTGAATGAAACCAAGGTTCCCAAGTTTGATTATGTAAGGGCCACGCAGGATGAAGTGTACCAGCAGTGTAAAGCCGACCTCGAATTTGCCGTGCAGTACATGCCGACCATTGATCAGTTGAAAGGTGGAAGGGCGCCGCGTGAAGCAGCGTATCACCTGTTGTCGGAGATCAATATCTGCCTGAAAGATTACCCGGGCGCTATTGCTGCCGCCACTTCCGTAATCTCGAATGGCAGAAACAGCCTGATGACTGAACGGTTTGGGGTAGCGAGGAATTTCACCTTCTCAGGATATGATTTCCAGGGCCCGGTAAGCGCCTGGGGCGATGTGTATTGGGACCTGTTCCAGGAAGGCAACTTCAACTTTAAGGAAGGCAACAAAGAAGCCATCTGGAATATATCCAATGATCCTACCATTAAAGGGGGTAACAATATTGATGCACATGCACAGGGCGGCCTTTTCGTGATGGACCGCTGGTGGGGGCCAATTCCCTGGCAGGCAATAGCTAAAGACGGAAAGCAAAACTGGCTGATGGATACCCTTACAGGAAGACCTGTGGCTACCCTGATTGTTACCGGTTATGCCGATAGCATCATCTGGAGATATAAAGACGATTTTGGCAGGGATATGAGGAACTCTGAGTATAATATCCAGCGTGATCATTATTTCACAAACCCAACCAGTGCCTATTACGGCCAGGTTATCACGAAAGATAATGTAGATGCCAGTACACTTAACCTTTGGGAACCCAGGCTGACCCCCCATTTCAAGAAATTTGTACGCGCGGTACCTAAGGGTATGGCGGTAGATGCCACCAGCAAAAGACCCAATGATAATGGCAGGAACTGGAAAGACTGGTATATTATGCGTTTGGCGGAAACCTACCTGCTCCGTGCCGAAGCCAATATGCTGAAAGGCGATGCTGCTGCTGCCGCAGCGGATATTAACGTGGTACGTGGCAGGGCCCTGGCAACTCCGGTAGAAGCCGGCGATGTAAACATGGACCTGATACTTGATGAAAGGGCAAGGGAATTGTACGGTGAAGAATTCAGGCTGAGCACTTTGATGAGAACCGGTAAGCTGGTTGAGTACCTGAACAAGTACAATGGCTACCTGGTGACCAATGGAATGACCGCTCCCACTAAGGTTAGCAAGCTTCCTATTCCCCGCAGGGAAATTGAAGCCAACACCGGCGCTGTGCTGGAACAGAATCCGGGCTACTAAGTTGAATAATTGTTGATAGATGAATAATTAAGCGCCTGTTTCTGAAAAGAGCAGGCGTTTTAATCTTGTTTTGGTTTGTAGTTGCTTTTTACCGGGAGATGTAAATGATCTTGTATATGAAAAAAATACTGATTGGGATTTCTTGTTGCCTGTTTTATGCCCTGGCCGTTTCTGCGCAGGGGCCCACAAAATTGTATGTTTCTCCCAAAGGGAAAGATTCCAATCCCGGAACCATTGAAAAACCTTTCGCCACCCTTGAAAAGGCGAAGGCTGTAGCCAGGGAAAAGCGTAGGGTGAATAAAACAGATTCACTGGTTGTGTACCTGCGCAAGGGCATTTATTCGCTGAAGAAGAGCTTTGGTTTGGATAGCCTTGATTCGGGCAGTGAAAATGCCCCCGTTATTTATACGGCTTACCCTGGTGAGGAAGTGAGAATAAACGGCAGCATTTCCATTCCTGTTGCAAAAGCTACAAAAGTGAGAGATGCTAAGGTATTGGAAAGGTTATCGCCTGAGGCCGGGAATAAAATATTGCAGGTTAACCTGAAGTCGCTGGGTATTAATGATTACGGGCAACTCAAGCCCAGGGGATTCGCCAGGCCCAATCTTCCTGCAGCCATGGAATTGTTTTGCAATGACGAAGCGATGAAATTGTCGCGCTGGCCCAACGACAGCATGGTTAAAATGGGTAAGGTGCTTGACAAAGGATCCGTTCCGCGCGACGGGGATTTTTCAAACAAGGGGGGTAAATTTACTTATCATGAATCAAGGCCGCAGGCCTGGACCGAAGCAAAAGATGCCTGGATATCAGGCTTCTTCAAATATGGCTATGCGGATGATGCGGTTAAAATTGCAAGTCTTGACACTGTGAATAAAACGATATCAACCGAACAGCCCCATATTTATGGTTTTGAAGCGGGAAAAGTTTTCAGCCGCTGGTATGCCTTTAACCTGCTGGAAGAAATTGACATGCCGGGCGAGTATTATATTGACAGGGAAAAGGGCATCCTTTATTTCTACCCGCCTGCCGAAACCTTGCGCAGCATTGACCTGACATTGATGGAAACGCCAATGGTGACGCTGAACAATGCGTCGCATATTATTTTCAGCAATATCAGTTTCGAATTTTCGAGGGGCATTGGCCTGTACATGGAACGCGGCAGCGCGAACCGCGTTGAAAACTGCGTGTTCAGGAACTTCGGGGAATTGGGCATAGTTATTGGAAAGGGCATCAAACCGTTTGATCAGTTGAAGCATGCGGGTACAGGCGTGCCTGCATCAGGAGTGGTAGGCAGCCTTTCAGGACACCTGTACGACAACACCACGTATAATCGTGAAGCGGGCAGCGGGCATTTGATCACAGGCTGCCATATTTACAACACAGGCTCGGGCGGTATCAGCCTGGGTGGCGGCAACAGGCTTACACTTGAAAAGGGGAACAACAGGGTAGAGAACAGCCGTATTCATGATTTCAACCGCCTCGACAGGTCGTACAGGCCGGGCATAAGCATTGACGGCGTGGGCAACGTGATCCGCAACAACGAAATCTACAATTGTCCCAGCAGCGCCATCCTCCTGCATGGCAACGATCATTTGATTGAAAAGAATAATATTCATCATGCAGTAACAGATGGTGATGATATGGGCGCCATCTATTACGGCAGGGATGTGAGCGAATTTGGAAACAGGGTGGTCAATAATTTTTTCCATCATATTGGCAACGACCATGGCTTGCTTGTGGCCGTTTACCACGATGATGGCGCCTGTGGCATGGAAGTTACAGGTAATGTGTTTTATAAGGCAGGCATGCGCGCTGTGCTCATAGGCGGCGGCAACGATAATGTGTATCGCAATAATATTTTTATTGATGTACCCATGGCCTTTCATATTGACAACCGCTTGCAGAACTGGGCTGCCAACCTGGTGGAGAAAAACGGGTTATTTCAAAAGCGGTTGGAAGCGGTGAACTATCAACAGCCTCCGTATGCCACTGCTTATCCGTCGTTAAAAAACTATTTCGCTGAATCAGATGGGTTGCCCAAAAGAAATTACATTGAAGGAAACCTCTATGTCAGTGTTCCGCAAACGCATAACGGGAGCGCCAAATGGTCCAATATCGGGAAAAGCTATTTTACCTGCGATGCATCTATTTTTGTTGATTACGCCAACATGAATTTTGCTTTGAAGCCCGACGCGGCCGTGCTGAAAGCATTACCTGATTTAAAGAAAATTCCGTTTAATGAAATTGGGGTCAAACAATAGTAGGTTCTATACAGGGGAGTAGCGGCATCAAAGTAAACCTGAAAATCTTCCTCAAAAAATTAGACCTTTGGCCAAATTTTTTTGCATGCCATCCAATAAAATCATGATGAATATGGGAATCAAAATAATTGCAACTGCAGTTTTTATTTCAGTAAGCTTTTTGGGCGCAGCTCAAAAGGATATGAAAGCATTGATTGCGGAAAACATGCAACTGGCCGCAAGCCAATACAAGATACTTGCCGCCAACACGCCTGCTGATAGTATGCCGAGGTCATTCGATCCGGGCAAGAATAAATCTATAAGTAGCGACACCAAATGGTGGTGCAGCGGCTTTTATCCCGGTTCGCTCTGGTTTATTTACGAATACACCAAAGACGAAGCGATCCGAAAGGAAGCAGAGCAAAGACTGGCCACCCTGGAAAAGGAAAAGCATTATACAGGCAACCACGACCTTGGTTTTATGATGTATTGCAGTTTTGGCACTGCCTATCGCATTACAGGCAACAAGCAATACATTCCTACGATTGATACGGCGGCCATGTCGCTCATTACACGCTATCGTCCGTCTATTCAATCCATACAATCATGGGATGGCAACGACAAGTTGAAATGCCCCGTTATCATTGATAACATGATGAACCTCGAATTACTGTATTGGGTTTCACAACATGGCGGCGATAAAAAATTTAAAGACATTGCCATTACGCATGCCAATTCAACATTGGAGCGTCATTTCCGCGCGGACAACAGTTCTTATCATGTGCTCGACTACGATCCGGCAACAGGAAAGATCATTAAAAAAATGACCTGGCAGGGCGCTGCTGATAGCTCTGCCTGGGCGCGCGGCCAATCATGGGGCTTTTACGGGTTTACCATGATGTACCGTTTTTCAAAAGACAGGCGCTACCTCGACCAGGCAAAGAAAATTGAAAAATTCCTCTTTAACCATCCCAACATGCCTGAAGACCTGGTGCCTTATTGGGATTTCAATGCACCCGGCATTCCCAATGCCTACCGCGATGCTTCGGCTGCCGCCATCAACGCTTCGGCTTTGCTTGAACTGGCTCAATATGTAAGCAAAAAGGAAAGCAAAGAGTATGTAGCGAAAGCGGAAAAAATAATCCGTTCGCTTTCTTCGGAAAAATACAGGGCCAAACCTGGTGAAAACGGTGGTTACCTGCTGATGCATAGTGTTGGCCACCTTCCGGGCAAATCGGAAATTGATGTGCCGCTTACTTATGCCGATTATTATTTCCTGGAAGCCTTACAGCGTTACCGGCAATGGGTTTTAAACAAAAAATAGCCCATCAACTACACCATCATGCAAACAAAAATAAATTGGATTTTCTCCCTGCTTTTGGGCTTATGCTTCATGCACCCGGCACAGGCACAAAAATCAAAGCAGAAACAACCTGTAACCACCACAATAGCCCCGGCCACAGGACAGCAGGACAGGGCTTACTGGAGTGAGCAGTTATATAAAATGGCATCTCCTGTGGTGTTTAACCTGGCAGAGGGTACGCTCAAAAAAAATATGCCTGTAGAAAAGGGAAACCTTCGGGGCAATAATTTTAATGCTGAACGTGTCACTTATCTTGAAGCAGTAGGCAGAACCATGGCTGGCATTGCACCCTGGCTGGCTTTGCCTGATGATGAAACTACTGAAGGGCAGCAAAGAAAAAAGTTAAGGCTTGCCTTGTTAAAAGGCATCAGCAATGCTGTTGATCCCACCAACCCCGATTACCTGAATTTCAGGACCGAGCATCAACCACTCGTGGATGCAGCTTTTATGGCACATGGTTTTTTACGTGCGCCCAAAGCGTTGTGGGAACCGTTGGACAGCCTCACAAAGCGAAGGGTGGTAGAAGAATTTAAAAGCCTCCGCAACCGCAGTGGATCGTTTAATAACTGGCTCTTGTTTGCTGCCATCAGCGAAGCGTTTTTGCTTACCGTGGGCGAACAGGCTGATCCTGCAAGGATTGATTTTGCGTTGAAAAAAATGGAGGAATGGTATGTGGGCGATGGCTGGTACAGCGATGGCAAACTATTCAGCATGGATTATTACAACAGCTTTGTAATGCAACCCATGCTGGTTGACCTGTATGCCGCATTGCTCCCCTTTAAAAAAGTAACCGAGGCCGATTACCAGAAAGTGTTGAAACGCATGGTCAGGCATGCCGAATTCCAGGAACGCATGATCGGGGCTGATGGAAGCTTTCCTCCATTTGGTCGCTCCATTACCTATCGCACAGGATGCTTCCAGGTGCTGGCACAAACTTCATTAATGGGTAAATATCCCGAGCAGGTTACGCCTGCCCAGGTACGTTGTGCTATGACGGCCATGATGCAAAAAATGTACACGGGTTGTAATAATTTCAATGCAAGCGGCTGGCTGGTGCTGGGTTTCTGCGGGTCGCAACCTGCTGTGGCAGATTATTACACTTCCACAGGTAGCCTGTACCTTGCTACACTTGGATTTCTTCCCCTGGGCCTTCCTGCAAATCATCCATTCTGGACAGATCCTGCTGAAGAATGGACACAGAAAAAAGCATGGAAAAGTGAGCCATTTAAGAAGGACTACAAGGTAGATTACTAAGCATTGTGCAATCAAACAAAAATGTGGGTAGTCGTACCCCTCATTTCCAAAACAGGAATCATGAATAAAGTATTTTTTTCAATAATATTTTTACTGGCAGGTTTTACAATTGTAAAGGCGCAAAGCTCTAAAACGCTTATCTCACCGGATGGGAACCTTCAGTTTGTTTTCAGTTTGTCAACTGAAGGAGTTCCAGGTTACAGTGTTTCGTATCAGCAAACACCCATTGTCCTTGCTTCGGTATTAGGATTAAGTGGCTGGGAAAAAGGATTTGCAGTATCAGAAATTACTTCTGCCAAAAAGGATACTACCTGGAAGCCGGTGTATGGCGAACGCAGCACGGTTAGGGACCATTATGAAGAAATGACCATAACCCTGGTGCGCAATAAGGATGAGCGGAGGAAATTGCAGGTACAGGTTAGGGCTTATAATGAAGGCATTGCCTTTCGCTATGTTTTTCCCGAGCATCCACAGGGCGGAACCGATATCAGCATAAAAAATGAATTGACCGAGTTTGCCATGCCCGAAGGAACTAAAGCCTGGCATACGGGCAGGGCGCAGGGCACATACAGATTGGTACCTTTAACGAACTGGACGAGTGAAAGTGAACGCCCGCTGGTTTTGGAGCAACCCAATGGCTTGTTTGTGTGTTTGGCAGAAGCTGAGATGGTCAACTATGCGCGAACAAAGTTCAGGCTGCATCCTGATAAACCCAATACCATACTAACCTCCATGTATGGCGAAGTAGATTATTTTACACCCTTTGCAACGCCCTGGCGGGTAGTAATGCCGGCAATCCGCGCAGGTGATCTGCTGGAACACAATGACCTGTTGCTGAACCTGAACCCGCCATGTGCTATTGAAGACCCATCCTGGATCAAGCCGGGCAAGATCATCCGCGAGATATCACTTTCCATGAAAGGTTCGAAAGAGCTGATTGATTTTGCGGTTAAACGCAAGCTGCAATACATACATTTTGATGCAGGCTGGTATGGTTATGAATATGTGGTAGGTTCTGATGCATCTGCGGTTAATGTGGATCCCCGGCGTAATCCCAACAGTGATTTGAACATGCAGGAAGTGATTAAGTATGCCAACGAAAGAGGCATTGGCGTTTTTTTATATGTGAACCAACGTGCCTTATATCAGCAATTAGATGAGTTGCTTCCCTTGTACCAGAAATGGGGTGTTAAGGGAATTAAGTTTGGTTTTGTTGAAGTGGGTTCGCACAAATGGACAACCTGGTTGCATGAGGCCGTTAAGAAATGCGCTAAGTATAACCTGATGGTGGATATCCATGATGAATACCGCCCGACAGGATTTAGCAGAACATACCCCAACCTGCTGACACAGGAGGGTATAGAGGGCAACGAAGAAATGCCGGAAGCCACCAACAGTACCATACAACCCTTCACGCGTTTTATTGCAGGCGCTGCCGATCATACCATCTGTTATTACCATCGGCCTGAACTAAAGCCACGGCTGGCAGAAACGCAGAATGCAAGGGTGATGAAAACCACCTCGGGGCATCAGTTGGCATTGGCTGTTATTTTCTATTGTCCGCTGCAGTTTTTATACTGGTACGATAAGCCCGAAGATTCGCAGGATGAACCTGAACTGGAATTTTTTGACCATGTGCCAACCGTTTGGGACGACACCAAAGTAGTGGATGGTGACATTGGCAGGCATGTAACCATTGCCCGCAGAAAGGGAAATGACTGGTTTGTGGGAACCGTTACCAATACGGATAAACGCGATTTGAAGATACCCCTGACTTTTCTTACTCCTGGTAAAAAGTATGAGGCAAGTTTGTATTACGATGACCCCAATTCAAAAGTGCGTACAAAAGTGAGCATAAAGAGAATGGTTGTTACTTCAAAGGATACCCTGGATGCAAAACTTATTCCATCCGGTGGGCAGGCAGTTTGGATAAGGGAGAGCCGTTAAGAAGATTACCGTCTCACGGGGGCCAACCATCGGGCGCCCGCTAAGTACAGCGTGTAAGCGCACTAAATTTGTTTTCCCCAATACTTGAATTTTTGAAGGTTGCAGGTTATCTTTCGATTCTTATTTTTTTTATCCGGGTATCTCTTAACCGCAGGAAGTACCTAAAAACCAATTTTAATATGAAAAGAATCGTGGTAAGCCTTTGCGCAGGATTGAGTGTTATTTTGTTCACAGCTTGTGGGGAGGCTGATAAAACGGCCTCTGTGGCAGAACTTCCCAGTATCCCTTACGAATTGGATCATCCCATTGATAATTGGGTTCCGGGCAACATGGAAAACATTCCCCTTGTGCTAAATTCATTGAAGGCCTGGGAAGAAAGGCGGTTTGAAGAAAGCATTACAGCCTTTGCCGATTCGGTAAAATTAGAATTTGACGGCATGGAAAAAAAGCTGCCAAAGGATTCGCTGCTTGCCTGGATGAAAGCAGAAAAGGATATGGTCAGGGTCGTATTGCAGGATGTGGAATCGGTAAAATCAAAGGATGGAAAGGATGAATATGTAAGCATTTGGTACAAGGAAATCAGGACCAACCCTGCCGGGAAAGTTGACTCGGTAGAATTGATGGATGATGTGAAAATTGAAAACGGTAAAATAATCCTGCTGAATTCTAAGTCGAGGAAGTATCCTAAATAACATTTGTTTCCCGCGTAGAGACGCAATGCATTGCGTCTCTACGGGGATTGAATTATTTGATTCACAATGAATCTTGCATCATCTTCCATCCCATACACAATACCCGATTTCCTGCTTCTTAACCAGGGGAACCCAATAAAATAAACCCCTTCCACGGGCGTAATGCCATGATGATGCACGGGTACGCCATTTTCATTAGTAACAGAGGGAGTGATCCAGCTAAAATCTGCCGTGTAGCTTGTGGTGTCCCTTTTCAAAAACAATTTTTGCTTTTGTAGAAAATAGCTGGGTGCTTAAGCCGCTATGGCCGGCGCCAATGATGATGACTTCGTAGATTTTTTCATTAGGCATGAGTAGGTATTGGTGGCAATTTAGCCAAAAGGGGGAAATGGCTTCCCTTCCGGGTATAAAAAATGTTTGAAAACGGCATACATTAAATGGGCTGAAAACCAAACATTTAAACAGTAAAAAATGGTACTAATTGAATAGTTTTCAATATTTTGCAACTCACAATCTTCGCCATTGGCTATTTTAATTTTGGAAAAAATTCGACCAAAAAATAGTAGGTTGAAGGTTCAAATTTATTAGGCAAGTATTAGCCAACCATATTCAGGATTACTATTAAAACATGCTTCCTTGAAGGAACTTGAATATTATAAAACACTGCTGACAGAGATAAAGGATAGGATTCGCCTGGGTCAATTGCGGGCTAATCTTTCTGCTAATGCCGAAATGCTTGGGGTTTACTGGGATATAGGCAAGATAATTTATGAAAGACAGCAAATTGAAGGCTGGGGTAAAGGGGTAATTCCCCGTTTATCTATTGACCTGAAAAATGAATTGCCCGGGCAAAAGGGCTTCTCGGAGCGGAATATAGCCCGTATGGTTAGTTTTTACAAGGAATACAGCCAAATGCAGTTTTTGTCACCTGTAGTGGCAAAATTGAATGATGAAGAAAACAGAAACCCCGAAAACAAACAGTCCCCAATTTTGCCACGGGTGGTGGCAAAATTACAAAACTTTGATTTTCAACACAATATGTTGTTTTTAGTACCCTGGACCCATCATATTATTTTGATTGAAAAGATTAAAAAGGTTGATGTGCGTGTTTGGTATATGCAACAAATCACCCAAAACGGATGGTCGAAAGAAGGCCTGATAGATAGTATAAAGTCCGGGTTATTTGAACGCCAGGGAAATGCCGTTACCAACTTCGATAACACCTTACCTCCTGCCCATTCGGCTTTGGCTAAACAATTCCTGAAAGATCCCTACATTTTTG
>CAYUGH010000039.1:0-5853 GCA_964444195.1 uncultured Chitinophagaceae bacterium
TTTCTTTTGATGATAATCGTTTAAATATTCTGCGTTTGATCTCATGCACCTAAATAGATTTAAAAGGCCTTCCATTTGCAATTATAAACGCTGTCATGTAAAACCAGGATCATTTATCACTAAGTATTCTGCTATCCCCAAATGAGGTATAAATAGATAAGTATTGGAGTTGTTATTTTTCTCATATTTGCATTTTACCCAAGTAATAATATTTGGATGGTCGATTGGGATTTCAAGTAATTTCATTTTAATTTTACAATTTATTTTTTCTTTTATTTCTGGAAAATCACTACCAATTAATTCAAACAAACGAAAATCCTTGATGCTGGGTCTTTCAACCATATAAAACCTGTATGAATGTTTTGAGTCAAAATATTCAATTGGAATAGTAGGTGATGTAGGGGTATTGGAGTAATAGAAGTATTCTGGGTCTAATTCCCCATCATACATAGTTTTGGCAGTATAAAGGAAGTTACTATCAGGATCATCAAAATAATCTATAGATATTTCCCTAAGCACATCTTCGCCATGTGGATGGATTATAAGATATAGTGGATACTGCCTTGTAATAGTAGCAAACTCTTGATTCGCTGCTTTTAAGTTTTCGTAATTTAATTTTTGTTTCATAGTAATAAAACTAAGTTAAGGTTGGTATTATTTTTCCACTGAATAAATTTTTATTTTGGATAACAAATATAATTAGTATTATTTACAAAATTTTGGGAATTAACGAGTAATTATTGCAAGAAACGCAATGATTTTAGCGTTGTTGGTATACAAATTAGCCCAGCTATTTGATTTTATTAGATTTCCTTATTTACACTGGTATTTGCTTCATTTTTTCAGGGTGGCAAAGTTCAATTTAAGCAAGACTATAACGAAGTAAAATTGATTTTCAATAATCCCCATTATAATAACAGCTTTGGGTCTTCTTGGAAGCATATTTCCAGTTACCAAAAAAAATTGGTTTTAGTATAGGTAGGTGGTATAGGAAATTGTATGTTGTTGGTAGTAATAACCAACAGTGGCGCATTTTGTGTTTCGATTTTGTGATGGTTTACAATCAATTGTGTAGATATATAACAAAGGTCGGGTGATGCTGGTGAATCAGTATTATTTGAAGATGATAGGCTAACCTAAATTGGAAAAGGTTGACCTTGTGAGTAATTATGATGGTAAAACCCGGTCAGCCAAAAGCTTTCTCGTGGTTCCCTACAATATTACAAGAGGCAATCTTGCAGCTTATTATCCGGAAACCAATGTGCTGATTCCCATTGATCAGTTTGCGGAAAAAAGTGGGACGCCGGTTTGTAAGTCAGTGAAAGTGCGGATTGTCAAACATGCTTAAAATGCGACAAATCATTGCCAAACAAGCGTTCATTGGAATTTTGGGATGGTCCTTTTGAAAAAACGGAAATAAAATCTGACACACCAAGGCGTAATTTTAATTCCCCAGGTCTTTTTCATGCAAGCCGGTAATATTAAGCACCATGCTTTTTTCCATTCCTTTTTCGAGGAGTTTTTTTGCCAGTGCTATTTTTTCAAGAAATGCCCCTTCGGCTTTCCCTTCAGCCCGTCCTTCTAATTTCGCTGTTTCAAGCATACTATTGGAAATAGCAAGATTTTTCAGGTGCGCTTCATAATTTGTTTTTTCCTGTGCAGTCATGGCATCCACTTTTAGCTGCGCTTCTACTTTTTCCAGGCCTTTTGCTTTAAAACGGTCGGGCAGCGCATTGTTTTTAAAATAGTAAATCCATTCGTCTAATGTATCCCGTGCTACATTATCAAAGGTATTTACTTTTATGATGTAATATTCCGGATAAATCTGGTGTAAGGCATCCTTTTGGATTTTAACCAATTGACCGGCGCTCAATTGGAGAACATCATGGTGGTGAAGTCCGTGAAATTCGGTTTTTCCATGATAAACATAATCCGTACCCACACCTAATTCAAAGTACACGATATTGATGGAATAAACCTTTTTTACTGACCCATAGGGTTCGCCTACTTTCAGGTAATCGGTAATAAGTTTAGAGACACCAAAAAGCATCCGGTGTAAATAATCCCATTCGGAATAATATTGTAATTCAATCAAAAGCAATTCCCCTTTATCATTTTCGCAAAGAATATCCACCTTGTTAGTTTTATCTTCCTCACTATCCCGGTTGCTTTCTGATTCCGGAATAGTCACTATCCTTACTTCCTGACGAAGCAGTTCGGTGAGAAATCCTTCAAGAATTCCAAAATTGGCCTTTTGCCTCAATAATCGTTTGATGGCCCAATCGAAGCTGATGAGTGGTCGGGGATATGGTAGTGACATATAGTAAATGTATTTATTTTCTTCTCCTAACTCAAATACTTCCCCACAATCGGCACCCTTCTGCCCACTCCAAACGCTTTGGGACTTACCCGGATAATCGGGCAAAACTGGTTCCGCTTGTATTCATTAATATTTACCATGCGCAGCACCCGGTCAACCAATGCGGTATCGAAACCCAAAGCTTTGATTTCCTTTGGCCCCTGCCTGCGCTCAATGTATTGATACAGCAACGGATCAAGGATGTTGTATTCAGGCAGGCTGTCGCTGTCTTTTTGCCCGGGTCTTAATTCAGCGCTCGGAGGCTTGGTAATTATATTTTCAGGAATAATTTCTCCATTGCGGTTGATGTACCTGGCCAATGCAAACACCTGCAATTTGTAGCAGTCGCCCAATACCCCCAGCCCGCCGGCCATATCGCCGTACAAGGTGCCATAACCTGTTGCCAGTTCGCTTTTGTTACTCGTATTCAGCAGGATGTAATTAAACTTATTTGCAATGGCCATCACCAGGTTTCCACGCGTGCGGCTTTGGATGTTTTCTTCAGCTACGCTAAAAGGCAAATCGCCGAATACCGGTTTCAGAGTCGAAGTGAATTGATCAAAAACATCTTTAATAGGAAGGATATCGTACGGATTGTCAAGGTTCTTGCTTAACGCTACGGCATCATCCACCGAATGGCCGGTGCTGAATTGTGATGGCATCAGGATGGCACGTACATTATTTTTCCCAAGCGCCTCCACTGCAAGCGCAAGCGTTACAGCACTATCAATGCCCCCACTGCTGGCAACGATAGCCTGTTTAAAACCCATTTTTACAAAATAGTCCCTGATACCCATTACCAGTGCGGTATGCACCTGTGAAAGGTTATGGTTAGCATCGAGGTAAAGCGGATTCAGTTCAAAGGAAGGCAGGCTTTCGGCTGTTTCAATTATAGGTTCAGCGATGGTACCGTCTTCATTCAGGGTAAAAACCTGTACACTTTCTTCAAACAACGGCAGGCTGCCGCATAGGTTGGCATTTTTATCAAATGCGTATGAGCCGCCATCAAAAACTATTTCGGTCTGGCTGCCTACTGCATTGCAATAAAACATCGGGACCTTATATTTTACCACATTGGCTTTAATTACAGCTTTACGGTCTTCATCATGCGTGTAATCAAATGGAGACGCGCTGATGTTCACCATAAAATCAGGCTGTTGAACTATCAGTTTATCCATGGGACAAATCCGGTACAGCGGGTTGTCGCCCAAATTCCAGATGTCTTCGCAAATGGTAAGCGCAATTTTTTTTCCTTTAAAAGAAACCAGGTTCCACTCCCATGCAGGTTCAAAGTAGCGGTATTCGTCAAACACATCGTAGGTGGGTAACAGGGTTTTATGTACAACTGCCTGCACCTTGCCTTCGTACAACAGCCAGGCGCTGTTAAACAGGTCTTTGCCTTCTATTACCGGGTTTCGTTCGGGTGCGCCAACTATTACGCCAATGGTGTCGGTATGCGCAGCAATCTCTTCAACTGCATTTCTGCATTTCCGTATAAAATCATCAAATTCAAGGAAATCGCGTGCCGGGTAGCCGCAAACGCTCAGTTCGCTGAAAACAATAAGCTCGGCCCCAAGCGCCTTTGCCTGTTCAACAGCCTCAATAATTTTCTTTGTATTGGCCTCAAAATTCCCGATATGATAGTTCTGTTGTGCGAGCGCTATTTTCATAACACAAAGCTACTCCAATATTGGTTTACAGGTACTTGGATGGTTTGTTTGGCCGGAGTATTCGAAAATTTTATATACATTCACGCCCTAACGATTTGCTATGTTTGTCATACTGGAGAAGTTCCTTCATCATGAAAGCATTTGGCCTGACTATATTTTCCTGCACCAGGCCATGGGGGAAACCGCAAAAACATGGACCTGGAAACAGGCAGGCCAACAGGCCAGGAGCCTTGTGAATGCGCTCAGGGAAATGGGGTTGAAACCGGGCGATAGGGTTGCCATTCTCAGTAAAAATTGTGCCGAGTGGGTAATTGCCGATCTTGCCATTATGATGGGCGGTTTTGTTTCGGTGCCTTTGTATGCATCCATTACTGCACCTACCATCCGCATGCTACTTGAGCATAGTGGTTGCAAGGCCATTTTTGTGGGTAAACTGGATAAATTTAAGGATCAGGCGGAGGGTTTGGTACCCGAAGTCCCGGCCATTTATTTCGGTGCTTACGGCCATGAGGGTTCGCTGATGTTTGATGCACTGGCGGCCAATCATGCCCCGGTAGAAGAGGTTAAAATGTTTCGGAGGATGATTTGGTTACGCTGTTGTACACTTCGGGTACCACGGGTAAGCCTAAAGGGGTAATGCATGTGGCCGGTAATTTCAGGGCGACAATGGCTGCGGTTGATGATAGGATACCTATACCACCCAATCCATCCATATTTTCTTATTTACCCCTGAGCCATGTAGCGGAAAGATTGGGTGTTGAGTTTGTTGCCATTTGCTATGGGGGCACTATGTATTTTGGCCATTCACTCGAAAGTTTTGCAAAAGACCTTTCAGACGTTCAGCCTGATATATTTTTTGCCGTTCCCCGCATTTGGGCAAAGTTCAAGGAGAATATCAATAAAAAAATGCCCGATGAAAAACTGGCCCGGTTACTTAAAATTCCAATCATTAACCTGGTTGTAAAAAGAAAAATAAAAACTGCGCTTGGCCTTAAAAATGCCAAACTCATTTATTCTGCTGCGGCACCCCTTTCTACTGATCTCATCGTTTGGTATGGTAAACTTGGCATTCAGATTTTACAGGCTTATGGCATGACGGAAGATTGTGTGTACTCCCACTACTGTACCCCTGGCCTGAACCGTGTTGGATCTGTAGGAATACCGTTGCCCGGGTTGGAAACACGCATTTCGGATGATGGGGAAATACTGGAAAAAAGCCCCGCGCTTATGAAAGGATATTATCGTGAGACGGAGTTGACCGCCGAAATGTTTACCAATGACGGTTTTCTTAAAACAGGCGATAAGGGTAAATACGATGATGATGGTTTCCTTTTTATTACAGGCAGGGTAAAGGATTCGTTTAAGACGGATAAAGGTAAATATATCGCCCCTGCTCCTATTGAAATGAGGCTGGCAGATGATACATTGGTGGAACAGGCTTGTGTAGTAGGTATGGGCATTCCGCAACCAATAGGCTTGGTGGTGTTATCGCAGGAACAAAGGCGTACTGATTGGATCAGGCAAAGCATTTACCTCGATGCTTTAAGACAACGTATCAATATGCAATTGGAATCGCATGAAAAACTGGAAAAACTGGTAGTGATGTCTGAATCGTGGACGGTGGAGAACGGGCTGATGACCCCGACTTTAAAAATTAAACGTAATGAAGTAGAGAAAATCTACATTGCAAATTATAAGTCCTGGTTTCATTACAAAGAGCCAATAATTTGGGTGTAGCATTCGTTTGGGTTTAGTTTTGCAGGCAATGAAGCGTTTGAAAATAGTTTACCTGGTTGTTATAGTTTGCTTTTCAACCCTTATTTT
>CAYUGH010000039.1:5953-22380 GCA_964444195.1 uncultured Chitinophagaceae bacterium
AACTTCCGGAAAAACGTTGGTGGAGGAAATGGTGGATAAGGGTAAGCGAATATACCTGTTGAAAAGGATTTTGCCCGATGTGGCAGATAGCCTGCTGCTTGGGTACACCGGCCAGCAATTAAAGGGTTGTTTTGAAAATGAAGCGATCATTTGGGGTTTCTTTGTAAAAAATGACCTGCTTTTTGGAATAGAACCTTCTGTAAATCAACAATATATAAAGGATGGGCCTAAAACACCTGAGTTAGGGGACGCGTCACCTGGTTATATTGGATTGTTTGCCGGCTGGAGAATTGTGGAAGCTTATATGGAAAAGAATCCCGGAATTACGATTGACCGGCTGATGGGTACGCCTGCGAATACGGTATTTCAGGGGAGTGGGTATAAGCCCGGGTAGCTAAGGAGTGAAAGGGTGAATAGACAGGTGAATCCACACCGGAGCTAAACCAATCTAAGTTTCCAGGGAAGGTCTTTCCGAAAGCTGCGAACCGCGCTAAAAAATCATTTGTTTGTAAGGGTGCCTGCCTTTACATTTATTCCATGAGAAAGAATATCCGTAAAACTGCTGTTACCTGGTCAATAGCATTGGTGCTGGCCGGGGTCCAAATTTTATACGCGCAAAACGTACCCACAAAATTCATTGATCCGGCCAATATGGATAAATCTGTAAAACCCGGCGATGATTTTTATACCTATGCCAGCGGCACATGGTTGAAAAACAACCCGGTTCCTGCCAAGGAAACCCGTTGGGGGAGCTTCAATATTTTGCGTGATTTTAATATCAATGCGGTAAAAACGGTGCTGGAAAAAGCTGCGGCAGATAACAATGCTGCGGAGGGATCGGTAACCAAAAGGGTGGGAGATTTTTATACCGCCGGAATGGATAGCACTACGATTGAAAAAAGAGGTTTCAGTCCTATTCAGCCGCTTTTGCAGGAAATTGATGGCATCGGAAACATTGCCGGGGTGCAAAAAATGATTTCCTTTTTAAGGACTTCGGGTGCAGGCGCGCCCTTATACGGTTTTTCTGTAATGCAGGACAGGAAGAATGTGGAACTTATGATCACCCAGTTCAGCCAGGGTGGCATAACCCTGCCCGACAGGGATTACTATTTAAAGCAGGACGGCAGGAACCCGGAGATACAGGCGGCATATAAAAATTATATCGTTACGCTGTTTGTTTTAACAGGAAGCACAAAGGAAGTTGCAGAGAAAAATGCGGCATCCATTTTTGACCTGGAAAAGAAATTGGCCAATGCTCAAATGAGCCGGGTGGAAATGAGAGACCCATACAAGACCTACAACAAATTCCATGTGGATGATTTTAGCAAAGCCACGCCCGGCATGGATTGGCGGGCAACGCTTGCCGACCTGAATGTGCAAAAGGAAGATAGTTTACTGGTAAACAACCCTGCATTTTTCAAGGAAGTTTCAGGGCTGCTTAACTCAGTTTCGCTGCAGGACTGGAAAACCTATCTTCAATGGAATGTATTAAAGTCTGCAGCGCCTTACCTGGGCAGCGATTTTGTAGATGCCAATTTTGCCTTTACCCAGGTTACCACCGGGCAACGTATTCAAACGCCGCGCTGGCAACGAATGTCGTCGCTTACTGATGGCTCAATTGGTGAGTTGCTCGGCCAGTTGTATGTAAAGGATTATTTTAAACCCGAAGCCAAAGCCCGCATGGCCGAACTGGTAGCCAATTTGCGTACGGCTTTTGGCAACCGGATAAATAACCTCGATTGGATGAGCCCGGCCACCAAGCAAAAGGCGCTGGCTAAGCTGGCCGCCTTTCGACCCAAAATCGGTTATCCCGATGTTTGGAGAAATTATGACGGGCTGGCTATTGACCGGAACAGTTTTTTTGAAAATGTTCGGCATGTAGGCAAGTGGAATTATAACGATATGATCAACCGGCTTGGTAAACCCGTTGACAGGGAGCGGTGGGGCATGACGCCTCCTACCGTGAATGCTTATTACAATGCCACGCTCAACGAAATTGTGTTTCCCGCAGGCATACTGCAATTCCCGTTTTTTGATGCCAATGCCGATGACGCTATAAATTATGGAGGCATTGGCGCGGTGATCGGGCACGAAATGTCGCATGGCTTTGATGACAATGGCAGCAAGTATGATGCTGACGGCACTTTGCGCAATTGGTGGACCGATGAAGACCGCACCAAGTTTGATGCAAAAACCAAAACGCTGGTGCAACAGTTTGATGCCTACACCGTGCAGGATACCATTCATGTAAATGGCAAATTGACCTTAGGCGAAAACATTGGCGACCTGGGTGGATTGAATGTTGCTTATGAAGCTTTTAAAATGACCGAACAGGGAAAAGGCAATGAAAAGATTGACGGTTTCACCCCCGACCAACGGTTTTTTCTTGCCTGGGCGCAGGTTTGGCGCGGAAACATTTTGCCGCAAACCGAAGCGCAACTGATCATTACAGACTCTCATTCGCCGGGTAAATTCAGAACCATTGGAGCGCCTGTAAACATGGATGCCTGGTATAAAGCATTTAATGTAAAGCAAGGGGATAAGCTTTATAAAAAGCCTGAAGACCGGATTCGGATTTGGTGATTGGAGTGAATAAGTCAATGAGTGAATAAGTCAATGAGTGAATAAGTCAATGAGTGAATAAGTCAATGGGTGAATGAGTGAATAAGAGGAGGCTGCACGCCAATCTGCTAATGGCTCAATCTGGTCACTGAAACATTGCCTGGAAATGGTTTTAAGCCTTTCTTTGCAATGAGGGCTTGCTTTCCTTACTTTGTATCCGGTTGGCTAAATTTTCATCTATATTATTCTTGCTGGTATTTGGTTGGTACAGCATTGGGTGTATCCTGCAGTCAAAATTGGAAATTTTTATGTTGAAGCGCGAAATGCGTTCTAACATAAGCCATGGCCAATTTAAAACAGACAAGCTTGTTACGCTTGAATTTACCCCCGATGAACTTGCAGACCCCGACCGCAGACCGGAGCGGGAGGAAGCCAATGAAATAAATTACCAGGGCAATATGTACGATGTGGTATCAGAATCGTACGTGGATGGAGTTCTTCATATCCAATGTATTGCGGATAATAAAGAAGATTCACTGCTCGCCGGTTTTTTAAAACTCATTAAGGGCAGCCACCATGGCAGTAAAAAGCACCGGCAGGGCGTTCGTTTTTCCTTTGGTCAATTCCTGTTGGTTCAAAAGATATCCATTGACCAATTTTTGAAAGCAGATACATCTTTTATTTTTCCTTTTTCCGGAGCTTCTATCCAGGAGGGCTTCTTACCTTCTTTTTCTCCGCCTCCCTGGCAGGTTTCCTGATCCTTCTGCCTTTTTTCTGCAATTAACTTTTATCGCATGCCTGCTCACTATAGGTGATTGGTAGGTTCATCCATTGGTGTATGAAAGATCAGTGCTCCAGGGAACCGTTTTCCTCGTGCATGCTTGTTTATATTCCAAAACTATTACTATGAAAAAGAAAATAATAATTCCAATACTATTTTTAATGCCGGCATTTTCATTGCTGGCACAACAAAAACTATCGGGAAAAGTAACCGATGGTGTTTCCAAAAAACCTTTAACCGGTGCAACGGTTGCGCTGGGTTCCGGAGCCATGGCGCTTACTGATTCAACCGGAAGTTTTGCTATTGATTGCAACGGAAGCGGAACCCTGAAAGTGTCGTTTGTAGGGTATGAAAATTCGGTTCGCCAGGTAAATGATTGCAACGCTTTCATTACCATTTTACTGGCCCCCAATAATTCCGGTGACCTTGGCAATGTGGAAATTACTGCTACGGCCGCAGAAAATAAAGCCCTTCTATATCAACCTGTTTCTATTGCCAAATTGGGTATGCAGGAAGTAAAAAGGGGAAACGGCTTGTTTATGGATGATGCCATCAATACCAATATTCCCGGCATGTCTATGAACCGGCGTACGGTTTCCGCAGGTCAGCAATTCAACATCAGGGGTTATGGCAATGGGGTGCGCGGCACCAATGGCATCAGCAGCAATTTTGATGGGCAGGGGTACAAGGTATATCTCAATGGAATTCCCATTACCGATGCAGAAGGTATTACCCTGATGGATGATATTGACTTTGGCTCGGTTGGTGGCGTGGAAGTGGTGAAAGGCCCGGCCGGAACCTTATATGGACTGGCTATTTCAGGTGTGGTAAACCTGAAAACGCTGAAGCCTGCACCCGGTCAAACTTCAATTGGCCAGGATGTAATGGTTGGAAGCTATGGATTGCAGCGTTTTACTACGCACCTTGCCATTGGTGGCGAACGTTCTTCAGTACTGCTTAACTACGGCTATCAGCACTCCGATGGTTTTATGCTGCATACCGAATCAACCAAGAAGTTTGTAAATGCTTCGGGTAATTTTGATGTGAACAGCAAGCAAAGCATCAGCTTTTATGCAGGCTATAGCGACAGCTATGAGCAACGCGCCGGTGAACTCACTATTGATCAGTATGCAAAAAAAGATTATACCGGTAACCCTGAATATATCAAGCGGAATGCGCACTCCAACGTAATTGGTTTCAGGGCAGGGGTTAGTCATGTCTATGCGTTCAACAGCCGGATTTCGAACACAACCGTATTGTTTGGCACAGGGCAAACCAGCAATGCAAGTTCTGCCGGTGGCTGGACCGATAAAGACCCCGTGAACTATGGCATCCGCTCCACTTTTGACATGAAGTTTAGCCTCGGCGAAGGGGTAACCCTCTCGGGTATTGCCGGTGTGGAAGCACAGGCGCAGTATGCACAAACCATTGGTTACAATATGGTGCAAAATCCTTCAGATCCGAATGGTTACTGGATAGTGGGTGCTATGCGAAGCAATCAATACACCAAGTCTTCAACAGGTTCGTTGTTTACTGAATGGTCGCTTGCATTTAAGCATGACTTTTCTGTAACAGCAGGGATTGGTGCCAGTAATATGCATATCGAACTGAACGATAGATTTTATGTAGCGAACAGTACCAAGCCTACCCAATATAAAAACGATTACAACGGGTTGGTATCGCCGCATATTGCTGTAAACAAAGTGTTCAGCAAGCAATTGTCGGTGTATGCTTCATATAGCAAAGGCTACAAGGCGCCGGTAAGCAGCTATTTCTTTATCCCAACAACCGGGCAGGTAAATACAGGGCTTAAGCCTGAAATTGGAACACAGTTCGAATTGGGAACAAAAGGATCTTTGTTCCATGAAAAGTTTAATTACCAGGTGGCCGTTTTTGATGCGATGTTCAAAGATAAAATGACCGCCATCGCAGTTCCGTTAAATGCCACCACAACAGCTTATTCCTATATTGCAAATGGTGGTTCACAGCATCACAAAGGGCTTGAAGTAACAGCAAACTTCGCCATGTTCCAGGGAAAAAGCGGGTTCATCAGCATGATCCGTCCATTCGCAAATTTGGCGCTGAGCGACTTTAAATATGAAGATTACAAATTCCAAAAACTCAATACGCCTGCTACTTCTATCACTGAAGTGGATTACAGCGGAAAAGCAGTTGCGGGGGTACCTAAATTTACCTCGAATGTTGGCGTGGACATTAACACCAAACCCGGTATTTATGGCAACCTGACCTATTCATACAAGGATGGTTTCCCTATTACAAGTGATGGCGTGTACAATACTTCTTCATATAGTTTGCTCAATGGCAAATTGGGCTTCCAGCACATGCTGGGTAAGCATTTTAATATTGATGCTTATGCGGGTGTAAACAATATTAATGGCACACAATATCCATTGATGATTTTTGTAAACCAATTGCCGGATGCCTATATTCCGGGTCCTTTGGATGCAAATTATTTTGGAGGAGTTAACCTTAAGTATATTTTCTGATCTTCAAAAGCAGTGCGTTCATTGAGCATGAGTGCACTGCTTTTTTAAAATATTATCAATGAAAAGAATATTAGTATCGCTATGCATCATGGTGGTAATGGCTTGCGGCAGGTTTAGCAATAAAAATGCTGACCATGCTGATGGGCAAAGGATTGTTAGTTTATCCAAGCATATCACCGAAATGGTATTTGCATTGGGCGAAGGGCATCGGTTGGTGGGATGCGATCTGAGCAGCACCTATCCCGACAGCGCCAAACTGCTGAAAACGGTTGGATATCACCGCGCGCTCAACCCCGAGGGGATTATTTCGCTGGAGCCCGACCTGGTGCTGCACAGCAATGATATTGGCCCTGAAACCGTGCTGCCCCAACTGGAAAAAGCCGGGTTAAATATTAAAGCATTTGGCGGTGCCAACACGCCTGATAGCGCTAAGTTGCTGCTTAAAGAATTGGGTGCTCTTCTTGGTAAAACGGCTGTTGCCGATTCGTTGGTGAATGCAATGGAGGTGTCAATTCATCATGCTGCTGATTCATTACTGGCATTGCATCTGACTGACACTCCAAGCGTAATGATCATTCATTTCGGCCGCGCCAACAATATCTATTTTGTAATGAGCGGCCGCAAAGGACCCGGCGACAAAATGATTGAACTGGCCGGTGGAAAAGTGGCCAGCTACGATGGAAAAGGTGCCCGCCAACTCAGCGCTGAGGCTGTTGCATTGGCCAACCCTGATATAATCATAGCAACCGATTTTGGGTTCGATCAAATGGGTAGCGTGGAAAAGTTCAAGAAAGTGCCCGGGGTAGCGCTTACCAATGCTGCAAAAAATAACCGCATCTACCGTTTTGAAGAACCTGACCTGCTGTATTTCGGGCCACGCAGTGGTCAGAATATATTACAATTGATGAGACTACTTCATCCTGTTGCACATGCGAAATAATAACAGGTTAACCATAACGACTCTTTCTGTGCTGTTAAGCATTTCATTGTTGATGGCTATCGCGTGGGGTGCGGTACCCATTAGCCTTGAACAGATGAGAGATGCATTGCATGGATTTTTTGCAGGTGAGAAACCCGGCAATATTCATGAGGCGGTTTTCCTGAATATCAGGTTGCCAAGAGTATTGCTATGTGCTGTTACAGGCAGCATACTTGCGGCTTCGGGTGTGCTGATGCAGGGGCTGTTTCGTAATCCAATTGTAGAGCCGGGATTGGTGGGAACCAGTGCCGGCGCTGCATTTGGGGCGGCATTTGTATTTGTGATGGCCGGAAGCATTGGCCCTGCATTCAAGTCGGTAATGGGCCCGATGCTTACACCGCTGTTTGCTTTTGGCGGTGGATTGCTGGCTACATTTTTAGTGTATCAACTGGCTGCAAAAAAGGGCGCTGTTTCAGTAGTTTCTTTGTTGCTGGTGGGTGTGGCCATCAATGCGCTCGCTTTATCGGGCACAGGCTTTTTGAGCTATATAGCCCGCGATCCGCAGGCACGAAGTATTACATTCTGGAGTCTTGGTACTTTTTCAGGAGCCAACTGGATGCAGCTTGGTCTTACGGCGTTGGTGGGTGCTTTTGTTTTGATATACGCACAACGATTTGCGCGACAATTGAATGCTTTGAACCTGGGCGAGGCAGAAGCCATGTACCTCGGAGCTAATCCTGAAAGGCTGAAATGGCGCATCATGTTGTTGAATACTGCTATGGTTAGTGTGGCTACTGCTTTTGTGGGTGTCATCAGTTTTGTGGGGTTGATTGTACCGCATGTGCTCAGGTTGCTGATAGGCAGCGATAACAGAAAGCTGTTGCCTGCCGCGATACTTGCCGGTGCGCTCATTCTTACAGTGGCCGATATGGCTGCAAGGTTGCTGGTAGCGCCTGCTGAAATTCCAATTGGTATCATCACTTCGCTGGTGGGTGCGCCCCTATTCATTTCCATGTTGCGGGGTAGCAGTTTGTTTGGTCAAAAAGGAGGTTACTATGATTGAGGCTTTCAATATTTCATACACCATTGAAGGCCGCACCCTCGTTCAGGCTTTTTCGCATTCATTTGAACCGGGTAAGTGTTATATGGTTTGCGGTCCAAACGGTGCTGGTAAGTCCACCTTATTAAAACTCTTGTCGCTTGAATTGCCTTCGGAAACAGGAAGCATAGAGTACAACGGTATTCCCGCATCCTATCGCCATCGCAGCCAATATGCAACCACCAGGGCGGTATTGTCGCAGCAGGTTGAGCTTGCTTTTCCTTTGCAGGTAAATGATGTAGTGATGATGGGGCGCTATCCATATTTCACCGCCCGGCCTTCCACTCACGACTTGCAAATTGTTTCGCAGGCTTTGGAGTGCATGGAGGTTGGCCATTTGCAACATCGCAATTTCCTCACGTTGAGTGGTGGTGAAAAGCAGCGTGTTCATTTCGCAAGGGTCCTTGCACAAGTTTGGGAACCACTTGCCAAAGGCAACCGGCTATTATTGCTCGATGAACCGGTCTCTTTTCTCGATCTCCGTCACCAGGTGCATTTGCTGCAGCATATTCGTACAATCATAAACGATCATACGGTAGTCATCCTTATTATGCACGACCTTAACCTGGTATTGAATTATGCAGACGAAGTATTGATGATGGGCGATGGATTATTAAAGGCAAGCGGAAAGCCGGATGAAGTGCTTACGCCAGCCAATATTGAAACGGTGTTTGGGCAAAGGGTGCAGGTTGTTAGCCAGGGCGGGCTTAGGTGGATTTGGCCGGGGGAGAGTGGGTGAATAAGTCAATGAGTGAATGGGTGAATAAGTGAATGGGTGAATGGGTGAATGGGTGAATAAGTGAATGGGTGAATGGGTGAATGGGTGAATGAGTCAATAGGTGAATAAGTCAATAGGTCAATGAATGAATAATGTTCGGTCACAAGTTAATCCCCTCCTTTGGAGGGGTAGCTGTGCCTGCTTCAAAAATATTCGCAAGGGCGTTAATTCCAAAGGCACAGCGGGGGTGGGAGAAATTGTATTTCAATTTTTGCTTTGCCCCGTAACGTCAAAGCTGCTCTAAGGAAAGCCGCAGTCTGAATGCCTTATTTTCGCAACACAAACCAATATAACAGCATGGAAATCGGCATAAGCATGTTCGGCGATAATCATTTTGATGCAGCGGGAAAGCCGCAACCTGTTGGACAACGCCTGCGCGAACTAATTGAGGAAATAAAACTGATGGATGAACTGGGGCTCGATTTTTTCGGGATTGGTGAGCACCACCGCCCCGATTATTCGGTTTCTACACCTGAAATTATTCTTGCTGCGGCGGCTACTGTCACCAAACGGATCAAACTGGGCAGTGCGGTCACCGTACTCAGTTCCGCCGACCCGGTGAGGGTGTACCAGCAGTTTGCTACCATTGATCAGCTAAGCAATGGCCGCGCTGAAATTACCGCCGGGCGGGGAAGCTTTACCGAATCCTTTCCCGTGTATGGTTATAACCTGAAGGATTACGATGCGTTGTTCAGCGAAAAGCTCGACCTGCTGCAGCAGATCAACGAAAAAGATCCCGTGACCTGGAGTGGTAAGTTCAGGGCAGCGCTTAGCAACCAAACCATTTTGCCAAGGGCGTTCAATTCAACATTGCCCATTTGGGTAGCGGTTGGCGGAACGCCTGAATCGGTGGTACGGGCAGCAAAGGCGGGTTTGCCGGTTATTTTTGCCATCATTGGAGGTAATCCCGCGCAGTTTAAGCCCTTGTTTGATTATTATAAAAAATTGTACACCCATTTCAATCACCCGCCAGAAGATTTCAAGGTTGGTGTACACATGCATAGTTTTTTTGGGGAAGACAGCAAAGCCGTAGCCAACGCATACTACCCGCATTATGCCGCGCAAATGGACCGGGTAGGTGTTGACCGTGGATGGGGGCCTTACCAGCGCAGCACTTATGACCATGGCCGGGGTAAAAACGGGGCGCTTATTATTGGCGATGTTAACGAAGCTGTTGACAAAATACTATACCTGCAGGAAATGTTTGGCCTTACCCGTTTTGCGGCGCATATGGATGTTGGCGGGCCTCCGCATGCAGAGTTGATGAAATCCATCGAGTTGTTTGGGGCGAAGATTGCGCCGAAAATAAAGGAGGCGTTGAAGGCAGGTTAATCCTTGAAACTAAAAGGCCACGAATGCACGAATGAAAAACATACTCATTCGTGCATTCGTGGCCTTTCTTATTCTTTCGTATTAAAAAGTATTACTTCTCATTCGGACTCAAAAACTTGTAGGTAACGCCTGCAAGCGCTGCCCCAACTATGGGCGCTACCCAAAACAGCCAAAGCTGGCTAAGGTAACCACCCCCTGCAAAAATGGCCTGGCTTGTGCTGCGTGCCGGGTTAACAGATGTATTGGTAACGGGTATGCTGATGAGGTGAATAAGCACAAGTGCTAATCCAATAGCCAATCCGGCAAAACCCGGTGAAGCCTTACCATGGGTTGATCCAAGTATAACGATCAGGAAGAAGAAGGTCATGACCACTTCGGTAACAAAAGCAGCGGTCATGCTGTAGCCGCCGGGTGAATGTTCGGCATAGCCATTGGAAGCGAAACCGGCGGCTGCATCAAACCCTTCGTGACCACTGGCAACCAGGTAAAGAATGCTTGCCCCAAAAATGCCGCCCAGTACCTGCGCTACAATATAGCCGGGAAGGTCCTTGCTGTCAAACCGGCCGCCCATCCATAAGCCCACCGAAACGGCAGGGTTGAGGTGGCAACCCGAAATATGCCCGATGGCATAAGCCATTGTAACTACCGTAAGGCCAAAGGCCAGGCTTACACCCAGGAAACCAAGACCCAGGCTGTTTTCTGCACCCGACCCCGGGAAATTTGCTGCCAATACAGCGCTGCCACAACCACCCAATACCAGCCAGGCAGTACCCAGAAATTCAGCAATTAATTTTTTCATTCGTTGTTGTTTTTTGTGAAAGAGAAAAATTGACGGCTAAATATAAAGGCTTGCCGCTGGATTTTACTCAACATTTTTTTACATTTTTGTAACACATTGTTCAAATCGGGGGATTATTAAACGAAAACCCTTTTCACCATGGTTAAAATGGTTGCCACACCTGCTATTTCTCCGGCATCGTCCAGTATTTCCACATACCATTTTACAATGCCCCTGGGAATATCAGTAGGTTCACGTTGTTCCTGTGCCGTTTTTTCCTTACAGGTAAAACGTACCTGCATGTGGTTGCCCGGGTACATGGGTTTGGTAAAACGGAGCTCATCAATACCATAATTAAGCAATACCGGGTTTTTGCGATAGCTGTCCACAAACAAACCGGCCGCAGCGCTCATCAGGAAATATCCATGCGCTACCTGTCCTTCAAACATGGTGCCGGTAAAATCCATATTGCCCAGGTGCGCGTAAAAATGGTCGCCGCTCAGGTTGGCAAATTCGTCAATATCTTTTGTGGTGATCAGCCGCTTATCGGTGAGGATCTGTTCACCTATTTCCAGTTCCTCAAAGTATTTGGTGAAGGGATGCGCGCCACCGTCAATACCCGTAGCGTTGGGTTGAAATTGCCGGGTAATGGCCGTGATCATATCGGGTGAACCCTGGATGGCTACGCGCTGCATATAATGGCGGATACCACGCAAACCACCCATTTCTTCGCCGCCGCCTGCCCTACCGGGTCCGCCATGCACCAGCAGCGGCAGCGGGCTTCCGTGGCCGGTACTTTCTTTGGCGCATTGGGCGTTCAGCACCAGTATGCGGCCATGCCAGGGCGCCGCGCCAAGCGTGTATTCTGTAGCCAGTTTGGGCGATGCGGTTACAATACTGCTCACCAACGAGCCCTTTCCTTTGCGGCTGAGTTCTATAGCTTCTTCCATGCCGTTGTAAGGCATCAGTGTACTTACAGGGCCAAAGGGTTCCACATCATGCACGGTTTCGGAGGCAAAGGGGTTTTCATTGCAAAGAAGCAGCGGGCTCATAAACGATCCTGCATCCCATTGGGCATCAATAAGCTCCACACTGTCGAGTGAGCCATATACTATTTGCGAAACGGCCAGCAGCTTTTGCACCTGTTCCATTACTTCGATGCGCTGGGTTTTGCCCGCGAGCGCTCCCATGCGTACGGTTGAGTTCAGCGGATTGCCAATGGTGGTTTGCGCCAAAGCTTTCCCAAGTGCAATCTGCACATCTTCCATTTTACCCGCAGGCACAAAAATGCGGCGGATGGCGGTACATTTTTGCCCCGCTTTTACCGTCATTTCCTTGCGCACTTCCTTAATAAAAATATCCCACTCGGGCATTTCGGGGCTCACATCTTCGCCCAGCACAATGCAGTTCAGGCTATCGGCTTCCATATTAAAAGGAACCGAATTGGACAGGATATTTTGATTGCTTTTCAGCATAAGCCCGGTGCTTGCCGAGCCGGTAAAAGTTACCACATCCTGGCTGCCCACATGGTCGAGCAGGTCGCCGGCGCTGCCGCAAATGAGTTGGAGCGCGCCTTCGGGCAGGATGCCGCTTTCAATGATATCGCGCACAACCGCTTCGGTAAGAAAACTGGTAACCGTTGCGGGTTTTACAATGGCCGGAACGCCTGCCAGCCAGTTTACGGCGCATTTTTCCAGCATACCCCATACCGGGAAATTATAGGCATTGATATGAACTGCCACACCTTCCTTTGGCACCAGCAAATGGTGACCCATGAAAGTTCCGTTTTTGCTTAGTGTGTGTCCTTCGCCATCGTAGGTGTAGGGCATATCGGGCAGTTTACGGCGTAAGGATGCATTGGCAAACAGGTTGCCAAATCCTCCTTCAATATCAATCCAGCTATCGCCGCGAGTGGCCCCGGTTAAGTAGCTGATATCGTAATACTTTTCCTTTCTTTCGCCCAGGTAAATGGCCAGCGCACGAAGCATCCTCCCCCTTTCGTGAAAGGTCATTTTGCGGAGTGCCGGGTTGCCTTTTGACCGGCCGTAGTCAAGCATGGCGCTAAAATCGATCCCGCCTGAATTGGCTTCGGCCACCATTTCGCCTGTAACCGCATTAAATAATGCCTGGCTTTTGCCGTTTCCGTGTATCCATTGGCCTGCAATATAGTTTCCAAGTTGTTTTTTCATGCTTAGCTTTCGTTAGTCTGCAAAACTAACGATTGTTAGTTTGAATTTTGATTCCATTCAAACTCTACATTTGCAGTAATGCGTTTTTTAAAATTGCCTGCAACCCTAAGATGGGGCCTGGTAAACTGCTTGCTGTTGTGGGTAATGATGACGGTTTATCGTCTGGTGCTTACCTCGTTACTTACAGAAGGGGTAGAATTTAATTTTGATGTTATCGGGCATGGGATTTTGCTTGACTTTGGCGCCATTTCCATTCCCGGCGTTCTTTATATATTATGCTCATTTATACCCAATTTGCATCCTTACAAATCAAAACGGGGCATGCTGTTTGGCTTTATTTTTTTCTGCTTTTTCGGATTTTTGTTTGCCATAGTATATGGGCTCGACCTGGTTTGTATAAAAATGTTTTCATCGCGCATATCGGGGCTTACATTCATGGGGATCATGGAAAATCCGGCAGCTTCAAAAGCTTTCAGAAAGAATATTCCTTACCTGGCGCTGGTTACCGGGGTTTCGATGTTGGTGTGGATATGGTGGCTGGTTATTGAATGGTTGCACCGGACGCTTGGCGTCATAGTACGTGCCGAGGAAAAAATATTGAGGCTGTTCTGGCAGTCGCTGGCGTTGCTGGTTTTTTGCCTGGGATTTTTGAAATCGGGAGTGTACACCGATTTTTTACCGGACAATTCCATTTTAACCAATGAAAACCTGAAAGCGGCGCTTACCGCCAACCCTGTTTTAACCCTGCTGTTTAAATAAGAATTAGTGGTTGGGTTTTTTCTCGTACTCTTTTTTGGCTTCCTGCGCTTTTTCAAAATCGAGGATCACCCCATTAATGCAATACCTTAACCCGGTGGGGGGCGGGCCATCATTAAAAACGTGCCCGAGGTGTGCCTCGCAGCGCCCGCATTGCACTTCAATGCGTCTCATGCCATGGCTATTATCGGGCTTGTTGATAATGCTTGTTTTGCTGATAGGCTCATAAAAACTGGGCCAGCCGCATCCGCTTTCAAATTTGGTATCGCTTATAAACAGCGGATTTCCGCAGGCGGCGCAATAGTAAGTTCCCTTTTCCTTAAAACCTTCGAACCTGCTGGTCCATGGGCGCTCGGTCCCCTTTTGCCTGGCAATATAATACACTTCGGGGCTAAGCACTTTCTGCCATTCCTCGTTTGTAAGTTTCACTTTACCGGTATCGGCCCGGTTGTACACGGGCGATTTTTGGGCATTATCGTTTTCCATTGCGTTAGTTTCTTTTTTTTTGTTACCAGGCGCCTGCTGCGCAAAACTGCAACCGTATGCCAGGGCTATTACTGTTATTGAAAAAAAGATGTTTTTCATACCATAATATTTACGCATAAGCCGGTGAAATGGTTTGAACGCTTTTGGTTTTACCGTTCTTTTGAGAAGCCTCTGCCTATTTCGTTAAAAAAACCACAACGTTCCATTATTTTCGCAGCCAATCAAAAATCTATACATGTTCAACGTTGTTCTGTTTGGCCCTCCCGGAAGCGGAAAAGGTACACAAAGTACAAAACTGGTGGAAAAATACGGATTTATACATTTGAGTACGGGCGACCTGTTGCGTAAAGAAATGAAGGAAGGCACACCCCTGGGTTTGGAAGCCAAAAGCCTGATTGAACAGGGTGTGCTTGTACCTGATGCGGTGGTAGTTGGTATGATTGAAAACGCGGTGGATAGTAACCCGCAAGCCTTTGGCTTTTTGTTTGACGGCTTTCCGCGCACCATAAGGCAGGCAGAAGCGCTGGACAACCTGCTAACCGGTAAAAATGCAACGATTGCCACCGTACTTTTCCTCGAGGTAAATGAGGAGGAACTGATTGCCCGTTTGGTGGGCAGGGCGCAAACAAGCGGACGGCTTGATGACGCTGACCCTGAAATACAGAAAAAGCGCCAGGATGTGTATAAAAATGAGACCTTACCGGTTGCAGCCTACTACAATGGCTTTGGAAAGGTGGAACATGTGCACGGCGAAGGAACAGTGGATGAAATATTTAGCAAGCTTTGTGAACGGATTGATGCCAAGATGGGCTAATAATGCCCTTTGCAGCTCACGATAATTATTTTGGTTTCCAGTACTTTGTAAATTAACCTATGTTCCTGGTCAATTCTCCGGCTCCAATATCCGGCATAATTTTGTTTCAGGGGCTCAGGTTTGCCAATTTCTTCAAAGGGCGACTTCAGGCATTCTTCGATAAGGGTAAATACTTTTTGCGCTATTTTTCTGTCCTGGATAAGCCAGTAACCAAAATCTGCCCAACCCTTTTTGTCGAATTCAAGGTTGCGCATAAACCATTTTTTTCAGGGCTTCAATATCAATTGAAATATTTTCTCCTGATCCCGATTCAACTCTTTCCATTGCTTCAATAATAGCTTTCCGTTCATCCGGTTCGGATTTTTTCAGGTCCAGCCCAAGCGCCCTGGCGATTTCTTCGAATACCTTCATGTGGTTGGGGGGAACATTTACGATAGTAATATCCATAGGACTATTTTTGAAATAAAGGTAACTAAAAATAAAAACCGGGTGTTCTGCCCGGTTTTTATTTTACTATTCAAGTAGTATTTTAGTGCGCATCCTTGCAAAGCCCCACAATGTTGTGAAACACATCATGCAACGATGAAAGCTTTTTGGTGAGGTCGGCGTCGGCGGCATTCTTTTTCACCATTTTATCAAGCTCTTTGGCGCCCTTCACCAGGTTCTTCAGTTCTTTTTTAATTTCCGGTTTGTTGAATTCGGCCGGGGGTGTACTTTTTTGCCAGGTAACTGCCTTTTCAACCATTTCGCCGCTGCGGGTTTTAATGGGCTCCAGCTTACCTTCTTCGGCAGGGTGAAAGGTTTCGCTCATTACACCATGGAAAGCTTTCAGTTCGGCCCAATCACCTGGTTTAGGTTGGGCAAAGGCTCCGGCTGTCAACAAAACTAACGTCAGCATTGCAAGCATTTTTTTCATGTTTCTTTTTTTTGGTTTTAAGGGCGGAAAGGTACGACTGTTAAGTTAATAGGTTGATGAGTTAACAGGTTGATAAGTTAACTTGTTAACCCGTCAACCTATTAACTTTTTAAAGGTAAATTTGCCCCAAAATCAATTATGAATAAAACACAACTCTTTTCCTGGTTTCTGCGCATTGGAACCCTTGAAGGCATTTCGTTTCTTGTATTATTGGGGATAGCCATGCCGCTAAAATATTTTGCGGGAATGCCCAAAGCAGTTTCGGTAGTGGGTATGGCACATGGGGTGCTGTTTATTGCATACCTGTATATGATAAATGAATGCAGGAGGGCCTTTGGCTGGAGCCTGAAAACGGCCGCGCTTGGCGTGTTGGCCTCCGTACTTCCCTTTGGGCCGTTTGTGTACGACCGTTGGGTGAAAGATAAAACAAGCTTTGCAGCCTGATATTACAAAAGCGAAAAGGCAAGCATCATTTCCCGCCCTTTGAAAAGTATCAAACTTTATCAAAGC
>CAYUGH010000039.1:22480-31627 GCA_964444195.1 uncultured Chitinophagaceae bacterium
CGAAAAGGCAAGCATCATTTCCCGCCCTTTGAAAAGTATCAAACTTTATCAAAGCCAACTTTACCAAATTTTCCTGCATGCTTCTTTCTCTTCAATCTATGTTGACGTTTATAATAAGGGGGAATTAAAAATACCTAAAGGACTCAAAGTAAAAAGCAATGTAGAGGACGACTGATAATGCCGCCAGCTACTAACATTTGTTTTGCGGGGCAAGGCATAGTTTCAAGCGCCTGCCATTACGCAAACACACATAGTTTGCCGTAATGTTAACAGCATGACAACAAAATATTTTATTGACATTGAGCACTATAGTTTGACCAAATACAGAAACATTTTGGAAAAATCAGAACTGCTTCCGGGCAGGCGAATTCTTTATGAGAAGGCAAAAGAAAGGTTCGGCCTTTTGACAAAACAAGGCATTAAGAATTTACTGATGTTGGTTCAGGCATTAAAATCTTCTGACAAAATCAAACAGCTTGCAAAAGAGACTAATATTCCTGTTGACTATCTTACGATTTTGCGAAGAGAAGTAAATCGGTTGCTTCCTAAGCCGGTTTCTATCTCAGAGTTTCCTGACGCTGATAAATCTCTCATTGGTAAACTAAACAAAAAGGGTATTAAAAATACACTTCAGCTTTTTGAGCAATGCGACACCAAAAAGAAAAGGAAAGCATTTGCACAGGAAATGGATACCCCAATTTCTGCATTAGAAGAACTAACCAAACTTTCTGACTTATCCAGAATTTGGGGTGTTGGGCCAATTTTTTGCCGTATATTTTATGAAACTGGAATAGATACTATTAAGAAAGTGGCAAACGCAAAGGCTCAAGATCTTCACGACCAATTAACCGAAATTAATCAGACAGAAAAATACACGAAAGCAAAATTTACAGTTAAAGATGTAGCGCTTTGTATTGACATTGCGCATGATTTGCCAAAGACAATTGAGATATAATAAATCTATAATATAAATGTAGGTCAGGATACACCGTTGCTATGGGTGCTTAGAGAAACGCTGGGTATGAAACAGCCATTGGCGATGTGATGGATGAAACTATGATTAAGGACAGCGCCCAATCGGTGAAGGCTTTTATGGATGTATATAAGGTTTTGATGAACCCCCGTTGCATGAATTGCGATCCTTCAGGCGATGTGCCTTTACAGGGCGACGACAGCAAGCCGCATGTTGGTTTGCCGAAAAGGGGCAAGGATGGTAAAGGGCTTTATACCATGAAATGCGGCAGTTGTCACCAGGCACCCGGGTGAAGGGCGCACTATTCCGCCACTGAGCCATGAAGCATTTAAAAAAGCATGGATCACCTGGATCAACACGGGGGCCTATGCGCCAGGGCAATGATGGATCAACTATATTTTAAAGATCGCAGAGAATGGTATATCTGGTCGCAGGAAAAAACCGGCGAGTTTATAAGGGTTGAATAAATGGGAGTGACACGGGGCAAGGGATGCCATTTGACTTGCATTATTCAGCCTCCGTTTTCTGTGGATTTTTTTGGGTTTTACAATCCAATTAGATCAAGTATTCATAAAATAAGCGAAAATTTGGGATAGATGAAAACCTTCCCATATTTTTGAGTAAGGTGTTACAATGAAGACCGAAATAATATATCAACATGATTTAGAAGATGAATTTGGCATTAGCAAGGTAGTAGTCTTTAATAACAACTCATTTGGAATTCTCTCGGGTAAGTACCCAAATAAGCTAAAGCTTGAAGTAATCAATGAGAATTGGGAAAAGCTTTATTCCTGCATGATTTCCGAACTTCCAGAGCTCCAAAGAATTTTTGAATTCTCTATATTTACTTTAGCGAATTCCTTCGGGTTAATTGGAGGTACTCAGAAATTGATTTTGTGGAATAATCAAGCGCGTCGGTTAGAAATAACTGACATATCAAATCCTTTTCTTCCTGATCGGGATAGCTATAAGCATCACACTATTAATGCTTCTTTTAACCGTTTTGACAAGGCTCTATATGTATCATTGGAGGACAAAAAAATGAGTGGATTTCCAGCGAGATATTGGTCAAGACTGGACTTAAATGGTAATAATGCAACTTGGGGAAATTTAAATGAGTTGAATTTGAACCATTTTCCTAATACTGAATTCAGCAAGTATCCAGAGACTGAGTGGTTGAATATTTGTGATTTAATGATAAAGGACAGTAAGCTATACATACACACAACGGGAGGGACAACAACAAGGTTGAAAAGTGGTAAACGTTATGAATTTAGTATAGTTTCCGAACTAACCGCAGACAATGAAGTTCTAAAAAATAATACAGTAGCGGAAGGGGAAGGAATTTTTTCCGCAGATAAAAACTATTTTGTTTTGCATCCTCGAGATAATAGAAGAAAATTATACTTCTACAATACAATTAACTTTGAATTAGATTTTGAAATTTCCCTTACGTCCAAGCAAAATTTGGGTCAACAAAAAAGTAATTTTATTTTATCGACCTCAATGAGTGACTACATCTGCATTTACAATGCGCTGTTTTTAAACATCTGCAAATTAATTAGACAATGAAAGCCCAACAAAGGGTTTTGTGTCATGTGGGCAGACGAACATATTACAGGCATTTGAACCGCTATTAAATACTTTATCTTTATCTGAGCGTTGGCAAATACCCACACGAATACAAAGCCTTACCGTTAGGCATAAAACATAGGCAACAACAATGAATTCTTTTGATAAAAAACTCATTCTTGACTTAGCACTTAAAAAGATATCTGAACGGTCTTTTTTGAAAAAATTCTCAATTGACTGTTCCAACTTAGAAAAAACGGTCATGAATTTATTGAGCGAGGTCTTGGCAACGAAGAATCCTGATGATGTTGATTATTCAATGCTGTTAGGGTTTACTTTTAATTTGTTTAATCAAGACTTTAGCAAAGTTCTTACGGAACTTCTTTCGCAGGACTGGCATTATAAGCACGAAGACATCGTCTCGATATTGCAGGAACTAAAGCCTGGATCGACAGTTTTCACAACGGCACGGCCATCATGTTTTCTGAAAGCGGTAGCGGCAGCCAATCCATCAATGTGATGGGCAACTATTATTATGTAAGCCCGGAAGAGACCCAGCAATGGGGTTGGCGAACCGAAATGGAACTGGTGAATGTGGATGAGATAAGGATGACAGCCTTTAATGTAACCCCTGGCGGTGAGGAAACAAAGGCTACAGAAATCATTTATACCCGGGTAATGAGTGATGAATGATGAATGAGGAATGATGAATGATGAATGAGGAATGATGAATGATGAATAAGGAGTAGGGAATGCAAGAATACAAGAATAAATGAATACCTGAATAGATGAAAGCAATCACCAGGACACGGTATGGTTCGGCGGAAGTACTTGAGGTAAAGGAAATTCCGGAGCCGTTGCCAAACGACAATGAATTGCTGGTGCGGGTGCATGCCACAACGGTTAACCGTACCGATTGCGGCATATTGACGGGTAAACCATATCTTATCAGGGGGGTTACAGGTTTGTTCAAGCCTTCATCATTGGTGCCGGGTACCGATTTTGCGGGCGAAGTGTCGGCAGTCGGGGAAAAAGTTTCAGCTTTTAAAACGGGTGATCATGTTTGGGGGGTATTCACCGATGGCATAGCTTCGCAGGCTCAATACATGGTGGTGCGCGAGGATGGGCCGGTGGCTATGATCCCCGAAGGGATTGGTTTTGCAGAAGCTGCGGCGAGTGGAGAAGCCGCTCATTATGCCGTTAGCTGCATTGGGTACCTAAAGCAAAAAAGCGGGTTGGATGTGCTGGTAAACGGAGGTACGGGGGGTATTGGTTCGGCAGCCATCCAACTGATGAAGCATTACGGATCAAGGGTTGATGCTGTGTGCGCAGGTGCAAACTTTGAAAGGGTGAAGGCGCTTGGAGCGGATGAGTTGATTGATTTTGAAAAAGAAGATTTTACGCTTCGGAACAAGAAATATGATTTTGTGCTGGATGCAGTAGGTAAAAGCAATTTTGGTAAATGTAAAAAGGTAATGAAGGAAGGAGCTGTGTATATGTCTTCTGAATTGGGGCCGGGTGCGGAAAACTTGTACCTGCCATTTATCACCAAATTTTTTGGCAAGTATCGTCACGTTTTCCCGGTCCCGTTTAATTGCAAGAGAACGGTGAACTTTATGACCGGACTGTTACAAAAGGGCGCTTTTAAACCATTGATCGACAGGTATTACCCCATGGAAAATATAAGCGAAGCATACCGCTATGTTGCCAGCGGTGAAAAAATCGGGAATATTATAATTTCATATGAAGGGTAAGGGCAACAATTATGAAAAGGGAACAAACCGCCATCCGTACCACGTATTTCAGTATTGCAGGTAATACTATGCTTGCAATCATTAAGGGTTTGGCGGGTATCCTGGGTAACTCTTTTGCGCTGGTGGCCGATGCCATTGAATCCACTACCGATATCTTTTCATCCATTTTGGTGCTGTTTGGAATAAAATATTCAGCCAGGCCTCCCGATAAGAACCACCCCTACGGGCATGGAAGAATGGAGCCGCTGATTACTTTTTTGGTGGTGGGTTTCCTGATTACCTCGGCCACCGTAATAGCGTATGAAAGCATTAAAAACCTGCGGACCCCGCATGAATTGCCCGAAAGCTGGACCCTGTATGTACTTGGGGCCATTATTATCTGGAAAGAAATATCCTTTCAACTGGTGCTCAGGAAAAGCAAAGAAACCAATAGTTCGGCGCTGAAAGCCGATGCCTGGCATCACCGCAGCGATGCCCTTACCTCCATTGCAGCTTTCATAGGAATTTCCATAGCGCTCATTTTTGGAAAGGGGTATGAAACCGCAGATGATTGGGCGGCGCTTTTCGCTGCCGGTTTTATCCTGTACAATAGTTTTCTCATCTTCAGGCCCGCGCTTGGCGAAATAATGGACGAGCACATGTACGACGACCTGGTGCTGGAAATAAGGCATGTTGCTGAGTCAGTGAGTGGAGTGCTTGGAACTGAAAAATGCCTGATCCGTAAGGCCGGGTTTAAATACCATGTTGATTTGCACATTACAGTCGATGCCAATTTAACCGTAAAGGTTGGCCACGATATTGCCCACCTGCTTAAAGATACATTGAAGCGGGAATTACCACAATTAGGCAATGTGCTTATTCATGTGGAACCGGATTAAAAGGGCAAATTGCCCGGCTACTGCTCAATTCCGCTAACCAGCACTCCGCGCTCATCTATCAGCACTTTTGATTGCTCCGGCACTTCGGACCATATATCGCTGTAATCACCAATGGGTTCCGAAACCAGGCAGGTTGAACTTCCACTGAACTTTTCCCCTACTTCGGGATTCAATCTGGCAAGTTCTTGAAGGGTTGGGCTGATGTACAGCGAAGGGCCTTTTCCATCGCTGCCATACCGGTACCCCCAAACCGTTTTTCCATCCGTAATGGCAAGCGTCATCCACAGCGATTCTTCAACCCCTTTCTCCTTCCCCGTTTCCTCCACCGCCTGCACCATTTTGGCGATGGCCTCATGAACATTTTTTTCAAGTCCATAGCTAAGCGCAAGATGAAACATGACTTCCGAATCGGTGGTACCATTGATATTGTTGAAAAATTCAGGCGCTACTTTCAGCAAAAGTTCCCTGTGTACCCGTTCAAAGTTTTTGATTTGCCCGTTGTGCATAAACAGCCAGTTTTTGTAGCGGAACGGGTGACAGTTAGTTTCCTGTATGGTGGCCATGCTGGTGGCACGCACATGGGCCATAAACAGGGGTGATTCAATATGCGAAGCCAGGTCAATCAGGTTGGTGTCGTTCCATGCAGGACGTATGCTGCGGAATAAGCCTGGCTGGGGTTGTGCGGTGTACCAGCCTAATCCAAAACCATCTCCGTTGGTTGGTGTTCGCGGCGCATTGGCATGGAGGCTTTGCTCAATCAGGTTGTGTTTGGGTTTAATGAGCAGGTCGCTCATCATGATGGGGGGTCCTTTGTAGGCTAACCAGCGGCACATGTTATTTGAGATTTGAAATTTATTATTTATTATTTGGAATTTGGTACTTGGTATTTGGAATTTAATTCCCATAATATTTAAAAGGCGCCCAGTAAATTGGTTGCTTGTATTTTTCACCAAAATCACCTTTAATGAATTTACGTTTGGCATTGGCAACGGCTGTGGCAAACGAAATTTTCTGTTCGCGAACCTGGCTGTACACTTCTTTAATAAACAATGCAGTTGCGGCATCATCAATCGACCAGTTGGTGGCGAGTACAGCTTTGGCGCCCGCAGCGAGGAAGGCGGTACCCATGGTTACCAGGGATCCGTCTTTTTCCAGCATCCCAAGCCCGGTTTGGCAGGCGGAGAGGCAAACAAGTCGCGGCCGGATGTCCAATTCAAAAGCCTCATAAAATTGAAGCAGGCCATCTTCGCTACCCCCATCGGGCTCGGTTACCACCAGCGAATTATCTTCTGCCGCGCTTGCCGATCCTGCAATTCCGTGCAGGGCAAAATGCAGTATTCCTGCTTTGAGTAACAGGCTTTCACGGCTCATTTGTTTTATGCCTGTTTCGGATAATTTGGTTCCGGATAAAATGATGGCAGAATCGGCGTAGGATTGAAGCGTGTTCAGTTCTTTTTCTGTTCCGGGCAAATCGGTCCAGGAAGTAATACCCAGTTGGCTGAAGTCGAGCGCACGACCCTGTAATTTTTCGGGATGGTAAGTGCTGTAATCGGGGTTGCCGATAGCAATGATTTTATCGCCCTCATAATAAGTGCGTTGGGCAAGCAATTCATTAATGGTAAAGCCCGGCACATAGGTAATATCATATACTTCGCCAAGGTAACGGCCGTCGGGCATCATCAATGTTTCGAAGGGAATAAACTGGAGCAAAAAGTCGGCGCTGATCATCAATTTTTTCTTGCCGGTCAGTAGTTTTTCAAAAGGCGCCACATAAATGGAATACAGCAGTTTTGAAAGCGTTAGTTTTTCTTCGGTAAGGGCTTTGTCTTCTGTGCTTTCTTTACGTTTAATGGCAATTCCCCGTATCTGTGAAGGGTCTGCATTGCAGAGATACATAAAATGCATCAGCGGAAGAGATTGCAGCAGATAGCCTGAATCGGTAGCCCCGGCTGAATTTTTTTGCATGGTTTCCGTAAGCTTTGCCATGGTTTTGGAAAGGTTTTTCCCTTTCACCAGTTTCGAAATATCCTGCTGATGAATACGCAGAACCTGTTGGGTAGTATTGTCGAAAGCCAGGCAGGAAGCGGAGTTGCGAAGGTTGCTCCCGGTATAATTGATGGCTACAGCATCGGCCGGAAGTGCTGCTTTTGCTTTTGCTAACGTGGTAAGATTGTCAGGTTGATATTGGAAACTGATAAGGTAGCGAAGTGAATTATCCTTAATTATTTCACTCCAGTAAAAAAGGTCCTTTGCATTGTTGCGGGCGGCAGCTATTTCACAAAGCGACCAGATCGCGTTTTCCAGTTCTTCGTTCACCTGCACGGGCAATTGTTCCTTGCCTTTCTGTTCAATTTCATTACTGATCCTGATGTAGCTTAATACCGCTTCTTTATAGTATGCGTATGCCGAATCTGTAATCTTTAAAGATTCATAACAAGAGCCGATAAAATCGCAGGTGCTCGAGTAATATGTGTTGCTTCCGTGCGCGGTTTCTTTCTTTAGTTTTTGTGCTTTTGCAATGGCCTCCCTGTACTTGCCCTGCGCATGCATAATCTCCAGCCCGTTAAGTTTAATCCTGGTGATCTGCCCCGGGTTTAACCATGCTGAATCAATTTTTTTCAGGCAAAGTGTGTTGTAAAATAGTGCGGAATCATTGCGGTCCTGGTTTCCATGATAAACCGATAAGCCGTTGGTTGCCTGGAAGAACCCAACCCCATCATGTGTTTGCTTCGACCATTGCAGTAATTGGTGCAGCCATTCAAAAGCTTGTTGTTCTTTTTTATCAAAAAGATATGCATCGGCCAGTTGCTTTAATGCCGGTGATTTGAGTTCGGTTATTTTATTTCGTTCGGCACTGGCAAGCCCTTCGAGCGCGTATTGCAACACCAATGGGTTTTCGCCGTATTTATTTTCAATGTTCTGGTACACCATTAATTCCTTTGACAGAAAAATGGCCATCCGGGTATATTCAAGGCTATCGCCCATGTCGAGGTAAATATCTCTTGCTTTTTTAAAATATTCATCGAAGGCAATGGTACGGTTCCGGTTCCTGAATTCCTGCAGACCAAGGTCAAGCGTGAAGGCAGCCACCAGGTATCTTCTTGGAACTATGGCAGCTTGTTCTGTTGCAAGAAATTCTTTCTTCCAGCCCATTATTTTTTCTTTGTCGGGGTAGCTGAGTTTTTTATACTGGTAAGAAAATATTGAATCCAGCAATTGATTGGCCAATGGGTTGGCAGTATAGGTATTGTATTTTTCGAGCAGGGCTGATCCAAGGGTTTTCAACCGGTCGGTAGGGTATAATTTCAGGCTGTCAAATAATTGAAAATCGCCGAGAAATGATCGTTCAAATGCGTCGATGGAGGGCACGTATTCCATGGCCCTTGTGTACCAGTAAATGGCCTGTTTGCCTTTTCTTAAAAACAGGCATGCATGGGCAAGGTTCAGCATGTTGTTGTAATACGAAGCATTGAGCATAACAGCCCGTTGGGCAAAGGCCTCGGCTAATCCAGGCTTTTTTATGAGGGCGTAATTAAAGCTCGCCGAACAGAAAATATCATCCTTTTCAGGAAAAATTTTGCAAAGCATTACGCATCCATCGGCCGCTTTTTCATATTGGCCGGTTTGGTGGTAAAGGATGGTTTTGTAATCCAGCGCATCGGTTTCAGTTGAATCCAATGCGTATATCTTTTCAAAAACCTCGATAGCTTTCTGCTTTTCGCCTTTGCGGTAAGCGGCAAATCCTTCTTCGTAAAGTTTTTCAATATTGGTTTGCTGGCCAAAGCTGCAAAGCCAGAAAAACAGCGCAAAAATGGTAGCGGAGGATTTGTGCATGGGTAAATTTAATTACTTATGATATTCTTAATCATTTTTTACTAGTTCGGGGTAGTGGTGAAATTTACCTAATTTTCACTTATTAATGTCCAACTTATTTATAATAGCAGGGTGTAATGGAGCGGGAAAGACAACT
>CAYUGH010000039.1:31727-38725 GCA_964444195.1 uncultured Chitinophagaceae bacterium
ATTAATGTCCAACTTATTTATAATAGCAGGGTGTAATGGAGCGGGAAAGACAACTGCCTCATTTACAGTTTTGCCTGAACTGTTGCATGTGAATGAGTTTGTGAATGCGGATGAAATTGCACGGGGGCTTTCTCCTTTCCAGCCTGAGAAAGTAGCTATTGAAGCAGGAAAAATTATGTTACGCAGAATTGATGAATTGTTAGAGAAGAACATGGATTTTGCCTTTGAAACGACGTTGTCAACCAGAAGTTTTGTTTTATTAGTTGATAAAGCAAAAAAGAAAGGCTACAAGGTAATCCTCATATTTTTTTGGTTGGACAGCCCAGAACTTGCAGTGGAAAGGGTTAAAATCAGGGTTGAAGAAGGCGGGCATAGTATTCCCACAGAAACTATTTTCAGAAGATACTCAGCAGGAATCAGGAACTTGCTAAATTTGTATTTGGGTATTGTTGATCAATGGTTGATTTACGA
Organism: uncultured Chitinophagaceae bacterium; assembly: GCA_964444195.1. Taxonomy (GTDB): domain Bacteria; phylum Bacteroidota; class Bacteroidia; order Chitinophagales; family Chitinophagaceae; genus Phnomibacter. Next base: position 32,199 of record CAYUGH010000039.1, read on the forward strand.
TAGTTCAAATGCGGAACTTGAAATGATTGGGGAAGGGTTTTCTACCCATAATTCAGTGATTTATAATCAGGAAAAATGGCAAATGATCAGGGGTTATGAAGAAACTAACAAATAGTGAATTAAGAGATAAAATATCAGAGGGGACAAAACTTGCCCTCCACCGCCTTATCGAAAAAAAGAAAAGGGAGGATGGCTACCTTGTTTTTTCTGAAAATGGTAAGATTGTCAGGCTGAGGGCACGGGACATGCCTTCTATTACAAAATGAATATTTTTTATTAGCCCACCCCTTCCCATTCCTTATAAAACTGTTCGAGATAAATTTCCATAAACCGGTGCCTTTCTTCCGCCATGGCCCTTCCGGTGGTAGTATGCATACGGTCTTTCAACAGCAATAGTTTTTCATAAAAATGATTGATGGTTGGTGCGTTGCTTTTTTTGTACGTCTCCTTATCCATGTTCAGATCGGGTAGAATAGCCGGGTCGTAAAAAGCGCGGCCTTTATAACCACCGTAGCTGAATGCACGGGCAATGCCTATGGCTCCTATGGCATCAAGCCGGTCGGCATCCTGCAATATCCTGAGTTCAGGCGAGGTCCATACTTCATCCTGATTTCCACCTTTAAATGAAATATGCTCGATAATTTTTGCCACATGGTCAATGGTAGCCGGGTCGGCCTTTTGTTTTTCAAGGAAAGCCCTTGCCTTTGCCGGACCAACGGTTTCATCGCCATCATGAAATTTTGAGTCGGCAATATCATGCAGCAGCGCACCAAGTTCCACCACAAGCATATCAACCTGTTCGCTGGCCCCTATATTTTTTGCATTTTGCCAAACCCGGTAAATATGCCACCAATCGTGGCCAGCCTCTGCGTGGGAGAGCGTTGTTTGTACAAAACGGATGGTTTCTTCCAACAAATGCATGTTTGAATTTTCAGTTTGCATGGGAGCGAATGTATAAATAGCCCCACAATGTTCGGGGTGGAGCTTGCTATTTAAAGAATACAATAACAAGCTTGGGCTATTACAACGATTTCCGCCCTTATTTTGTAATCTTATTCATTGGTAAACAGCGGCGGTTTAATTATACTTTGATATGCAAACAGATTTTTTGGTGATTGGGTCGGGGATAGCGGGATTAACCTATGCGGTAAAAGTGGCAGAGGCTTTTCCAGGGAAAGATGTGCTGGTACTGACCAAAACCGTAAGTGATGAAACCAACACCAAGTATGCGCAGGGCGGTATTGCCGGGGTTTGGGATGATCAGAACGACAGTTTCGATAAGCATATTGAGGATACGCTGATTGCGGGCGACGGGCTTTGCAAACCCAATATTGTGGAGATTGTGGTAAAAGAAGGACCCGACCGGATCCGCGAGATCATTGAATGGGGCGCGCAGTTCGACCGGGGAGCAAGCGGCGATTACCGGCTGGGCAAAGAGGGTGGCCACAGCGAAAACCGCATTTTGCACCACAAGGATGTAACCGGTAAGGAAATGGAACGGGCCTTATTGCAAAAAGTGGCCAGCCTGCCCAATATCCGCATCATGAACCACTGCTTTGTGGTGGATATTATTACGCAGCACCACATGGGCTACCTGGTTATGAAAACCACGCCCGATATTACCTGTTACGGAGTTTATATCCTTGATACCGTTACCAGGAAGATCGATAAGATAGTAGCCACCAACACTTTTTTGGCCGCCGGCGGAAACGGGGCTGTGTACCGCACTACCACCAACCCTGCCATTGCTACCGGCGATGGAGTGGCCATGGTGTACCGGGCAAAGGGTAGGGTAGAAAACATGGAGTTTATTCAATTTCACCCAACGGCATTATATGAAACAGGTATACGGGGGCATGCTTTCCTGATTACCGAAGCAGTGCGGGGTGATGGTGCTATTTTGCGGAACGCTGAGGGCGAAGCCTTTATGGCGCGGTACGATGAACGCAAAGACCTTGCGCCCCGCGATATTGTGGCCCGCGCTATAGATAACGAAATGAAGGTTGGCGGTACTGAATTTGTGTACCTCGATTGCCGCCACATGCCGACTGAAAAATTCATTGAGCATTTTCCGAATATTTATGAAAAGTGCAAAAGCATTGGCATAGATGTGGCTAAGGACATGATCCCTGTATCGCCTGCCGCGCACTATAGTTGCGGGGGTATTCAAACCGATGAATGGGCGCATACCAGCATCCGCAACCTGTATGCGGCAGGAGAGTGCGCCAGTACCGGGTTGCACGGGGCCAACCGGCTGGCCAGCAATAGCCTGCTCGAAGCCATGGTGTTTGCCCATCGTGCATTTACCGATGTAAAAAAGCGGGTTGAAGAAGGCGGTTTTTCATCTCAACCGGCACAGGTACCCGATTGGAATGCCAGGGGAACCAACACCCCCCGTGAAATGATCCTGATCACCCAAAGCCTCAAGGAACTCCGGCTCGCTATGAGCGATTATGTAGGTATTGTGCGCAACGATATTCGTCTTCGCCGGGCAAGCCGCCGGCTCGACCTGCTGCACGAAGAGGTAGAGCACTTGTACCGCCACAGTACCATTTCGCCCCAACTCTGCGAGCTCAGGAATATGATCACGGTTGGGTACCTGATTGTGAAAGGGGCACAATTCCGCCATGAGAGCCGCGGGCTGCATTTTAATACGGATTACCCTGAAAAGAGTGCGTTACTTCAGCATATTGTGCTTTAGAGCTTGTTGTATAAATTCAGGCAGGGAACTCATGGCCGCAAAATTCGGGCTTGAATGGGTATTCACGATGCCAATCAGTTCAATCCCCAGGCTTCAAGGATCTGGGCTGCATGGTTTTTTGTGACCGGCTTTGTAATGATGGCTTTAATGATTCCCTTTTCATCCACCAGGAAAGTGGTGCGGTGAATCCCGATATATTCGCGGCCCATAAACTTTTTATCGCCCCAAACCCCATAGGTTTCAGCGATCTTATGGTTTTCATCAGCAACAAGTGGAAAAGGAAGGTTGTATTTTTCTTCAAATTTTTTGTGTTTTTTCACAGGGTCCGGGCTGATGCCTACCACGGAAAGACCCTTTGCCAGCAAGGCACTGTAATTATCACGAAGGTTACATGCCTGTTTGGTACAACTTGGGGTATCGTCGGCCGGGTAAAAATAAATGACCAGCTTTTTGCCTTTGAAATCTTTGAGGGCAATGGGGTTTCCGTTTTGATCCATCGCTTTAAATGCAGGGGCTTTTTTACCAGTTTCAGGTAGCATGAAATATTTTTTTGAGGAATAAAATGTTGAGTAAATTTTATTGTTGGTAGCCACGAATGCACGAATAAATACATTCTATTTGTGCATTTGTGGCCAAAAATTATCGCTTTTCAATCTGATCATAAAATCCGCCGAAGTTGCCCAGTCTTACCCCTTCTTCCTTATAAAACTCCCCGGGGAAACCCAGTTTTACCTGGCTGATGGCATCGAGGCGGGCAAGATGGTCTTGGGAAAGGCTGATGTTTAATACCCCAAGGTTATCCTGCATTTGCAAAAGTTTGGTAGCCCCAACAATGGGGATACTGCTAAAACCTTGTTGCATGGTCCAGCGAAGGGCCACCTGGCCCGGTGTAGCGCCAATTTCACCGGCAATGGCTATTACTTCTTTAGTAATAGCAACGGCACGTTCGCTCAGGCGAACACTGCCTTCTTTAATGCGGCCCGGATCGTTGCGCAGGTATTTGCCGGTAAGCGCGCCACCGGCCAGCGGAGCCCAGGGGGTAAGGGTAAGCCCAAAATGTTTAGCCATCGGAATCAGTTCGCGTTCCGGCGTGCGCTGAATAAGGCTGTACTCCACCTGAAGTGCTACAAACTGGCTCCAGCCCATCAGTTCGGCTAGGGTTTGGCCCTTTGCCACCATCCAGGCCGGGGTATCGCTGATGGCGATATAGGTAATTTTTCCCTGGCTTACGAGGTCATCCAATCCGCGCAAAACCTCATCCATCGGGGTAAGATGGTCCCAGATATGAAGGTACAGCACATCAATAAAACCGGTTTTCAGGCGGCGCAGGCTGCTTTCAACACTGCGCATCATGTTTTTGCGGTTGTTGCCGCTGGCATTCGGGTTGGTCCGGTTATCGTACAGGCTGTATTTGGTAGCCACCACCCAGTAGTCGCGGTCGGCGCTTTGGCTCAGGTAGTTGCCTACAATTTCTTCGGTTTGCCCATCCTGGTAGCGGTTGGCGGTATCCATAAAATTGCCGCCTGCATTGCCAAACGCGTCCATAATATCAAAGCTATCTTTTTGGGGAATTCCCCAATGGTTCGCCTGGCCAAAGCCCATGGTGCCGAGGCAGATTTCGCTTACTTTCAGGCCGCTTCGGCCAAGGAGTTTGTATTTCATAGGTGGGATGACAAGATAATTGGTGGAATAACAAATGTAGTTGAATGCGGGTTCGGAGGAAAAAGAAAAGGCCGGTTATTTGTAAATGGTCGTATTATAAAAACGGCTGAAAGCTCATCTGTATTGAGTTTCAGCCGTTTTATTGGTGCCCGGAACAGGAATCGAACCTGCACTTCCTTGCGGAAACCAGATTTTGAGTCTGGCGCGTCTACCAATTCCGCCATCCGGGCCTTTTTCGAATTGGGCTGCAAATGTATTGCCTGGGGTTTATTCCGCCAAAAGCCGGTCAATATATTTTTTCTTGTAGTAATAATCCTTAATCCTGAGCTGGTCTTCCACAGAAGCCTTGGCATCATCATACTTTTCCAGCAAGTCTTTTACATCACCAAAAATATCCTCCATCAATGCTTTGGATTGATTTTCAATGGTTTCTTTGTCGGCTCCATCCATTTTCATTTCATTCAGTTCCATTACTTCCGCAAGGAATGCAGGTGGAAGTTTGTATTGTTCGCCTTCCTCAATCAGCCCCTTTAGTTGAAGGAAATATTGCATGGTCAGGTCGGGGTTTTTAAAAGTGCGGTAGGCTTTGTTTACCTCGCTCGATTGTTCAAGTGCAAAAGCCCGGTCGTCGTCAGAAGATTGTCCGTAGAAATCAGGATGATATTTTTTCTGCAACTGGATATAGGTCCGGGTAAGGTTTCCCTGGTTAATGGATAACCCAACCGGCAGGTCAAATAATTCAAAATAGTTCATGTGGCAAAATTACCGGGTGGAAGCTTGACTCGTTTACAATTTGAGGTAAAATGGCTTTAGCAACCGCTCAAATTCAGGCGTGTAACGATTTTCAGCATCACGTATGGTGATTTCCGAGGTTTCCGGCGGATGCTTTTCACCACCCAAAAACAAAATGGTTCTGAAAAAGCCATGTTTGGATGATTGCTTTACCCTGGTGATTACGGTTGGGTTTAAGTTTTGCAACCCCGACAAAACAAGGGCTTCGCTCTCGCGGTAAAAGGGAAGAAGAAGTGAAACCGTTCCACCCGGCAGTAACAACCGGTTAAAGCATGCAAAAAGGCTTTCAAGCGAAAGGTTTGAAGCGTGGTGGGCTGTATTTTTTAAGGTATCGGGGGATTGAAGCTGGGATTGATAGAAAGGCGGGTTGCAAAAAATATGATGGAACCCCTTTTCAGGGTAAAAATCAAGAATGTCTGCCTGGACGACCCTCAGCTGGCCGGAAAAAGGCGAATTGGCTATATTTTCAGCAGCCTCCCGGGCTGTTTCAGCATCAATTTCAATGGCTGAAATGTTGGCTTCGGGATTCAATTGAGCTACCATCAGGCTCAATAACCCTGTTCCGGCGCCAATATCCAGCAAATTCAGGTTTGCCCCTTTATCAGGAAATGCAGGTTGCAACGCACCAAACAGGCAGGCATCGGTGGTCACCTTCATGGCGGCTTTTTGCTGATGAATCGTAAATTGCTTGAACTGAAACCATGAATTGGCCATTGGGGCGAAGTTAACTGACCGTAATTTATTTTTGAGATAGATGTACGGCCAAACTTTGTCGCTTTGGGATTGTAAATTTGCCATCATCTATGAGGATTTGCTCTCTTTTACAGTTATTTGTCTTTTGCTTTTTCCTTATTTCCTGCGAAAAGGTAATTGATCTTGCCCCTGAGGATCAGCCACCTAAAGTAGTGGTGGATGGGCGGATTGAAAGTGGTCAAGTACCTATAGTGATTTTAACCAATAGCCTTAATTATTTTAATGAACTCACGCCTTCCATGTTATCGGGTTCGTTTATCCGGAATGCAAGGATTACCGTTTCAAACGGTACTAAAACCGTTACCCTGCGTGAATACACCGTTTCTTACGGCCCCGGCAATATTTATTACTATTCAATTGATTCTTCCAGCCCTTCTTCAATGCTTATGGGTGAATTCGGCAAAACTTACCAACTCAGTATCATTGCAGATGGTAAGAACTATGCAGCCACTACTACCATACCGGCGCTTGCCAAACAGGCTGATTCGCTTTGGTGGAAGCCTGCCCCCGACAACCCCGACACGAACAGGGTGGTGCTTTTTGCCCGGGTAGCCGATCCTCCCGGACTTGGGAATTATGTCCGCTATTTTACCGCCCGAAACGATAGCGCTTACTTTCC
>CAYUGH010000040.1:0-37242 GCA_964444195.1 uncultured Chitinophagaceae bacterium
AATGAAACACACTATTTATCGGCTTCTCCGCCTATTTAGCTGCAATGTGGGCTAACCTTTTTCAAACCCGGCAAAAAAAAACGGGATTCAGCCGCCTCATTTTTAGCTAAGTTTGCTTTACACCACCAGGCTTTGAAAAATTGCTGAAGTCTTCCGCACGGAAAAAGAAACCGCCGATGTTCAGTTCACGCTGCCAATTGATATGAAGCCTTGGCATGATTTCACGGGCGGCCTCATAATCACCGTCTCCCATATCAATGTTTCCGCCTATGCCATACAGGTGCAATTTGCAGGCCAGGCTTTCCAGCAGGGTGGATTTGCCGCTGCCATTGTCGCCAACAAAAATGGTCACCCCTTCAGCCAGCAATACATCACGGGCATGTAAAACAGCAGGCACATTAAAAGGAAATGCACGCCGGTTGCCGGTATCAATTGAAAAAGAATGGATAAATGGCATGGGGTAAATTTCAGTTCAACATCGGCAATTCGTATGGCGTATTGTTCCCGGGAAAACCCCACAGCGGGTTGAAAAATTATAATGCTGCCAATTCAAATGCATAATCCTGGTAGCCTATTAATGCCCTGTTAGCCTCAAGTTCTTTCGAGGCCTTCTCTTTATGGCTTAATTCTACTATATCCCAGGTAGAAATACTGGCAAATTTTTTGGTAATGGCAGAAAGCGTTTCTCTTTCTTCTTCACTGAAAAGCGTTGCATCAAATGCTGCTTCAGAAACAAATACTTCTCCTGCTCCGCCATTCTGCAACTTTGAAAACTGTGAACTGATAAATTGTTCATTTTCCAGATAGGCGAAAATATTATCATAGTTGGCTGGCACAGGACCATATTTAATAGCCCGATAACTTAATCCCGTAATGGATGCGCCATAATTTTTATAATGTGTAAAGTCAGCAAAAAATAAAAGCTTGTTGAGTTTCAATTTATCGTTGAACTCGGGCTTTGAATGCTGAATAAAATAAGTAACGAGGTTGGCGATTTTTGCGGCCACGGGCTTTTTATAGCCTGTGAAATTATTGGGTTGATTGAAAACATTCAGGTTCGCAGGGAGGCTGCTGTTTTCATTTTCGGTTTGAATAAGATTGCCAACGCTGCCTTTTGCTTTTTTAAATGCATTTTCCGAAAAATGAACTTTTGCCTTATCAAGCAAACTCATAAAAATTTTCGGAGCAGATGCGGCGCTTATTAAATTGCCGTATGCAGGTGTGGGTATCTCTCCATTTTCATAATTGCTATACCCGTTTGCACCCAAACCAAGTACCTCGCTCATTTTTGAAGCAGGTAAATCATACTTCTCCCTGATGGCAGCAATTTCTTCAGGAAAAGGAATATTGTATTTTTCACGGTACTGGTTATGGGCCTGCATTAAACTGATGGAATCTGATGCTGTGGTAGTAAATTCCTCCCGACATTTTTCGCACTTGTAAAAATGAGCCACTATCCTAAATGTATCTTTCCGGTAATTTAATTGTTTAGCCTCCTTTTGCAAGCCGGCAATTCCATCACAATAGGGGCATTCTATTTTTTGTTTCATAATCTTACAGTTTTTAGTGGATAGCCCAAGGGAAATTCGGCTATGTGAAAAGACATACAATCAACCATCTTATTGGGCAAGCCGGGGCTGATTTTAATATAAACCTCTTTCCCTTTTATTTGAATGCCAAACTCATAGTAGTCTGGTTTGGTAAAATCGTAAGTATCTTTTTTGGGACCTCCTGAATAATCTTCAACTTTTAAATTCATCAAATATTCCAACCGTTTAACCGGCGTTATGTCTAATACCGCTAAATCATCAAGGTTTTTAGCTCTTGGCCTGAAGGCTACATCAAATATTTTGATTTTGTCTTTTAGCTGATGTAAGAATAATTCAACCTCTTGTTTGGTAATCATTCGGGGCAAAATTAAATTTATTCTACTACATAATAGTAAATAATACTGAAAATAGCATAAAATTCCACTAAAAAATGGATTTTAGATAAGCAAATTTTTCTGTCCTGTGGTGTTCCTATCGCTAAAACGCCAAAATGACCAACAACAGCGACGGCCTATTTTTCCCCTGCCCGCCCGCCCTTTTTTGATTTATGTTTGCAAAGCCCTCTTTCACCCCAGTCGTAAGGGGGTTTTGTTAAATAAAATTCCATGAAAATTCTTATTTGCGCCATCTGTATGTTAACTGCTCTTCTTGCCTGCAATTCCCCCCAAACCGGGACTGTACCTGCCGAAAACCGGCAGGGCAAAATAGTTGTTTACCAGGTTTTTACCCGCCTTTTTGGAAACCAGGTGACCAGGAATAAACCCTGGGGAACCATTGAAGAAAACGGTGTGGGCAAGTTCAATGACTTTACCGATGGCGCGCTGGCAGCTATTAAAGAACTTGGTGTTACCCATATTTGGTACACCGGGGTTCCGCATCATGCGCTGGTGCGCGATTACACGGCTTTTGGCATTGACAACGACGACCCTGATGTGGTAAAAGGCCGTGCAGGAAGCCCGTATGCGGTAAAAGATTATTACAATGTAAACCCCGACCTGGCCACTGATGTAAGCAAAAGGCTCGAAGAATTTGAAGCGCTGATTGGGCGCACACATGAGGCTGGCATGAAAGTGGTGATTGACATTGTTCCAAACCATGTGGCGCGCCATTACAAAAGCCTAAGCAAGCCTGCAGGGGAAAAAGACTTTGGCGAAGACGATGACAAAACCGTGGAATATGCCCGTGACAATGATTTTTATTATATACCGGGGCAGGCTTTCAAAGTGCCTGTTGCGCAGCATAATTACAAGCCTTTAGGCGGCGAAGCACACCCGTTATCAGACGGAAAATTTGATGAAAACCCCGCCAAATGGACGGGTAACGGCAGCCGTTTGGCGCAGCCTGATTTTAACGACTGGTACGAAACGGTGAAGATCAATTACGGCATCAAGCCTGACGGAACCAAAGATTTCGATTCGCTTCCCGCCATTTATGCAGGAAAATCAATAGCAGAACATGCTGCCTTCTGGAAAGATAAAAGCGTTCCATCGAGCTGGAAGAAGTTTAAAAACATTGCGCTGTACTGGCTGGATAAGGGCGTGGACGGTTTCCGTTTTGATATGGCTGAAATGGTTCCGGTTGAATTTTGGAGCTATATGAACAGCGCCATTAAAACAAAAAATCCCGAAGCTACCATTATTGCCGAAGTGTACAACCCCGCACAGTACCGTGCTTATATTCACCAGGGAAAAATGGATTACCTGTACGATAAGGTGGAATTATATGATACGCTAAAGCACATTATCCAGGCGCATGGCAGTACCGATAACCTGGTAAAAATCCAGCAGGAACTGGATGATATTGAGCACCACATGCTGCATTTCCTTGAGAACCACGATGAGCAGCGGATTGCCAGCCCCGATTTTGCAGGCAGGGCTGAAAAAGCCATGCCTGCCATGGTGATCTCTGCTACCATCAGCACCTCCCCCACCCTTATTTATTTCGGGCAGGAAGTGGGTGAACCCGGGGCTGAGGCCGCAGGGTTTGGCAGCCCCACCCGTACAAGCATTTTCGATTATATCGGGGTTCCGCACCATCAACGCTGGATGAATGGCGGTCGTTTTGACGGGGCAGGACTTACCCCCGAAGAAAAAGACCTCCGCAATTTTTACCGTACCCTGCTGAACTTTACTATTTCGAGCCCGGCACTAATGGGGGCCTATGCCGAAATACACAGCCATAACCGGAATGTAAACCCAGATTACAATAACAAACTATACAGTTTTGCCCGATGGAGCAAGGAACAAAAGTTGGTGGTTGTTTCCAATTTCAGTGAAGATAGCAGTTGGTCAGGGGGGCTTTCATTGCCGGCTTCGCTGCAGGAAACCTGGGATTTAAAGGATGGAGAATACAGCCTGAAAAATGCGTTGGGAACGGGACAGCGACTAACTATGTCTGTAAAAGGAACGGAAGCTATAATTGAACTGAACCTGCAGCCGCTGGAAAGTTTGATTTTGGTAATGCAATGATTGGTTTCCTCAATGAGCGGCTTTGTTTGAAGTCATTACCAAACAATCTTTCTTTGTTCTTCAAAGCTCTTATAAAGACTATCTGGAGAATAAAAATGAATTTTCCGCCCATTCTTTGATTTGCTATATACATCGCTAAAGGCTTTCGTATCTTCAAATGCTTTTTCCAAGCCGAGTCGAGGCTCAATAACAAACCAAGCTTTCACGTACCGCTTATTCAGAAATTCGGTTCCTCCTTCCGAATAAATTCCAATTAAACTATCCTGAATATGTACTCCTTTTACATTATGTATTGAAAGAGTTAGTAACTCTGGATTTTGTAATTCAAGACGCCATTCATCACCTGATACCTTTAAAAGTTCATAAGGCTTAATTAGAGGTATTCTAGCTCTCCCTAAGCCACCCAGGTCAGAATAAAAAGTATCCATAACGTTATTCCCATTATCCATATTTCTTGAAAAATCACAATTAGATAAAGCAAATGATGTAACTATAAGTGCAATGATTCGGGCTTTCATGAATTAGTTCCTATTTATTTTACCATTTTCGACCAGTGGCCCCTTATTTGCAGATTATTAGTACCTCCAAATACATCATTTCTGGCTTTATTGGAAAGTTTGAAAATTGCCATGCGTCTTCTTTTCTGATTTCAGTTTCTGCAAATGGCTTTGAGTATCAAAATCATTTGCTACCCTACTTTCCAATCCTTCGAGGAGTTGATTTTTCAACGCTACAAACTGGTTTTCTTCTGCTTCCAATAATCTTAAACCAGCCCTTACCACTTCACTTACATTTTTGTACCTGCCTTCCTTTACACGGCCTTCAACAAATGTTTCGAAATAATCGCCCAATGCAACAGATGTGTTCTTACCCATACCGAATAGTTTTTTTTTCAAAATTACCAATTTTTGGTAATCATAAAACCCTCTTTGATGCCACATTTGGTATTTTAGCGAAACAACACAAAATGCTCCCCAGCTCAAAGCTGACCGACTTTACCACACCCAAGAATCTTATGACCTTTCCTGACATTTTCGGGTAAAGCCCTGGAGGTTGCGGGTAATTTCAACGATTATAAAGTCCCCAATGATAACTCCGATGGAATACCTGTATCGGCATAAACTTTAAAAGCTGCGCCGCTTTTGTACATTTTTTTGCAGCGCTCCAAGCCTTATTTTTACCCAATGAAACAAGACGATTTACTGTGGAAAGGCATTATTGAGGATATGCCCGCCCATTTTCTGCAATTCTTTTTTCCCGAGGCCGAACAAATACTCGACTTCAAAAGAGGCTTTGAGTTTTTGGATAAAGAACTGGAAGAGCTTTTTCCCGCCGAAAACCTGCACCATCCCCGCTTTGTGGACAAGCTTATCAAAGCTTACACAAAAGAGGGCCGCGAAGAATGGATACTGATCCATATTGAGGTGCAGGGTTACCAGGATGATGATTTCGGCAGACGTATGTTCACCTATTTTTACCGCCTGCTCGACCGCTACAATAAACCCGTAACCGCGCTGGCTATTTTTACCGACGACAAAACAGCGTATAAACCCAACCGCTTTGATTACCGGTTCTTAGGCACTTCGGTCGGCTACCAGTTCAACACCTATAAAATTATTGAGCAGGATGAGGCAATCCTCGCCAGCCACCCAAACCCCTTTGCCCTGGCGGTGCTTACCGTACTGCTGGCTATACGAAACAAAAAAAGCAGCGACGACACCCTCCTTCACCTGAAAATTGACCTGTTCAGAAGGCTGCACAGCCGCCAAATGGACAAACCAACCATGCGGGCGCTGGCCAGTTTCTTAAAGATGTATGTGCATTTTTCAAAACCCGAAACACACCGTATCTTTGAAACTGCAACAAAGTCCATCACCAACAATATTACTACTATGGGCATCGAAGAATTGATATTACACCGGGCCAAACTGGAAGGTATCGAAAAAGGCATTGAAAAAGGCATTGAAAAAGGCAAAGCCAAAATAGTAAGGAATCTTATTACTAAAATGGGGCTTACTGATGAGCAGGCAGCCGATATTGCCGAGGTAGATCTGGATTTTGTGAAGAAGATAAGGAAGGAAATGAAGGAGTGAAAATGATTGGATTTAAAATTTGCTGCTTATTCATTCTTCCAAAAAAGAAAAAATCCTGATATTAGGGCTGCCATGATGCCCTTCAGGGAAATAAGAACAGAAAGACTGCTGCTCAGGCAGATCCGGGATGCAGATAAGCCAAGAGTATTCGAGGGCCTGTCGCGCCAGGAAATGATAAAATATTATGGCGTCAGCTATAAAACCCTTGAAGAAACCGAATCGCAGATGGAATGGTACCGCAGGCTCTGGGAAGAAAATACCGGTATCTGGTGGGCCATTACACTTTCGGGCTATCCCGATGATATGATTGGCGCGGTTGGAATGTACAGTTGGAACCACTTGCATCATAATGCCGAAATGGGCTTTTGGATCTTACCCGAAAACCAGCGCAAAGGATTCATGAAAGAGTCGGGAACTGCGGTGCTTGCATACCTTTTTCAAAACACCAATATTCACCGGGTTTATGCGTTGGTAGAGCCCGAAAACCAGCCAAGCCTTACCTTGCTTGAAACCCTGGGTTTTACCCGCGAAGGCCGTCAGCGTGAAGTGGAATGGAAAGAGGGCAGGTATATTGATTTAATATGGTTCAGCGTACTCAGGCATGAGTTTGGGGCTTGATTTGTGTAATTCCACAGCCCGCTGAATCTATTCATTAAATGTTTGTTATATACCAGTATTTATTTTAATTAAATGCAACTTAGGTGTTTATACGGTTGTCTTACCAATTGAATGAATGTACCTTCACCTTACAAACTCCACACGATGCTACGCAAATTACTTCCCAACCTCGTTACCGGCGGATTCCTGCTGATGATCATTTACTTTTTAACGAGCCTGCTGCTCGGTCTTTGCAACCTCAGCTTGTAGCCATCAGTCCTATTTTAGTCTAAGGGCTGCTATGCATATTTTTTGTAGCATTGTAGGATGGAGCAAACCAACCGGATCAAATCCACAAAATGCTTTGGCGCTATAGCCGCCATCTTTTTTATTACACCATTATTTGCACAGCAAAAAGCCGACCTCATCATCCGCCACGCACGCATTGTGGATGGAACCGGAAATCCCTGGTACCGCGCTGATATTGCCATACGGGGCGAAAGAATTGCTGCCATTGGTAACCTGCAAAGCTGGCAGGGTTCAAAAGAAATTGATGCCAATGGCCAGGTAGCGGCGCCGGGGTTTATTGATGTGCATACGCATATTGAAGGCGATGAGGCCGAAAACCCCGAAGCCACCAACTTTATTTACGATGGAGTCACTTCGGTTATTACCGGCAATTGCGGCTCTTCTAAAACGGATATTGCAGGCTATTATCAATGGCTCGACAGCCTGCGGGTATCGATAAACGTAGGAACCCTGCTTGGCCAAAATGATATACGTAAGGCGGTGATGGGCAGGGCCAACCGGAATGCCACCGAAGCCGAAATGAAAAGGATGGACAGCATTGTGCACAAAGCCATGAACGATGGCGCGCTCGGCATGTCAACCGGTCTCATTTACATACCTGGCAGCTATACTCCAACGCAGGAAATTGTAAGGCTGGCAAAAATAGTGGCCGGGTATGGAGGTGTGTACGCAACCCATATGCGCAACGAAGGGGATAGTGTAACCGCCGCCATCAAAGAAGCGCTGTTTATTGGAAGTGAAGCCGGCATTCCTGTGGAGATCTCGCATTTTAAAGTGAGCGGGCAGCAAAACTGGGGCAGAAGCAGCGAAACCCTCGCCATGGTGGAAAACGCACGTAAGAATGGCATGGATGTAACGATTGACCAATACCCATACACCGCAAGCAGCACTTCGCTCAGCACCCTTTTTCCCGATTGGGCGCTTGCCGACGGGCAGGACAGCATTAAAGCACGGTTAGCTAATCCCATTTTGCGCGATTCCATTAAAACGAGTATGAAGAAAAGCCTTGCCCGACGCAGGCTTGACCACTGGAGCTACGCCGTGGTGGCCTGGTACGAACCCGATTCCACTTTCAACGGCAAAAGCATAGAAGAAATTAATGCAATGCTGAAAAGGCCTCATGATACCGGATCGGAAGCTGAATTGATTTGCATGATGATGGAAAAAGGCGGGGCAGGAATGGTTTTTCATGGCATGAGCGAGGACGATGTTCAATATTTCATGAAATACCCTTTCAACATGTTTGCCAGTGATGCAAGCATCAGGATATTCGGAAGGGGCGCACCTCATCCGCGAGGCTACGGAACCAATGCGCGGGTGCTTGGCAGGTATGTAAGGGAGTTGAAACTGATACCGATGGAAGAAGCGATCCGCAGGATGACTTCCTTGCCTGCCCAAAGGTTCGGGTTGCATGACCGCGGGCTTATCCGCGAAGGAATGGTGGCTGATATTGTGCTGTTTGATGAAACAAAAGTCACCGATAATTCTACCTTTTCAAGCCCGCATCAATACAGTTCGGGTTTCTCTTATGTGATTGTGAATGGTACTGTTACCCTATCAGAAGGCAAACATAACGGTACAAGAAATGGGCAGATACTCTACAAAAGGCAATAAACCGCTCCTTTTACATCAAGGATTGCGCGGTTTACTTTAAAATTAGCCCTCATTAAAAAAATTGCGGTTGACTTAAGGATTTTACCTTTGAGCCAAATTGGTCAACTAATAATTTGGAAATCAGTGACATCATAAAGAAGGTCCGGCAACTGGAGATCAAGTCGAGGAAACTTTCTACACACTACTTCAGTGGGGAGTATCATTCTGCCTTTCGGGGCAAGGGTATGCTTTTTAAGGAAGTGAGGGATTATTACCCCGGCGATGATACCCGGTTTATTGACTGGAATGTGAGTGCCCGGTTTGGGCATCCTTTCAGCAAATTATTTGAAGAAGAAAGGGAGCGGACCGTGATGCTGATGCTTGATTTTAGCGAAAGCGGCAATATTGGTAGCTCCAACCGAACCAGGCGGCACCTGATGTACGAAATTGCCGCCATCCTTGGGTTTTCGGCCCTAAGCAACGGGGATAAGATTGGCGCTGTTTTTTATACCGAAAAGGTTGAAAAATACATGGCACCCATGAAGGGAAGGCAGCATTTGCTCTTTATACTAAGGAATATGATTTCCTACGAACCGAAATCAAAGCAAACCAACACAGGTGCAGCGCTTGAATTTCTGCAGAAAACCACCCGGAGCCGTACCATTTTATTCCTGATAAGCGACTTGGACAATTTTGAAAACTATACGGGTTTAAAGGCCATCGGGCATCGCCACGATGCTATTGCCATACAGTTGCACGACCCGGTTGAAGATGAATTGCCAAATGCCGGTTTAATACCATTGGAGAACGCTGAAACTGGCCGGTTTACCTGGGTTGACAGCAGCGACCGCGCATTGAGAAAATTATGGCCCGAGGCACAAAAAAGGAAAAGGGATTTTAATAAATCGTTGCTTACAAAAGCAGGATGGCAATACCTGCTATGCAGCACACCGGATGATGAAGCTGCCCTATTACAGAAATTTTTTCTTAAGCGAACCAGGCATTGAAAATAACCCTACAATATCTGATTGTTTTCCTGTTCATAAATCCTTTATGGTTAACTGCCCAAAACAGGTTTTCCAAACAGTTGGCTGAACCCTTCAGTATTTCGGTTCCGGTACCCCAAAATACGCTATTACCCGAAAAGGGAGCCAGTTTCGGTCCTTTTGAGATATTAAGCATTCAAACAAACACCGGCAAAGACAACACCCAATTAGTACAACTCCAATTGGTGGCTTATGATACAGGCCTGTTCAGGCTTTCGAAGGTTATGCCGGAAATTATAACCGACACTTCATGGCTGGTAAAAATTGTGGCTCCGGCAGAAAATACCATCAGAGAGTATGGGCAACCCAAGGAAATAAGCATTCAAGAGGAAGATAGAGCAAATCGTCTTCCCTGGTGGCTGATCCTGATTGCTGTCGCTGTACTGGCTTTAGCTTTGATTTATTTTTTAAGGCAAAAGAAAAAAACAGAACCTACGCAAATGGTAATGTCGGGTGAAATTTCACTGGATATTCTTTTTAAACTGAAAGATCAATGGGGCAGGCAGGAAATTACAAGTATAGAGCTCGGCGAAGAACTGGTGCAGGCGCTACATATCCATTTCGGGGTTTCAACCAAAAAAACCATTTCAGCACTATATAAATCCATAACAAAACAAGTGCCGGGCCTGGATAAGGAGGATGTGAAGAAATACCTTCGGTTATCAGATGCATGGCGTTTTGGAAAACAAAATGCCAGCCGGGAAACAGGCAAACAAACTATTGAAGCCATACAAAAAATAATTATTGAACCAAATGCCGGGGTTAAAAACCATACTGATGTTTAATCCCTTCCTTGCCGATATCAGCTTTGAGTGGCCGTGGTTATTGGTTTTACTCCTGCCGGTTTTAATTTTATTTTTAAGATCACTCAGGCAAAAAAGCCATGAAGCCATGCGAACCGGCAGTCTTCCCGGTTTTGCTTTCAACCAAAACTTTAAGGTCCTTTTCAGAAACACACCGAATGTATTACGTTTCCTGGCATTAGTGCTTTTTATAGTATGTATGGCCCGCCCGGTAAAGCGTCAAACCATTGATATCAATTCAGGCAAGGGCATTGAAATCGTATTGTGCCTCGATGTGAGTGGAAGCATGCTGGCAAAGGACTTTCTTCCCAACAGGCTGGAGGCTTCGTTGGAAGTTGCAAGAGCATTCATCAAAAACCGGAAGGGTGATAAAATAGGCATGGTAATTTTTGCAGGCCAAAGCCTTACCATGTGCCCGATAACCACAGACCACGAAGCATTGCTTTACCAGGTAGATAACATTCAATACGGCATTTTGCAGGACGGCACTTCGATAGGAAGTGGTTTGGCAAGCAGTGTTGAACGATTAAGGCTTGGCCAATCGGCCTCCAAAATAATTTTGCTGCTAACCGATGGTGAGGATACCGGTGGCAAAATATCCCCCGATGTAGCCACCGACCTTGCACGTACCTTTGGCATTAAAATTTATACCATTGGTATTGGCACAGAAGGATATGCAAACATTCCATACCAAACCACGGCAGGAGCCACGGTACTTGAAAAAGAAAGAGTTTCCATTGATGAAGAAAAGTTGACCGAAATAGCAGTTTCGAGCGGCGGGGCCTACTACCGGGCTAAGGATAAATCGTCACTCGAAAAAATTTATGAGGATATTGACGGACTTGAAAAATCAGACATTCAAACAACCCGGTTCAATAAGAAGCATGATGCTTTTTCAGGATTTTTGCTTGCCGGGTTGGGATTCCTTTTATTGGAATGGATACTTTCACACACCTGGTTGAGAAAGTTTCCATAACGGGTATCCGGTAAAATTTATGAATGATTAAATCAATCTTTTTATTGAATGAAAATTAAGGCGGCAAATTGGAAGCAATAGTTTATAAATCAACGGGCAACTGGTATAATATTACCGGCGAAAACGGGCAAACCTGGAAGGCCCGTATCCGTGGTATATTTAAAACGGATGAAATCAGCAGCACCAACCCGATAGCCGTTGGAGATAAAGTTGATTTTGAAATAGAAAACGAAAATGAAAACACGGCTACCATCACGCAGATACATGATCGTGTAAATTACGTGGCGCGCCAGAGCCCGCATACCCGCCACAGGCACCATATTGTGGCCAGCAACCTCGATCAAAGCATGCTGATTGCTACGCTGAAAGACCCGCGCACATCGCTCGGTTTTATTGATCGGTTTTTAATTGCCTGTGAGTCTTATCATGTGCCGGCCATCATTCTTTTCAATAAAAAAGATACCTGGCGCAAAAAGGAAGAAGCGCAGTATGAGGAATGGCGTGAAATGTACGAAGTCATAGGTTACTCCGTTGCTGCAACCAGCATTCACCAGCAGGAAGGGCTTGATACCATTAAGGAGTTGCTGGCCAATAAAACCACCTTACTCAGCGGCCATAGCGGGGTAGGCAAAAGCAGCCTGCTGAATGTACTCTTCCCCGATATGAACCTCCGCACGGGTGAAGTAAGCGGCTGGAGCGGCAAGGGCCTGCACACCACCACTTTTGCCGAAATGCACGATCTGCCATTTGGCGGCAGGGTGATTGATACCCCCGGCGTGCGTGAATTTGGGCTGGTAGATATTGAACGCGAAGAACTTGCCCAGTATTTTCCCGAAATGCGTAACCTGATGAATGATTGCCAGTTTAACAACTGCCAGCATATGGATGAGCCGGGCTGCGCCATTAAGGCTGCCGTACAAGCCGGGCAAATCAGCAGCGACCGGTATTATTCGTATATGAATATCCGGGAAAGCATCCGGGAGCATGATTGGGAATAGCAAAATCATTCGGGCAGGCCAATAATATTTCAGCCAGGTTCTCCAAAAAAGATACGGAGCGAAATGTGGTATTTTTACCCCACATTTCGCTCCAAATAAAATTATTTGGAGCGAAATGTGGTATATTTGACCCGCATTTCGCTCCAAATAATTTTTGAGTATGATAGGAAGATATGAAGAAACAAAGATACTTACCGATTTGCTAACCACGCCGGAGGCAGAACTGGTAAGTGTTTTGGGCAGGCGACGGGTTGGAAAAACCTACCTGCTCAGGCAAACTTTTAGCGATCATATCGTTTTTGAATTCGTTGGAGTTCAGGGTGGTTCCCGCCGCGAGCAACTGAATGCCTTTACCTTTTCGCTACAGCAGACTTTTGGCAAAAAAGCAGTGCCCAATATCCTTTCAACCTGGCTTGAAGCATTTCAAACGCTGATTGAATTGCTGTCGGCAAAGCCGTTTACAAAAAAGCAAGTAGTATTTATAGATGAATTACCCTGGATAGCCGGAAAAAAATCGGATTTTTTAAAAGGCTTCGGATTTTTTTGGAACAATTGGGCAAGCAAACAAAAAATAGTGGTTGCCATTTGTGGCTCAGCGGCATCCTGGATGATTAAGCATGTGATTAGAAATAAGGGTGGGCTGCATAACCGGGTAACCCGGCAAATACACCTACAGCCATTTACCTGTGCCGAAGCCAAAGAATACCTGTTGCAAAGAGGCCTGAAGTTTAACGATGAACAGATTACCGAACTGTATATGACTTTTGGGGGCATTCCCTATTACCTGAAATTAATTCCAAAGGCAAAAAGTGTAGCGCAGGCAGTTAACACATTATGTTTTGAAGAAAATGGACCGCTAAAAAATGAATTTGATAATTTATATGCCGCCTTATTTACCAATCATCAACACTATATCGCAGTTATAAAAGCCTGCTATTCAAAATGGAAAGGCATAAGCCAGAATGAAATTGTAAAGCTTTCCGGCATTCCAAGCGGGGGAACCCTTACGAGGATGCTCGATGAACTTGAAATGTCAGGTTTTATTGCCAGCGCCCCACCTTTTGTAAATGTAAAAAAGGAAAAGCTCTACCGGCTTACTGATGAATTCTCCGTTTTTTATCTCAAGTTTATGGATAGCAAAAAATCAACAGATTGGAACCTCATCAGTCAAAGCCAGCCTTTTAAATTATGGCAAGGATATGCATTTGAAAATTTTTGCTTCAGGCATATAAAAGCCATCAAGCAAAAACTTGGCATAGCAGCCGTAGTTACCCAACAATATTCTTACCAAATCAAAAGCGATCAATTAAGCGGGAATCACCAAATAGATTTGCTCATAGACCGAAACGATCAATGCATTAACCTTTGCGAAATAAAATACCATAATAAGCCTTTCACTATCACAAAGCAATATGCCGGTATCCTCCGGCTTAGGATGCAACACTTTGGCTGGGAAACCGGTACAAAAAAAACGGTTTTCCTTACATTCATTACCAAACATGGTATAGTAACCCAGGCGGGTAGCGAAAACCTCGTGGATAGTGAAGTGTTGCTGAAAGATTTTTATTGATCTCCTTTTCCGGCAACCAATTCCCCCCACATATCCATGTGATTTTTTAATCCCGCTTGTTTATTCCAAAAATTCTTTTCACTTTTGCCGGGCAAAAAAAATTTACGACTATGACCTCCTTTCTGTCGTAAGCCTTGCACTCCACTGCCCCGCATGAGTAAGGCTTACATACCAACCGGTAACATTTATTTATTTCACCTTACTCAGTATTTTTCAAATGACATTTATTTCTATCCGTAAACGGTTGCGTTCCGTTTACCACACCATCAAACTTTCACTCAGCGAAGAACAGCACGATTTCACCACCATGGATATCCGCAAAGCCATCGTATTGCTGGCTATCCCAATGGTGCTGGAGCTCAGCTTAGAGAGCGTTTTTGCCCTCGTTGACATCTTTTTTGTAAACCGCTGGCTGGGCAACCATGCCGTAATGGCGGTAGGATTAACCGAATCGGTTATCACCATAGTGTATTCACTGGCTATTGGCATCAGCATGGCCGCCACAGCTATGGTAGCGCGACGCATTGGGGAGAAGAACCCCGAAGGCGCCGGCGAAGCAGCCATGCAATCCATCCTGCTGGCGCTATCCATTACTGTAATTATAAGCATTGCAGGCGCCTGGTATGCTCCCGAAATTTTAAAGCTGATGGCTGCCGATGATGAAACCATTGCTATTGGCACGGGTTATACCCGCATCCTGATGGGAAGCAGCGGGGTCATCATGATGCTTTTTCTCATCAACGGTATTTTTCGCGGCGCGGGCAATGCAGCCATCGCCATGAAAAGCCTGTGGCTGGCCAATATCATCAACATCATCCTGAACCCGGTTTTAATCTGGTGGCTGGGGCTTGAAGGCTCTGCCATTGCTACCTGCATCGGGCGCGGAACAGGAGTGGCCTATCAACTTTATCAACTACAAAAAGGAAGCAGCACTGTTCACCTGAAAGCTAAACACATCAGGCTGAATGCGCAGGTGATGAAAACACTTGCAGGTATAGCTGCGCCCGGCGCCCTCCAGTTTATCATTGCTTCGGGCAGTTGGATTGTACTGGCTAGGCTGGTGGCCGAAACGGGACATGCAGATGCCTCCGCAGGGTACCAAACCGCCATCAGGGTATTGATCTTCTTCATTCTTCCGGCCTGGGGCTTAAGCAATGCGGCTGCTACATTGGTGGGCCAACACCTTGGCGCCCAACAACCGCACCTGGCCGAACAGTCCGTAAAAACCACCACCCGCTACAATATCTGGTTCATGGCTATTGTAACGGTGGTATTTGTTGCAGGCGCTCCGTGGATCATTCAATTTTTTACAAAGGATATTGCCGCTCAGTTGTATGCAATCAAGGCACTCAGGGTAATAAGCCTTGGGTATATTTTTTATGGCATCGGTATGGTTATGGCCAATGCGTTGAATGGAGCAGGCGATACCCGTACACCAACCTACATCAATTTCTTTGGGTTCTGGATGTTCCAGGTTCCCTTTGCCTGGTGGCTGGCCAAAGGGCTTTCATTGGGCCCTATGGGGGTGTTTATTGCTATACCTGTTGCGGAAACATTAATAGCGCTGGCAGCCTGGATTGTTTTCAGGAGGGGAAAATGGAAATTGGTAGAAGTGTAAAGATAGACAGCCAAATCCATCAAAAAAATGTAGATTTGGCTGTCTATTTATTTATAATAAGTAGCCAAATATGAAAAATATTACTACATTTGGCTGTCTATTCTTGTTATGGATCATGCTGAAATTATAGGTAGAGATGTTTATAAATCAATGATAGACAGTGCTTTAAATTCTAATAAAGCTTCACTGGTTGCTATGTATGGGCGCAGGCGAGTTGGCAAAACTTACCTCGTAAGGAGCTATCTTCATAATCAAATAACTTTTCAGTATGTGGGCATCCATAACGTAACCTCAAATGTACAGCTTTCAAAGTTTTCAAAGGCAATATCAGACCAGTTAAATGGCGGAAAACCATTAGCCAAACCAACAGATTGGTTTGATGCGTTTGACACCCTGGGAATCTTGTTGAATAAAAAAAGGAGTAAGCGACTCGTAATTTTCCTGGATGAATTCCCCTGGATGCATGCGCCTAAATCCAATTTTTTAGCCGCCTTTGAAAACTTTTGGAATAGCTGGGCAACCAATAAGCCAAATGTAATGGTAATCATTTGCGGATCGGCAGCAAGCTGGATGATTAAAAAGGTAATGCGCAATAAAGGGGGACTACACAACCGTATTACCCACAAAATAGTAATGCAACCGTTTACCCTGTATGAAACGGAACTTTTCCTTAAAAGCAGGGGTGTACACCTCAATCATTATCAAATCATTCAATTATACATGGCCATGGGTGGTATTCCCCAGTACCTTGAAATGGCAAAACCTGGCAAAAGCGCCGCACAAATGATTGATGAAGCTTGTTTTCAAAAGAATGGCTTTTTATATGATGAATTCAATGAATTGTACCATGCACTGTTTTATCAGGCAGACCGCCATATTAAAATCATAAGGGCGTTGGCTGCCAAACCTACCGGCCTCACCCGCAATGCTTTAATAGCAGCAGGCGACCTGCAAACCGGTGGCACCGCAAGCAACCTGCTTGATGAATTGAGCGCTGCGGGGTTTATTACACCCTATATACCATTTGGTAAAAAGCGCAAGGATAGTATTTACAAGCTCACAGATGAATTCTCTTTGTTTTACCTGAAATTTATGGAGCTCAACCGAACCCCTGCAATGGGCGCCTGGCAAAAACTAAGCGCCACACCTGTGTACACAAGCTGGAGCGGCCTGGCCTTTGAAAACCTTTGCATGAAGCATATTGCCGCCATTGAAAGAAAGCTTGGCATTGCAGCTATTTACACCGAAAGCAGTTCCTGGCGGAGCCCCGGCAACCTTGCAGCCGGCGCACAAATTGATTTACTCATCGACCGCCGCGATCAATGCATCAACCTTTGTGAAATGAAGTTTTACAGCAGCGAAGTTGCTATTGATAAATCCCTTGCTGCTGAATTGCGGCAAAAGGAAACCGTTTTCCGCGAGCAAACCAAAACCAAAAAGCAAGTATTTACAACACTCGTAACCACTTTCAACCTGATACCAAACGAGCATAGTATTGGGCTGATAGATTCGGTAGTGACGATGGACGATCTATTTGTGGACATGGAGGGGAAGTGAAGTCGGAAAGATTTGACTGCTGGTATGAATTTTTGATCGGTTAGACCCTGGCCTTAATAGATAAAAGGCAAATATTCATGTAACTCCAATGGCTGGTAATTTCAATATCAGTTTCTTTGAATAGCGGCTGTTCCAGGTACCTTTTTCCTGGTGGTTGGCCAAGGGGCTTTCATTTGGCCCTATGGGTGTGTTTATTGCTATACCGGTTGCGGAAACATTAATAGCGCTGGCAGCCTGGATGGTTTTTAAGCGTGGAAATTGGTGCAGGTGTAGGGTAAACCTATCCTTCAAAATCATTACGCCCTTTTTTTTCATACCAGCCTTCCGGGCCGGCGAAAACGCTCACAGATTCTTTGGTATTGTTATCTTTCAATCCAATGAACCAACCCCATTTTTGAGGGGTCAGGTCAAAGGAAAAAAATTGTGACTCTATTCTATAATCCTTGTAAAAATCCTTTATTTCATCCAGTATGCTTTCGGGCACGCTTTCAAAATATTCTTTATCTATCAGCTTTTCCTCATCACGCACATTCGGGGTCAATACCCCATGCGACACTAATTTCCCGTTTATATCAAATATGGCTGAACCCCTCACTTTAGATTTTAAAAGAAAGGGAACGAACCAGAATTTATGTTTTTTATGAAGATCAAAAACCCGAATAGGGGCGCCAATAGTAGTGTTGATCAGTTGTTGAAATGAATCTTGAAATAGGTTCTTATAATTTTCAGTAATAATATTTTTAATATCTTCTGAAGAGAGCATTTGAACAATCTATATTAATAGTCTAATTCTGTGTAAACAAAATTTGTGTGGGTTATTGAATCCCAGTCTTCCCAGTAAATATCGCCCCCCGCCTTCAAATCGGCATTCCAGGGCCAGGGGTCATACACGTAGAGCTTCTTATCTGCAGTAGAAGAGCCCAGGATAGAAAAAATATTGCTTGAATATCCTGCAATAGCGCGCGCATGCCCCGGAACGCCTGATTTCATTGGCTGCAATAAGTTAATCTGATCCCGCGCTTCGTTCCAGGTTGGCGATGAATCAAAAGAAGATTTGAGATGATTGTTACTTAATGATTTATACCCGGCTGATACATCCGGGGGGCAGCCACCACCGGAAGAATATCCTAATGAAGGTGCAATTTCATTCTGGGAATAGTAATAGTGATAATAACAAAGTATCATCTGGCAGGTAGCAACTGAACAATAGTCATTAACCTGCTGTGCATGCAAAATAAAACAGTGGTGTGAACCTGTTTCATCGTGCCTAAAGTGCGTACAAAACTGTAATTTCTTTTCATTGTGGGTTTTGAATACCAGTTTCGAAAGATCTATAACTATGTACAGATCATTTATCCTGTAAATTTCCGGGCCAAGTTCTCCATTAAATACTTTTCTCGTAATGTCAGCAGCCTTCGCATACCTTTTTACTCTTGACGGAATTTCCCTTTTACCTATTGAATCCAAAAAAGACCAGGCGTATGCCCCTTCAAAATCTTCCTTTTCGGGCTTTCCATGAATGATCTCAAAATTGGAAACATCAAAAATTACAGAAATGGTCTCCTTATCATTGGTAATATGAGCCTGCAGCCCCATTTTTGGATAGCTGTAGCAAACCAATTTTATTTCTAAAACCTTATACTTTGAGAACTTTTTCTTCAATATTTCGTCTATCTTCCTCCTTGATGCATCCAGGTCCCATTTTTGCGGTCCGAGACGAATTGAAATCACAGGAGTACCGATTGATTTATGCGCAGCAGCCCTCACCGTAGCAACCTGATTTTTGACTGAAATGATGGCAAAGTCATAAAACAGGAGTTTTCCGTTAATGTCATAAATTTCAAGGCCCTTTTTATCCAGGACAGTTTTAACCTGTTTTTGCGATTCATTTGATTCGCTTAGAATAAATTTTGCACCTTCAATCAGGGCATTGGCATATGCTTCTTCCTTCGAAACAAAATCCGGATCAATTTCCCTTTGTTTGGCCATGGCGATAAAATTTTAGATTAAGTAACAGAAATCCTTTATAACCAATAATTTCCTGTAAATATAGTGATCAAATATTTTTTCTGCAATAGCTAAAAAAGTTATTTAAAGGGTGCCCTGAGAACAGGTTCGAAAGGCCATCCGTACTACAATATTTTAGAATCAATCACATGGTTTAGCTAATTTGCCCACTCTTTTAATAAAATTCATTCGACATGCTTCAGCCATGGGTTCAGGGGATCGTAACTAAAGTGTTGGACGAAACCGCTTCCACCAAGCGCTTTTTTTTTCAAATCCCCTCGATGGAACGGTTTGATTTTGAGCCGGGACAGTTTGTAACCCTCGATTTGCCCATTCATGAGCAAAAGAATAAACGCTGGAGGAGCTATTCCATTGCCAGCGCCCCCAATGGCACCAACGAGTTTGAATTGGTGATTGTAAAGCTCGACGGCGGCACCGGCACTACATGGCTTTGGCAATATGGCCATCCAGGTACGGAAATTACCCTGCGCGGGCCCATGGGCAAATTTACTTTGCCCGAAACCCTCGACCGCGACCTGTACCTGGTTTGCACCGGGACCGGGATTGCGCCTTTCCGCAGCATGGTACACCATATTAATACGCACCATATTCCTCACAAAAATATCTACCTGATCTTTGGAACGCGGCTAATCCCCGACATGCTTTACCCCGGCGAAATGCAGGGGCTTCAGGAGGAAATGGCAACTTTTACCTACCTGCCTGTTTGCAGCCGCGAGCCCGCCGAAAACCCTCAGGGAATCCGTACAGGTTATGTACATGCCGCGTATGAAGCATTGATAAATGAAAAACCCCGCATCCTGAACGAAGATGGGACCTATTCGCCGTCCCCTGCTTATTTTATGCTTTGCGGCTGGAAAAACATGATTGACGAAGCCAGGCAGCGGTTGCAGGAACTTGGCTACGACAAAAAATCTGTACATTTTGAATTGTATGGGTAACTTTTTTTGGTAAACAAGTGTATGCACACTAATTTTTCACCCGAACTGATATTGGTCATAATTGGCGGAAGTAAGCCATGCTACTTTCGCCTTAAACCTAATAGATATGGGCGCCGGTTCGCTGATTGCACTAATGATTGCCGCAATTGCTTTTTCAGGCATAGCGCTTGCTATTTCCAAATTTGTACTGAAAGCCACTACCAATAAGCAAAAGGGGGAGCCTTATGAGTGTGGCATTCCTACCGTTGGACCGTCCTGGATCCAGTTTAATGTCGGCTATTACCTGTTTGCTATTGTCTTCCTGATTTTTGATGTGGAACTGATTTTCATGTACCCCTGGGCAGTGGTGGTAAAGGAAATTGGGTGGTTGGCCCTTTTTGAAATTTTAGTTTTCCTGTTGATACTATTTATGGGTTTATTGTACGCACATAAAAAAGGAGCTTTAAAATGGAAATAGCCCCCTCCAACTCCCCCGCAGCAGGAGGGACGTCTTCTGAAAAAATTATGAACGATATTTCAAATAGCAGTAAACAAGGTGCGGCTTTCCCGGGATCGGTGCACCCAACAGCCGGTGGAGGCATCCTCTTGAGTAAGATGGATGATGTAATTAACTGGGCCCGCAGCAACAGCCTTTGGCCATTGGTGTTTGGCACCAGTTGCTGCGCTATCGAAATGATGAGCGCAGCCTCCGCCAAATACGACTGGAGCCGCTTTGGATTTGAAGTGGCAAGGGCTACTCCGCGCCAGGCCGATGTAATCATTATTGCGGGCACTATTGTAAATAAGATGGCCCCGGTGCTGAAAAGATTGTACGACCAGATGGCCGACCCCAAATATGTAATTGCCATGGGCGCCTGTGCTACAAGCGGCGGCCCTTTCTTTTACAATACTTATTCTGTTGTAAAAGGCGCCGACCATGTAATACCCGTTGATGTATATGTGGCAGGATGCCCGCCGCGCCCCGAAGCGCTCATTCATGCGCTGATGACCCTGCAGCAAAAAATAAAAAGCGGGCTTACCAGGGAGCAGATACGGGATGAGCTGAAAGTGAGTGGGAATGCGGGTTTGGAGCAAATGATGAAGATTTAGGGTTTGTTGTTTGTTGTTTATTGTTTATTGTTTGAGGTTTATTATTTGTTGTTTATTGTTTGTTGTTTATTGTTTGAGGTTTATTATTTATTGTTTGAGGTTTAGAATTTTGTGAAAGTTCAAGGTTTGGAATTTGGAATTTAATTATTTGGAATTTGTTGTTTAGAATTTGTTGTTTATTGTTTGAGGTTTAGAATTTGTTGTTTATGGTTTATTGTTTGAGGTTTAGAATTTTGTGAAAGTTCAGGGTTTGGAATTTGGAATTTAATTATTTGGAATTTGTCTAATGGATAGAGAAGAATTAAAAGAAAAAATCATCGAGAAATGGCCTGAAGTTGTTGCACTTGAAGGTGGTGAGTGGCTGAATGTACAGGCGCCGGCGGAACAATGGCACGAAATAGCATTGTGGTTGCGCGATAGCCGTGACCTTTATTTTGATTACCTGTTTTGCCTTACCTGTATTGATTGGCTGAAACATTTAACTATGGTGTATCACCTGACGTCAACCCGACACCGTCATATGCTGGTCATAAAGGCAAACCTTGACCGGGGCAACCCTGCCATTGAAACGGTTTGCGACCTATGGCGCACTGCCGAATTTCACGAAAGAGAAGTATATGAAATGTTTGGTGTTCAATTTATTAACCACCCCGATTTACGGAAACTGATACTGCCCGATGATTGGGAAGGATACCCGATGCGCAAGGATTTTGAAGACCCAATCAACATGATAAAATTGTAAATGTACCAGGAAACCGAAATTATAAAAGCAATACCCGGCACCGATGAAATGGTGTTGAATGTGGGGCCGCAACACCCGGCTACCCATGGGGTATTACACCTGCTGATTACCATAAATGGCGAAGTCATCCAAAAGATTGAACCGCACCTCGGATTCATTCATAGAAGTATTGAAAAAATGTGCGAAAGCCTTACTTACAGGCAGTTTATTTACAGTACAAGCCGCATGGACTACCTGAGCAGCCATATCAATAATCATGGTTGCGCGCTTTGCGTGGAGAAAGGGCTTGAAGTGGAAATACCCCGCCGGGCACAATACATCCGGGTACTGATGGATGAACTGACCCGTATAGCATCTCATTGCCTTTGGTGGGGCGCCACTGCCATGGATGTAGGCGCCCTGACACCTTTCTTCCTCGCCTTCCGCGACCGCGAAATGATAACCGATATCATGGAAGAAACCTGCGGCGCCCGGTTGACCATGAATTATATAGTACCGGGTGGAGTAATGTTCGATATACATCCTGATTTTCAGCGAAAAGTAAAGGAGTTTATTGCCCATTTTAAAACCAAGATTGACGAATACGACGAACTGGTAACGGGGAATATCATTTTCCAGAACAGGATGAAAGGCATTGGCGTATTAAGTAAAAAAGATGCTGTTTCTTACGGATGCAGCGGAGCAACCGCCAGGGGAAGCGGGGTTATCAGTGATATCCGCAAGTTGTATCCCTATGAAATATACAATGAGTTGCAATTTGACGAAATACTGCGTGAAGAGGGTGACAGTTTTGCCCGTTATCTCGTGAGGATTGATGAAATGCGGCAATCAATGCGCATTATTGACCAGTTGATTGACAATATACCCGAAGGAGATTTCCAGGCAAAAACAAGGGCGGTGCTGAAGTTACCCAAAGGGGAATACTATTCAAGGGTTGAAACCGCAAGAGGCGAATTAGGTGTGTTTATTGTAAGCGAAGGCGGCACAACACCGTACAGGATCAAGTTCCGCTCGCCCGGGTATTCCAATCTTTCAGCACTCGACCACATGACCCGCGGGCATAAGATTGGCGACCTGGTAGCGATCATGGGAACACTTGACCTGGTGATACCGGATATTGACAGATGAAATTCCAAAAGATGAAATTCCAAATCTCAAATTTGAAATTTCAAATTTAAAATGCACATGTTTACATTAGAAAATATAACCAACCTTGTTGATGAGTGGCTTTATGCCAACCTGCATCCTACACTCGCACTTATCATAGAGTTTTTTATTATTGGCGTACTGGTGATTGGGTTATTTGCTGCATTGGGTCTTGTGCTGATTATGATGGAACGCAAAGTAAGCTCATGGATGCAACTCAGGCTTGGACCCAATCGTGTAGGACCCGGCGGCATGTTTCAAACCGTGGCCGATACCATTAAGCTGATCGTAAAAGAAGGCATGACACCCGACAGTGTAGATAAGATCCTTTTTAATATCGCCCCTTTTATAGTAATGGTGGTTGCCATGGTAGTGATGGCGCCCATTGCATTTGCCAAAGGTTTCCAGATTTGGGATATCAATATCGGGATACTGTTTGTAGCCGCCGTTTCTTCCATCTCGGTTATAGGCATACTTATGGCCGGGTGGTCGAGCAATAACAAGTATTCACTGATGGGAGCCATGCGCAGCGGGGCTCAAATTGTTAGCTACGAGTTATCAGCAGGGCTGGCGATATTGACCATCGTAGTATTGTCGGGTGGATTAAGGATTTCAACCATCATCGAATCGCAGCAAACAGGCTGGTGGATTTTCAAAGGACATATCCCCGCTCTTGTGGCCTTCATCATTTTTATAATTGCCGTAACCGCCGAAACCAACCGCGCCCCTTTCGATTTGGCCGAAGCGGAAAATGAACTGACCGGTGGTTTCCATACTGAATATTCGGGTATGAAGTTCGCGCTGTTTTTCCTGGCAGAGTATGTGAACATATTTGTGGTATGCGCTATTGGCGCCACATTGTTCCTTGGCGGGTGGATGCCATTGCATTTTGGAAACTGGGAAGGGTTTAACCATATCATGGATTTCATTCCGTCATCGGTATGGTTTGTTGGGAAAACCTTCTTCCTCATTTTTGTTATCATGTGGTTTCGTTGGACATTTCCCCGTTTACGCATAGATCAGCTTTTACAACTCGAATGGAAGTATCTGTTACCAATAAGCATGTTTAATCTTTTACTGGCAACGGTTGTAGCTATTAGTGGGTTTCATTTTTAATCAATTTAGTGTTTATGGTTTATAATTTATTATTATGGAGAAGTTGAAATTAATTATTATTAAGAAAATTTAAAACCAATATCCTGTGGCTACAATTAATCGGTTTGAAGAAATGGAAATCTGGAATCTTGCAAGAGCATATTGCAAAGAAATATTTCCTTTAACATGTACAGGCCAATTCTCGAAGGATTTCAGATTTCGCGATCAAATTAATGATTCATCGGGTTCTGTAATGGACAATATAGCAGAAGGATTCGAACGTGGTGGAAGAAATGAATTTATCCAATTTCTTAGCATAGCTAAAGGTTCATGCGGTGAAAGCAGGTCACAATTGTATCGTGCTCTTGACAGAAACTATATTCTTGAAGAAGATTTAAAAGGACTTGTAAAAAAATCAGAAGAGATTTCAAATAAAATTGGTGGCTTTATTGCCTATTTAAACCAATCTGAACATCAGGGCCTAAAATTCAAGGACAGAAAATAAAAATGTTAGAATTGAAGGATGGTAAATTAAACAGGAATAATTGAACCTGGAAAACAATAAACCATAAATAATAAACAACAAACAAAGAGATGTCATTAAAGACGTACATATCAGATGTTTACAGCGGCGTAAAATCCCTGCTCACGGGCATGAAGGTGACCGGCCGGCTTTTTCTGCGCCACCACAAGGATAAGCTCACAGAGCAATACCCCGATAACAAGGCAACGCTTAAGATGGCGGACAGGTTTCGCGGCGAAGTGGTGATGATACACGATGAAAACAATGAGCATGCCTGCACGGGTTGCACAGCATGCGAACTGGCCTGCCCCAATGCAACCATCAAGATCATTACCAAGTTTGATGTATCGCCCGAAGGCAAAAAGAAAAAAGCGCTCGACACATTTGTTTACCACCTGCAGCTATGCACCATGTGTAACCTCTGTATTGAAGCATGCCCAACCGATGCTATAAAAATGGCGCAAACATTTGAGCATAGCGTGTACGACCGCAGCCAACTGATTAAAAAGCTTAACCAACCCGGCAGTAAAATCAGGGCCGGTGTAGAATAATAAATTAATAAAACAAACGGCAAAGTGGAAATTTCGCAAATCATATTTTACCTGCTTGGAGCCTTCATTCTGGGCATGGCGGTATTGGCAGTAACGGGTAAAAAAATCTTCCGTTCGGCCATCTGGCTTTTGTTTTCATTGATAGGCATTGCAGGGCTTTATTTCTGGATGGAAATGGAGTTTATAGCTGCCGTGCAGATCATTGTATATGTTGGCGGCATTGTGGTCCTCATCATTTTTTCCATCTTTCTTACCCAGCAATCTGCAGCCGATATGCCTGCGCCATCCCCGGGGCGAAAAATTTCGGCAGCATTGGCAGTCTTATTGGGTGTTGGCTTTACCGGCAGCCTGATTTACAATCATGGATTTAAGCCATCAACCCAGGTTTTTGATAATGAAGTAGCCAGGATAGGACGGCAAATGCTGAATACTGGCGAAGGTGGCTTTATCCTTCCTTTTGAAGCAGTGAGTATGTTGTTGCTTGCCGCCATGGTAGGTTGTATTGTAATAGCCATGCGCAGCGAGAAGAAGGTTGAGGTTAAGATAAATGTTGAAAAAGAAGATGTTAACGAGAAAATTTTAGAATCAGTTCAATAGACTTTATGATACAGGAAAGAATATTAAAATTAAATGATGATAAAACTCCCCCCTTTGAGGGGGGCTGGGGGGGCCTATGATACCTATCGAACATATTTTATTCATCAGTACCGGGCTTTTTTTCATTGGCATGTACGGGCTATTTACACGGCGCAATATGATTGCCATCCTCATGAGCATCGAGCTCATGCTGAACAGCGTAAACATCAACTTTGTTGCGTTCAACAAATACCTGTACCCCAATGCGCTTGATGGAGTTTTCTTTACCATTTTCATCATCACCATTGCCGCAGCCGAAGTTGCGCTTGCCATCGCTATTGTTATCAACCTGTACCGCAGCCATAATTCTGTAGATATTGATTCGGCTGCAGAACTAAAATATTGATTGATTTGCCATGAACTACGCATTATATACACCGCTGCTGCTTGCCCTGCCACTGCTGAGTTTCGCGGTACTGGGTATCTGGGGTAGAAAGTATCTTCAAAAAATATCAGGCGTCATTGGAACGCTTGTATTGGCAGCGATTACGCTCATTTCGCTTTCTATTGCCTGGCATTATTTTTTCTCCGGCGGACAGCTTAATGGCAGCTACCAAACCATTCTCGCCATTAATAAACCCTGGCTTCAGTTCGGCTACAAAGATTTGAGCATTGACATTGGCCTGCTGCTCGATCCCATCAGTGTGATGATGCTGGTAGCAGTAAGCGTGGTTTCGTTGATGGTGCATATTTTCAGCCTGGGCTACATGAAAGGCGAAGAGCGTTTTGCAACGTATTACGCATTCCTTTCACTTTTTACTTTTTCCATGCTTGGGTTGGTGCTTTCTGCTAATCTCTTCCAGATCTATATCTTTTGGGAACTTGTAGGTGTTTCCTCGTACCTGCTGATTGGGTTCTATTTCACAAGACCATCTGCGGTTGCTGCCGCTAAAAAAGCTTTCATCGTTACGCGCTTTGCCGACCTGGGCTTCCTGATTGGCATACTCATTATTGGTATCCAGGGTGGTTCGCTCGATTTTATGACGATTATCGAAAGGCTTACCAATCCTGGATCAGAAGCTTTTGCAGCATTGAACGGAGCATCCTTCATAGGTATATCCGCGCTTACCTGGGCGCTTACCTTAGTGTTCATAGGAGGCGCAGGCAAATCGGCCATGTTCCCGCTGCATATCTGGCTACCCGATGCCATGGAAGGCCCCACACCTGTGAGCGCCCTGATACATGCCGCCACCATGGTAGTAGCCGGAGTATTCCTCGTAGCAAGATTGTTCCCGGTTTTCCATTTCAATGAAACCGCTTTACATACAGTGGCCTGGGTTGGCGCTGTTTCGGCTTTGTTTGCCGCCATTATTGCCTGCACCCAAACCGATATCAAGCGGGTGCTGGCTTACAGCACCATGTCGCAAATCGGGTACATGATGTTTGCACTTGGCGTATCGGGTTATGGTGGCGAAAACGCCCGCCTGAATGACGCAGTCGGGCAGGGGCTGGGCTTTACCGCTTCCATGTTCCATTTGTTTACACATGCCTTCTTTAAATCATTGCTCTTTTTAGGTGCAGGCGCCGTAATTCATGCCGTACATAGCAACGAAATGAAAGATATGGGTGGGCTGCGCAAAGCCATGCCTGTTACCCATCTAACATTCCTTATAGCTTGTTTGGCTATCGCGGGTGTTCCTCCTTTTTCGGGCTTTTTCAGCAAGGAAGAAATTCTGCTTGCAGCATGGAATGAAAACAAAGTAATTTATTTTATCGGGCTTATTACAGCGGCCATTACGGCTTTTTATATGTTCCGTTTATACTTCAGTATTTTCTGGAATAAGGCCCCAGGCAAGCCTGTACATGGCGACGGAACATTCAGCATGAAGCTTCCGTTGATTATCCTCGGCCTGCTGAGTGTTGCTGCAGGATTTATTCCTTTCTCCAAATATGTTACCGGCGATAGCAAACCATTTGATTCTCATTTTCATCCCGGCTTTTCAGTAGCACCGGTATTGCTGGTGATTGCCGGTATTGCCCTCGCATGGTCCTTTTATAAATCCTCCAACAGTAAGGCAGAAAATTTCAGCCTTTCGCTGGGAGGCTTTTACCAATCCGCCTTCAGAAAATTTTATATTGATGAAATCTATTTATTCATCACCCGCAATATCATTTTTAAAATCATTGGAAAAAATGCCGCTCAATTTGACAGAAGCGTAGTTGATGGCGGGGTGAACGGGGTAGGCATGAGTACACAATTGGTTTCAGAAAAAATAAAAGGCATGCAAAGCGGAAGGTTGCAATCTTATGTGCTTGTATTCTTTGGTGGGGTAATTGTGCTTTCCATCCTGTTTGTTTGGTTGTGGAAATTTTAAACTGATTATTGTATGAATCTGAACCTACTAGTCATAATTCCCCTGGTAACGGTGCTCGGCATTTTATTAGCGCCATCCAAACAAGCAAGATTGGTTGCGCTGGCCGGAAGCGCTGTACAATTGGCGCTTGCTATTTTCCTGCTGAAGATTTTTATGCAGCAACCCGGTGCATCGCTTTCAGGCGCTATGCTTTTCCAAACCGATTACACCTGGTATGCACCGTTGAATATCCATTTCCATACAGGTGTTGATGGCATTGCACTCTCGATGATCATGCTTACCTCGATGGTTGTGCTTGCAGGGGTTTTGGTGAGCTGGAATGTTGAGAAGATGACGAAAGAATTCTTTACCCTGCTAATTTTATTGAGCGCCGGTGCGTATGGTTTCTTTATCTCGCTCGACCTGTTTACCATGTTCTTCTTTCTCGAAGTGGCCGTGGTACCCAAGTTTATGCTGATTGGCATTTGGGGGAGTGGCAAAAAAGAATACAGCGCCACCAAACTTGCCTTAATGCTGATGGGCGCTTCGGCGCTGGTATTTGTAGGGCTTATCGGGTTATACTTCAACCATGGTGGCGTCCATAGCTTCAGCCTTACTGAGCTGGCAGCCAACCCGGCACCGTTGGAAGTTCAGAAATTCTTCTTCCCCTTTGCATTCATTGGCTTTGGAGTTTTCACGGCACTGTTTCCTTTCCATACCTGGGTGCCCGATGGTCACTCTTCGGCTCCTACCGCCGCTTCCATGTTCCTCGCAGGTATCAGCATGAAACTGGGTGGTTACGGCTGTTTGCGGGTGGCCACTTACCTGATGCCCGAAGCCGCGCAATATTATTCCCCCTGGATCATCCTGTTGGCAGCCATCGCCATATTATACGGCGCCTTTGCTACCATGATGCAAACCGACCTGAAATACATCAACGCATATTCATCGGTAAGTCACTGCGGGTTTGTATTGCTGGGTATTGGTGTACTTACCAAAACCGGTATTGCAGGCGCGGTTATTCAAATGGTTTCACACGGGCTGATGACCGCCCTTTTCTTTGCCATGATTGGCATGGTGTACGAGCGCACGCATACACGGGACATTGGTAAAATGGGCGGGCTGCTCAAATCCATTCCGTTTATTTCAACCTTGTTTGTCATTGTGGGGCTTTGTTCTTTGGGCTTGCCCGGCTTCAGTGGTTTTGTAGCCGAAATGATGGTGTTTATGGGAGCCTGGGAAAATGGAAATACGCTGTACCGGGTGGCAACCATTGCTGCAACAGCATCCATTGTAGTAACTGCAGTATATATTTTAAACGCCGTGGGTAAAGTAATTATGGGACCGGTTGGGCATGAAAGTTTTGCTACTTATAAAGATGCAAGGTGGAATGAAAAAACGGCAGCGATTCTTTTGGTGGCGGGGATTATACTGATTGGTTTTGCTCCATTCCTGATCAACAACCTGATAGGGCCGGGAACGGAGGCGATCATGGAAAAATTAGCTCATTCGAAATAATGGATTTGTTTATGGTTTGGTATTTATTATTCCTCCGGCCGCATTCATTCACACACAAACACGACTTTCCACACACACCCAAACAAACAAT
Source organism: uncultured Chitinophagaceae bacterium (assembly GCA_964444195.1). GTDB lineage: Bacteria > Bacteroidota > Bacteroidia > Chitinophagales > Chitinophagaceae > Phnomibacter. The sequence goes on from CAYUGH010000040.1 coordinate 29,830, forward strand.
AAACCATAAACAACAAATAAAATAACATGGAAATACTTGAACTGATGCGTTCCGAAATCCTGCTGACAGTCATCATCCTGTTGTTGCTGATGGTGAAGCTGACGGATTTGAATTGGAGCAACGAAACGATAATGAATGCAGCGAATATTGCATTGGCCGGTTTGCTGGCAGTTGGCTTTTTGTTTACATCCGAAGGTTCGCTGTTTGGCGATATGTTTACTACAAACAACCTGCTCCGGCTTGAAAAAAATATGCTTACCCTGGGTACGCTTGTAGTTTCGCTGCAGGCAGGAGGCTGGCTCAAAAAGCATGAACATGGCATGGAGTTTTACCTGCTGCTGCTCACTTCGCTACTGGGTATGTTCTTTATGCTTTCAGCCGGAAACCTGCTGATGTTTTACCTCGGGCTCGAAATGAGCACATTGCCCATTGCAGCGCTTGCCAACTTTGATCTGAAACTGCGCCGGTCCTCCGAAGCTGCGCTTAAAATGGTGATCTCTTCCGCCTTTGCATCGGGTATTTTATTATTCGGCATTTCATGGGTGTATGGCACTACCGGCACCATTGGCTTTTCAACACTTACTACGGCGCTTACGGGCAATCCATTGCAAATATTTGCTATCGTATTGCTCATTGCAGGTTTTGGTTTCAAAATATCGGCTGTACCCTTCCACCTATGGACAGCCGATGTGTATGAAGGTTCTCCCCTGCCGGTAACCTCTTACCTGTCTGTTGTTTCCAAAGGTGCTGTTGTTTTTGTGCTTGTTTCCGTGTTGTACAAAGTTTTCGGAAGCATGGAAAACGTATGGTACAATATCCTGTTCATCCTCTCGGTGGCCACTATGGTGATTGGTAATCTGTTTGCATTAAGGCAAACCCAGATCAAGCGCTTCCTGGCATTTTCTTCCATTGCACAAATAGGTTTTATACTGGTAGCTATCAGTGGTGTGTCAAATACGGGCGCTGCAGCCACTATCTTTTTCATACTGGTGTACCTGTTCAGCAACCTGGCTGCATTCGGTGTGGTTTCGCTCATCAGCCATGCAACCGGCAAGGAAAATATTGACGACTACAAAGGTTTGCGGGTTTCCAACCCGGCGCTGGCCTGGATGCTGGCGCTGGCGTTGTTTTCGCTGGCAGGTGTACCGCCCATGGCCGGTTTCTTCGGCAAGTTCTTCCTCATTATGGCAGGCGCAGGAAAAGGCAACTGGTGGCTTATTATTATTGCCGCCCTCAACATGATCATTTCCATGGCATACTATTTGCGTATTGTAAAACTGATGTTCATGGACAGCAATGCGACGCCATTACAAAAAGTGGAAATGGGATGGTCACCAAAAATTGCGATGGCGATTTGTATTGGCGGGATATTGGTGACGGGGATAGCAAGCGGGGCGTATGAGTATATTTATTCGTTGGTTAGTCAATAAGTGAATAGGTGAATTAGTGAATGGAGTTTAGGATTGTGGAATAGTGCGGGTTATGCCTCAGCCAAACATCAAACTTCAAATAGTACAAACTGAACAATAAACCATAAACACCAAACAATAAACAAAATGGCTATCAATAAAAATCATTTGTTTGAAGACCTCGACGGCGTGAAATGCGCAGTGGTGGAAACTTTGGCTTCGCAGGAAAGGGTTGACTTCCTGAAACCGTTGCTGGAATATAATGGCTACACCGTGGTTGTAGTGCCAAGCCCCGCGCCTAAAGTTGCGCCTAAGCCTGTTGCAGCGCCTGTGGAAGGTGAGGCCCCTTCAGCGGAAGCACCTCCGGCACCTGAACCACCGGCCACTTTTACCATTGGTGTTACCAACGTTATGTTCAATGCTACCAATGCCATTTTTGGTAGATTTTTAACAGCACTAGGCGGGCATGTGGTTACGCTTGCCTATTGGCAGCAAAAAGATAAGACACCTCATGATGAAGTACCTTATTATGAGAGAACGTAGTGGATTATCCTTGATCTCCTGATAATTGAGTCTTATAGTTTAGTTGTTATTCTCCCCGAAAAGCAGAAAGTGGTAATTCAAAACCAAGCATTACATTTTCTCCCGACAAACTACCGGAAAATTCATCTACTTGTTCAGGTGCCTGATTTGCACGGTAAACCCAAGCCTTTTGTTGAATTGGATCAATCAGAAAGCCAAGGAGTGCTCCATTTTCCATGTACTCCTCCATTTTTTCCTGAATTGGCCTAAGGGCATCAGAATTGGACCGAACTTCAATAACAAAGTCAGGACAGATACGGGCAAATTTCTTTAGTTCCGACTTGGGTATTTTTGAATAGTTACTTTCCGAAATCCACGCTGCATCGGGACTCCTAACGGCATTGTTGAGGAGTGTAAAACCTGTATTGGAACCAAATGCTTTACCCCCATTTACATTGGTCCATTGCTTCACATGAAAAAAGGCATCGCCTTCAAATTCTCCGGTTTCTAATCCTACAGGTGGCATAATCAATATATTTCCGTGTTTATCCCTTTCAATGCGTTTTTCATCCATTTGCGATGCAAACTCGAAAAACTCATCATCGGTCATACTCCACCTATCCGGAAAATGCCACTCAGCTTTATCTACAATCAATTTCATAATCCAATTTTCAGCCTTAAAGGTATAAAAAATCGGAAAATCCCTAACTATTCGCTACTATCTTAATATAGTTAGCCCGCTCATAAGCAGTAGGGTCGCTCACTTTTAATTGACTCATAACGCCCTTGAAGGCGTCAATGCTTTCGAAACCCATTTGATCCATCCAATCGGAAAGGCCGTTGTTCATGTTCCTGATATATTCAATTCCATGCTTGTATAGGGTTGATGCTACCATGGCCACATCGGCCCCGGCTAAAATGTACTTGATCACTTCAGTTTCACTTTGTACGCCACTTGTAGCGGCAAGCGAAACAGGTATTCTTCCATACAATATAGAAAGCCATTGCAGCGGTAATCGTATTTCGGACGCATGGCTGAATTGCAAATTGGGCAAAACCCGCAAATGATGGATATCGAAATCGGGCTGGTAAAACCGGTTGAATAACACAAAGGCTTTGGCCCCCGCATCGTGCAACCTGCGCGCCACATGCCCCATGGCGCTGAAGTATGGATTCAACTTGACAGCAACCGGAATACGAACAGAGGATGTAACATGTTTTACAATATCAAGGTATCGCTGCTCGACCTGTGGGCCCGTGGTAGAAATATCAGCAGGAATAAAAAATATATTGATTTCAAGCCCGTCTGCACCGGCTTCTTCAATTTCTTTTGCATATTCAATCCATCCTTCATTGGTAATTCCGTTTAAACTGCCAATAATTGGAATGCCCGTTTCCTGCTTTGCCCGCCTGATTTTTTCGAGGTACTCATGCGGCCCTACTTCAAAATCGGCCAAACGGGGAAAATAGGAAGATGTTTCAGCAAATCCGTCACCGGTTTTACTCCAAACAGATTCTACCAAAGCATCCTGCCGCCGGATCTGTTCCTCAAACAATGAAAACATCACAATGGCGCCGGCACCCGAATCTTCCATTTTTTTTATATTATCCATACTATCGCTCAACGGGCAGGCAGACACCACAACCGGAGATTCCAGTTGCAGACCCATATAGGTTGTCTTCAGATTCATACATTCAATTTTTTCGGGTGAAATAAAGAGACTTTTTAAGCTACAGGCATAAAATCACTCACGCCTTTGGTTGCAAGTTCTTCATAATTTTTCCAGCGCAGGTTTACAAAATCCTGTGCCAGCACCATCAGTTTTTCAGCTTCCTCCGGATGCGATTGGGTAAGCATGCGATAGCGTAATTCGTGGTAAGCATATTCGCGCAGCGGAACCGTTGGCCTTGGTGCATCAAGCACAAATGGATTCAAGTTCTTTTTACGCAAAGCAGGGTTATAACGGACCAGCGGCCAGTAACCGCTTGCTACCGCTTTATTCTGCTGGCTTAGCCCATCCTTTAAATCATAACCGTGGGCAATACAATGGCTGTAGGCCAAAATGAGTGAAGGGCCATCGTATGCTTCGGCTTCGCGCATGGCAAGCAGCGCCTGTTGCGGATTGGCGCCAAAAGCAACGCGGGCCACATATACATTGCCGTAGCTTATGGCCTGCATGGCCAGGTCCTTTTTACCAACGCGCTTGCCGGCTGCTGCAAACTTGGCTGTAGCCCCGGTAGGTGTAGCCTTGCTGCTTTGGCCGCCTGTATTGCTGTACACTTCGGTATCCATTACCAAAATATTGATATTGCGACCGGATGCCAACGCATGATCCAACCCGCCATAGCCAATATCATACGCCCAGCCATCGCCACCTACCAGCCAAACACTACGGTTTACCAGTTGGTCGGCAACCGATTGTAATTGCCTCGACAGCGGGGTATCAATTGTTTTTAATTTTTCCTTCAATGTTTTTACCCTTACCCGCTGGCTAACCACTTCCGATTCGGTTTTTTGCTCCGAATTAAGTATGGCTGTTGCCAAATCCTCACCAACCTCTGCAGCCTGTTGTGAAAGCAAATTCCTTGCATATTCCAGTTGTTTATCTGCTGTAACACGCATGCCCAATCCAAACTCTGCATTGTCTTCAAACAGTGAGTTACTCCAGGCAGGCCCCTGCCCATCCTTATTTTTTGCCCAGGGTGTAGTAGGCAGGTTTCCACCAAAAATAGAGGAGCAACCCGTTGCATTTGCCACCAGCAAACGATCACCAAATAATTGTGAAAGCAGCTTCAGGTAAGGTGTTTCACCACAACCTGCACAGGCGCCGCTGAATTCAAACAGCGGCTCAAGGAACTGTGCTCCATGAACGGTAGAGAAATTAATAGTTGATCTGTTATTCCATGGCAGGTCCTCAAAAAATTTAATGCTTCTTTGCTGCTGATCAAGAATAGGCGCTTTTTCACCCATATTGATTGCCCGTAGATTGGGATTTTCAAGATCAACAACCGGGCAGGCTTCATAACAAAGATTACAACCGGTGCAATCTTCAAGATACACCTGCAATGAATATTTGGTATCAGGGAAACCCCTTGAATTAATAGGGGCAGATTTAAATCCTTCGGGTGCGTTCTTCTCAAAGCCTTCATGGTAAAACTTTGCACGGATTACGCTATGCGGACACACAAATGCGCAGTTTCCGCATTGAATGCATGATTCAGCATTCCAAACGGCAACCATATCGCTCACATTACGTTTTTCCCATTGCGTGGTGGCGCTTGGCCAGGTACCATCGTTGGTGATAGCGCTTACAGGCAGGCTGTCACCATGCCCCGCCATCATAGGTGCAATTACATGTCGTACAAATTCAGGCGCATCATCTGATACAATTTGCATAGGAACAGAAGCAACTGATTGCATCGCAGGTACGGTCACTTCATACAGGTTTTCAAGCGTGGCATCTACCGCCTTAAAGTTTTTTTCAACTATAGCCTTTCCTTTTTTCGAATACGTTTTTTCAATGGCATGCTTAATTTGCTCAATGGCTTCATCGCGCGGAAGCACATCGGCCAGCGCGAAAAAGCAGGTTTGCATAATGGTATTGATACGTGTACCCATGCCATTTTCACGCGCCACAATAGTTGCATCAATCACATAAAAACGGAGCTTTTTATCAATGATCGTTTTTTGTACATGCCCGGGTAACCGGTCCCATACTTCATCTTTTCCATAAGGACTATTCAGCAGGAAAATACCATTCTCTTTCAATTCATTCAGCATCTCTACCTTTTCAAGAAAAGGAAACTGATGACAGGCTACAAAATTGGCTGTACCTACCAGGTAAGGCGCCTTGATAGGGTTTTTACCGAAACGCAAATGCGATACGGTACGTGCACCGGATTTTTTACTATCGTACACAAAATAACCCTGTGCATACATGGGTGTGTTTTCACCAATAATTTTAATACTGTTCTTATTGGCGCCCACAGTACCATCGGCGCCAAGGCCAAAAAATAATGCCTGCCTCCATTCACTTTCATCAAGGGTAAAGGTTGCATCGTACTCCAAACTTGAATAAGTCACATCATCATGGATACCCACTGTAAAATGTTCCTTGGGGTCTTCTTTCTTTAATTCATTAAATACAGCCTTCACCATAGCAGGGGTAAACTCCTTGCTGGATAAGCCATAGCGGCCACCTACCATCTTTGGCAGCGTTTTTATTTTACCATGCTGAAATGCCTGTACCAGCGTAGAAAGCACATCCTGGAAAAGAGGTTCCCCTGCGGCGCCGGGCTCCTTGGTACGGTCAAGTATGCCAAGCGTTTTTGTGGTAATGGGCAGCGCCTTTACCAAATGCTCAAGCGAGAAAGGACGATACAAACGAACCTGGATCACACCAAATTTTTCACCACCCTTATTGAGTGCAATCGCCGTTTCAATGGCTGTTTCGGCACCCGAACCCATAATGATAACCACCTGTTCAGCATCTGCCACACCAAAGTATTGGAAGAGTTCATACCTGCGGCCCGTATGCTGCTCAAATTCATCCATCACCGCAGCCACTACACCGGGTGTTTCCTGGTAAAACAGGTTCACGGTTTCGCGTCCCTGGAAATATACATCGGGGTTTTGCGCGGTACCGCGGATAAAAGGATTATCCGGGTTCAGGGCGCGGCCCCTGTGTGCAATTACAAACTCATCGGGAACCATGGCGCGCATAATATCTTCATCAATCAGTTGCACCTTGTTTACTTCGTGCGAAGTGCGGAAACCATCAAAGAAGTGCAAAAACGGAATGCGTGTGCGCATGGTAGCAGCCTGGGCAATTAAGGCAAAATCGTGCGCTTCCTGCACCGAGGCGCCCGACAGCAAAGCGAAGCCCGTTGTACGGGCCGCCATCACATCCTGGTGGTCGCCAAAAATGGAAAGACCCTGCGCGGCAAGCGACCTTGCAGCCACATGAAACACAGCGGGGGTAAGCTCTCCGGCAATCTTGTACATATTGGGCAGCATAAGCATTAAGCCCTGCGAAGCTGTAAATGTAGTGGTAAGCGAACCGGTTTGCAGGGCGCCATGCACGGTACCGGCGGCACCGCCTTCACTCTGCATTTCAATTACTTCCGGAACCTGGCCCCATATATTTTTTGTGCCATTTGCGGCCCATTCATCGGCCAGTTCGGCCATAGTGCTGCTGGGTGTAATGGGATAAATGGCGCAAACTTCATTGAGCCTGTAGGCTACATAGGCGGCGGCTTCGTTGCCATCTATCATGGCTATTTTATCGTTTGTCTTTTTCATGTGCTCATTTTTAGTGCGCCCCGCACGTGCGGGGCTGGTTTTTAATTGCCACATGCCCGCCTGACCGGCCGGGCAGGGAATCCCCAATTGATTATTCCTGTTGTGTTTACGTCAGTAAATGGGGATTTCATTGTTGCACTCCATTTACAGGTTCAGGAATCATTTCAATGGCATGGCAGG
>CAYUGH010000041.1:0-36991 GCA_964444195.1 uncultured Chitinophagaceae bacterium
TGGATCGTGTTGGCTGAATATCTTATCTTCTCAAGGGGAAATTTCATTAAAAAATATATTTGAAGCAGGGTTACACAATAAAAAAAGAAAATCTTACGGTACCGGATCGTACCCATGCCCTCCCCAGGGATGGCACTTGCCGATTCTTTTCAGCGCCAGCCAAAAGCCCTTAAAAGGCCCGTATTTTTTGAAAGCCTCCAACGCATACTGACTACAGGTGGGTGTGTAGCGGCACTTGGGCCCCAGTATGGGGCTGATGACCCATTGGTAAAGCTTAATAAGCACAATAAAAGGAAACGACAGGATGGTTTTCCAAAGCACGGGTTTAGCCGGCTTGGTTAAGTCGGTTTCAAAACTGTCTTTGCAACACTCCTTCATAATCCGCCCTCCACTATTTTGCCCAGCCTGCGCAGGCAGTATTTCATTTTCTCTTCCACCAGCGCAAAGGTCGGCAGGGTTCGGTCGGTAAAAACAAAAAATACTTCTAAGATCAGCGGTTTGCCGGCAAGTTTTGATTGCAGCGCTGACTTATGTAATCGGTATGCTTCCCTAAAAAGCCGTTTCACCCGGTTGCGGTCCACGGCATGCTTAAATTGTTTTTTAGAGACAGAAAAACCGGCTTTGAGGTTTACGGTTTGTTGTCCGATTGCAACCTCCGCTTCCACGTTTGCCATTTCACCTTTCACGCTTCCCGTTTCAACCCTTACCTCTCCAACCTTTCCATCCACACCCAACTTGTCAACCAGTAAACCTTTCAACCCGTCAACCCGGTAATAACACTTCACCGGTGCCGCAAAAAACGACTTCCCCTCACGGAAGAGCAGGTCAATCTGCTTCCGGCTTTTGAGCTTTTCGGCTTTAGGGAAAGTATTGCGAGAGGTGGTTGGCATGGGGCAAAGGTAATGTGTTGAAAACCCTTTACTTAATTATCCACTTCCACAATCACCGGCCTTGTATCGCTTGGATCACGTTTTCCATACTTAAACTTCAGGTATTCCAAATCAGGTTTGCGTTGTCGTTTACGTTGTAGCTCATACCGGTACATGGCCTGCCCGAGCTGATTCATAAACGGCCAACCAAGGGTATCGTAATCATATTTACCATCGTTTACAATCTCATCGCTGTTTACATACACGGTGGCAGCCAGCAGGAATTCGATACCCTTTTCAAAATCCACCACATACGAAATATCGGTAAGAAAGCCATAGGCCCAACCCACTTTGTTGAACACGCGTACCGATGGCGGCATCCGTTTAGTGTTGTCGCGAAAAAAGAATTTTACATAGCTGTCGTAATATTTGGCAGTATTGTATTTGGGCTCATCGGTTTCGGAGGGGTAGGCAGAAAGCCAGTAGCGAAGAAATTGGTATGCTGAGTCGGGTAAATCGAATCGCTGTTTGGAGTTAAAGCCTTCGGGCATCATCACCGAGAGCAGCATATTGCTCATATCACCAAGCGAGAGGCGGTTGTGCAGCGTAAAATCGAATGGGCCATCCACTTTTTCCTCTGCCTTGTTTATATGCGCTTTCCCAATCAGGATCGGTTCTCCATGGGGAATGGGTGTGGGGTTGAAGCCCTCGGGCTGTTCGTACAAACTGTGGCCTTTGCTATCCGTAAACCGCCATGCATTGGTGTATTGTCCCTGTTCGGGGGTAAGGCCAAGAAACTGCCTAGGCATCACCACATCCTTGTAGCCCTTTTCCCAAAGCCGGTCGTGCAGTTCGCGCTGTCCCATAAACTGGTACATCCGGTTGTAAGCATCGTTGTCGCTCACCAAAAATGCCTTTTTAATAAAATGCCCGATGGAAGGCTTGCCGTTGCGGGCGGTGCTGTCTGCCTTCAGTTCCGTTTGCCAGGGCTGGCTTTTCAAAAATTCAATCGGAGTGGTATGATCTACACCGGGTTTGTTCAGCCGGTGAAGCTTTTCCATAGCCAAAAAGGCAAGCGGCATTTTTACCGTGGAGGCTGGGTTAAAATACATTGCCGGATCGTAATTGAAATAATGCGGCTTGAAATTAGGCTTGTTCTTAGCATCGCGGTCTATTTGAATATACAATACCTGCAGGCGGTATCTCATGGGGTCCTGCAAAATAGTGGCGAGGGCCGTACCAGGCTGCTTGAGCAGGTAATCCTTTAACCAGGGGGTAGTTTTAGGTTGCGCAGTTACGGTTTGCATCAGCAGAAAGAAGGCTGAGAAGGCAGCCCATGATTTGTTTGGCATTGGGCCAAGATACGGAGCCGCCAATTTTTTACAATATATAAAAGGAAGGGAAGCCACGAATGCACGAATAACTCAATCTAATTCGTGTATTCGTGGCTATCTGTAAATAAAAAAGCCCTCCGGAAAACCGGGGGCTTGAATATGTTTCAGGTCTTTTAAAGACCAGGAAAATAATGCTTATTTCAGTCCGCGTTCGTCGCTAACGGTCAGTTTGTGGCGGCCTTTTGCACGACGGCTTGCCAGCACTTTGCGGCCATTAGCGGTTTGCATGCGCTTGCGAAAGCCATGTACGCTGGTACGACGACGATTATGTGGTTGGAATGTACGTTTCATAACTAATTGATTTATAACCTTTTGGTCAGTTTAAAATAAGGTGCCGGGGGAGAAGCCCAGCGTGTTTATTTCAAATTCACCAACAGGCCACCACGCCCGTTGTTTGTGAAAGGACGGCAAAGGTAGGGGGATTTGTGGAAAAGTTTTAAGAAAAAATCAAAGTCCCGGCACAGCATATACGGCTGAAACAGGTATTTGCATATCCAGCAAAGGCAAATCAATTGTTTGCCCCTTTTGGGCAAATACATCTGCTTGCCATTGACCGCCCCCATTCCGATGGTACAGGGTGATGTGAACGGTTTCGGGTTCCACCACCAAATAGTATTGCAAAGAAGGAATTTTGGTATAATCCAGGTATTTATCAACAGTGTCCGTAATCCGGCTGCTGGGCGAAAGCACTTCTGCTATCAAAACAGGAGCTGTTTTTATGTATTTATTTTCCTCCGTTCGGGGTTCGTTGGTAACAAACACATCGGGGTAATAATATTTCTCTTCACCTGGGATAGCCACTTTTACATCATGGGCAAAAACCATATAATTTTTTGAAGAAAGACCTTTCATCAAAAGAAAAGCCAATGCTAAAGCCAATGCATTATTGGTGTCAAGTTCTCCAGGCATTTCAAATAATTGTCCGTTTATAAATTCATGACGACGCGCTGCCTGTAGTTCGTAGGCAATGTATTCCTCCCTTGTCATGCGTGTTTCTACCGTAGCTACCATAGTTCAGGCAATTGGTTACAGTAAAATTACACCATTTTTTATATAAGGGAAAAGGACGTTTGCTTGTAGTCGCTGAGGTAGCTTAACACAAAAATGCTGATGAAGGTCTTTTGGCTGTTTTCCTCAATGTATTCTTCATAAGAATCTGTTATATACCCGGAAAGGCTTTCCAAAAAAGGTTTTGCCATCAGTCGCTGCGGAGTGGCCAGCAAAATGGTGGCGCCTTTTTGAAGAAAACCTTCCAGCAGCACCCAAAGCGAGCCAAAAACCGCAGGGTCATAATTCACATCGCTCAGCAACAGAACTTCAGGCATTAACACTTCTGGCAAATGATTCCAGTCGCAGGCATGGAAGCTAATATTCCGAAGGCCATGGTGTTCCGCTGATTTGGCAGCTATGTCCATTGCCTCGGGTACCAGGTCGCTGCACCAAACCTGTTGGGCATATTTTGCCGCCACCAGCGAGGGAAGCCCGATACCTGCGGCGAGTTCGGCTACCTGCTTGCCGACAACCCAATGCGGGGATTTTTGAATAAAGGTGGCAAGGGCAATGGCTGAGGGCCAAAGGCGGGCCCAAAAGGGAAAACCGGCTTTCTCCCTGTGTTTCAGCACAAAGCTTTTTACCCCCTGCTCTTCAGGAACCAAAAGCCTGAATGGTCCATTCGGCAGCAAAATGGTTTGTATGGTAGTTGCAAATGGCAGGGGACAAATATCCCCCCACTTTCATGCAATCAAAAATTAAAAAAATTATTATTGCGGCAGCGGATTACAGCCGGCCGTAATATTTATTTTTCTGCCCGCACCCACGGTAATGTTTGCGCCATTGCGAAGCTGGATGCTTGCAACATTTGCATCATTTCCGTTCAGCACACAGGCATTGGGCTTCCCGGCGGTAATTATTACATGTGATTTTTCGGTAGGAACCGTATTGCCGCTCCAGTTGGCAGGTGAGTGCCACCCGTTTGCATTTACCCCGAGCCACTCTTTCACATCCTGCCTAACTATAGCACGGGCTGTATCTGTACAACCATTGCTATTGGTTACAATTAGCGTATGGGTACCGGCAGGGGCATTAGCCGGGTTGGCTGTGCTCCACTGTGCCGTTAGCCCTGTAGTAGTAAACAATGGATTGATGTTCACCCTTTCGCCCTGGCATACAATATGGCTCACCACATCAGGACCAAGGTCGGGCCGGCTCCAGAGGGTAAAAGCCGTATCGGCCACTACCCCGGTTACTACCGGGTTGGTGCTTACCACCCTTATTTTATAGTTATTACCGGTGGCAACCCGGGGCAACGTGCATTTTACTATGTTATCGGTTTGGCTTGTTACTAAGCCGATTATTTCAGGCGATGCAAAGGAACCGGCGCTATTGCTAAGCTCCACCCTAAATTGGTTGCCGTTGTTGTAATTACCTGTGGCATCAAAACTGATGTCGAAGCTTTGGCTGGCACACATGCTTTTGCGGGTAATGGCATTTATTTGAATGCGTGGAGCAGCAGCGGGCGAATTATAGGTAAATTCAAACACATTGGTAAGGCTCCATTGACCCAATTGGTTCAGGCTGCGCAGGTAAAGCTTATGGGGGCCCTCCGTAAGCCCGGTAAGGTTTACCGGTATGGCAAACCCGGGTATTGGGTTGGCGGCTACCATAGCCACCGGCACCCCATTGCCCGTTCCGGGGTCGGTATCAATAAAGTATTCGGCAGAGGCAATGGGGGCATTGGCCGGGTTAAGCTTTACAAAAGCTTGCAATTGGGTGAGGCTCCATTTGCCATTGTTATCGCGGGTACGGAGATAGATATTGTGCAAACCGGGGCTTAGGCCGGCTATGGGAACTTCAAACGCTTTGTTTAGGTCGGCCCCTGCTGTAATGGGTATGGCCGTAGCCTGCCCGTGGCCGGGGTCGGTATCAATAAAGTATTCGGCGGCTGTAAGGGAAGTATTTGCCGGGTTATGCTTTACAAACACCATGGAAGTGGTAAGGCTCCACTTTCCCCCTGCGCTACGGGTGCGCAGGTACAGGTTGTGGAGGCCATCGGCAAGGTTGCCAATGTTTACCGCGACTGCCTGGTCAGCAATATTGGAAGATGAAGAAACGGGTATGTTTATCCCCAGGCCCATACCGGGGTCTGTATCTAAAAAATATTCTGCTTTGTTGATGAGGTTGTTGGCAGGCAGGCTCAATTTTACAAAGGCGGAGGTTGCGGTAAGGCTCCATTTACCATTGTTTGCCCGGCTACGGATGTACAGGTTGTGCAGTCCATCAGTAAGGATGCCAATGTTTACCGCCGCGGTTTGGTTGCTTATATTTATGCCCTGTGTTACCGGTATGGAAATTCCGTTGCCAAAGCCGGGATCGGTATCATAAAAATATTCGACCCGGTTGATGGCAGGCTGCGATATCGCATAGCCGGCAATAAGCAGCAGCCCAGAATACCCCCAGCGTTGTAATAACCTGTTCATGTGAAAATGGTGTTTGGTTTAAGCAGAAAATTGCCCCTGACTGTAATGAAAATGGCCTTATTTAATTATTGCTTTTGGCGCTAAACGTAATGTTCATGCTGGCCCCGCTTGCAGTGGCGGGTACGGTAAGCTGGTAAATGGCAGGTATGGCCGCCTGCAGGCCGCGTACAAAGGGGCTGGCGCCGCTGTAAGCGCCGCAATCCGCCCCGTTGAGCCCGGCACCCACGGCAGGGTTATTGCCGCCTATCAATGTAAAGTCGCCATCGGTATTGCCATTGGGGTTTACAAATATGGCTGCCATGCTTTGGTTGCTTTTATTGCCATCACCCGCAGGCAGGGTGGTATTGGGCGCCAGGTTGTTGCGTACCGTACAGTTTACAAAACTGTAGGTAGCGGCTTTGTTGATGATGTTGTTCTGGAAAATGAGGTTGTGGAGGGTGGCGCCGCCAGTGCCGGTTCCGTTAATTACATTGTTGATTACGGTTGCAGAGGTTGTAAGGTTGAAGGTCCTAATCCGGGCGAGTATAATGTTGTTCGAAATGAGGTTATTGCCTGTATTGAGGTAGAGGTAAAGGCTACCCCTCACTAAATTTTGTATCACTACATTATTTGAGCTTAGTATCTCAATATCTGAATCCCCACCAAAATCAAAATAACACCGTTCAATACGGCAGCCATCGGCGCCGGCATTTAAAGTAATCTGAGCCATATTGCAATGAAACACCGATCCGGCGGCGGAAGCCTGCACGGTAACAGTACCCAGCAATGCCGGCTGCACATGGTATTGCAACCCCGGGTTTTGCGAGAGAAAATAACCGGTACTGATTAAAGTAAGCCGCTTGTTCATAGTGAGGTTGCCATAGCTAATGCCACCCGATTCAAAATATAAGGTATCGCCGGGCACCACATCGGCGTTGTTGTGAGCCTGCTGGGCTGTTTGAAAAGGGGCGTTTACACCGGGCGTACTGTTTACCCGCCATACGCGGGCCTGTGCGGCTACGGCTATAAGCAGGCAGGCAGTAATGGAAAGGAAGGTTTTCATAGCGAAAATATTTATTGTTTTTAATGAAAAGAAATATTGATGGCAGGAGGCAGGTGGGAGTAAGTTGGGAGTGTGCCGGGATATTTAGCTATCTATCCCTGGCATTCTTGCTAAAAATCAATTGGCGGTGAAATATTACCCCGAACCCTGAAACGACCCTGAACTTTTCTTGCGGGTAGTATTTTACCGTTTTTATCCGTCATGGCCCTGGTACTAAATTCAAACATGGCTTCAAGCACCCCATACATGCCTGTTTCAAAATGCAGTATTTGAATAAACCCCTCCACTACATTGATAACACTTTATTTTGATGTTGGGTTTGGGTGTCTCGTTCCATTTTTGGTATGGCAAATTAAAGTACAAAGCTGAATGAGTCGTATGATATGAAGCATGGCGTAGACATCGGTGCCCGTCAATCATTATCCAGCAGCTTGCTGATATCTGTTTCAGTAGAAATCAATTCCATTGTAGTAATATTTCTTGCTTTTGCTGAATTTAGGTCTGTTTCATCACTAAACGTCCAACCGGAATTGGCAGATGGAATCTCTGTGGTCACCTGCTTAATAAGGCCAATGCCTTGCGCATAGTAATTATCTATCACAGTTGTCAGGCGCTGGTTTTCGTACGATGAATTACTTTTAAAAAGGCGCTCCCTGGTAGCCAGCACCTTATCATATTTTTTACCATAAATAGCAATGGAGGTATCTTTTGAAATGAGTTCGTACTCATATACCTGGTAAAGCATGGATTCGCCACCCCAGTCAGCCGAAAAATTCCTGGTTTCCCAATGAGCGTTCAATACTTCGTCATCTTCCATTGGGAAGCACGAATATACCCTGGTGTTGAAGTTACCTGTACCCCGTTTATTGTACTCCAGTTCCGGCACGGTATAGGATGTTATGCTGGAAGGAACAATTGATTTTCCCCTATAAATTTCTTCTGTTACTACGGAGCTGCCAGTTACTTTCACATCGGTCGTATATATCTCTTTATATTCTATAAACGCATTTTTCATTTCGGGCACACATAAGGTATAAAGGCGCTCCTGGTTTTTAATATATGTAATCTCAAAGCCAAATTGGTTTGTGCTCGATTGCTTATTTTGCAAAAGTTTAGTAGTCGTTTCCACTATCAAACCACTGGCATCCCTGTCATGTATTTTTCGTGACTTAGCTCCAAAATATACTTTGTACATATCATAAACCTTGGTAGAAGCGGAATTATTGCCATCCCTTCCTGTTTTTTTAACCATCAGATACCGTTGCACGGTTCCATTTTTTACGGGGTTATACTCATTGCATTGTTGTGATAAAGCTTTCAGCGAGATGAGCAGGCAGATGCAGCCCAGGCATAGAGAAAAGGAATATTTCATAAAGTGTATTTTTAGATTATCGTTATTGGTTTAAAATTTATTGGTGGCGGTGTTTTTTTTAATAATACTACCAGTCCGCCGGGGCTTTTTTTACAAACAGAAATATGCCGTCTTCATTAATATATCCTTCACGATAAGCATCTGCGCCAGTTCCCTGTTTAATACGGAATCTTGCATAAAACAATTTACTAACAGGGTCCACTTCGCCTATATGCTCAAAAACTGCCGGAACAATCCTTTTTGTTTTCATCCAGTATATACCATATGCCTTAATACCGGTGGCTTTATTAAATGATTCATAAATAAGATAATCCGGGTCATATTCGTATGGTTTAGCAGGGAATATAGGCTGGTCGCGATAGGATGTAGTAAGTAGCTGGCTTCCTTTGTTAGGGAGTATCCTTGAACCTTCGGGCAGTCCTATGCTTTTAATATAAGTTTTTATATCGGTCCATTTCCCATTCAGATCAGTAACGCCAAGATGATCTATAAGTAAGCCCTGGATATATCCTGCATTAATGGTTACCCCTGCCTGTTTTCTTTTAATAGCCTCTTTGGTTACTTCATATACTGTTTCACCGTTTTTATCAATGAAAGCATGAGATATATTAGAAGTACTGTTGTTGGGCGTTCGTATCAGTGCACGGCCATACCGGAATGACCCTGGTCGTACGCTATATTTTAGAGGTATTACCTCTTTACCCGTTTTATCTATAAAGCCATATTTAATATCCCCCAATGCATCCTTTTTTCCAACTACGGCAAATCCTTCTGAAAAGGGGCCAACTTCATCATACAACGGCTGCACTACCCATTGATCCTTAAGGTTTTTAAATCCGTAACGAATGTGATTGGCATTATCTGAAGCAGTAGCAACAATCAACCCTTCTGACAAAAAACCATACGCATCAGTTATTTTAAATTTTTCGCCTGCGCCATTAACGATAACGCCCCCTCCATTTGTAATATTAAGAAAAATATATTCTTTATCAAAGCTTAAACGTACATGCGATTCAGCGCTTACCGAAACAGGAACAGAATAATAAGTATCCTTATTCATTATTAGCAATTTCTTGCCGCTCCCGTCTATTAAAAATCTATTTGCGCTGCTCAAACCTCTGTCTTCAAAAATATAGAAATTCTTGCTTCCCCCTCCATTGTGGATTAATGCAATGTAGTTTTTACTATATGGTATTATCTCCTTGCCATGAGCATCCATCATCATATACAAGTTGTTCTTTTCTATAATCAGGATGCCATCCTTAAATCCAATCTGGCTGGCATTGTCAATCCATTTAACGTTGGCATGCAGGCTGCCGGCATTTCCGTTATCGCCGGGCACCACATCGGCGTTGTCGTGCGCCTGCTGTGCTGTTTGAAAAGGGGCGTTTACACCGGGCGTACTGTTTACCCGCCATACGCGGGCCTGTGCGGCTACGGCTATAAGCAGGCAGGCAGTAATGGAAAGGAAGGTTTTCATAGCGAAAATATTTATTGTTTTTAATGAAAAGAAATATTGATGGCAGGAGGCAGGTGGGGGTAAGTTGGGAGTGTGCCGGGATATTTAGGTTTTGGGACGTTTGAAATAAAAAGCTTGTGAACTCCAGGTTTCACCTTCTTCGTAGTGACTATCAACCATTTCCCAACCCAATTCACCTAACGTATTTAATGCATCAGATATATGGTTAGAATTTTTAACGGCCCCCATCACTTTTTTTTGGGCAGGATTATCTTCACCGCTTTTAAACCATAGGTGGAATTCTTTCTTTTTGGTGTTGTCATAGTTTTCATACTGCCATTTGATTGATTCGTATAATACTGCATATTCCCATTTGGTGGCAGCAGTTTGTGGCGGTGTAAAATTGGCGAAGGCAACTATGCATACGGTTGCAGCAAAGGCTATGATCAGTAGCTTTTTGGTTAGTGGCTTTTTCATATATTATTTTTTTATGTTAATATTATTTCTGGTTATAGTAAGGTATTTAAGGGATTCTTAAAAGGGTAGCGGCCGTATATAACTCCTGTAACCATCCACATCTACTAATGTAACCTTGCCCTGGGCCTTATTTTGGTTATATGTTTCTATGCCCGAAGCGCGGGCTTTTTCAAATTGCTTTAGGTAGGCCTGTTGTTTTTCCGCCGGGGTTTTTGCTTTGGCTAAAAATTCATCATCGCTCATAAGTGTAGTTTCCACAAAAGCTATTTTATCTCGCTTACCCGATGTATAGTAACCCATAAAGCAATGACCGGGCACAATTACCAGGAATGTGCTGATATTAATGGCCCTAAGTATGGAACATAACATTACCGATCCATCTACACAATTGGCCTGCTGCGATTTTAATGCCATATCGAAAGTGCGCACCTGCTGGCTTGCCAACTGTTCGGTACTATTGGTAGCAGTTGTGGTAATGCTGCTGTACTGAAACCCCCTGTCATACAGTACTTTCCAAATGGCGGCCACCTGCCGGTGTACGCTGGCCTCATCGCCCTGGTAACCGGTAAAAGCATTTACCATTTTGCTTTTTAATGCCTCTTTTAGCATTACATCCACTTCGGGGTGCTGCTCCTGAATGTAGGCGGTAAACATAAAAAACAAGGGCTTGCCTTTGTACAAAAACACACAATCGTTCACGCTTCGCATAAACAGCGGTACCGATCGCTCTTCTGTTTGGCCCTCTTCATCAAATAGCCGGTACACCACATTTATTGGAGAACTGGTTATGTGCTTTGCCAAATAGGCCATATTCCAGGGAACATTGGGCATAAAATACAGCTCCTGCCCTCTGTTCTCCATCATAAAATCGCCGCTCACCTTATCAAAATAGTTTTTATCTACGCTCTCTATTTCCCAGCGTATGGGTATAAAATCGGCCTGTGGCAAAAAGCGGATACCCAATGCGCTGCTTTTAATGGAATTCATCAGCTGATCGTCTACCTCGCCCTTATAATTGGCCATGCTTATAATTACAGAAGGAAAAAGCTGGTTATCGAAATAGGCCACCGGCTCCCATTTAAAGTTTTGGAATTGGCCTTTTTTAAATTTAGGGGAGGTACTGCTGCCGGTAGGCACGGCAGGGGCTTCGCCCTGCTTTTTTACCTTCACCGTTTTATTAAATTCTTCACGGGTTCTTTTTGATTCGTTAATCAGGCTAAAAAGCGTTTTAGACCCTTTATTGAAAATGTCAATCATTTCGTTAACATTATCAAGGGTTTTATCTGCCTTGCTTTTGGGTTGGGCCTTTTGGGCAAAAACATCCATTTGCCCCATAAGCAACAGGAAAATATATATAATGGTTGCCTGGATTATATTGGCTCTTTTTTGCCATAGTTGAGGATATTTCATTTTCCCAATTTTATAGTTAACCAATTCAGGATAATATTACGTTGCCATTTCACCCGTGGCAAGCCGGGTTTATTAAGCGTGCCATTGTACTTATTAGTCGTAGCAAAAAGCAAGGGCCATTTTCATAAACCCAAACTTCAGCTATGGGAAATTCTTATAGCCTTGCTTATCTTTCATGCTCCTTTACCTTGATTAGTTTCTACCCTGGATTTTAGATGTATCGCTGCACTCAAATCCCTTACTTTTTTTGATTACTCATTTGGCAACTCACTGCATACCCCCGTAGTATTAATATTGCCTACCCCCTGCAATTGAAAGGTGGCCCCATTTTTTACCTGGAGGCTTATCACCGTTATGAGTTGTGCCACCACGGGCCAATGTGGCGCACCCGATGGAATAATAACATGGTGTTCCGCTGTGGGCAGCTCGCCGTTCAGCCAGTTGGCCGGGTTGGTCCATTCGCTGTTTTGATGCCCCGTCCATACAGCAAGCTTGTTGTACACGGAGGCATAGGCGGTATCGGCGCAGCCCTGCGTATTGATAGCAATAAGCCGGTGCAGGCCCACCGGCGCCTGCTGTGGGTTGGCCACCGACCAATTGAGTTGCGTAAACCCGGTGGTAGTAAATAATGTGGTAATATCAGTACTATCGTTGGCGCAGGCTACAACTATGCCGGCATCGCTACCCAGTTGCGGGCAGGCGGCAGCCGCCGGTGTGATGGCAGCAAGCACTCCTTCCGGATGAGTACCCGTGTTATTACTGGCATCGTGCTTTTTGATAAGGGTATTGGTAGTTGGGTTGTATTGAAGCACGGCGCCTGCATTAAAATTGCCTCCCAGCCATGTGGTGGCATATAACATGCTATTGTACTCAATAAATCCGCCACGAGGGGCTTGGCCGGTACCCACACCACTTAGTAATTGTTTTCTTGTCATTTGATTATTGGCAGGGTTCCATTCCCACACGCTGCCGAAGCTGCTACTGATACTACCGCCAAAGCCGCAGGTACCATAAACTTTTTCGTTCACCATTGCCAGCGCTTCACCGGGTTGCGCCCCTGTAACGTTTGCGTTAAAATTTGCACGAATTTGCATGGTATTGGCTGCGGTATCGTATTGGTACAGGGCGCCTCCATCAAAATTTCCCCCACCCGATACGGCGTAAAAGCCGCCGCCCGCAGGTAACAGGGTTCCATAGGCGTTTTCAAAATTTCCGGCGCCGGTAAAATCGTAGCGCTTTGCAAGCTGGCCGGAGCCGGGGTTCCAGCTAAAAATGGTGCCTTTATGCTGGCTGCCACCTCCGCGGCAGGTACTCCAAAATTGTTGGTTGTGCCACACCAGCCTGCCGGGGTAGAGGCCGGTACCCGAATTAAAATGGGTTTGCACTGCATAAGCGCCTGCCTGCAGGTCGAAGGCATACAGCACCCCGCCATCGTGAAGCCCACCGCTATTGGTGGTACCGTACAGCCTGCCCTGGTGCAGCGCCGGGGCGCTAAAGCACTTCCAGCCGGTGGCCTTTTCAAAAGCATGCAACACATTGTACAGTTTGGTGGCTGTGTCAAACGAAAACAGCACACCGCCTCCATACTGCCCTCCTTGGTGGGTTACCCCGTACAGGATACCGTTGTGTTCCACCACACGGTCGCGGGCGTCCCTGCCCAATGCCGACGCTCCAAAATCCAATTGCTTTGAAAACCCATTTGTAGAGGCATCTATGGTGAACAATATGCCATTTAAGCCGGCACCCCCATAGGTTGCTGTGGCTGCCAATTTGTTAGTGCCGGGTATTTGGGCAAAGCTGCCCCTGGGTGTATAGCCGCCATTTTGTGTGGTGGTGTAATCAAATTGCTTAATAACTTCATATCCGTTTGGAGAAACCGTAAATTTAAATGCCACGCCATCGCCTGCATTAAAGCCATTATCAATACCACCATTTTCTGTAAAGCCATACAAAAATTCCTGGTAGATATCGGGGTTTGTATTAGGGATTACCAAAAGATCGCCGGTTGGCGTGCTGCCATCGTGTTCATTAAAACTATGCAGGCGTTCCAGGTTATTATTGAAAGTATTGTAGCGGATGATGGAGCCATGGCCGTATGCGCCCCCCAGGCTGGTGGTTGCATACAATTCAAAAGGGTACATGTGCGATTTACTCAGGCTGCCGGTAGGCTTGCCGGATGTAGAAGCCAGGCTCCTGCTCCGGAAGTAATCGTTGTGAAATTTCTCAAACCTGAAAATGCTGCCAAAGCCAAATTCACCGCCACTACTTGCCACACCCCACAAATCATTGAGGTGTTCAACCAGGCTGCCATAGCAGTTACCGCCTTTAGCCTCGGTCATGTCGGCTCTCTTTGTAAAGGTGGAGGTAGCAGGATTCAATGAAAATATGGCGCCGAGGTTATTGGCCCCTCCAAAGGGTGTAACGCCATAAAGCTCATCTTCAAAATACACCAGGGTACATTGGGGTCGTTCACCATCGGCGCCGGTAATATCAAAATGGTGATGTACCGAAATCGCTTTTGTAGATGGGTTAAAGCTGAAAATCGTACCCTTATCATTAGACCCCCCGGCTGCCGCAGTACCATACATCATGCCCTCGTGCAGCAGCAATCCCCCTTTGGGGTTTGCCCCATCAAGCCAACCCGAAAACTGATGCTCCAACCTATATTCGTTTGTTGCAGGATCCCACGAAAAGATAACCCCCGCAGACCACCGGCCCCCAAAAGCCGTAGTGCCGTACATGCGGCCGTTGTAAGGTATCATACGCATCTTTTCAGGCGCCCCACCGGGATACTCGGTGGTAAAACTATGCTGCACCATTCCATTGGCGCCCACGCTGTCGTACCGCACAATGGCCCCCACGCCGTTGGCGCCACCCTGGGAGGTATATCCCCACAGAGCGGTTTGCTGGGCAATGCCAGGCCCAATGTGAAATAGAAAAAACCATAAAGCAGTATGCAGTTGTTTAAATGATTGTTTCAATGCAGCGGTATCTATTTGCTTGTGTTCCATTTTGTGTTCCAAAATTTTAAACGGTTACCCATAACAATTTTTCTGATGTATTATATCACATTCTATTTCAGCCTATACGTTACCAGGAGCGCATTTAATCAAGCATATTACCCACAAGCAGCTTTAGCTGACGGTAACGCTGCGGGTTCCAGGTTTTTTGCCAAATGAGGGCGCCGAGTAAGGCGGCAAACAAAAAGCTTCCTATGCCGGCATCCTTTATCATCCAGGTTTTTAGGATAAAGAATAGGAGGATGGCCGCAACCGGTATCACTAACATCCAGGGGTTACGTGCCATGGCCCGCATGAGTTGCTCGTTCATGCGTACCTGCCCGGTTTGATGGTTCTTTATGGCGAGCACATTCCCCATATTATGCTTTTCCTTAACGGTAACCCAGATGCCAACCAGGGGTTTGGGCTTATCGTCAGGCTCCATATTCATAGGCCATACAATGGTAATCTCGTGCCCTTTGGCAATGCCTATATCCCAATTGGTGAGTTCTACATCGTGCAGATTGCCTTTACCGTCTTCCAGGTATAGCCTGTCGTGGTGGGTGCTTTGTACAGAGGCGCTCACTTGGTTGGAAGTACCAAAACCGTGGTACACCTCCCTTACCGTAGCGGTAGTTTGGGTACTGTCCCACGATTCTTTACCGGTAACCGTATAAGTTTTACTTTTCAACAGAAATGGGCTGCTTGTCCCTAACACATTTTCCATTACGGGCATTTTTGTAAACCTAATACGGATTCATGGGGCCCGCAAGCGGTAAATATCATTTGTGGCAAAAGATTGATTGTTTGCCCTTATCTGCTTATTTTGCGTCCATATCCCTTTTAAATAATTATCCAAAATATGCGCTGGAAAAAACCATGCATCGTTTTGCTTACCCTATTGATTATTTCCCATCAATTGGCTTTGGGTGAAATCCCTGATGCTGATTCCCTGAAAAAGGTGTACCGGAATGTGAAAATGGATGATTCTCTGAGGATTGTTGCCGCCTCGTCATTGGCTTACCGGCTATTTGAGGCAGATAGCAATATGAGCAACCAATGGTATGATAGCGCTTTATTGATTGCAAAAGCTAAGGGGAAACCACATTTATCCATAATTCCGCTGGGCAGCAAGGCCCTGGTGAGGGTACATAACGGACAATACGATGAATCCCTGCCAATTTGGGATGCCATGCATGCCCTCATGGAGGAAATCAACTATAAACCCGGCATCGGAAATGCGCTATATGGCAAAGGACTCACCTACTACTATTTACAGGAATTTGATACTTCCATTTTTATACAACAGCAAGCCCTCAAACTATTTAATACCATACACCAGCCTGAAAAATCATTAAATTGTTACAACAATATTGCCAGTAGTTATTTAATGGTGGGCAACTACCCGGAGGCGCTTGAAAATTATAAAAAAGCCAATAAGATAGCAACAGATGCAAAGGATACCATTTATAGTATAATCACTTTGGGAAATTGTGGCATGGTATATAAGTATATGGAAAAATACAAAGAAGCCATGAATTATTACCGCCAATCTTACCTGCTTGCAAAAATAGCAGGTGACGCTTTTAATGAGGCAAGCATGCTGCAAAAAATGGGTACCATCCTTGATTCGCAGGATAGCAGTTTTGCCGCTATTGATTTGTACAGGCAGGCGCTTGGTATAAACCTTGCCAATGGATTTGAACGGGAAAGTGGCGAAAACCAAAGTAATATGGGTATAGCATTTTTTGAATTGGGCATGCACGATTCTGCATGGATTTACCTGCAGCAATCTTTACCTATCCTCAAAAAATTTGGAGATCGGCGGGGAGAAGGAACCGTGTTAAGCTATCTTGGAAAAACCCTGTATAACGCCCCGGCAGGATTTTTAACTTTCCACGGCTTTTCACTCAATTCAGCGCTGAATGAATCTAAAAAGTTACATAAACAGGCATTAGCTATTTTTCAGGAAATTAGAACCCCACACAACGAAATTTCGGAATGGGAAGCCCTTGCCAATATCTACCAAAAAGAGGGTAATTACAAATTAGCATTTGATGCTATGAATAATCTTCGGCGCTTAAAGGATTCCATTTTTAAAGACGAAACAAAAGAGAAAATCCTTGAAACCGAATTAAAATTTGAACAGGAAAAGCGGGAAGCTTTATTAAAAGCCGAACATGTTGCAGAAATAGAACAGCACCGTTTCACCCAAAAAGCTATTTTGGCAGGCGCCATGTTTATTTTGCTATCTTCGGCTGCTTTGTATGCCATAAACAAAAGTCGCCAAAGCGCAAGAATTGCCCAGAAAGAGGCGGAATTGATAGCTGAGAAAAACGAGCTGGAAAACAAAGCCCTTCGCAGCCAGATGAACCCGCATTTTATATTCAATGCATTAAACAGTATCGCTGATTTTGTACGAAAAAATGAAGCGGTAATTGCAGAAGAATACCTGGCAAAATTCGCACGGCTTATGCGGCTGGTGCTTGAAAACAGCGAACAAAAGGAAGTAGCGCTTAGCAGCGACCTCGAAGCGTTGACCCTCTATATTCAATTGGAATCCCTGCGGACGGGTAAACCCATTGAATATGTTTTAAACCTGTCGCCCGATATTGATACCGACCATACCCTTGTACCTCCATTATTATTACAGCCTTTTGTGGAAAATAGTATCTGGCACGGCATAATGCCCAAAGCGGGCGCCGGCAAAATGCTGATAAATATTGAGCGCATAGGCGAACAATTGAAATTTATTATTGATGACAACGGAGTAGGTCTTTCAAAAGCAAATAAGCAGCCATATCCAATAAAAAGCTCTTCTATGGGTATGCAACTTACCGAACGGAGGATACAATTGCTCAATAAAGAACCAACCGATTTCCAAAAACCGGTTATGCTTGAGGAACTAACCGAAGGTATCAGGGTAACCTTTCAGATTCCTTATAAACCTGCATTCTAAACCAAAACAGACAATATGCTAAGAACTATTGCAGTAGATGACGAAAAGCACTGTATTGAACGCATTACAATGCTTCTAAAAAAGTATTGCCCCGACACGGTAAGGCTGGAAGGCGTTTATCAAAACATACAGCAGGCTGCCGCGGCCATTGAACAGGTAAAACCCGACCTGCTGATATTGGATGTGCATATTGGAGAACAAACCGGGTTTGACCTGCTGGAACAGTTTACCAACCCGCCATTTGATGTAATTTTCACCACCGCTCACGATACCTATGCCGTAAAAGCGTTTCGCATGAGCGCAGTGGATTATTTACTAAAGCCGGTGGAATCGGCCGAATTGGTAATGGCTGTGCAAAAAGCCGGCGAAAAGAGGGAATTGAAGGGTACAAAAGAACGTTTGGACAGTCTTGTGTACAACTTAGGTAATAAGCAAAATGGAACAAAGCGGATATGCATCCCAACCGTCGGGCAATTGCATTTTTTCTATTCCAGCGAGATATTAAGGTTTGAAAGCGTAGGGAACTATACACAGATTTTTTTAAAAGAAAAACAGAAGATACTTGTGGCCAAAACGCTGAAAGAATTTGATGATATGCTGGGTGGCGCCGGCTTTTTCAGGATACACAAATCACACCTGATTAACATGGATGCCATCAAAAGCTTTAACCGCGGCAAAGGCGGTGAAGTCATCATGCAGGACGGAGCCGTACTTGAAGTAAGCATTCGCAAAAAAGATGATTTTTTGAAAGCTATGATGCAGGGGTAACCCAATCAACCCTTCACCTCAATCCGGCTGTATCCACCTGCTGTCCGCACCACCTGTATCTGCGTAGTAATCCGTTCTTTCATGGCTTCCACATGGCTGATAACCCCAATGCTTTTCCCCGCCTCACGAAGGTTTTCCAGCGCATCCATGGCCACATCAAGGGTTTCCGCATCAAGCGTGCCAAAGCCTTCGTCAATAAACAGGCTTTGGATTTGCACCTTATTACTGGCCAGGTCGCTCAGGCCGAGCGCAAGCGCCAGGCTTACCAAAAAAGTCTCGCCTCCACTAAGCGTACTGATGGGGCGTGCTATACCGGCCTGCCAGGCATCGGTGATTTCGAGTTCGAGGTTGTCGCCTGCTTTTTTGGCAAGCAGGTAACGCGGGCTGAAACGCGCTAAATGACGGTTGGCAAGCATGGTGAGGTGGCTGAGGGTAAGACCCTGCGCAAAATTGCGAAACTTAGTTCCATCAGCGGAGCCAACAAGTATGTTTAGGTTTTGCCAGCGCTGGTAAACCTGCTGCTGAATTTTTTGTTCTTCCAGTTTGGCGGCATGCAGTTGTTTGCGACGGGCATCTTCTTCCAGTTCACTCACCAGGGCGCCCACTGCCCGGTTGCCTTCTTCCAGCCTTTCGAGCAAACTTGTTAATTGCAGCCGCGCAGTATCTTCACCGGTATCGGCAGGCTGGTTTTCAAGGTGAAGTTCAAGGTCGCTTTTATTTTTTTCGATCAGCGCCATTAACGTCTTTTCCTGTTGATCCAGGTTCATTTCCAGTCCTTTCATCTTAGTTTCGTCAGCCGTGGATAGCAGCGCGGAAGCGAGTTCTGCTTGGGATGGGAAACCTTCTTTTAGTACAGCTTTTTCAAGTTCCTGTTCATTTGCTTCGAGACGTTTTTCGAGGTTTGCAATATTGTGAGACAGGCTTTTCAGTTTCGCTTCATTTTCTCTCAGGTCGTCCACCAGTTTTTGCCATTGTTCGCGGGTTGATTTTTCATTTTCCCTTGCCTGCTTTTCGGTTTCCAACAGATGCTTTTTGGCTTCAACGGGGTCTGATTCACCGGCAAGCCCGGTTATCCTCTCTTTTAAATCCCTGCTTTCAGAAATAGATTTTTCCAAGGCATCTTGTAAGGTTAAAGCTTCACCGGCCAATTGTTTTGTTTGTTGAGAAAGGTGGTTGTTGGCCAGCAAATGCCTTTCAATTTCAGCTTCGAGCAATTTTGCCTGGTCCTGGTTGGCCCGGTATTCCTCTTTCCAGGAGCGGAACCTGTCCATCAGCACATCAGTTTGCAGCCCATCCCATATCAACCCGAATGGCGAAATAATGGTTTTGATTTCCTTTGTTAATGTCTCTTCAGACGCAGTATTTTCCCCAAGCTCCTCTTGAAGAATATTCCTGCGTCCGGTAAGATTCTGCAGGGTTTCATTCGTGCTCTCCAGCTTGTTCTTTACAATTACCCTGTCATTCTGTAATCGTTGAAGCAGTGATTGCTGTTCCTGCTTCAATGCCAATAAAGGC
Source organism: uncultured Chitinophagaceae bacterium (assembly GCA_964444195.1). Taxonomy (GTDB): domain Bacteria; phylum Bacteroidota; class Bacteroidia; order Chitinophagales; family Chitinophagaceae; genus Phnomibacter. Next base: position 19,741 of record CAYUGH010000041.1, read on the forward strand.
GACAGTTGCTTCCAGGTATTTTGAAGGTTTGCAAGTTGCGCGGATAAACTTTGATGCAGCGACTGCCACAGTTGCGTTTCTGTGATAGCGGGTGGGTCTTCAAAAACCCGGCTACCCTTCTCAAAAGATGCTTTCAGGGTTTGCAAATGCTGTGTTCCTTTCTCCACTTGTCTTTCAGCAGTTTGTTTTTGAAGATTTTTTTCTTTGAAATGATCTCGTTGCAACTGAATCTTTTCTTTCAGTTCATCTACTTTCTTTTGCTGCAACCTGCTTGCATTTTCCCTGTCCTGCAATACTGATTCCGGTTCGCTGGTGGCAAAAGGATGTTCCAATGCCCCGCACAACGGACATGGTTGGCCATCTGCCAGCATATGCCTGTGGGCAGCATATTCCAGCAAATTTTTTTCCTTTTCGAGCAGTTCGTTCAATACGGAAAGATGCTGTTCGGCTTCGGCAAGCAATTCATTTGTTTGTTTTCCCTGGTTGGTTATTTCAGCCATCGCATCAGCGATTGCCTTAATGGAAGCCCGGTGCAGATCCATCTCATTCAAAAGCAATACATACTCGCCCGATAAACGGGACTGCTCGCGTATATCCGCAATCCGTTGGGGCAAAAGCTGAAGTTCTCCCTGGATCTGTTCGGGCGTATTTCCACCTTGTAAAGCAGCAATGCTATCTATTGTTTGAGTGATCAGTTTTTCAGTCAGTTCGATTCCACTATCATATTCCTTCTCCTTTTCTTGCAATTTCTCAATCGAATGCTCAAGGTTTTCTGACTGCCCATGGAGCGCCATTCCTTCAGCAGTTATTTTGAGCCCGTGTTCCATCAGCCCATTCAACCGGGTAACAAGCCGGGCAAGCGCAGCCTCACCCGCATCCATTTCCTTTCTTGCATCATGCAATGCTAACCAGTCCAAAACCTGTTTCCGAACTGCTTTTGAGGCTTCGGTTTCCTTTATGTTTAGCTCCAAATCAAGGCTCAATGCTTCCTGCTTTTCTCGGTTGGTTCCCTTTTTTTCTTCTAACCCTTTTACTTCTTTCGTTTTAACAAGTAGTAAGTCGCTTAACCGGATAGCTTCTTCAATTTGTGGAAGACGATTGATCCTCTCCTGTTCGGCTTTTTTCAGTTCCTGTTCAGCGGCCTGCTTTGCTTCCAGGGCCTGTTGCTCTTTTGCACGAAGCGCAATTAAAGCATCCTCATGAAGTTGCCTGTTGTTTAATTCAATTTCCTTTTCATTAATTATTTGTGCCGATTGCTGAAAGATATGCGCATAGGGCTGCGCTTTCCTGTGCAGGTTCAGCTTTTCAAGTTCAGGTGCAAACTGTTCGTATTCCTCCTGCCATTTGTTGTAAGATGTTTCCAATTTTTGTTTCTCACCTTCAAGGTTCCTGCTTTGCTCAAACCAGCCAACCACACCTCTCCATACTTCTTCTTCTTTTTTCAGTACTTTCAACTTACCCTCTTCATTCCTCCTGGCCTCAATCTTTTCCTTAACTTCCTCCTCACCCAGGCTCACAAATTGACCGAGTATCAACGCAAATTCATCGAGCTTTTGCTTTTCTTCTTTTGCTTTTTCAAAAATAAATTGCGAGATGCGGCTGAAGATAAAGGTATCCGTCATCTGTTCAAGCAGCAAGCTCCGCTCCGTTGGTTTAGCTTTCAAAAATTTAGAAAACTCACCTTGCGCCAACATGACCGAACGAAGGAACTGGTCGTAATCCAACCCGGTGATCTCCTCAATCAAAATCAACGTTTCGCTTTTACGATGTCCTCCCAAAATTTCGCCGGTTTCAGCATTGCACAGTTCCATTTTGTCGGACTGCATTTTCCCGTCGGCCTTGTTGCGTGCACGGTTCAGGCTCCATTTGCTGCGGTACCGCTTGCCATTCGTTTCAAATTCAACTTCGCTCTGGCATTCGCCGGTATGGCGGGTCATCAGTTCTTCTACATTGCCTCCATGCCTCGGCACCTTATTGTACAAAGCCACGATGATGGCATCGAGCAAGGTGGTTTTTCCCGCGCCTGTTGGCCCTGTAATGGCATACAACCCACTGTCGGATAGTGGACTTCTATCAAAATCAACCCGGAACTCGCCCTGCAATGAATTAAGGTTTTTAAACCCAACGGAAAGGATCTTCATAGCATATCCTCCTTTTCTTCCAGTAATTGCAGCGCTTCGGAAAAAGTAGATTGCAGGGCTTCGCTGTCCGATTCTTCGCCAAGGCTTTCAAGCCTGAGCCCAAACACATGCTGCGGGGTCATATCCACCAATTGGTGGTAATCAATGCCGGCCTCCTCGATGCCGGTTGCTTCGCGCAGGCGTAGTTGCCTTAAAAAAAGTTGCCCGAAGCCTGGTTTTTTTTCCAATATTGCCTGCAAATCATCCTGCAATTGGGTGAGCAGGCTGTTGGTATGCACCTGAACCTCCACCCAGGCAGGCAATTCATTCCCCGTTACATCCATTTTGAGTTGAACAATTTGTTTTTTTACTTTTTCAGGATCGCCCTGTATCCTGATCAACTTTCTGAACACGGGGATAGGTAAAGTTTCAATATTAATCGGTTGACTGGGTTGAGTTTCCAGGATCAATACTTGTTTTTCATCGGTAGCTTCGCTAAAGCTGAGGGGGATGGGGGAACCGCTGTAACGGATATGCGATAATCCGCCAACTATTTGCGGACGATGCAAATGGCCGAGCGCAACATAATGGTATTCCTTTGGAAAGGCTGAGGCCGGAACCTGCCCGAGCGAACCCACATGAATTTCCTTTTCACTATCGCTTGCAGCCGCGCCCTGTGCAAACAGGTGGCCGGTGGCAATGAGGGGAATGTTTTTTGCAATGTAATCTTCGAGCAAGGGAAGCTGCTTACTGTAATGGCCGGCAATGCCTTCGCGAATCCTCAATTCCCTTTCCTCAGCCGATTCGCCCGCAACGCTCAGGCGCACATCACGGTCGCGCAGGAAAGGAACCGCCGCGACTACGGCCTCCACCTGACCGGTTTTATTGAAAAGCGGGATAATTTGTTCTTCAGCATTTTCAGGCACACCCCCTACCACATGCATCTGCATGGCCCTGAGCAATTCGCGCGGGGCATTCAGGGTGCTGATGCTATCGTGGTTTCCACCGATGATAACTGCCTGCCTGCAACAGGTTTGGCGAAGGGTCACTAAAAAATTATAGTACATCCGCAGGGTTTCATTGGCCGGACTGCCCGAATCGAAAATATCGCCTGCGATAATGAGAGCATCAATTTCACGGGCATTAATCGTTTCCAGCAGCCAGTTGAGGAACAACTGATGTTCCTGCGAACGGTCGTGCTGATCAAGCTTTTTACCCAGGTGCCAGTCGGCGGTATGAAGTAGGCGCATAATTGATAATGGTGAGTAATTTACCTGCGTGCAAGCTAACTATCAATACTTTCAAATTCAAAAAACAGTAACCGCCATACAAAAGTATTCTTCATAAACCCTTGCAGAAAAATCAATCCGAAATAAAATTTGGTGTGATTGATTTCGTTTATTTACCATTTACAATTCTTTCCATGGATACACTAACATTTTCGCTTGCTTTTGCTTCGGGTTTTATTTTCTCCATCCTGGTTTTGTGGTTTTGGTTCAGGTCTGGAACTGTTCCAAAAAAAATGTATGAAGAACAATCTGAAAAATTCAATGGTATTCATACGCAGCTGCTAATTGCAAATGAAAAATTTCAATTGCAAAAGACTGAATCTGAAAAACTTGCTGATACCCTCAGGGAAAAAGATGGGCGCCTGGCAGAAATGATTGCTGCTAATGCATCGCAGGAATCGGACCTGAAAAATAATACTACCCGGATTGAAGAGCTTAGCAGACAATTAAATCAACAACAAAGCATCACCCACGAGTTGCAGACAACTATTAATCAATTAAATGAAACACTGGCCAACACAAAGGCTGTCAATAATGGATTAAGGGAAAACTTCATCCGTGAAAAGGAAATAACCGAAAAGCAGCAATCCCAACTGGGTGATCTCCGCGAAAAAATGAATCAGGTTACTGCGGAAAACGGCACGCTATCAGCCAATAACCGGGCGCTGAATGAAAAGCTTGTTTCGCAAAAGGAAGAAATGACCGAACTGCAAACCAAGGCCCGCATTGAGTTTGAAAATATTGCCAACAAAATCCTCGAAGAAAAATCAGGCCGTTTTACCGAATCCAACCGATTGAATATCGAAGCCATCCTGAAACCACTTGGAGAGAATATTGAAACCTTTAAGAAGAAGGTAGAAGATGCCTACGATAAAGAAGCGAAAGAACGTTTTACACTGGAGAGAAGCGTAAAGGACCTGATTGAACAAACCAATAAGGTAAGCGCTGAAGCCAATAACCTGGCAACCGCATTAAAAGGTCAAACCAAAAAGCAGGGCGACTGGGGTGAAATGATATTGGAAAGCATTCTGGAAAAATCGGGGCTCACCCGCGGCAGGGAATATACGGTGCAGGACAACATGAAGGATGAGAGCGGGAAGAATCAACGGCCTGATGTGATCGTACACCTTCCTGAAAACCGGAAGATCATCATTGATTCAAAGGTTTCGCTGTTGGCCTATGATAAATATAGTTCTGCAAGTGATGACATTTTGCAACGCCAGGCATTGAAGGAGCATATTGGTTCTTTGTACAATCATATTGACCTGCTGGCGCCAAAGCGCTATGACCTGATGGAAGGCTCCCTCGATTTTGTGATGATGTTTATTCCAATTGAACCTGCGTATCTTACTGCCATCCAGGCGGACACTGAACTTTGGTCGTATGCCTACAACAAAAGGATTTTGCTCATCAGCCCTACCAACCTGATTGCCGCGCTAAAACTGGTAACCGATTTATGGAACCGCGAAATGCAGAACCGGAATGCGCTTGAAATTGCTAAACAGGGTGAAAAGCTCTACGAGAAATTTGTTGGCTTTATTGATACCATGGAAGATGTAGGTAAAAGCATCTCCAAAGCAAATGATTCTTATTCAAAAGCAATCGGGCAATTAAAGGATGGGCGTGGAAACCTGGTAGCGCAGGCCCTGAAACTGAAACAGCTTGGCATAAAATCAGATAAAACAATTTCAGCTCCAATGCTTCCTTTAAATGATTTCGAGGAAGAAGAATCTTAAGAAAGATGAGCCACTTCAGCATTCACTTCCTTTCCAAAAAAATTAGCAGCATGTTTTTCAAAATCATCAGGATCATCGGTAGTGAAAAAATAGCGGTGCCCATGCCTGCTGATCCTTGTTTCCAGTTCAGGATGCCGGGCAAGGTAATCCTTCAGGCTTTGCGCCACAATATCACCCTGTCCAATTACCTTAATGTGCGTGGGTAAGAATTGCCTGATCTTTTTAGCCAGCAACGGATAATGTGTGCAACCCAGCAATACCGTATCAATTTCAGCATCTTGTTTCATCAACTGATCGAGGTATAGCTGCACAAAATAATCAGCTCCGGCCCCGGTATGTTCATTGTTTTCAATCAGCGGCACCCACATGGGGCAGGCCTGCTGATACACGTTAAGGTTAGGCCAGTACTTGCCAATTTCAATAACATACGATTCAGACTTTACAGTACCCGTTGTTCCCAGCACACCTACTTTCCCCGATTGGGTGTACGAACCTATCACTTCTGTAGTAGGGCGTATCACCCCAAGCACTCTTCGTGTAGGATCTTCACTTACCGGGAGGTTGTTCTGCTGTATTGTGCGCAGCGCTTTGGCACTGGCTGTGTTGCAGGCAAGTATCACCAACGGGCATCCTTTGGCGAAGAACCATTGCACCGCCTGCCAGGTGTATTCATATACCGTTTCAAAGCTGCGCGGCCCATAGGGCGCGCGGGCATTATCGCCGAGGTAGAGGTAATCGTATTGTGGCAGCAGGGCTTCAATTTCCCTGAAAACGGTGAGGCCACCGTAACCGCTGTCGAATATGCCAATAGGAGATTTAATATGTAAACTTTTAAAATTGAATTATTACCGCCAGGCAATATAATTGATTCCGCTCTTTTCCCAATTCATCAGGATGTCACAAATCTGTAACCCACACCCTTAATGGTCAATATTTCAAGTTGCGGGTCATCGCGGAGGTAGCCACGCAGCTTGGTAACGTACACATCGAGGTTGCGGCTGTTAAAAAAATTATCGTTGCCCCAGAGCTTCATCAGCAAATCCCGCCGGTCAATAATGCTGTTTCTATTTTCATACAGGTATCGCAGCAGTTCGCTTTCCCTGAACGACAGTTTTCTTTCCTCCTGACCGCCCGTTAGGGTTTGCCGTGGAAGGTTAAACCTCAATTTTCCGATAGTGATATTATCAGGGTCCGCTTTTTCAGAAGGCTTATTGCCAGCCAGTTCAAGCAGGTTTTGTATCCTTACAATGAGTTCCTCCATGCTGAAAGGCTTTCTGAGATAATCATTTCCTCCCTGCGAAAAACCTTTTACCACATCTTCGGTTTGGGTTTTAGCCGTAAGAAACAGGATTGGAACCTTTTTATCGGCCTGTCTTATTTCGGCTGAAATTTCGAAGCCACTTTTACCCGGAAGCATTACATCAAGAATGCATATATCCGGCTTAAACTGTTTAAAAGCATCAAGTACATCACGGCCATCTGTTTCCATGCGAACCGCATAACCGCGGCTTTCGAGGGTTTCCTTCACTATTTTTCCCAGGAAAACCTCGTCTTCGACATATAGGACACTTACCATGCTCATGAGGGATTATTTTCAACCGGCAGATTTACCGTAAAAATACAACCATTCCCGGGTTCACAATCAGCATTGATCGTTCCGCCATGTTTTTGAACCACTTCACTCACATAGCTCAACCCAAGTCCATACCCCTTAATATCATGGCGGTCGCCCTGCGGCACCCGGAAGAATTTTTCAAATATCTTTTCCCGGTACTCTGCGGCAATACCGGGCCCGTTGTCCTTTACGGTCCAGGCAACCTTTTGGCCCTGTTGCGTAAGACCCACCTCAATCACCGGATGATCACTCCTGTATTTCAGTGCATTATCCAGCAGGTTGTACAATACACTCATCAGGTGTAAACGGTCGCCTTTTACATAAATACTTTGCGGTGGCGATTGCCAACGAATGGTTGCATACAACTTTTCGGCCTGCAACTGTTGTGCCTGCACCACTTCACTGGTCAATGCGGTAAGGTCAATAAGTTGCCTCTCGATTTCAAGTTTCTCAGCTTCAAACATATTTATACGAAGCACCTTATCAATCAACAGTGAAAGCCGGTTCAATTCGGCGGCAGAAATATCAAGATACTCCCGGGTACGTTGCGGGTTATCCAAAACACTGAAGTTTTTAAGCGCTTCAATGGCTACACTCACGGTGGCCACCGGCGTTTTCAGCTCATGGGTCATGTTGCTGATAAAATCATTTTTCAGTGCTGCCATCCGGTTTTGTTCCTGCATGCTTTTATACATAAAACTGAATGCCAGTATTATCATGCCGGTCATAAAAAAGGCAAGCGCCACCTGGCCCCACATGCCGGTCAGAATGTGAATTACGGGGTTTCCAAAGTCCAGGTCAACCAATACCATCTGCATACCCCGCCTGTTAATCACCGGGCCATGGTTCCCCGGCTGCCGTAGGTGGCGGTTATTATCCTTATCCAAATCCGTTTTGCTGATCGCAAAGGATGAAGGAAGTCCAGCGCTTTCCAACACCTTCCGGTAAACTTCTTTCGCTTTCCCCGAATCGTAGAGTTTGGTACTGATGGGCAGGGTTACAATCAGCTTATCACCAATTCCCTTATCCTCTTCCGCCTGTTCAAAAGCCATGATCCTGGGTGGACCATCCATTCGTTTTACCGTATCGCTGCCTCTGCCAGCCCTTATTTCAACCTTTATACTATCCTTCGAAGTCCACTCGGTTCTATGTTTCAGGGTATCGCTGATCTGAACAACCGACAACCTGTTTCCATTAAAATTTACGGTATCTCTCCTGAAAAATTGGTTGGCCGAATCGCCGAATAAACTTTGCAACTGCTCCTTTAAAAAGGCCTCCCTGAGTACGACGCTGATCTCACGCTGCAGGTTGCGGTACGTGTCGGAATACACCCGCCTGAGCCAGTAAACCTGGAATAGCAGGATCACCAGCACACTGGCATACATTAACCAACGGGATATTTTTAGCTTTTTATTCATGAATCAGTCTTTCAAATAATTCTTTGGCAAATATATTTGGCCTTATTGACCCTATTTACTACGCTTTAACTTTAATTAACGGTTCATTCCACAGTCTTAACCTAACGGCATTGGTAATACGATAAATTTGCATCCTATAAAGATTAAAAGATCCCTCTATGAAAAAAATTATCTGGTCAGCATTAATCTCACTCACACTCGCACCGGCCGTTGCCCAGCAAGGTGAAGGCAAAATCACCTACGAACAAAAGATCAATGTGCACAAACGGTTGCCACCCGAGGCCGAGCAAATGAAGGCAATGATCCCTGAATTTCAGACCAATATGCTGGAGCTTTACTTTACCCCAACCACTTCGCTATTTAAGCCTGCCCCTAAAAAGGAAGACCAAATGCCTACGGCTGATGGCGGTGGCGGTATGCGCTCATTTCGCTTCGGTGGTAATGATAACGCCGAAATTTTTCGTGACTATGAAAACGAAAAGATTGTGGAAAGCCGTGAACTGGGCCCCAAGCGCTACCTGATAGAGGATACGCTTCACCCGGTAAAATGGAAACTGGAAGAGGAAACCATGACCGTAGCGGGTTATACCTGCAAAAAAGCCACTACCACGGTACAAATGTTTGGTATGGGCGGAGGTATGATGCGTGCCGGTGGCCCACCATCCGGCGGACAGAATGGGCAAAGCCAGGCAGGACAAGCCGGGCAACCCAGCCGCAGAGATTCTATGATGACGCGGATGATGAATGAAAAACAGTCGGTAGTGGCCTGGTACACGGAGGACATTGCTACCTCAGCAGGTCCCGACAACTATTTTGGGCTTCCCGGGCTGATTCTTTACCTCGATGTGGATAACGGAACCGTGGTGTACAGCCCCGTAAAACTGGAGCCTATCAGTAAGGATGTGGCTGTGAAAGCGCCAACCAAGGGCAATAAAATTACCCGCGAAGAATACCGTAAGCTGATGCAACAGCAGTTTCAGGGTATGGGCGGCAGGCCCGGTGGTCCTGGCGGCGGTGGAACGGTTATAATCAGGCAGTAATAGACTCTTATTATTACTCAATAAAAAAAGCGGATTGGTTTTTCCAATCCGCTTTTTTTATTGACGTCATTCCGACGCAGGAGGAATCCCGGCCTTATGTCTAATCTTCTCATCTGGGATTCCTCCTGCGTCGGAATGACTGGCACTTTCGGATTGACGGGGAAATCGTTACTTATTGCTTGCAAACCTGCTGAGTAACCTCAAAATTTCAAGGTATAACCAAACAAGCGTTACCAGCAGGGCAAATCCTCCAAACCATTCCATATACTTGGGAGCGCCATAGTTTGCTCCCTGCTCTATCATATCAAAATCGAGCAGCAGGTTAAGCGAGGCAATGCCTACAATAAAAAGTGAAATGCCAATACCCATTGGCGAACTATCATGCATAAAAGCCATTTGAGCGCCAAATAAGCGGGAGATAATTACTACAAGATAAAAAATAGCGATACCTGCAGTAGCCATTACAATGATGCTGCGGAATTTTTCGGTCACCTTAATGACCCTGAAATGGTACAACAGGAACATGGCAATACCTATACTCACCGTTAAGCCAACTGCATTGGTAATAATGTTGGGCATTTTTTCGGCAAAGGCAAAGTTGTACATGGCTGAGATAGCACCCAGAAAAAGCCCTTGCAGCAATGCATAGGCCGGGGCGGTATAAGCTGCCCATTCTTTTTTAAAGATGGTGATGAGCGCTACTACAAAGCCGCCAATGGCGCCGCCAATCATGTACATCTGTACATTTTGGCCTTTGGAGAAAGCATCCCATGAAAAATAAGCGCCAGCCAAAACAAGCAGCATCAGCAGCCCGGTTTTGTTCATGGTGCCCTGCATGGTCATTCGTCCACTGGTATCTCCGCTTATAGTCAGCCCGCGGAAGGCTTTTTCACCCAGTACCGGGTTGCCGGATTTTTCAAACATATTCTTTCAGTTTTTTTGAAGATGCTAAACTATGGGTTTTCAATGAAACCGGCATATCATCGGGTTAGCAAACCGGCCAACCTTTCGCGAATTTAACTAAACCAATTTTAATCAATTGATATGGAAAAGAAGCAATTATTTATTCCTGATCCCTCAGCAATTGTTCGTAAAACCATAAAGCCGTTTGAAAACTCTCCAGGCTAACCCGTTCATTAATCCCGTGAAAACCAATGGGATCGATCATGGGGCTGAACTTGATGATATTGGAAGAAACCTTGCCAAAATGCCTTGAATCAGTTGCACCAATCATAAGGAAAGGCGCGGTTACCACATCAGGATAGCTATTCTTCATGATCTTTTCCATTTTCAGATAACCGAAACTTTTTGAAGAGGTTACTCCCGAGGGTTCGGCTATAGCGCCCCGGTGCTTAGATACCGTAATCCGTTTATCTTGTATAATTTCTTCAACCCTTTTAATTACAGCCTCCACCGAATCACCCGGAAGCAACCGCAGGTTGATAGTTGCCTTTACCTGTGTTGGAACCACGTTGTCTTTAATACCCCCTTCAATGATAGTGGGTACAAGGGTGGTATGCAGCATGGCATTTCCGGCCCCGGTTTTTTCGTAGTTGGAAGCAATCATGCCTTTAAACAGCCAGGGATTGGCAAATGCCATTCTTTGTAAAAACGGCATTTCGGGTCCAACGGCTTTCATTAATCCTTCCATAGGCTCGGTAAACCTGGCCGGGAAGGGGTTCTCCCTAAGGCGTACAAGCGCTTTTGAAAGTACATCCACCGAGGTTTCCTTTTCGGGCATGCTGCTATGGCCGCCGGGAACCTGTGCAGTTAATACAAGGCTCAGGTAGCCTTTTTCAGCCGTACCCAACAGGGCAACAGGTTTGGTCATGCCGGGTAGCTTTTCTTTGGTAATTATACCTCCTTCATCCATCAGCAGATCAGCTTTTATGCCCATGGCTTCCATGCGGGCAGCAATCGCCACGGCCCCTTTTCCCCCAATTTCCTCATCATGCCCAAAAATAATGTACACAGTCCGCCTGGGTTTATATCCTTCGGTTAGTAATTTTTCAACCGATTCGCAAATTGAAACCAGGTTGATCTTGTCATCGGTTGTACCCCTTCCCCAGATAAATCCGTCCTTCACTATTCCCGCAAAAGGGTCAACTGTCCATTGGTCGCGGGTGCTTTCCTCAATCGGCACTACATCCTGGTGCGCCATCAGAATGATGGGGTTTAAGGTTGAATCTGCACCTGTCCATGTATATAGAAGGGTATAGCCTTCAACCTTTTCGGGCGAAAGTGCGGCATGCATTCGCGGGTAGGTTTTGGCCAGGAAAGCTTGAAAAGCAATGAATTGGGTTGAATCCCAAAGCGAGGGATCGCCCCAGGAAATGGTTTTGAAGGAGATGGCCCCCTGAAAATGGGAAAGGGCAGAATCGGTGATTTTGGGAGCTGGCTGTGCAACTATGGACGTTTCGGAAGGTCCTGTCCTGAAGGTATTGAAAAGCAACACGGAAATCAGCACCACCACTAATCCAACAAATATTTTAAAGAAAGTCTTCATTAATTAAAAATAGGGGGATTGGGTTAAACGGATTTATAGGGTGATTCATAATCTCCCGAAAAAGTTCAGGTATGGAGCAGGGTTTTTATACAAACTAACGTTTGTTAGCCTATCTTTGCCCCGCTAAAAAAGATAATCAGCCGTTGTATGAATTTTGAAACCAGTGAAATAACAAACCAGGTAGCAGCGGCTGCCCGCGAATTTGCAATTCAGCACATCAAACCCCATGTAATGGACTGGGATGAAAGCCAGGAGTTTCCCCGCCATATATTTGAGGAAATGGGTAAGCTTGGGCTGATGGGGGTGGTTATCCCTGAAGAATATGGCGGCGCAGGACTTGGTTATTTTGAATACAGCGCTATCATCCAGGAAATAGCCAAGGTTTGTGGCAGCATCGGCCTCAGCTTAGCTGCACATAACAGCCTTTGTACCAATCATTTATATACATTTGGTAACGAAACCCAACGACATAAATACCTGCCTAAGCTTACCTGTGCCGAGCATATTGGCGCCTGGGGGTTAACAGAGCCTAACACCGGCAGCGACGCCGGAAATATGCGCACCACCGCAACAAAAGATGGTGACCACTGGGTGCTGAACGGTACCAAAAATTGGATCACCCATGGCAAAACCGGCGATATTGCCGTAGTGATTGCCCGCACGGCCGAACCACGTACCAGCGGAAATGCCACAGCATTTATTGTAGAGCGCGGAACCCCTGGATTTACAGGTGGCAAAAAAGAAAACAAACTTGGCATGCGCGCCAGCGAAACAGCCGAAATGATTTTCGATAATTGCCGGATACCCGATGAAAACAGGTTGGGCAAAGTGGGGGATGGTTTCCGCCAGGCGTTGAAAATACTGGATGGAGGCCGCATCAGTATTGCTGCCCTAAGCCTCGGTATTGCAAAGGGCGCTTACGAGGCCTCGCTGCAATACGCACAGGATCGCCACCAGTTCGATAAACCTATCAGCAGTTTTCAGGGTATCAGTTTCAAACTGGCTGATATGGCTACTGAAATTGCAGCCGCTGAATTATTGATTAATATGGCCTGCCACAATAAACAAATAGGTATCAAGCTCACCAAAGAAGGCGCCATGGCCAAATATTACGCCAGCGAAGTGGCTGTAAAAGTGGCCACCGATGCGGTCCAGATTTTTGGCGGGTACGGATACACAAAAGACTTTCCTGTAGAAAAATACTATCGCGACAGTAAACTATGCACCATTGGCGAAGGCACGAGCGAAATTCAAAAGATCGTGATTGCCCGCGAAGTGCTCGGCTGAGAACGATAGATCGACAATGCTGATTGCTTGCTTATAAAGGCGGCTCCTGTTTTGGGGGTCGCTTTTTATTTATTTTCCAGGCCGGCTTTTCGCATATTAAAACTTCCAGGTGCATCCATTATAAACTGCCTTCCTAATTTTGCCAAATGTCCAATCAACTCATTTGTCTTTTCTTCATTTTCATTTCAGCCTTTGGTTGCAACACCGCCGAGCCTTCACCCGAGCCCAAAACCATTGCAACCAGCGATATTAGCCCCAATGAAACAGGCAAAAAGCTATTTTACGCAAAATGTGCAAGCTGCCACATGGTAAACAAGGACATGAGCGGGCCTGCCCTGAAGGGGGTTGAAGCGCGCTGGCCCGATAAGCAGAAACTATATGCCTTTATCCGCAACAGCGAAGAAGTGATCCGCAGCGATAAATATGCCCGCGAACTTTGGCTGGAATGGAACCAAACAGCCATGCTTCCGCATCCCGACCTGAAGGATGAGGATATTGAAGCCATCCTGGATTATATTAAGCAGGTAGAGCAATGATGCTTGGGTTGACTGGTTAACTGGTTGAAAAGTTGACTGGTTAACTGGTTGAAAAGTTGACTGGTTAACTGGTTGAAAAGTTGACTGGTTAACCTACTTTGGAAACAGAGATACCATCTTCAACAACCTATAACTTTGCCCATCAAATTTCACACCTACTTTCACACCCAATACCCAACTTTCCAACTTATCAACTCGTCAACTTTCCAACTTATAATGACTCACATCTACGGCATCCCCAACTGTGACACTATTAAAAAATCACTCGATTGGTTTAAAAAAAATAAGGTTGAATTTACCTTTCACGATTTCAGGAAAGACGGCATAGCAATAGCTAAACTGAAAACCTGGAGCAAGGCAGTTGGAAGGGATGTTTTACTGAATAAAAAAAGTACGACATGGCGCGAACTATCACCCGAAGAACAGGAAGCCGCATCTACCGATAAAGGTGGGCTTGCGCTGATGCAGGAAAAAACAACTGTTATTAAACGACCCGTGGTAGAATGGGCAAATGGAAATATAACCGCAGGATTTAATGAAGCATCCTTCATTAAAAACAGCACCAATTAAAAACGCTTTTACTTCTTTTTACCCAGCCAATCCATCACAGGTGTCCTTGCAGGTGTCTTAAAATAATTGTCGCGAAGGGCAGTACTAAATCCATTCGGGTTGCTTTTAAAACTGCTGGATTTATAAAAAACCACTCCCTGTATATTGGCCTTTTTGCGGATGGCATCCATCATGCGGGGCAGTTGGGTAGCATCTTTTCGGGGGCTATTGGTTCCGTTTTCAAAAACACTTAAGCCAATATAGCAATGCTTTCCATAGGTTCTGTCGGCCCACCAATCAAGCAGGGTAATAAAATCAGCTTTAGAATGGCCGATTGCCCAGTATAGCTGCGGGGTTACATAATCAATCCAGCCTTTTTGCAACCACAGTAAAACATCGGCATACAGGTCATCGTAATTAGTTTGCCCCGCCCGGGTATCGCTTCCCTGCGGGTCCTGGCTTTTATTTCGCCAAACACCAAATGGACTGATCCCGAACTTTACCCAAGGCTTTTCTTCCCGGATAGCTTTTTGCAATGCTACAATTATGGTATCGCAGTTGCTGCGTCTCCAGGCATCTTTGGGCATACCCTTTCCATATTTTGAAAAGGTTTTGTAATCGGGAAACTCTTTGCCCGCTATGCGATACGGATAAAAATAGTCATCCATATGAATGCCATCCACATCATATCGCTTCACAATATCCCGAACAATATCTGTTACAAATTTTCTTACTTCGGGATTGCCGGGGTCGAAATAACGGGTGATGCTTGAACCTTCACCGTAATCAACAAACCATTCGGGATGCTTTTTGGTGGGGTGTTCGGGCGACACAGAGGAGGTTCTGGTATTGAAAACGGCACGATAAGGATTTAGCCATGCATGAAATTCCATGCCGCGCTTATGCGTTTCTTCAATCATAAAAGCAAGCGGATCATAATAGGGGTACGGGGCCTTGCCCTGGGTTCCTGTCAGGTATTCGCTCCAGGGTTCAAAAGGGCTGGGGTAAAAAGCATCGCCCGAAGGACGAATTTGCACCACGACGGCATTCAGGCCATTGGCTCTGTGCATATCCAGTATGCTGGTAAACTCCATTTGCTGCTGTCCGGAGGTGATGCCTTTTTTACTTGGCCAGTCGATATTTGCGACACTTGCCACCCAGGCTGCCCTGAATTCAGGGTTTTGGGCTAACGATGAAAGGGATACGAAAATTAGTGTGATGATAACGAACGGGTAGAACCAAGTCTTCATGCCGCGAAAATAGCCTGTTGTTTACAGCCATCACCGGTCATGTGAATTCCTTAATAAATTTTTGACAATTCAGTTCAATGGAAAACTGCGGCTTAACGGGAATGGTTTTCACGCATTTTATCCAGCAGGGTATTCAACTGGATAGCCTCATCCGTGGAAAGATTTTTAATAATTCCATCCAATTCATCGCTTAATTCGTCAATGGAAGCCAGCACTTCTTTACCTGCATCGGTGATAATTACATCCACCAGGCGCTTATCTTTTGGGCAAACGGTTTTCTGAACCAGTTTTTTCAGGATCAGACGGTCAACTATCCGGCTGGTGTCGCTCATTTTATCGAGCATGCGCTCCCTTATCTGGAGCGTGCTAAGAGGCTCTCCTGCACCGCGCAAAATACGAAGGATATTAAATTGCTGGGAAGTGAGATCATACCGGTCTAAAAACAATTTGAACCTTTCGCTTAACCAGTTTTGGGTGTAAGTAAGGTTTATCATGGCTTTCTGCCATTCATTTCTGAAGGTATGTTGATTGATATCCTTTTCTAAACCCATGACAATGTTTTGAAGGCGCAAAGGTAATACTATAAAAATTTTGACTATTTATAAAAATACCCGGCCACCAAAAAGAGTAGCCGGGTCCGAAAAACAAGGCGATCTCTAATTATTGTAATAAAACTTCTCCTCTATGATCTTTCCGTTTTTCCATCTTTGGGCCGAAACCTGTGTGTAATTGCGTACTCCGTAATCCTTGTGTGTATAATCGAACCACCACTCGCTGATGGTAATACCATCGCTAACCAGGGTGTTTTTTAATTTTGCTCCCCTGAACTCAGTCAATCCGTTTACAAAAGCTTCTTCATACTGCCGGTTTACTTCCTTTCCTACGCGCACAGGGTAATCATTATCCTGCATCACCACTTCATCGGAATAGTATTCTTCAAACGCTTCCAGTATTTTACCTTCCATAATCTTTTGATTAAGGCCGTCAACCAGTGTTCTCAAGTCTGTCATAATTGTATGTTTTTAATTTGAAGGCACAAAATTAATGTTTAAACATTGATTTGAACAAAAATGTTTTGTTAAGAAGAAATAATGACTAAAAATTGGATCAGTTCAGGAACGGGTTGAACCTCTTTTCTTCCCCGATGGTGGTGGATGGGCCATGCCCTGAGTAAACAACCGTATCATCCGGTAATACAAAAAGCTTTGTGCGGATGCTGTTTAAAAGGGTTTGATGGTCGCCCCCCGGAAGGTCGGTTCTTCCAATACTCCGCTGAAACAAAACATCGCCGCCAATAACAAAATGCTGAGCACGGCAATAATAACAAACATGACCCGGCGCATGGCCAGGCGCGTAAATTACTTCCAGCAAATCTTTCCCGACAGCAATGGTATCCCCTTCGGTCACCGCGATGGTAACACCTGTGTAGGCCGGGTACATTAAACCATACATAACGCCCATTTGCGGACCACGGTCAAGAACGGGCTGTTCCGAAGGATGCATATAAGGTGTGCATTCAAAGCTATCGGCGGCCCATTTCAGCCCAAAAACATGATCGAGGTGAGCATGGGTAAGCAGAACTTTCGTCACTTTCAGCTTATTTTCTTGCAAAAACTCGCTTAATTCCTGTTTTTCCGCCGGAAAATAGCAGCCCGGGTCAATAATACATGCCTCCCCCTCTTCGTTATAAAGCACGTATGTATTTTCAGCCATCGGGCTGAAAGTAAATTGTTTTATTTGCAGCATATTTTTTAAAAAAAGCAGACCTTGCAGGGCAAAGGAAACGTATATTTTGATTTAGACGGAAAGAGGATATTTGCAGATTGGGTTAAAGTTTCAATAAACACTTGTAAAAAAGCCGGATCAATGAAACTCCAAACCCTTTTTGTTGTTATTTCACCTGCC
>CAYUGH010000042.1:0-15889 GCA_964444195.1 uncultured Chitinophagaceae bacterium
AAAGTGGTTGAAAATAAGGATACCCTGCAAAAGGAAGCCGATACTGTTTTATATGAAAAGGCGCAGAAACTAATGGATGGTATTTCAAAGAAAAGACTGGCCTTTCAAAAAGAATCTAAGCAAAAAGAGACTTCCATAAATCGCTTTGAAAAAGAGTTTAAGGAGAAAGTGACCAAGTTACTTTTTGCTATTGAAGATGATATCATTCATCAAACGGAACAGGTTCAGGCCAGCACCCGCGCAACCCTTGATAGCAATGTGGCTATGGTGCGGTATATTTTAATTGCATTCGCTTTGGCCTCGGCGGTATTATTCACGCTCATGGTGTTTGATATGGCACGCAGCAAAAAGTATCGCCGTTTGCTTGAAAAAGCAACTACGCAGGCCGAACAGGCCAGCCAATCCAAACAGGCTTTGCTTTCCAATGTGAGCCATGAAATACGGACACCGCTGCAATCCGTTATCGGATATGCGGAACAATTGCAGCAGGAGCCGGGGAATCCTGCTTTTACAAATGCAATTGCCATGGCATCCGGCCACCTGCTGCAGGTGGTGAACGAAGTGCTGGATTACAGCAGCATTGAAGCTGGAAAATTTGCTTTCAACCGGGAAGATTTTGATGCCGAATCTGTTATAGAAGAAGTGGTGGTGCTGATGCAACCCGCAGCAAGCGCCAAGGGTCTTGAGCTGCACCTGGATAATCAATTGACCGAAGATGCCATAGTAAAAGGAGACCCTTTCCGTTTGAAACAGGTATTGCTGAACCTGCTGGGCAATGCGGTAAAATTTACGGATCGGGGGAGCATAACCCTGACTGCAAAAGCCAGGCTTAGAGAGGCGGGATGGTTGTTGAGCTTTTCGGTAGCCGATACCGGCAGGGGCATACCGGTGGCCGAACAGGGCAGGATATTTGAAAGATTTGAACAGGTACCGATGGCGGAAGGGAATACCAGGAGCGGAACCGGTCTCGGGTTATCCATTACCAGGGCGCTTGTTGAAGCGCAGGGGGGCACTATCGGGCTAAAAAGTACACCGGGTAATGGTTCGGTTTTTACGTTCAATATTCCTTATGAAAAAGGTGAAACTGTTTCTTCTGTAGTTGAAAATCAACCGGTATGGAGCCTTGATTTGAAATCGGAAGTTTGGTTTTTGGATGACGACCACCTGATTGCCCGGCTTGTTTCACTCATATTTACAAAGCATAAAATATCCCATAGGATATTTACCAATGGTGAAGATTTATTGCGTGCACTTGATGGTAATTCACCCGGCATAGTACTTACAGATATAAGCATGCCCGGAATGAGTGGCAGTGAAGTTTGCAAGCGCATCAGGCAATTAAACACTCAAACCAAAGTGGTGGCCATAACGGCGCATGCCTTGCCCGGCGAGCAGCAGGCATTATTGTTGCAGGGTTTCGATGGGGTTATTGCAAAACCATTTAACGAAGCCAAACTGCTTGCCGCCCTGTCATGTATCAATAAAAAGGAGGATACCATACTACCAGTTGAACCTTCTACCGGTAACCCTATCAGCATCATGAAGAAAGCTACCGCAGTGGAGGAGGACGAAAGTTTCAGGGAAATTGCGGGGCAGTTTTCCGGGGATATGCACGATGATATGCAAGCCTTGCAAACCGCCCTCCGCAACCAGGATAGCAAGACCCAAACGGCGCTGTTTCACCGGATGGCCGGCAGGTTGGCGCAGGTTGGGTTTAATGGTCTGGCCCTTTCATTTCGTGAACAGGAGATGCTCAGCAGGCTAAAGGCAATTGATGATCTTGGAGCCATTAAGCCCCTTTTGAATGAGGTTCAAAACATGATAAACCTGGTGGACGGCTACCTGCTCCATCCTGCCGGAACCTGATTAATGAATGCCGTACTTCTCCATTTTGGCATACAGGGTACTGCGGTCAATATTAAGCTTTCTTGCTGCCTTGGTTTTGTTGAACTGAACCTCGCTCAGCACTTTCAGGATCATTTCCTTTTCGCTGATCTCCTTAAAAGCCTTCAGGTCTGCCGGAGGGCCGGAGCTAACCGCTTGCTTGTTTGCCGATAGCATTTCTTCAGGCAGATATTCCATACCTGCTTTTTCCTCCTTACACAGCAGCACCATCCTTTTAATTATGTTTTTCAATTCGCGGATATTACCCGGCCAATGGTAGGCAAGAAAAAAGGATATTACTTCGGGTGTAAAACCCTGCACTTTCCGGTGAAGACTATTATTGGCCTCCCTGCGGAAGAAGTCGGCAAAAACCAACAGGTCTTCCTTACGTTTGCGCAACGGGGGTACGCGCAGGGTAAATTCGTTCAGCCGGTGATACAGGTCCTCCCTGAAGCGCCCTTCCTGCGCGGCTTTCCAAAGATCCTCATTGGTTGCTGCAATGATGCGTACATCAATGGGTATGGATTTGTTGCTGCCAATGGGCTGTACCACCCTTTCCTGCAAAACCCGCAATAATTTTACCTGGACTTCGTACGGCAGGTTACCAATTTCATCCAAAAACACAGTGCCACCCGAGGCATATTCAAAACTGCCTTTTTTCGAATCCAGCGCCCCGGTAAATGCGCCTTTTACATGACCAAACAATTCGCTGCCTGCCAGGTCTTTTGAAAGCGTGCCGCAATCAATGGCCACAAAAGGGTTTGAAGCGCGGCTGCTGTAATTATGTATCATCCGCGCAATATTTTCCTTGCCGGTTCCACTTTCACCAATAATAATGGCCGACAGGCCGGTTGGCGCTACCATTTTTACCTGTTCGTGCAGCTTTTGCCAGCCTTCACTTTTGCCATGCACCATGGATAAAACACCCGTTTGGGGGACCTGTTGGGATTGGATGGATTTTGTTGGGGTCTCCAATGCTTCTTTTATCAGCATCAGCAATTCATCCTGGTTTACAGGTTTAATAATATAGTCAAACAGCCCCATTTTAACCGCCTTTACAGCGAGCCTTACATCATTATAACTGGTCATAATGATTGCAGGAGCTGCAAAACCCTGCTCTGCCAAACGGCTGAAAATTATGAGACCGGTTCCATCGGGCAGGTGGTAATCGAGCAGGTAAAGCTGCATTGATTCTTTGGCGGCAACTTCCAGGGCTTGCTGAACACTATGTGCAGTATAAACTGCATAGCCATTCCGCTCCAGAAATTTTTTCAGGATGAGTGTGAATGTGACATCATCATCAGCTACCAGGATTTTTGTCATGCAGACCTGCTTGGAGTTTTTTTTGGATTACCGGCGCCCCAAATGTAAAAAAGGCTGGGGAGAACCCCAGCCCGCAACTATAGAATACCAAACTTCTTATTCAATAATGGTACCATCCTTATCGAATTTTACCAGTTTCTTTTCGTTCTCTTTTTCTAATCCAACTTTGTAATACTCCTTTTCACCATCACCTGTAACATAGCTGGCTTTTGTAGCGGTCCAGCCTTCAAATTTTTCGGCAATGGCTTTTTTTACGGGGTCGGGCAATTCTTCCACTTTAATAGGGGTTTCGCTTTGCAAACCTATAAAGTCTGATTTTTCAGATACAATACTGCCGTCCTTTGAAATTTTGGCTACCTGCTTTTCCTCACCTTTCGCTATTTCAATTTTGTAATATTCGCTTTCGCCCGTTACCAAAAAGGCTGCCGTGGGTACCCAACCTTCAAATTTCTCAGTCAGGGTTTTCTTTACGGCTTCAGGAAGATCTTCCAGCTTAACGGGTGTTTCGCTTAAGATTTCAATGGTTTGTGAAGCAAATACAGCAGTAGTGATGGCCGCTGTTGTAATTATTCCGGAGAACATTGCTGCTAAAAAGGTCTTTTTCATTCTTTAAATCTTTTTGTGTTATAAATATGCCAGGTATAGTACCAAAATGGGGCCAATACATCTGAAACAGCATATATAATTGAAAATCAATTGTTTATATTTTTTGCAAAAACAGGTTACTGTAGGAAAATCCAACAACCTGTTGTGGGATTGCTACAATGCCCGGGTTCCATACCCTGCGTAATTTGATCTGCAATTCATTTTACTCCGGCTTGTGGCCAATTCAATTTATTTTTGAAAAAACTTGCCATATGAAAAAATTCATAGCCCCGTTATTCCTTTTTGCGGGTTTGCCCGCCATGCTGGTTTGCTGCAAAACCTCCACCAGCCCTTCCCCCGCACCGGTAGCCGAAGCACACGCATCTGCCATACCCGGCTGGATTTTACAAGGCAATATTTACGAAGTGAATGTGCGGCAATACTCGCCCGAAGGCACTTTCAACGCATTTGCCAAACATTTGGACCGGCTGAAAGAAATGGGTGTGCAAACCGTTTGGTTTATGCCTATCAACCCAATCAGCAAAGTAGCCAGGAAGGGTTCGCTCGGCAGCTATTATGCCGTTTCGGATTATACTGCGGTGAATCCTGAGTTTGGAACCATGAAAGATTTTCAAAGTATCGTACATTCCATTCAGGACCGGGGCATGAAAGTAATCATTGATTGGGTGCCAAACCATACGGGCGCCGATCACAGGTGGATCGCCTCACATCCCGACTTTTTTGTAAAGGACAGCACAGGCAAGCCCGCAGTAGCATTCGACTGGGTCGATGTTCGCCAACTGGATTACAAGAACACTGAAATGCAGGACAGCATGATCAACGCTATGAAATGGTGGGTGAACGAAACCGGGATTGATGGGTTCAGGGTAGATGTGGCCTGGAATGTACCTGCTTCTTTTTGGGTAAAATGCATTCCTGAAATTAAGAAGATGGGCAATAAATTTATGTTGGCCGAAGGCGATAGCGCCTACCTGGCCAAAAGCGGTTTTGATGCGGTGTACCCCTGGCATATGTTTAAAATGATGGTAAAAGTAGCTAAAGGAGAAAGGCCAGCTTTTGCACTGGATAGTGTAAAGGCCGAAACCGACCTGATGTACCCTGCAGAGACCATCCAAATGTATTTTACCAGTAACCACGATGAGAATACCTGGAACCAATCTGATCATGGCAATTTCCCAGGGCCGGTGCATGCGCCGTTTGCGGTATTTACCCAAACCATGGCCAACAGCGTTCCCCTGGTGTACAGCGGGCAGGAAGAGCCGTTGAAAAGGCCTTTGAAATTTTTTGATAAGGACCCGATCAAGTTTGGCAAATATGAACGGGCAAAATTTTATACCACGCTTCAAAATTTGCGGAAAAGCAATTCAGCGCTTTCGGCTGAGGCGGGTTTCCGCAAAGTGGAAGCGGGCGACCCGGCCGCTGTGTACGCCTATGTTCGGCAGAAAGGCGATAAAAAGCTGTTGATAATCCTCAATCTTTCGGCCAAAGAACAATCCATCCTTGTAAAAGATGCCACGCTTGATGGTGAAGCGATGAATGTGTTTGGAGGAAACAAGGAAACCGTGTATAACAAGGAATGGAAAATAGAACCCTGGGGATATGCGGTGTATGAGTTCAATTAATTAAAAAATGAATTTCTTATGGATCGATTAAACATTGCAGCAACTATACAAGTGGCAAAGCCGGCAGCCGAAGTTTTTGAAGCCATTGCCGATCCTGAAAAGATGAAAAACTATTTTATAGCCGCAAGTTCGGGGCGGATGGAAGAAGGAAAGCAACTGACCTGGAAGTTTCCTGAATTTGACATGGAGGTTCCTGTGGAAGTAGGGAAAATGATACCGGGCCAGTACATTTCGTATTACTGGGCTGAAGGTGAATTAAAGCTTCTGGTAGAAATGGAATTGCAGGAAACAGCCAATGGCCAAACGGTAGTGAGGGTACGCGAAGGAGAACGGGCCAATGACGAAGCGGGTATAAAATGGCTGAAACAGAATACTGAAGGATGGGCTAATTTTTTGGCCTGCCTGAAAGCATTTCTTGAATATGGGATCAACCTGCGGAAAGGGGCTTTTGATTTTATGCGGCAATAGTGTAACGGGAATGCGTGCCGGGCTGCCAACTATTGCAGTTTCTCAAAACCACCCGCCGATTCGCGCCGGCCATCCCATTCGCAATGTAACCCTTTGTTAAAAGCCGGTTAAGCACTACCTTATACCTCGTTTATTAACCGGGCCTTTAGATTGAAAAGCATGGTTTTGCCGTCTGAGAAAGGGTTTCCGGGCAATTATGCCCCACGGAAAAACGTACTTTACTGATTATGAGGGTTTTATACACGGTTTTCATCACACTATTTTCTCTTTCACTTTTCGGCCAGCAAACTTTGGGTGGAAAGGTAACCGGCATGGTAATTGCCGAAGCGGGTAAAAAACCCATTGCCGCCGCTACCATTGAAGTGAAAAACCCTGATGGGAAAGTAATTGATGCCGCGCTTTCGGATGAAAACGGTTCTTTTTTATTGGATAAATTAACGCAGGTTCCCGGTCTTGAATTAACCATCAGCATACTGGGTTTTAAAACCTACAACAGCCAACTCGACTGGAAAAGGGCCAATAAGGAAGGAAAGATAAACCTGGGTAAAATAGGCCTTGCTGAGGAAGTAAATGCATTGGAGAATGTGGTGGTTACCGGCAAGCGCAAGGCTTTTGAAATGAAATTGGACAAAAGGGTGTTCAGCCCCGAAGCGCAAATAACGGCTAAAGGCGGTACCGCGGTTGATGTGCTGAAAAATGTTCCTTCGCTGTCGGTGGATGCGCAGGGTGGTGTTGAATTAAGGGGCAGTTCGCCTCAGATTTTTGTGGATGGCCGTCCTACCATTCTTACGCTTGAGCAGATTGCGGCCGATGATATTGAGAAAGTGGAAGTGATCACCAACCCTTCATCCAAATACGATGCGGGCACTTCGGGCGGGATACTGAATATTGTACTGAAAAAGAATAAGGCCCGCGGGCTGAATGGAAATACTTCCGCCGGCATTGGCTATCCCGACATCCTGACCGGCTACCTTGGCGTGAACCTCCGGCAGAAAAAGCTGAACTTTTTTGTAACGGGTAATTTTAACCAAAGCGGCGGCATTGCCCGCGGCGAAACCAACCGTACCAACTTAGAGAATGGGGCGCCTGCAAGTTCATTTTCGCAGGTGTCGTACAACGACAGGCTGCGCAAAAATGGTTCGGGCAGGATTGGGGTAGATTATTTTTACGATAGCAAAAATACGTTCACGATATCGCATGGCATAAGCGGAGGAAGCGGCAACAGCATTGGCGATCAGCAGCAGGAGTATTACAAAGCCAATGGCGATATGAGCGGCACCGGCAACCGCGATGAAACCTATAACTGGAACTGGAACAACTCTTCCACACAGTTTTTATACAAACGAACTTTTGGCAAAACCGGCCACGAGCTTACTGCCGACCTGACCTATAACCAGGCTTCGAATACCAACAATTCGTTTTACACAAACTCATTTTTTGAAAACGGCGCCACCATACCGGCAACCGTAACCAATGTACGCAACGACGGTGGCTCAAACAGCAACCAGGTAACTGCGCAAATTGATTATATGCGCCCGATTGGCGACAATGAAGATGCAAAGTTTGAAGCGGGGCTTCGTCATTTTGCCAACGATTACCATAGCGTTTTCAATGCTTTCAGCGTGGAGAATAGCGGCGAAAGCAAGCTGCCCTTCAGCAACAATATTCAATACCGCGAAAACATAAGCGCGGCCTATGCCAATTACGGAAATAAGATAAAAAGCTGGGGCCTTTCGTATCAGGCCGGTTTACGGATCGAATACAGCGAATTCAACGGAATACTGGTGGATAGTGCAAAAGAGTTTGGCTACAAATGGCCCGGCGAGGCAAAGGATTTTCTCAAATCCATGTTTCCAAGTCTTTACCTTACTAAGGACCTTTCGGAAGGCAACCAATTGCAATTGAATTATTCCCGTCGCATAAGGCGACCTAATTTCTGGCAGCTCAATCCGTTTGTAGATATTTCGGACCCAATGAACATACGGATGGGTAATATCAACCTGATCCCCGAAACGGTTCATTCATTTGAGCTCAACTTTAATCGTGAGTACAAGGAAGGCAATTTTATGGTTTCGGCCTATTTCCGCCACAACCCCGGCGATATTACCCGCTACAGCGATACCCTTACCCAGGAGCAGTTCGATGCGCTGAACAATGCAGCGGTAAGCCCGAATGCCATCCTCAATACCTTTATAAATGCGGACTATACAAACCGGATGGGGCTGGAGCTGAACCTGCAGCACAAGTTCAGCAAGCAATTTGATATCATGCCATCGGTTAACTTTCAATACCGGCATGTAGAGGCAAATGTGGGCGACCTGCACCTTGATAATGAAGGATTCAACTGGGAAACGCAGCTTACCGCCAATTACCGGGTAGCCAGCAAAAAAAACTGGCTCGACAAGCTGACTTACCAGTTTACGGGTGAGTACGAATCGGCCGAAGTGATACCGCAGGGGAAAACCATTCCCGAATGGCGGGTGGATATGGCGCTGCGCAAAGATTTTATGAAGAATAACAAAGCCTCGCTGGTTTTTTCGGTGAATGATGTGTTTAACAGCCGCCGATGGGGCAGTGATATTGAAACCCCCAATTTCATCCAGGACAATTACAGCCGCTGGAATGTGCGTTCCTTTCGCCTCACTTTCAGCCTGCGTTTTGGCAGCAGCGACTTTCAGTTGCTGAACAAGCGCAAAGCGGGAGAGGAAAGTGATGGCGGCGGCGGCGAGGGATAAGCACTATGCAGCAATAAATTCGCGTACCTGCATAATTGATTTTTTGGGTAAAGGACCTACTAGCGAAGCATCCACCAGGCTAACAGAAACCGTTTGCCCGTCAGCATCAAAAAATTCGAGTACCAATCCGCCATGGGTTTCTCCTGAGCTTGAAAACTCCAATACCGTACCAATATCACCTCTCCTTAAGTTGAGGACAGGGATATCCTGAAGCAAAACGACCTGGGAATATAAATCTGGAGTCATACACTTACTTATCAGGGTATAAAGTTACAAATCGAAATGAATTAATTGCTGGTTCATTCATCCAAATGGTAATAATAGGCATACCGTTTAATATTCCATTAATTGAATACAATGACCCAAATTCGGTTTCCTGCTGGAGGATTGCGGGATTATTCAAGGCTATTTCCTGTATGGCGGATTGAAGTTCCTCCCAATTCTGCATACTGAAGCCCAAATTCAGGAGGAACCCTGACTTATCATTTCTATCTTTGAAAATAAGGAGATATTTTTTGACTTTGTCCTCTCGTATTTCAATCCGGGCTTTATCCAAATACATACAAAACAGTTCAACAATAAAATTAATTTTTTGGCTTTGCCTAACCAAACTTACTTATGCCAACCGGCACAAAAACATCCATTTACCACCCCGATATCCGGATCTTCCTGGTGGCCATTCCGCTCATCAGCGCCTTTAACTATTACCTTACTTATACCAACATAAAACTGAACGGTTTCCTGCTGCTCACTTTTACCATTGATACCGTGCAGGGATATCTTGCCTGGTGGGCGGTACGCAGCATCATCCTCCGCCTCGATGAGAAAATGCCTTACACCGCGGGACTTTTAAAACGGGTAGTCATTCAACTGGTTATTACCGTGGTTGCAGGCATGGGCATCATCATCGCGCTTACCGAACTGGTTAGCTGGATCGCCAGGGGAAGGTCAGCCCATATCAGCTTTTACTCGATGGATGTTTTCATTATTTCCATCTGGTTCCTGGTGATCAATGGCATTTATACGGGGATTTATTTTTACCGCCAATGGCAAAGGGCCGAAGCCGAAAAGAAAATGGCCATGCCCAAGGCAGGAGGTATCCATGTAAAAACCGGCAACACCACGCTGCTGGTTCCATTCGATGAAATTGCGGGCTGCTATGTGGATGGCGAATATGTAAAGCTGGTGACTTCTGAAGGTAAAAGTTATTTCCTTGACCTGTCGCTGAACAGCCTCGGGGAAAAGTTGCCCGCTACCTTGTTTTTCCGCCTCAACAGGCAATGCATACTGCATCGCCAAAGCATTGCAGGGTTTAAGCGGCAGGAAAACGGCAAACTCGAAGTGCAATTGGCGCAATCGCTGAACCTGCCGGTGGAAACTACGATCAGCCGGACGAAGGCGGTGGGGTTTAAGGGGTGGTTTTTGGGAGGATAGAAGTTTGATTTATTTGTACAGTATTAAAGTTTCCTCGAAATTCTTTTGAATACCAAGTCGGGACCAAATGCCCGTAACCCAATTTTCGTCCGTTCCCCTGCTTGAATAATGTCTGTAAAATATTGCCGGATTTGCAGGAAAATATTTCTGGAAATACATTTTAAAATGCATTCCAACGATGCTTGTTTCGGTTCCCAATAAAATAAACCTGGAATCTCTACTCAATCCGATATCCCTCATTTCCTGGTTGAAAAATTCGACATTCTCCTCTATAATTCCTTTCTCAAGGCCTCTGTGCAAACTCAAAGAATTGGGGTCGATAATACCCTTGTACAAATCCGTAATATATGATCCTCTTAACACTGAATCATTGAAAGCATACTTAAGTTTCCTATCATGTCGCCCTCCTCTGAAATTCTGCCAGTCCTTGTCTATGGAGGCGGACACATTCAAACCAATGACAATGTTTTTGCTGTTCAGGTCCGCCAAATTGTGGTATATACAATCAGTGCTTGCTTCTCGAGCTCGTAGTTTTTCATACTCCCAAATTGCCCAACCGGCATAGCGGCCGTATTTATTCGTCAGTTCTTGAAATTCTGAAACATTAAATGACATGGAATGAGTTAATTAAATCAATCATGATGGTTTGCTGATTGGCCAAGTTTGGAACTTTTACCACAAAGCTTTCTGCTGGAAAATTATGTCAATTACAAACGCAATGCCTCCTTCTTTCAGGGAGACTTGCTGGGAAAGCTTAATTCTTTTTTAGCGATTTTTTCAAAATACCTTGCCAAAGCTTATACCCGCTTGCATTCATATGCAGGCTGTCTGCTAAAAATAAAGACCCATTCGGGGTTCCATCGGGCAATAGCATAGCTGGGTACACATCCACAAACCTGGCTTTCTTTTGCTTTTCCAGGTATTCGCGAATTTCAAAATTGGCCGCTTCATATTTTACCATTATCCTTTTCCGGGCGGGGCTGGGTTTCATGGAAACATATACAATGGGCGTTTTGGGCAGCTTTACCCTGATATCGGTAAACAGCCTTTTAAACCGGGCAACGACGGAATCCACAGGTAAAGCATCATCCCCCGCAAAATCATTTTCCCCGCAATAAATAACTATTTGCGCCGGCTGATAGGGGTAGATGATGTCGTTTTGATAGTAAATAAGATGGATGAGCGAAGAACCGCCAAAAGCCCGGTTGAGAATTGGAACGCCGGGAAAATACTCCTGCACATCTGTCCATTTGGTAAACGAAGAACTGCCTATGAAAAGTACCTGCCCCTTTGCAGGAAAGTTGAGACTATCCTGGTGTTTAAACGCCATCACTTCTTTATAAAAAGCCGGCATTGCCTGGCTGAAACCCGAAATACCCTGCGCCATCATGGCTGCCCACAACACCAGGCAGGGCCATGTAAGCCATAACTTCCTGAACAAACCCGATTGTATCATAAGAGATAGCATTTGGCATGCATACTACATATTTTACCGCATATGCGGGTAGCTATTGGAAAAAAAAGCAATGTTCTTTAAAGTGCTAACAAATTGTCGCTGAAAGCGACGGAATAGGAATTCGAAGGCCGGAGCCTTCGAATAACGTTTGTAGCGCCTGCGGCGCTTTACGAAACTTGTAGTTTCGTAATTCTATTTTGCCGGCTCTGCCGGCTTTTTATTTTGAGAGCAAACGCAATGCCTCTTTCCGTCAGGGAGACATTGCTTGAAACGAAACCCCATCTTTATAAAAATAACCGTGTGTGGATTGCCTTTCGCGGGTCTTGCAAATGTGCCAAGCCTGTGCGGATACCGTACTTACGGCCTCGCCCTTTTTGTTTCGCGGAGGTGAAGCGCCTTATGATAGATAATGGGAAACACTAAAAGGGTAAAAATGGTGGCAGTTACCAATCCGCCAATAATGACAATAGCCAAAGGCTTCTGGCTTTCAGAGCCAATGCCTGTGCTTATGGCTGCGGGAAAAAGCCCGATGGCGGCCATCATAGCGGTCATTACAACGGGCCGTGTTCTTATTCTTACAGCATTAATGATGGCCTGGTTGAGGTCGCCTAACAGTGTTGATTGCTTATGAAATTCGGAAATGAGTATGACCCCGTTTTGAACGCAAATGCCAAACAGGGCGATAAAGCCCACACCAGCTGAAATACCGAAATTTATTCCCGTGCAATGTAATGCCAATATGCCACCTATTAACGCAAAGGGAACATTGATTAATACATAACCTGCATCCCTGGCATTGTTGAACATAATGAATAACAAAATGAAAATCATTGCTAAGCTTATTGGTACTACTTGTGTTAAGCGTTCACTTGCCCGCACCTGGTTTTCAAATTCGCCTGTCCAGCCTATTTTGTAACCAACGGGAAGCTTGATATTTGCATGTACATTTTTTTGCGCTTCGGCAATAGTGCTTCCTAAATCTCTTTCACGAATGGAAAATTTAACCCCAATAAATCTTTTCGTATTATCCCTGTAAATAAATGCGGGTCCCGTTGTTTGTTTAATGGTTGCCACTTCCTTCAAAGGTATCCTGTTGCCGGTAATGGTAGGTATCATCAGCATCAAAATATCATCTTCGTTTTTCCGGAAATCTTTGTCGTAGCGGATACGGATATCGAACTTTCTTTCGCCTTCGTATTTCTGTGTGGCTGTTTTACCGCCGATAGCCATTTCAATCACGGCTTGTGCTTCGGCTTTGGTAATGCCGTAAATCGCCATTTTCTCTTCATCTAATAATATGCTTATTTCGGGCTGGCCAATATTCCGTAGAATACCTGCATCTTTAATTCCCGGAACCTTTTTTATTTGTTCGAGCACCTGGTTGGCATATTCATCCAATTTATCCAAATCGTCGCCGTAAATTTTTATGGCGTTGGATGCGTTCATTCCGGCTACCGCCTCTGCTACATTATCTATAATAGGTTGCGAATAATTGTAGTTGATACCCTGGTATTGTTTTAATTTTTCATCCATTTCCTCCACTAAGTTATCCAAAGAAATTTTGCGTGTCCATGCTTCTTTCGGTTTTAGATTAACCTGCATTTGCACGTAATAAAAACCGCTTGGATCTGTTCCGTCATTGCTTCTTCCTGTTTGTGAAAGCACCCCGTTTACTTCCGGGAAATCCATTAATTCTTTTCGCAATATGCTTACCATTTCTACCGTTTTGGGTAAGGAATAGCTCATAGGCATTTTTGCTTCCACCCATAAAGCTCCTTCGTTTAATTGCGGTAAAAATTCTGTTCCGAGCCAGCGGGTTGAAAACATCGTTAATGCAAAGCATCCGATTGCTATAAAGAGGGTCAGCTTTTTCCGTGCGAAAGTCCGGTTAAATCCTTTCGCAACCATTTTGTTTACGAAACGGGTAAAGAAATTGTCTTTTTCTTTTACATTTTTCCTGAGCAACATGGAGCATAAAACGGGCACCAGGGTCAGTGTAAAGATTAATGCTCCCAGTAATGCAAATCCTAAAGTCCATGCGAGGGGAGCAAACATTTTTCCTTCTACTTTTTCAAAAGAAAAAATAGGGAGCAAAGCCGAAATGATAATGAGTTTGGAAAAGAAAATGGCTTTTCCCATTTGTATGCCTGTGGTTTTTATTAAGCCCATTTTTGCCAGACGGTTAAACTTTTCCATACCTGTCTTATGCGCTTTATGGTCTAAGGCGACAAAGATTCCTTCCACCATTACTACTGCTCCGTCTATAATAATCCCAAAATCAATGGCTCCCAGCGAAAGGAGGTTGGCGCTCATTCCTTTCAGGTAAAGCATGAAAAAGGCAAACAATAAAGAGAGTGGGATGATAATGGCAACAATTACGGTTGTTCTCCAATCGGCCATAAAAAGAAATACAATGACCGTAACCAGTATAATGCCCTCCAATAAATTGTGCATTACTGTTTTAGTGCAATAATCCATCAGGTTATCACGGTCGTAAAAGGTTTCCATTTTTACATCGGATGGTAAAATGGAAGTATTCAACTCTTCAATTTTTTCTTTTACCCTTGCCAATACTTCACCTGGGTTTTCACCCTTGCGCATTACAATGATACCTTCTACCACATCATCATTATCATTCAACCCAACCTGCCCAACCCTTGGGGCGCTTGCCTCCTGAACGGTAGCAACATCTTTTACTAAAAGCGGATTGCCGTTGAAAATGTCCACAATCGTATTTTCAATATCTTTCCTGCTGTCCAATAATCCAATGCCCCGAACCACATACGCCTGCCCGTTTTTTTCAATTACATCGCCTCCTACGTTGAGGTTGGATTTGCTCACCGCTTCATACAATTCCAATGGCGTTAAATCATATTGCTGAAGTTTTACAGGGTCAACAGATATTTCATAGATTTTTTCCTGTCCGCCAAAAGCTACTACATCTGCCACTCCGGGAACTCTTCTCAATTCACGGTCAATTGTCCAGTTTTGAATGGTTAATAAATCGCGTGTATCCCGCTCATCACTTCTTAAAACGTACCTGAATATTTCTCCGGTAGGTCCGTAGGGCGGCTGCACATCGGCATCAACGCCATCGGGCAACTGCACATTTTGTAATTGATTGTTTACCTGCTGCCTTGCAAAGAAATCCTCCACATCGTCCTCAAAAATGATTTTGATAACCGATAAGCCGAACATGGTAATGCTGCGAACATTGGTTTTCCGCTGCACGCTGTTCATGGCAATTTCAACAGGCGTGGTAACAAAGCGTTCCACTTCTTCGGCGCTTCTGCCGTTCCATTCGGTTACTATAATTATTTGTGTATTGGTAACATCGGGAAATGCTTCAATGGGAATTTTGATGTAGCTGATAATTCCGGCAATAACTAAAATACCCACCCAAAAGAAAGTGAAGAATTTATTTTTAAGAGAAAAGCCGATTACGTTCTTAATAAAATTGTTCATGGGTTCTGTTAATCGTTTAAAGCATCATATATTAATAGCCCGTTTTTAGAGATAACCGTTTCTCCTTCTTTTACCCCGTTTTTAATGTAGGTTATTTCGCCCAGTTGGCGATAAACTTCTACTTTGCGTGTTTCTATATTGCGCTTGTCTTTAAATACCATCACCCAATATTTACTCTTATCAAAAATCACTGCGGAGGAAGGAACGGTAATCATGGTTTGCTTTTCAGAATAGCTTACTGCCACAGTGCAATTCATTTCAGGTTTTAATTTCAAATCACCGTTGGGTATTTTTACCCTTACTTTCATTGATTTTGTCAGGGGGTCAATGGCATTAAATATTTTATCAATTTTTCCTTTGAATGGAATGTCGGGAAATGCCAGTGTATTTAGTGTAACATCATAGCCCACCTGAACTTTGGCAATATCGCTTTCGTTTACATTTGCCAAAGCCCACACTTCATCTATATCGGCAATGGAAAAAACAGGTTCTGAATTATCTAATTTTATTTGTTCATTCTGGTTGATTTTTTTTGTAACCACAAAGCCGCTTATGGGGGCGGTTACATTAAACAGCGAGCCGCCTTTTAAGCTGTAAATGCTGTATATTTCGTTAATCCTTTCCAGTTCGGCTTTTGCTTTTTCCAGTTCTCTTTCGGCGGCGGCTACATCTTTTTCAGAATTTAATTTCCCGGCAAAAAGGTCTTTGGCTACCTGCAGGTTTTTTTCGGCTATGGCTGCATCGTTAACAGCGTCTAATTTTTCTTTTTGAAAGGAAGCCACTTCGCTGCTTTGTATGCTTGCCAATACCTGCCCTTGTTTAACATAGTCGCCAAGCTCTACATTAATGGATTTCACAATACCGCTGACAATGGGATATACCTGCGCCATTTTATT
>CAYUGH010000042.1:15989-23474 GCA_964444195.1 uncultured Chitinophagaceae bacterium
CATTAATGGATTTCACAATACCGCTGACAATGGGATATACCTGCGCCATTTTATTATTGGCGGGTGTTATTTTACCAAACAGGCGGATTTCATTTTTCACTTCTTCATTGCCCGCTTTATAAAATTCACATGTAGCCATCATGGTTTCGCTCATTGAAAAAGCGGTAAGTGTTTCTTCGGCTTGCTTGTTGCCACAACCGCTTAAAAAAATGAAGAATGAAGAATGAAGAATGAAGAATGCATTGAAGTGGGTTTTTCTGAAATAGTTATCCAGGTTAAAGCTATCGCGTTTAAATACGTTATATTTTTTAATATCCATAAATATTAGTTTATAATTCATTCATTCATTATTAATAAATGTCTTTCCCGGTCAATAGGTTTAATTGTTCTGCCGAAATAACCAACTGTGTTTTTATTCGAGTGAGTTCGGTTAATACTTCATTATATGCTTCAAAAAAATCAATAAACTCAACGATGGAAACGTTTCGCTTTTGAAAATTATCGGTCATTCCTTTAACCGTGATTTCAAAATCCTGATTGTAAAGCATGGTTGCCTTTTGATATTCGGAAACAGTTTGAGAATAAAATGCGTAGTTGTTTTGAAGGCTGCTCATTATTTCATTTTGCATTGCCTGTACATTATAGCCTGTTTCCCTTAACCTGAATTGAGCGGATTTAATGTTGCCCTGGTTCCTGTTCCATAGTGGCAGCGGAATGGCTATGCCTGCATTAACCTGGTTGTTGAAGGCCCCGCCTCTTTGGTCGTAGGATGTAAACAAATTAATATCCGGTATGGATAATCCTTTTTGATATTTCAGGTATTGCTCCGCAAGAATTTTGTCCTGTTGAATAATAAGCAATTCCGGTCTGTTGAGCAAGGCCTCATTTTTTATTTCGGGGAGGGAATTCGGTTTTATGTATTTTTCAATTTCCTGTTCTGAAAATTGAAATTCAATTGTTGAAGTAGTTTGTAAAAGGGTTTGTAAATTGGTTTGGGCTTCATAATAATATTTTAATAATTCGGCGCGGTCGTTATTCAGTTTTAAATAAGCGCCCTTCAGCCTTACCACTTCTTTTAGTGGAATATTCCCCTTGTCTGCCTGTACCTGGTAAGCGGAAAGCAGCGTATCCAACAAGGCTAACTGGCTGTTGTATCTTGACAATAAAAACTGTTGCTGACCAACTGCAAATAAATCACTGTGCAATCGAAATTTCAGTTGCCGCGTCAATTGCAGAAACTCCAGTTCGGCGATGCCGAGGTTGGTTTTTGCCATTTCAATTTCCGATTTTCTTTTTCCTCCCAGCAGGATGAGTTGCTCAAGCTGAAATGCCTTTTGCCCGGTTTGGCCAATATGGAAGGGTTTATTATTATCCGGGTCATAGGCATTTAAATCGGCTGTAAAAATGGGATTGGGATAAAGCTTTGCCTGAATAATTTGGGCTTTTTGTGCTTCTACATTCATGGAGCCGGCAAGCAAATAAAAATTCCCTGTGACGAACAAGCTGTCCGCCTGCCGAAGGTTAAGTTTAAGGGTGTCCTGCGCCTTTGCGGAATTGAACAGTAAAAAAAGAATGTAAAAATATTTTCCGCACCTGATAAACCTCATTGAAACTATGATTCTTAAATGAGGTGCGAAAGTCAGCGTTACGGCCTTAAAAAGACCTTAATGCCGGTAAAGTTTAGCTTAAAGGAAGCGAGACTGTAAAAATATTGGAGTTATTATTTGCTGAATGATAGCTTACCTTGCCGCCATGAAGCGAAATTATTTTGTGAATAAACACCAATCCTAAACCAAAACCACTTTTGCCTTTGCTGTTTTTACCCCTGAAAAAGTGCTGAAACAAATATTGGTTTTCCTCGTCGCTTATGATTGTTCCATTGTTTTCAAAGGAAAGAATAAGATTACCTGTTTCGCCCGAAATGAATATTCTTCCTCTTTTATCGTTGCTGTAATGAATGCAATTGAGCATTAAATTCATTAATGCAGCTTTTAGCAGAAGTATGTTAGCCGAAATAACCAGGCCGGTTTCATCATTGGTTTGTGAATATTCAATGGCGAATTGAAAATCGGGATATACGTTTTTCAATTCATCGGAAACATCAAAAATGAGTTCATCTATTCTTATCTTATCCCTGGCAAGACTATTTCCGGTTTCCGCCTTTGCTATTTCAAGGAGCGAATTAATGATATCGCTTAAACTCCTGGTGTCTTCTTTTTGAATTTTAATTAAGCCCTGCATTTTTTCAATGCTTGTTTCATTTTCTATCCTTTCAAAATTTGAAACCAGTACGGCAATGGGTGTTTTCAATTCATGAGAAATATGATGAATGGCGTGTTTCTGAAATGAGAAAACTTCGTTCATTCTTTTCATTAATTTATTGAACTGATGGGCAAGGATGGCAATTTCGTTTTTTGATTGTTCAACAATAATGGGATGGTAGTCGCCTTCAAAATCATAATTGTTTATCCTGTTGGTAATAGCCAATAAGGGTTGGGTGATTTTCTTTGAAAGATAAAATGAAACTAAAAGAATAATAATTGAAATACTGGCAAAACTGAGTGTGAGAATGTATTTCAGATAACGAAGCTTGGAATAGCCAAAAGTGTCATACGCCTTGCTGATACCATAATAAGCGCTTTCGTTACTTTCGATATAGATTCCTACCACATCATATAAGCCATCCTTCGTTTCAATCCAATCATTCCTGGCATTTAATTCAGCAAGCATTTTTTTTGAAACGGGAACGGGCGTATCGTCAACGCTTGTATATATCAGTTCTTTGGCGCTGTTAAAAATCAGCAGTTTTTCATCAAATAAATCATGTATGGTTAAGCGGTCGAGCGCTTCAATCAGGTCATCATCTGTTTGCTTTATTTGTGTGAGCAGTTGTAGGGTTGTGGAAATCTTATCCTTTTGTCTCATTTGAAATTCTTCTTCCCGGTTTGCAGAAAACAGCAAGTAAATGAAAATAAAAGCAATGCCGGTAATAATCGGTACAACGATAGAGAAATAAAGCAATATTCTTTTTCTTATGCTCATTGTTCGTCAAAATAATAGCCGTATCCTACTTTTGTTTTTATGCTTTGCTTACCAAACGGCTTATCAATTTTATTTCTCAAAAAGTTGATATAAACTTCTATTGTATTGGTATTTGCATCCATAATGGTTCCCCATATTTCCTTTATCAAATCATTTTTTGATACCAGCTCTCCTTTGTTTTCCAACAGTTTTACTAATACCTGGAACTCTCTTGGAGTCAGCTTAATTTCCATTCCCTGCCGTGTAACTTTTTTGGTGGGAAGATGGATTACAATGTCATCTGCGGTAATAGATTTTGCTTCGGAGATACCTGATGTGTAATTTCTTCTTTTTATAAGTGCATTAACCCGCAAAAGGAGCTCCCTAACATAAAATGGTTTGGTAAGATAATCATCTGCTCCGCAATCATACCCCTTTACTTTATCTTCTAATTCGGCAAATGAAGTAAGCATTAGTATTGGCGTTTCCCTATTGAAAGCCCTGAATTCGCGGCACAAGTCAAATCCTGTTTTGCCGGGTAAGTTAATATCCATTATCAAGCAATCGTAATTTTGCCTTTTCAGCAATCTTTCTGCCAATAGGCCATCGTAAACGCTTTCCGCATTATAGCTTTCGGCTACCAGTGCTTCGTGTATGTTTTTGTTCAGCGTAGGGTCATCTTCTATAACAAGAATTTTCATGTGTTCATTATTTAGTGCGCTGGCTAAAGCCAGCTATTTTTAATTGTCACATTGAATCCCCAATGATCATTTGTGCCCGGGTTTGCAACAGTTCGTGGGGATTTCATAATTACAAAGTTATATTTTCATGTAGCACCGTAGGCATTGAGGGTGGGAAAGTATGTCAATCTGCGTTGGCATTAAAAACTTCAATTTTTTGCGCGTGGAAAAAATAAAAATACAAAGCGGGGTCTGCCGGTGAAAAGAGGGTGTCATAAGGTTGAAGTGTATCAGCCTGCATTTCACCGCCTGTTTCTGTCAAAATTCCTGCCATTCAGGGTAAAAATCACTACCATTCACGGATAAACCCCCTGGTGGACGAGGTTTTCCGCCATCCGGCCCCATAGTTTTGACCAAAATTTCGAACCATGCAAAAACAGCTTTTCATCCTCACACTCGGCTGCTTCTT
This sequence comes from uncultured Chitinophagaceae bacterium, assembly GCA_964444195.1. Taxonomy (GTDB): domain Bacteria; phylum Bacteroidota; class Bacteroidia; order Chitinophagales; family Chitinophagaceae; genus Phnomibacter. The sequence continues at coordinate 20,160 of CAYUGH010000042.1, forward strand.
CCTGGCCAACACTACTTTTTCACAGGAGAAGGCGGCCAAAGACTTCCGCAATTTCCCCATCGTACTCACGCTTCAGTTTCATTCCATCACCATGCCTTTTAAGGATATGGGCAGCCATTTTAAAAACATGGGTTTTGGCATTGGCACCGAAGTGAGCCACTGCAGCAACCACGATTGGGTGCAGCAATTCGGCATCATTCGCTATCGGAACAAAACGGCAGGTAATGGCTGGCTGTTTTCCACCACCACCGCCTGGCGCCCCTACATAGGCGAACCGGTGTACGGGGAAATCCGGTTGGGTATTGGTTATTGGCTGGCTTCCGAACCATCTGCCAATTGGGTACAAAGGGATGGAAAGTGGGTGGAAGATGGTAAAAAGGGCAAGGGCATGCTGGCCATTCCTGCGGGTATCGGGCTGGGCTACAACAATCACCAGGACAATCAGACTTATGTTTCACCCTTTATCGGCTACCAGGTAAACTTCCTGAAAGGCTACAACAAGGACCTGCCCTTCGTGCCCGAAACGCTTTTGCAGGCAGGCACTGCCATTCACCCGCAATGGTAAAATTCACCAAACATTTTTTTCAGCTATTTACATTCAACAATATGAACATCCGTATTTTGCTCATGCTCCCACTGCTTCCGGTGTTTTTTGCACTCCCATCCCTGGCGCAGGATTTTAAGGTAGTTGCCTGCCCTGCCACGCCCCATTCAAATGCCGGCCATCCCAAAGCGGCAGCCATACAGTCGCTCCTCGATAGCATCGTGCAACACCAGGTTCCGGGTGCGGTAGCCACCATACTGGATGCCGATGGTAGCTGGACCGGCGTGGCCGGATTCGCCAAGATTGAGGAGCAAACCCGCATGGGCGGCTGCCACCTGCATTACCTGCAAAGCATTGCCAAAACCTATATGGCGGTGGTTATGTTGAAATTATACGAGGAAGGCAAAGTTGACCTCGATGCCAAGGCGGCCACCTGCCTGCCTGAATCGCAAAGCAAAAGGATCCCCGGCATGGAGAAGGTAACGGTACGCATGCTGCTCAACCACACTTCGGGGCTGCCTGAATACAACTATGATCCTACCTACATCACCCGGCTGCTGCAAAATCCCAAACGACTTTTTTCACCTGCCGAATACCTTGACTATGTAGAAAAGAAGAAACCTGCTTTTGAAGCCGGGACTAAATTTTCCTATCTCAATTTCGGGTACTGCCTGCTTTCGCTGATGGCGGATCATATTACCGGCGACCATGCCAAATACACGCGCGAAAAAGTTTTTGAACCGCTTGGGCTTAAACACACCTACTATCGTATTGAGCAGGGTAATACTTACGAAGGCAGGCTGGTTAACGCTTACTGGGACCGCCACAGCAACGGCGCCATTGAAAATATATCGGTGCTGCAAAACAGCAATGTGGCTTCCATGGCGGGCGACGATGGATTGATCACCACGCCTGAAGAAGCTATCCTGTTTTTAAAAGGGCTGATGGAAGGAAAATTGCTGAAGCCTGAAACCCTTGCCCTGATGCAGGATTGGGTGAAGGATTCCAAAGGCAATCCGCGTTATGGCATGGGACTAACCTACACAAGAATGGCGGGCGCTGAAGCCATCGGGCATAGCGGTGGAGGGCTTGGCGCCGGCTGCGAATTGTATTATTTTCCGGAAAAGAAAGTGTATATGTTTATGAGCATCAATTTGGGAACCGTAACCTCAAGCCCGATACATACGAAAGCGGAGGGGTTGATTGAGGAGTTGCATGGGGAGTATGCAAAGTGAAGATTAAGCCACAATTTTCAGGCCTTTTATCCGATCTGTAGCCTTTTACTTTTTCTCCAAACCCTGGTTTCTTGCACTTCTGCGGAGTGACCGTCAATGCTTTTCACTGGCTGATACAATCTTTTTTAGACCACCGGCCGGAGATAAAGTATTGATTATGAATGAAATTGCTATGGCATTCGAATGCAGCCTGGCACAACAGCTTAATATATAAAAAATTTTAGTTTACTTTTGCGCCCCTAAGTGTTCCATGAAAAGGGCATTCCTTGCCATATTAGCCATTATTTATTTAGTTGCCACAACCGGGGCTACCCTGCACCTGCATTATTGCATGGGCAAATTGGGCAACGTAGGGATATTGGAACAGGAAAGTAAAACATGCGGCATTTGTGGCATGGAAAAAGCCGGGGACGATGGCAACAGTTGCTGCAATGATGAGAAGGAAACTGTGAAAATTTCCATTGATCAGAAGTATTCCTCCCCTTCGGTTTATCATTTTGAACAACCCTTTACTGATCTGGAAGCCATGTTCACAGGGTTTCAACCACAGTTGATTATCGTGGACGGTGATAAAGCACCTCCTGTCAGCCATGCTCCTCCCCGAAGTCCGCAGGTACCCCAATACCTGATGTACTGCCATCTTAGCATTTGATTTTAGGTTTTTCCATACGAAGCCGGGCGATTTTCCCCCGGCTAAAGGCATTATGCCGTTACCCTTTACCGGTTATTAAAACCTGTTCATTTTATTCATTCAAATAAATCTTTTATGAAAAAAACCATTGTTTCTTTTGTAATCTCTTCCGTTCTTTTCCTTGGCGCCTGCAACAACGCTGCCGAAAACAAACATGAAGGCCACGAAACTGCTGACAAAACTACCTCCGACACTACCCGGCACGCAGCGGCAGCCGATGAGGCTGATGTAAAAGTTATCGCCACAACGTTTAAAGATGTTGATGGCCAGGTAGCTGCTTCTGTAAAAGCAATTGTGGAGGCCTACCTGGAGGTGAAAAATGCATTGGTGGCTGATAATGCTGCCGACGCAGCAAAAGCTGCCGCAAGCATTGCCGTATCCATTAAGGCCCTCGACAAATCACTGCTAACCGCTGACCAGAAAAAGGTATTTGATGCGGCTGAAAAAGGCCTGAAATCAGGAGCTGAGGAGCTTGAAAAACAACCTGCCGATATAGCCGAGCAGCGCATACAGTTTTACGGGCTTAGCCTGGGTGTGTACGAACTGGTAAAGGCTTTTGGTGTCGGCCGCACCCTTTATCATGACCATTGCCCCATGGCACGCGACAACCAGGGCGCTATGTGGATCAGCGAAACCAAAGAGGTGAAGAACCCATATTTCGGCGCTGAAATGCTCACCTGCGGTACGGTGGAAGAAGTAATTAGTGAATAGTGGGTAGGGTGTGTGGGTAGAGGAACTGGTGGAAAGTGTGGCGGGTATTGAGATAAATGATCAACTATCCTTTCTTCCTGTTATCCGTCATCTGTTATCCGTCATCTGTTATCCGTCATCTGTTATCCGTCATC
>CAYUGH010000042.1:23574-35739 GCA_964444195.1 uncultured Chitinophagaceae bacterium
GTTATCCGTCATCTGTTATCCGTCATCTGTTATCCGTCATCTGTTATCCGTCATCTGTATTCTGCATTCCGTCATCTGTATTCTCAAATCCGTCATCTCAAACAAATGGTACAAAAACTCATATCACTGGCGCTTCGAAACCGGTTCATCGTACTGCTGGTCTCCGCAGGCTTGTTTGCATGGGGCATTTACTCCATAAAACAAAACCCGATAGACGCCATACCCGACCTCAGCGAAAACCAGGTCATTGTTTTTACGGAATGGATGGGCCGCAGCCCGCAGGTAATTGAAGACCAGGTAACCTACCCGCTCGTAAGCAACCTGCAGGGCATTCCGAGGATCAAAAACATCCGCGGCTCCTCCATGTTCGGGATGAGCTTTGTGTACGTGATTTTCGAGGACAATGTGGACATCTACTGGGCACGCACCCGTGTACTTGAACGCCTCAATTTCGCGCAACGATTACTGCCACAGGGAGTAACCCCATCGCTTGGGCCCGATGGTACCGGCGTGGGACATATTTACTGGTATCACCTTGACGCACCCCGCATGGATCTTGGCGAACAGCGTGCGCTGCAGGACTGGTACATCAAGTTTGCATTGCAAACCGTACCGGGTGTGGCCGAAGTAGCTTCTTTCGGCGGTTTTGAAAAACAATACCAGTTGGTGGTTGACCCGGTGAAACTTCAGTTCTACAGCCTCTCATTGATGGATGTGATGAACAAGGTGAAAGCCAACAACAACGATGTGGGTGGCCGCAAGTTTGAAATGGCCGATATGGCTTACATCATCCGCGGGCTTGGTTATATTAAAAATAAGGAAGACCTGGAAAGTATTGCAGTGGCACAATTCAACGGAATACCTGTAACGGTACGTGATATTGGAACCGTGCAAATGGGCGGCGACCTCAGGCTCGGCATTTTCGATAAAGACGGCGAAGGCGAAGTAGTAGGCGGTATTGTGGTGATGCGGTACAACGAAAACGCAAACAAAGTGATTGAAGCCGTAAAAGCCAAAATGAAGGAAGTGGAAAAGGGTCTGCCTGAAGGGGTAACTTTTAAAACATCCTACGACAGAAGCACGCTGATACAGGATGCCATTGACTCCGTGCGTGGCACACTCATTGAAGAAATGATTGCAGTGTCATTGGTGGTGCTCATTTTTTTGTTTCATTGGCGGAGCGCCGTAATTATCCTGATTCAGTTGCCTATATCGGTAGCTATTGGCTTTATCCTGCTTCAGGCTTTTGATATTTCTTCAAACATTATGTCGTTAACAGGAATTGCATTGGCAATAGGTGTAGTAGTGGACGATGGTATAGTGATGGTAGAAAATGCCTATCGCCATCTTTCCGACGCACAAATGGCAAAAGCGGATGCATCCGCAAAAGGAGGTACATCTTGAAATTAGGATTTAAAAAAAATAAAGACCCCCTGACGGCGGAAGAGCGGATGGATATCATTGAAAAGTCCAGCAAGCAGGTAGGGCCTGGTGTGTTTTACTCCACCATCATCGTCATCGCATCCTTTCTACCCGTGTTTTTGCTGACCGGCATGGAGGGAAAGCTGTTTCATCCGCTGGCCTGGACCAAAACATTTATCCTGCTGGTGGATGCCATACTTGCCATAACACTCATGCCCGTGTTGATCTCCTTTTTCCTGAAAGGAAGATTGAAGCCTGAAAGCGCCAATCCCATTACCACTGTGCTGGAAAGGATATACACGCCCATATTGAAAGGGTGCCTCAAATGGCGCAAAACAGTGATTGGTATCAACATCATTGCACTGGTAACAGGTGGTGTGATGCTTACAAAATTTGGTACTGAATTCATGCCCCCGCTCGATGAAGGTTCGCTGCTTTTTATGCCCGTAACACTGCCTGACGTGTCGAACAGTGAAGCCAAGCGGCTTTTGCAGGTGCAGGACAAGCTCATCCGCTCGGTACCCGAAGTGGAGCATGTTTTGGGGAAAGCAGGCCGTGCCAATACCGCCACCGACAATTCGCCCATCAGCATGATTGAAACCATCATCCTGCTGAAACCACGAAGCGAATGGCGTGCAGGCATAACCAAAAATGACATCCTGAACGAGCTGAATGCCAAGATGCAGATACCGGGCGTTACCAATGGCTGGACACAACCCATTATCAACCGCATCAACATGCTTTCAACGGGCATACGTACGGATGTTGGTATCAAAGTGTATGGCCAGCAACTCGACAGCATATACCTGTTTGCACAAAAAATAAAAAAGCAGCTCGAAGGAATTGATGGCGTCAAGGACCTCTACGTTGAGCCCATTACAGGAGGGAAGTACATTGATATCGCCATCAGGCGTGATGAGATTGGCAGATATGGATTGACAGTTGATGATGTAAATACGATCGTTGAAAGTGCGCTTGGCGGCATGAAGCTTACCACCACCATTGAAGGACGTCAGCGGTTCTCCGTAAATGCACGCTATGGCCAGGATTTTCGAAACAACCTGCAGGCGCTTAAACGGCTTCAGGTGCAAACCATGGCCTTCGGGGCCATTCCGCTGGAAGCTGTGGCAGATATAAGCCTGAGCGATGGCCCGCCCATGATAAACTCCGAAAACGCCATGCTGCGCGGAACTGTTTTGTTTAATGTACGCGAACGCGACCTGGGCAGTACGGTACAGGAGGCGCAGCAAAAGCTGAACGAAATGATCACCAAACTACCCAAAGGCTATTTTTTGGAATGGAGCGGGCAATGGGAAAACCAGATCAGGGCCAACCAAACGCTGAAAATGATCATGCCCATTGTAATAGTCATCATTTTTATGGTTTTGTACTTTACTTACCATTCCTTTAAGGAAGCGTTGGTGACCATGATTACCGTGCCCTTTGCCTTAATTGGCGGCGTATTTATGGTACACTTCTATGGTGTAAATCTTTCTGTAGCGGTAGCGGTAGGTTTCATTGCCTTATTTGGCATGGCTATTGAAACCGCCATGCTGATGACCATTTACCTGAACGAAGCTATGCAGAACATGGTGGCAAAGTACGGTAATAACAAAGCCACGCTAACCAATGCCATCATCCGTGAATATGTAATTGAAGGAGCAGCCAAAAGACTGCGCCCCAAGCTGATGACCGTATCGGTCGGGCTGTTTGGCCTGATCCCCATTTTATGGGCAACAGGCGCAGGCAGCGATATCATGCGCCCCATCACCATTCCGCTTATTGGCGGCACTATTTCATCCACCATTTATGTTTTGCTTATTACGCCTGTGATCTTCGAAATGATCAAAGAGCGCGAACTGAAACGTAAAGGAAAAATTGAACTGATAGATGTTACAGAATAAATTTTGCATAACGCTGTGCGCCTTGCTGCTGGCAAATGCGGCATTTGGGCAAACCATGAAACTGGAGGCCATACTGGATAGTATCTGCATGGCGCATCCTGTAATGAAAATGTACGACAACGAGATCCGCTCCATGGATGAGGCCGCCAAGGGTGCGCGAAGCTGGATGGCGCCGCAGGTTGGCGCAGGCCAGTTTATGACGCCTTACAACACTTCCTTGTGGAAGAAAGATGGTGAAATGCCAGGCATGGGCTCAGTAATGTTTTCCGTTGAGCAGATGATTCCCAACAAAAGAAAACTGAATGCAGAAGAAGCCTACATGAAGGCCATGAGTATGAGCGAGCTTCAAAAAAAAGGCGCGAGCCTGAACGAATTGGTAAGTGATGCCAAGTTGCTGTACTATGATTGGATTATACTGAAGAAGCGCCAGGCTGTGCTGCTCGAGAACGAACGTATCCTTGATTTTATGATCAAAAATGCTGAACTGAGGTACAGGAACGGTCTCGAAAAAATGAATGCGTATTACAAAGCTAAAGCCGCATTGGGCATGGTTCAGAATATGCAATTGATGTACGAAAGCGATATTCGCGAAAATCGCATCCGCCTGAATAGCCTGATGAACAGGAACCCTCTTTCTCCTTTAGATATTGACACCCTCTTTCACCTGGCTGATTACGGAGAGATGGTTTTTGACAGTTCCTTATTTTACAATAGCCGTAGCGACCTGAAAGCCATTGATAATGATATTCAACTCGTTTACCTGAAACAGGAAACTGAGCGCAGCAGCCTTAAACCACAGTTTGGCGTACGCTACGACCACATGATCGGTTTTGGCGGGCAACCCATGCAGTACACCTTAATGGGTATGGTAAAGCTGCCCATGTTCGGTTGGTCATCTAAAATGAACAAAGCCAATGCCGAAAGCCTGAAATGGAAGGCTGATGCCATGAAATGGCAGAAGGAAATGCTGGTAAATGAATACAGTGGCATGGCCTATGGAATGCGGAATGAATTCGACCTGAAGAAAAAGCAATTGAAACTCTATGAAACCAACATAATTCCCGCACTAAGAAATAATTATAAAACCATGCAATTGGCTTACGAGCAAAACACCGAAGAATTGTTTATGCTGTACGATGCCTGGGAATCGCTGAATATGAAGCAGATGGAACTCCTTGATTTGCTGAACCAGGCGCTTAGGCTGCAGGTTACCATTGAAAGGTTGATTGAAAAAAACAAATAAGCCCAAGATGAAAGGATCAATTAAAATACAATCAGTCTTTTGGAAGCTGCTTTTGCCGGTTATGGGAGTGGTTCTGCTTGAAAGTTGTAATTCGCTGAAGGACAAACTTACCCAATGGACCACCGGAACTCCAAAAACAATGTACACCTGCCCGATGCCGGAAGATTCCGTTTTTAGCGATACACCGGGTAAATGCCCAAAATGCGGCATGAGCCTGGTGAAAATGGAAGAGGAAAGCCACAACCAGGTGAAAAAAGATGTGTACACCTGCCCGATGCCGGAAGATTCCGTATTCAGTGATAAACCCGGCCATTGCCCTACATGCGGCATGGCCCTTGTGCAGGTTGAACCCGTTGCAGAATCGGCGAAAAGCATTGCACTGGAAACCTTGCTGAAACCCACCAACCTGTATGTGGTTTCCTCCATTCCCGTTACAGCCATTGAGGCCGGTGAGGAAGGCCTTGAAATAGAAGCTTATGGCCGGATTGCCTACGATACGAGGGAGGTTGGCAGCATTGCTACCCGGGTGGCAGGACGTATTGAAAAGCTGTATGTAAAATACCGTTACCAGAAAATTTCAAAAGGACAACATATCCTCGATATCTACAGCCCCGAATTGCTGACAGCGCAGCAGAACCTGCTTTTTTTGCTGAACAACGATCCTGAAAATACCAACATGCTGGAGGCTGCAAAGGAAAGGCTGCACCTGCTTGGTATGGAGGATAAGCAAATCCGGGAGGTGATGCAAGGCGGAAAGGCTGTTCACACCATGCCAATTTACAGCGGCTACAGCGGGCATATACATGAAGCAGGAAATAACGGCGCCTCCATGAAAGAGCCTGAAGGTTCCATGAACAATACCCCGCTGCAAACCACTGCAGGGCTTACCCTGAACGAAGGGATGTACCTTCAAAAAGGTCAAACCATTTTTTCTGTTTTCAATCCTGCCCGCGCCTGGGTCATCCTGAATATACCAGGGGCAAAGGCTGCTTCCGTTTCGCCGGGAAACCGGGTGCGCATTGCCCCCGAAACCGCGCCCGGTAAGGATTTCAGGGCAACTGTAAGTTTCATAGAACCTTTTTATGCAGGCGAAAGCAAAACATTGACCGTGCGGGTGTATTTCGACAATGCCGCGCTTAAGCTGCCCATTGGAAGCCAGGTGCGTGGCACGATTTTCGGACCGGCAGCTTATGGCCATTGGTTACCCACGGAGGCCGTATTGTCGCTGGGACTTGAAAAAGTTGTTTTCCTTCGTACCCCGGATGGATTCCGTGCACAAAAAATTGAAACCGGTATGGAAAACAACAAAAAGGTTCAGGTACTGGGCGGAATTTCAGCCACAGATTCTGTAGCGGTAAACGCACAATATTTAATGGATAGCGAAAGCTTCATCAAAGTAAAAAATTGAGTATGCAAACTCTTGGTAATAACCCTATGTACAGGTGGGCATTCCTGCAAGTTTTTATTTTCCTGGTCGCTTTGGGCCTGGCGTCATGTAAGCAAAAAGCTGTGGTAGCAGCAGACCCTGATGTGTATTACACCTGCTCCATGGATCCGCAGGTGGTGGAGTTCAAACCAGGAACATGTCCCATCTGCAAAATGGATCTTACCCCTGTGCGAAAAAAGAAAGGGGAAAGGAGCGATGAGCTGCAACTGAGCGATCAGCAGGTACAGCTCGGCAATATTCATACGGATACCATTCGCAATGGTAACCTGGGCGATACCCGCGTACTGCCGGCCACGCTCAATTTCGATCAGAATAAAGTAACCGCAGTAAGCGCGCGTATCATGGGCAGGATTGAAAAGCTGTACTTTAAAAACACAGGTGATAATATACCTGCAGGGGCGCCCTTGTACGAGTTGTACAGCGAAGAGCTGAATAACGCCAAACAGGAATACCTGCTGGCGCTGGACAGGCAGCGCGCCTTTGGCGACGGCATGTCCATAGATATGAACCAACTGGCCGAGAGCGCCAAAAACAAACTATTGCTTTGGGGCATGACTGAAGCACAAGTGCAGGAACTCGCTTCCACGCGGAAAGCAACGATGATCACGCGGTTTTTCAGTCCCGTCAATGGCGCCCTTATCTCACTGGATATTAATGAAGGAAATTATGTAATGGAAGGCGCCCCCGTTGTGAAACTGGCAGACATGAGTACTGTGTGGGCCGAAGCGCAGGTATATGCATCGCAGTTTGCCGATATTGATATGAACAGCATGGCATCCGTGCAATTGCCCGATTTAGACAACAAAGTCCTGAACGGACGCATGGAGTTCATTAATCCGGAGATCAATTCAGATACAAGGATAAACCTGGTAAGAATCACTTTGCCCAATTCCGGCAGGCAACTCAAGCCCGGAATGCCGGCCTATGTGTTGCTCAAAAGCCCCAAACGCAATATGCTTTCACTACCTATTGATGCGGTAATCCGCGATGGAAAAGGCGCTACGGTTTGGATTAAAACCGCCCACAATACTTTTAGGAGTGTAATGGTTACAACCGGTTTGGAAAGCAATGACCGGATTGAAATAGTTTCGGGGTTAAAAGAAAACGATGTGGTTGTTTTATCAGGCGCATATTTGCTGCACAGCGAGTTCGTTTTTAAAAAGGGCTCAGACCCTATGGAAGCACACAATCATTGAGGAAGGGCATAAAGCAGTCGTCACGCTGACGAAGGAAGCGTCCCGGCTGAAAAGACGTAATACAAGAAGCTATGGGCAATTTTAAATGTTGAAAATATTTACTTTACACCCTTATGACTCCTCCTGACAATCCGGTTTGGCAGGCTTTAAGCAGCCATCAATCGCATTTCAATATGGGCCACCATTCGCTGAAATTTTTTCCGGCGAATGTGTCGCCTTTTGTGGGAATGGAACATTGGAATGAAGCGGATTTGAACATGCTGACAGAAAACCTGCCTGCAAACCGGACGTTTTCCGTAATGATTGCGCAGAAGGTAACCATACCCGAAGATTTTGAGATCATATTCTCCTGCCCGCTTTACCAAATGTGTTGTTTTCAATTAAATCCATCCCTCAACCCGGCGGTAAACATCATCAAACTTGGGTATGAGCATGTTGCCCAAATGCTTGAACTCACCAATAAAACCAAGCCCGGCCCTTTTTTGGAAAAAACCATTGACATGGGAAATTATTATGGGATTTTTGAAAACGGCATGCTTATTTCATTGGCAGGTGAGCGGTTGCGTCTTGATGGATTTACGGAAGTCAGCGCCATTTGCACCGACCCTGACCATCTTGGAAAGGGGCTTGCTTCTATTTTAACCTCACATGCGGCGCAAAACATTTTTGCCAGCGGCAATATTCCTTTTCTGCATGTAAAAACCGATAATCTGCGCGCGATCCAGGTATATAAAAGGGCAGGTTTCGAAATCAGGACCGAAGTGTATTTTGCTATTTTCCGTAGAAAATCATCCGGTGCCTGAATAAGAAAAATCAGGGTACCTTAGCCCACTTTTATTTTATTATACATTTTATATGAAGGCATTTTTGCTTGCAGGCATTTTTTTAATACTGGCGTTTACGGGAGGGGCACAGCAGCATGCCAACGATTCTATGCACCAGCAATCGTTTGAAGAACTGGTGAAATCTTTGGAGCGCCCCGACCGGTGGTCATGGCAAAAGCCCGAGGATGTAATCAAACTTATTCGCCCCCTTAAGAACAAAAGGGTTATGGACCTGGGCTGCGGCACCGGGTACTTTACGTTTAAACTGGTTGACTCGGGCGCCACCGTAATTGCCGCCGATATTGACGACCGTTTTTTAACCTATGTTGACAGCGTGCGTAATGCAAGAGGAATCAATAAAAAGCAGGTGCAAACCAGGAAACTGCCTGCCGATAACCCCATGCTCGAAAAAAGGGAAGTGGATATTGTACTGATTGTGAACACCTTCCACCACCTTGAGGACCGGGTAAATTACCTCAGGAAAGTAAAGTCAGGGCTCCGCCAATACGGTTATGTAGCGATTGTTGATTTTTATAAAAAGGATTTGCCTATCGGGCCTCCAACCAGCATGAAACTATCAGCCGACGATGTGGTTCGCGAATTGAAAATGGCGGGTTTTTCCCAGTTTAAAACTGATGATAAAACCCTGCCATACCAGTACATTGTTTTTGCCTTGTAGGGAAGAAGCTACTTGTACATTCAATCAGGCCACACTTTACCAGCTTCGTATAGCAGGTACCAATCCTCGTGTTCCAGTTCAATGTTGAATGAGTCGGCAATATTCCTGATGCGGTTTTCTTTCAGCGTACCAATCAGCGGAATGGCGCCAAGCCTGTTGATCCATGCAACCGCAAGACTTTCTACATTGGCATTGTATTTTTCGGTCAGGCTTTCAAGCGCAGCCCTTACCCGCTTTGCCTGCAGGTCGTTGCCTTTTTCAATATGGCCCCCTGCCAAAGGTTCGGACACAAGCGCACGCATATAGCGTTGCTTGCTGTAATCAAGCTGCCCATTATCCAGCGCCAGCGTATTGAGCAGGTTAAGATTTATATGATTGGTAACCAATGGTATACGAAGAAAACTGGTGAGCAATTGGTGCTGGAAAACAGTGAAGTTGGCTACCCCCACGTTTTTTATTTTACCCGATGATTTAAGCTTTTCGAGTGCAGCCGCTGTTTCCTCGAGGTTGCTTATCGGGTCAAGCCCATCCAGTAAAAAGATATCTACATAGTCCGTACGCAGGTTGCGTAGCGACTGCTCGAGGGTGGCGGTAATATGTTTGGCAGAGGTATTGGAATGACGGATGGTATATGGATTTTTTCCTTCGAACGGAATGCAGAGGCCGCTTTTGGTAAACAGTACAATATCTTCCCGCTTAAAGCTGTGGCGGCCAATTACCCGGCCAAACATTGCTTCACATTCAAAATTTCCATAATGGTCGGCATGGTCGAAGCTGTTGATGCCCAATTCGAGGCAAAGCCCAACAATACGTTCCATGGTGTTTTCATCGGCTTCGGGTGTGTGGCTCCAGCGCCAGAAGCCGTAAACGGCCTGCGACACTTTCGGGCCGGAATCGCTGAGGTATATTTTTTCCAAGGTGGTTGTTTTTTAAGCACAATATTAAACTGAATTTTTTATGTGTCCGGCATATTTAGGTTTTATTGCGCTTAAAACAAGCCGTGCCAAAATGATTGTCATGGTCAGCCCGGTCATCGCCCATTTGAATCCGGTTTTAAATCAATGGGCAAAATACTTCAGGTTGAGCCCAAAAATGGAACTGGGGCGGCGGGCATGGCATGAAAATCAAAAAATAATCATGATTTCAAAAAAAATATCCTTCCGGGAGGTTACAAATGGCCTGTCGGCATCAACTAATATAGGTTGATGAGATTTTTTGGTTTCATGTTGTTTTCTCATGCACAGTTTGTTTTGTGTACGGCCCCGCTTTGAACAGGGGCCTATTTTTTGCATCGAACTTGCCAGCAAGGCCTAAAAAAGGAATTATACAAATTTTTCCCCTCATTATGAAACATTGCACAACGATTGACACCGATCTTTAAGGTTCAAATAAACAGCATATGAACAACTTTTTTAGAAGCCTCATTGCAGGATATGGCGCCAGTAAGCTGGGCGGCGGTTGCCTGGGCACCGTAGTGGTTTTTATCATTATCTGGGTATTATTAGGGTATTGTAACTGATAAGATATTCCCTGATTTACCTGCCCCTTACATTCCAGCTTATTGAATTCTTTGCCGTAATTTTAACCCAACATTTGCTGCCATGAAAGTAACCATCAATAAGGGGGAGCACTACCCCACTTTGGCCACCCGTATCAGCTTTTTTCCCTGGGTGCGGGTAAATGTGCGTGAGCTAAGGCTGACCATGCAGATTGACAAAAGCATGTTCGCCTTTACGGATGTCGCCAAATGCGAGGGGGATAGTCACAAGGTTTTTGGGATTACCAAGGGGTTTGGCGATCACCAAAAGGATAGTTTCCGCATTAGTTACATCATTCACCGGCGCGGCGCTAAATTACCCGATGCTGAATGCGTGCAGTTTTTATTGTACGATTACGTAAACAGCGTTTTAAAAATGAAGTTCCTGCCTGAGCTTTACCGCGCCGGGGAAATAGCAGTGATCAGGCATATTCTTCCAGGCGCTATAACCGGGCGAACGCTGCCGCCGTATCACGGCGGCGATTGCACTGCACCCAAAACCATTACGTACCAGGCTAAATGTGATTTTTTATAAAAACACCCGGTCGCAAAGAGCTATGGTTACCATTTTGTAAAGTAAAAAATCCCCCGACTCTTCCCTATAATTGCCTATTAGCGTTTAAATAGCTTCCTTTCTATCCCCTTTCCTTTCTATTTTTGATTGGCTGCAATTGTTTAACAAATTGCTGCCCGCATTATTAATACGCTATGGATACAAATAAGCAAAACACACCCTAAACGGCTGATATGAATTAGATATGCAAGCCCCGGCCTCGTGAACCAAAACCTGGAAAAACCGGCAACGCTTTTCCAGAACTGTGTAACCGAAGGCCAAAATTAAAACTTGGTTTTATGAAATTGAGTCGTAATTTTGCTGTAATAATACCTGCCACGCTTCCCGTCAGATCAGCGCACCCGGGCAGGTTTTCGCTTTTTACAGGGTTATCTTTTTTTCACATTTACAACCGATAACCCAATGAATTACAATAAGAAAGCGATTTCTATCCCTGAACAGTTAGCCAAATTGAAAAGCAGGGGGCTTAGCATTCCGGATGAACCAAAAGCAGCATCTTACCTGTCAAACATCAGCTTTTACCGCCTTAGGGCATACACTTATCCCTTTCAGGATAATGCCGACCCTAACCATCCTTTTACCAGGCAAATAAGTTTTGATGAGATAATTAACCTGTATGTATTCGACAGGCAGTTCAGGCTACTGGTATTGGATGCCATTGAAAAGATAGAGATTTCGATGCGTACACAGGTAATATACAATTGGGCCATGAACCACGGAAGCCATTGGCATTTAGATGGTAATTTGTTTCGTAACTCGGTTCAGTTTGCCAAAGACTATACAAGACTTCACCAGGAAGTAGGCCGCAGCGTCGAAACCTTTATTGAACATTATAAAACCAAATATTCTCACCCGGTAGAGCCGCCTTGCTGGATGAGTTTGGAAGTGAGTAGCTTTGGTTTATTGTCGTTGATATTCAGAAACCTTAAAAAAGGCCCCGAAAAGAAGGCCATCACTGAATACTATGGCCTGTATGATATAGGCGTGTTGGAAAGCTGGATGCACTCATTTAGCAACATTCGAAACATTTGCGCACACCATAGCAGATTGTGGAACAGGCGACTAACGGCACATATAAAATTGCCAAACCATACCGCCAACCCATTTATTCACAACAAAAATCTATACCCCTATAAAGTGTATGCATCATTATGCTGCATAAAATACCTGCTGGATATTATTAGTCCGAATCACTCATTCAAAGAAAAACTAAGGAACTTAATGAATATATGCCCTTTAGCCCAGGAAAAAGAAATGGGCTTTCCGGCTAATTGGCAACAAGAAAAATTTTGGCGCTAATGAGATTGCAATTTAAAGAACAGGACTTCCGGCTTCAGGC
>CAYUGH010000043.1:0-19281 GCA_964444195.1 uncultured Chitinophagaceae bacterium
GGCATTGTAGCTCCATTGGAGCAGGATAGTCTTGTGTATGCATCAGGCTTTCGTATGCTGGGTGAATCAGTAGGAAGAATGTTATCTCCATCTTTAACCGAAGAACAGTTTCAGGCAAACCTGGCAAAAATTAAAAAAGCAAAATGCAAAGTATTTCTGTGTAATATATTTTTTCCGGGCAGCCTTAAAATTGCAGGGCCTGATGTGGATGAGCACCGCGTGTTAGGTTATGCGGATACTGTTTTTTCAAGGGCAAAAAGAGCGGGGATACGATTTATTGTTTTGGGAAGCGGTGGTGCAAGGCGACTTCCGGATGGGTATGATACACAAAAAGCACAGGCAGAGTTTACTTTGCTATGCCGTAAGCTGGCATTGGTTGCAGGTAAGTATGGAATAATGATAGCCCTCGAAAGCCTGGAAGCCGCAGAAACAAATTTTATCATCACACTAAAAGCTGCAGCAGACGTTGTAAGAGCAGTAAATCATCCAAACTTTAAATTGAATGCGGATATCTTTCACATGATGCGGGAGGGTGAAGCGCCGCAAAGTATTGTTGATGCTGCCGATGTATTGGTGTATTGCGAAATTGCAGAAAAACAAAAGCGTTCCTTTCCGGGTGTAATGGGCGATGATTTTAAACCGTATTTACGGGCTTTGCGAAAAGCCAACTATAAGGGCTATATATTCATTGAAGGCAGTAGCGGAAATCCAAAAAATGATATGCCGTTATCTTTTAAATATCTTAGCCATCAGCTTGCTGAAGTGTATGCGGAATAGCAGATAGAAAGGAGTCTCCTAAATGTAAAAATACCTATGAGAAATGCAAGGTTTAAAGCGATTTTTTGGGGTTTATTTTTTTTGCCTTTGGCTGGTGTGCAAGCACAGGGGATAACGAATCGGGCGGATGAAAAAGGACAAACCATTCAGCCATACCCCGATATATTTTTGTTGGCAAATGTGCCGGGTCGAAAAACCATAGACCTGAACGGCAAGTGGCAATGCATTATTGATCCTATGGATATTGGCATTGGCAATTGGACTGCCATCTGGAAGGATAAGAAGCCGCAGGGCAAAACAGATTTCTTTGAGTATGATTTTGAAGGAGGAACCGTGCTTGATGTTCCGGGTGATTTCAACTCGCAGGTACCCGACCTTGCCTTTTACGAAAGCACTGTTTGGTATAAAAAGAAATTTCCATACAATAAGCAGGATGGCAAACGCCTCTTTATTTGTTTTGATGGCGTGAATTACATGTGCGACGTATTTATCAATAGCGTAAAGGCTGGTTCGCATGAAGGAGGCTTTACGCCTTTCCATTTGGATATTTCTTCGCTGGTAAAGGAAGGCGAAAATTCAGTCATCGTTCGTGTAAATAATCAGCGGCAAAAGGATGGTATTCCCTCGCTTGGATACGATTGGTTCAACTACGGGGGCATTACCCGTGATGTGCGTTTGGTGGAAACACCTGCCACCTTTATAAAAGATTATTTTGTACAGTTGAAAAAGGGTAGCGCTAACCGTGTTGAAGGCTGGATACAATTGGATGGACAGCTAAAGCAACAGGAAGTTACGCTTACCTTAATGGAAACAGGCACAGTTGTTAAGGCGAAAACGGATACCTCAGGCTTTGCCCGGATAGGGTTTGATTTTAAGGGGCAGCAGTGGTCGCCGGATAATCCACGCTTGTATAACGTTGCTATCAGGATTCCAACCGATTCCATAAAAGAAAATATTGGATTCAGGAGCATTGAGGTTAAGGGAACGGACATTTTACTGAATGGAAAATCCGTTTTTTTAAAAGGGGTGAATTTTCATGAAGAAATTCCGCAGCGGATGGGGAGGGCTTATTCGGAAGCTGATGCACTTCAACTGCTTACATGGGCCAAAGACCTGGGTTGCAATTTTGTACGGCTCGCTCATTACCCGCAAAACGAGTACATTGTACGGCTTGCTGAAAAAATGGGTATCATGCTTTGGGAGGAAATACCCGTGTACCAGGGTATTGAGTTTGGCAATGAAAGGACACAAAACAGGATGCATGCACTGTTGAATGAAATGATCTCACGCGATAAAAACAGGTGTGGAATTATTATATGGAGCATGAGCAATGAAACGGCCCCTGGCGCCGCGCGCAATGCATCTATCATTAAAATGATCGATTATGCGAAGAGCCTGGATAAAACGCGGCTGATTGCTTCTGCTTTCGACCGCGTGGACTATGCAGGAAACACAATTACTATAAGCGATACATTGAGTAAGTACCTGGATGTGTTATCAGTGAACGAGTACCTCGGCTGGTACAGGGCCTGGCCCGATAAGCCTGAACAGATGACCTGGAAATCTGGTTTCAATAAACCGCTTATCATGTCGGAGTTTGGCGGTGAAGCTTTATTTGGTAATCATGGGTCAAAAGATACGGCAAGTTTGTGGACAGAAGAGTTCCAGGAACAAATATACAGGGACCAGTTGTCCATGCTGAAGACCATCCCGTTTTTGAAAGGGACCTGCCCCTGGCTGCTGATTGATTTTCGCTCACCAAAAAGGCTTCATCCCAAATACCAGGACGGCGCGCATGGCATGTGGAACAGGAAAGGTTTGCTTTCGGACAAAGGCCATAAAAAGAAAGCATGGTTTGTTATGGCAGAATATTATAAAACACTGAAATAATTGTTTTTTTCTTTTAAGGATTACCCTTTGTATTAACCATTGATGCTACGATGAAAGCCTGCAATATTATATCCCTGCTGTTATTGTTTTGCGCTGAAGGAATAGCGGCGCCCAAATCATTTGATTTTTTTAGCCCCGACCGGAATGTGTTATGCAGAATGTTTATTGCAAACAATCGGCTCTGTTATACGGTTGAATTTTTTTCAAAAACTATAGTGGATACTTCGCAAATGGATTTGGTGGTGAATGGCCAATCCATTGCAGCCAATTCAACCATAGGCATTATTGAAAGCGCAGAAGTGCGGCAAGACTATCCCTATAGGGGAAACCATAGTGTGGCAAAGAACCATTATGTGTATTCAAAGATATCCATACAGGGTTCGATACCTTTTGCAATAGAGTTAAGAATGTATAATGATGGTGTAGCTTTCAGGTACGTTATTCAGCAAAAAGGGAAGTCAATCATTGATAAGGACCTTACTTCATTTTCTATTCCTTCAGGCGTCATTGTATGGTCGCAGCCCAATATAAAATATTATGAAGGCCGTTATAGCAGTATGTTGATTGATACGATTAAAAATGGTGAATTAATGGGCCCCCCGGTTACGCTGCAACTTGTGGACGGGTTGGGCTATGCTGCCATTTCCGAGGGCGGATTGGTTGATTTTTCGGGGATGTCGCTTATTGTGAATGAATCCAAAACACTTCAGGCAAATCTTTCAGGGCCGGCAAAAAAGTACGGCATCATTGAAACACCCTGGAGAATTATCCAGGTTTCCGGCAATTTGAATGGCCTTGTAAATTCAGATATTATTGCTAATGTATCACCCGCTTTTGATACTGCAATTTTTCCTGGTGGTTATCAAACGGATTGGATAAAACCGGGTAGGAGTGTATGGAGCTGGCTTGCCAATACAAGGTCGGTAACATTGGAAAACATGAAAACCTTTTCTGATCTTGCCGCCCAATTAGGGTTTGAGTATAACCTGGTGGACGAAGGATGGGGCTATTGGAAAGACAGCATTAATCATCGTGATCATTGGGATATGATGAAAGAACTGGTTGACTATTCTGCAAAAAAAGGTGTAAGGATATGGGTATGGAAAGCCTATCCCGACAGAAAGGGAATACCAGGCATTAAAGACACGGAGCAACGCAGAATGTTTTTTAAAAAATGTAAAGAGTTGGGTATTGCGGGATTAAAGATTGATTTTTTTGATAGCGAATCCCAGGAGATCATTCAATTTTACCAGGCTGCCTTAAAGGATGCTGCCGATTATAAGTTAATGATTAATTTTCATGGCTCCAATAAACCAACGGGCGAAACAAGGACCTGGCCCAACGAAATGACAAGGGAAGCTGTCAGAGGGCTTGAAAACAGGCCGCCCTGGGCTCAAAACAATACCATACTTCCATTCACCCGATACCTGGCAGGACATGCAGATTATACACCCATCCACTTTGGTAACCGTATGGGGGAAGTTAGCTGGGCGCATCATGTGGCCGGTATGATCATTTTTACTTCTCCATTTTTATGTGTTGGCGCCGATCCTCAAAGTATACTGGATAATCCCGCCCTCGACATGATCAGGAGCATTCCTGCAGTGTGGGATGAAACTATTGTGCTGCCTCAAAGTAAAATTGGAGCGTTAGCGGTATTTGCCCGCAGGAAGGGCGATAGCTGGTTTTTAGCTTGCATGAACGGAACGAATGAAAGCGTAACGGTTGATCTTACATTAGATTTTCTGAAAGGAAACTATACGGCAAATTTTCTGACGGACGATCCGGCAAAGCAAAACAGCATAATCAATACCAAACGGAAAATCGTGCAAAATTCTGCTTTAAAACTAATTATGAACCTCTATGGAGGTGCGGTTGTAAAACTTGATAAAGTAAAATGAATTGACCCTAAATGAATGAAACCACTTTATGGAGCGGAATCCCCTTCCTTTGAGGCAATTGTATTTCAGGATGCTTCAGGATGGACGCCCATAATTATGGATTACTTTGCCTCAGGATTTGCTTGTATCCAAAATCATTCGTATTGTATTTTTTACATTCATGGGTAATCCTTTTATCCCATGGATAATTTATTTGAACGATGCGTATTTTACGACATACTGCTGGCTTGTTGATTATGTTGTCACTGTATTTACCCGTGTTTGCCCAGCAAAAAGAATACATACTTTGGTATAAAAAACCTGCTGCCGACTGGAATGAAGCATTGCCCGTAGGGAATGGTCGATTAGGGGGCATGATCTTTGGCAATCCGGCAAAAGAACTGATTCAACTGAACGAAGAAACCCTTTGGACAGGCGGGCCAAAAGACCTGAATCCAAACCCCGAAGCGTACAAGTATCTTGCGGGTGTAAGGGAATCTTTATTTAAGGATAGCATTGGTGACGCAGTGCGCTCGTTGCGCAAAATGCAGGGCCCAAACAGCGATGCTTATCAGCCACTTGGAGATGTGATGATTGACCAGCAATTTGCGGGGGAACCAACGGATTATTATCGCGACCTGAACATCAGCCATGCAACAGCTACCACACGTTTTACAGCAGGCGGTGTTATATTTACGCGAACTGTTTTTTCTTCTGCACCCGACCAGGTGATTATTATTCAGTTAAAAGCAAGTAAGCCCGGCGCGTTGAATTTTACGCTTGGCGCCCGGCATGAACTGGCCTATAAACTTTCGATTGATCAAAAAAATGAACTGGTACTGAGTGGGAAAGCCCGCATTTTTAGTGATGAAAGAAGGAATGTAAAACCCGTGATTTACTCAGACAGCATGCAGTGCAATGGCATGCGTTTTCAATTCAGGATCAGGCCTGTGCTAAAGGATGGTACTATTCAACCGACAGATACCTCACTTGTTATTTCCAATGCAACAGAAGTGGTCTTGTATGTTTCTGGTGCAACAAGCTACAATGGCTTTTCCACATGTCCTGATAAGGATGGAAAGAATGAAGCAGCACTGGCAAAGAAATATCTTGCTGATGCATTAAAGAAAAACTATACACAACTTCTTACCGATCATCAGAGAGATTACTTGCAGTATTTCAACAGGCTTGTTTTTTCAATAACCAACGAGCCTCCGCCAAACCTGCCAACCGATGAAAGGCTGAGGGCTTATAAAGAAGGCGGTGCCGACGCCTCATTGGAGGAAATGTATTTTCAGTTTGGTCGCTACCTGCTCATTAGCAGTTCACGCCCGGGTGGTATTGCGGCTAATTTGCAGGGCATCTGGTGCCAGCAGATACGGCCATCATGGCGCAGCAATTATACCACCAACATCAACCTGCAGATGAATTACTGGCCTGCCGAAATGACCAATCTTGGCGATCTTACTGAACCCCTGATTCACCAGATACAAAACCTCGCAGTAAATGGTAAGCATACGGCCAACAATTATTACCGGGCAAGGGGTTGGGCCGTTCACCACAACAGTGATATCTGGGCGATGACGCATCCTGCCGGTGATGGAATCGGTGATCCAAAATGGGCCAACTGGTCGCTGGGAAGCCCCTGGTTAAGCCAGCACCTATATGAACATTATCGTTTTACAGGCAATAAGCAATACCTGGCCGATACGGCTTACCCGTTGATGAAAGGTGCGGCTGAATTTTGCCTCGATTGGCTGGTGGAAAAGGATGGGATGCTGGTGACAGCGCCTTCTACCTCACCCGAAAATGTCTATCTCCATCCTGCCGGGTTTAAAGGAACCGTTACCATTGCTTCGGCCATGGATATGGAGATCATCTGGGATCTTTTTACCAATGTAATAGAGGCTTCAGAAATATTGAACATTGATAAAAACTTTGCTGCCCTGCTTAAAGAAAAGCGTGCGAAGCTGAGCCCGTTGAAGATAGGCAAAAAGGGAAACCTCGTAGAATGGTATGGAGATTGGGAGGACGAAGACCCGCAGCACAGGCATGTTTCGCAGTTATTTGCGCTGCATCCCGGTCGCCAGGTTTCGCCTTTGATTGATAAAACATTTGCTGCCGCAAGCCGCAAAACGTTGGAAGTGCGTGGAGATGGTGGTACCGGTTGGAGTAAGGCCTGGAAGATCAACTTCTGGGCAAGGCTGCTTGATGGAGACCATGCCTATAAAATGTACCAGGAATTATTGAAAGGCTCCACCATGAACAACCTGTTTGATACACATCCGCCTTTCCAGATCGATGGAAACTTCGGGGGTACTTCGGGAGTAGGGGAAATGCTGCTGCAAAGCCATTTTGGGTTTATGCAGCCCCTGCCGGCATTGCCTGCTGCGTGGAAACAGGGTTCGGTAAAAGGTATGGTGGCCCGCGGAAATTTTGTAGTGGATATGAAATGGAAGGATGGCATACTTTCCGGTATGGAAATCCTTTCCCGTTCGGGGAATGTATGTGTGCTGCGAACAAATATGCCCCTGATTGTAAAAGGCGCTAAGTTTTTTTCAAACAAGGTAGAAGGCGAAAGTGGTGAATTTGAAATTACTTTTTCAACAATTTCGGGTAAAAAATATGTGATTGGGGTGGCAAAATGAATTCCTGAAGTTGTGGTGAGCGCCTTGAAGCCCAATTCTTTTCAACCCAGGCAAAATTGGCTCGCCGTATCTACTCTTATTGAAATAATTTGTGAATTATTTCAGTGTGCTTTGAATTTTGCCGTCCATACATTATTTTTATTTTCATAAATATATGGATATGCCCATCAAATTCGCCTTAACATTTATTCTTTTTTTAGAAGCGGCCTCCTCCATTGCCCAGGATTCAACCTACGTGGCTAAGAAAAGCAGCCCAACCGATATTGCAATTATTACCCGTGATGGGTCAACCATAAATGGTCGTGTATTGCAAATAACCCTCGATTACATTTTACTGGACGCCCGTGAGTTAAACAGTCCTGTTAAATTATCGGTTTACTATATCCGGCAACAGGGAAATTATTATAAAATAGAGGTAGAATACATACAGGCAGCAGTATTAAGGGCAAAGAAAAAGACAGCTCAATCAACAGTTGCCGGTGCCCTGTCCGGTGCATCAATAGGGGGCGAAGCAGTTGGGGGTTCCGATGCAAGTGTATCAGAGTTTGCTAAAGGCTCCGGTGCCGGACTTGCTATTGGCGGCCTTGTTGGAACAGCAAAAGGGCTTGGCCGCAAGAAGGTAGTTGTTCCTATATATGGCAATTCTGAGAACATTGTTACACTTTTGAACTATTACCAATAATTTGGTAGGCCTGTAAATATTCTAAAGTCAGAACACGAATCCCCCGAAAATGAATTGGCAGGAACACCAACAGAGGTAAATATGTTACCTTATTGGGAGGGGGATGTTTTTTCCTTAACTACAAAATTGTCCAATTCTTTATGCATTTCATCTATTAATTGTTGCTCCGTAGGCAAATACAATTTGTAGTGACTAGCAATTATGTGCTTTTGCCCTTCAGGCAAGGTGAATTTTACTACGGCATCATTTTTACTGGCGCAAAGCAATATTCCAATGGTTTGATTTTCATGCGATAGTTTCTCCATACGATCATAGTAATTAACGTACATCTGCAATTGCCCAATATCCTGATGGGTTAATTTATTGGTCTTAATTTCTATGATTACAAAACACTGTAGCAGCCGATTATAAAATACCAGATCCACTGAAAAATCATCTCCATCAATATGTATTCGTTTCTGCCTTGCGACAAATGAAAATCCGTTACCCAGTTCCAGCAAAAACTCCTGTAGATGAGTGATGATGGCATTTTCTAAATCACTTTCGTAGTAGGAGGATTCTCTTTTTAGCCCTAAAAACTCTAAAAACATTGGATCCTTGATGATCTCTTTGGCGTCAGAAGGGATTTTTTCACTTCTGGCGACTGCCAGTACGCTTTCCCTGTCGTTACTCATCAAAAGACGCTCATACAAATTGCTGTATATCTGTCTTTCTAATTGCCGTACTGTCCAGTTATTTTTCTTGGTTTCGGCTATGTAAAATTCTCTTTGGTCATTAGTATCTAGCCTGATTAGTAGTTTGTATTGGCTCCAACTCAATTGCGAATACACTGTATTCGCAATTGGAAAGGAGCGGTAAAATTGCCGAATAAGTTCGATTTGTCTTTTAGAAAACCCACTCCCAAATTCAGGCTCTAATGCATTTGCTAAAAAAACAGTAAGGAATTTACCATAATCTGCCCGGTCTTTTCCTTCCTGTTCTTCTTCAAAAATCCGTTTACCAATATGCCAATACATAAGGGTTCGTTGGTGATCAACCGCCCTGATCGCATTATCTTGTGACTGTAGAATAATACTCTTAATGTCAGTTATAATGGCTTGATTTACAATCATATTTAGGAATATTTGAATTTTGATTAAAGTTCTAACTAATAATCGCTTTAGCAGAAAAGACCAGAATCCAGTATGTCTTTTCGCCTAAAAGCAGAACTCTTTTTTATTTATTTCAATAATTATGAACTACTTTCTTCACGAATAACAAATTTATACGGTTGATTGAGTATATCAAAGCGTTTTGCAAAAAGGTTACCATTGAATTATAACTTAGGCCGCCACTTATATTCATTCCCCGCAGGATGCTTCAGGATGGTACACCCTTTAATTACAGTACTTTGCAAAGCGATTAGCTTGCGATTATCAACTACATATTTTTTACAGATACAAATGGGTGAAAATCAGCCATTTCGTTTAATAGTTTTACCATTGAAAAAATTTTTCAGACAAATTTTAATTTTGCTTCTTTTGGGCAATACCGCGCTGAATGTTCAGGCGCAAAATTTCCGTTTCGATTTTGGCAATGGTGCGTTGGAAAATGGCTATACAGCCGTACTGCCCTCTGATGAATACAGCGATGCAAAGGGCTTCGGTTTTGAACCCGGCGCTTCGGTTACTG
Source organism: uncultured Chitinophagaceae bacterium (assembly GCA_964444195.1). Lineage (GTDB taxonomy): Bacteria > Bacteroidota > Bacteroidia > Chitinophagales > Chitinophagaceae > Phnomibacter. The sequence continues at coordinate 9,549 of CAYUGH010000043.1, forward strand.
TTATCTCCTGCAAGGGAAAGAATGCTTTAACCAATGATTTTATCACTTCCGAAAACCCTTTTTTCTTTTCTGTAAAACTGCCCGAGGGAAACTATAACGTAAAACTCATTACGGGTGATGCTGAAGGAACTTCAGAAACAGTTGTCAGGGCTGAATGCCGCAGGGCGATGCTTCCTTTAATCCAAACGGACAAAGGCAAGTTTTCTGAACAAATGTTTACCGTGCATGTGCATGACTCGCTGATCTCTGGAAAAGAGCCCGGTGTTCGGTTAAAACCGCGTGAACACAGATATCGGCATTGGGACAACAAGCTCACGCTTGAGTTCAATGGCGCTGCACCAAAGATTTGTGCATTGGAGATTACACCGGTCGGAACCATTACCACCCTCTTTTTAGCGGGTAATTCAACAGTAGTGGATCAGGCAGAAGAACCTTATGCGGCATGGGGGCAAATGGTTCCGCAGTTTTTTCAGCCAGGTAAAGTGGCTGTTGCCAATTATGCGGAGTCGGGCGAAGCGCTGAATAGTTTTAAGTCGGCCCGTAGGTTGGATAAAATATTGAGCCTGATGCAACCCGGCGATTATCTTTTTATTGAGTTTGCGCATAACGATATGAAACAAAAGGGTGAAGGCATTGGCCCCTGGACAAGCTACACCGAAAGCCTGAAATATTATATAGGCGAATGCAGGAAGAAGGGCGGCAACCCGGTGCTCGTTACCTCCATGCACCGCCGCAATTTTGACAGTACTGGCAAGGTAGTGAATACGCTTGGCGATTACCCGGCTGCCATGCGTAAAGTGGCTGCGGATGAAAAAGTGCCGCTGATTGATCTGAACAACATGAGTGCAACCTTGTATGAAGCCTGGGGGCCAAAGGAGTCCGAAAAAGGTTTCGTGATCTACCCGGCCAATACTTTTCCCGGGCAGGAAAAGGCCTTGATGGATAACACGCATTTTAACCCCTACGGCGCTATGCAGATCGCCAAATGTATTGTACAGGGAATGCGCGACATCAATTTGCCACTGGCCGGCTACCTGAAAAAGGATGTACCTGTTTATTCACCTTCAAAACCTGATGATTTTACCAAATGGTACTGGCCACTGAGCCCCGTTACTGCAAAAACCAAACCTGATGGAAACTAAAAAATTAGCATATATGAAATCCCCACTAACTGTTTCACATCAGAGTACAAATGATCATTGGGGATTCCACCCCGCAAAGGCGGGACAAGTGTGACAATTAAAAATAGCTGGCTTTAGCCAGCGCACTAAAAAATGAACACATGAAAGCGATTTGTTGTATTGCCCTGATGGTATTTGGCCAGATTTATCAGCTCGTTGCGCAGGAGGTACTGGAAACCGGGGGAAAAGCCATGCCCAACGAATGGATTGACAAGGATACCCGGCACAGGGTGGTGAAATTAACCCGGCAGGGGGGTGCCAGTTATAGTTTCTATTTTCATAACAACCCCTTTTCAGGCAATAAAATGGTGTATTACAACACCGCCCCGCAATCCGATGCGGAAAAAGCGGCTAAGCAGGAAACCTCCAATATCAGCGCAAGGGGCAAACAGCTTTTTGCGCTTGAGCTCACCACATTGAAGCCCGAGCAACTCACATATGAACATTCTCCCATGAATGGCGAAATGGTTTGTGCCGCCACCGGCCGGTTATTTTTCCAGGTAAAAGACAGCGTTTTCTCAGTGAATATCCAATCCAAAAAGAGGGAGCTGGTATTTGTTTTTCCCGAGGGTTTTAAAGCTACGGCTACCTGCGTAAATGCCGATGGCACTTTGCTGGGCGGGGTAAAAAGCAGCGATGAAGAAAAGGAACTTTTTAAAAAATTCCCGAACAAGTCGAGTTACTTCAACATTATTTACGAGGCCAAACTGCCCCGAACCCTGTTTGCCGTTGACCTGAAAGCAAAACAGCTCAATAAGCTGCATACCGACAGCGCCTGGCTCAACCATGTTCAGTTTTCGGCAGCGGACCCCAACCTGCTCATGTTTTGCCATGAAGGCCCCTGGCATAAGGTAAACCGTATTTGGACCATTGATGTACAAACGAAGCAGATTACGCAGATCCATAAGCGCATTATGGACATGGAGATTGCCGGGCATGAATGGAGCAGCGCCGATGGAAAAATCATCTGGTACGATCTGCAGCAACCCCGCGGCGTTAGTTTTTTTGTAGAAGGCCATCACCTCGAAACAGGCAAAAAAACAAAATATGCACTCGAACGCAATGAATGGAGCATTCATTTCAACAGCAACCGCAACAACAGCCTGTTTTGCGGCGATGGTGGCGACCCCGGCCAGGTGGCAAAAGCCCCCGATGGCATGTGGATTTACCTGTTCAGACCCAAAGGCGACCGCTTTGAATCGGAAAAACTGGTGAATATGAAAAACCACAAATACAGCCTGGAGCCCAATGTGCATTTTAGCCCCGATGAAAAATGGGTGATATTCCGTGCCAATTTTGAAGGTGAAACCAATATTTACGCAGTGGAAATTGAGCCATTTAAAAAATAAGCAATGATGAAAGCTACATGGATGAAATATGGAATTGTGTTAGGCGCTTGCCTGTGGTTGAATACAGGAAAGGTTGAAGCACAATTGAAATGGCCTGAAAGCAAACAGGAAACCAAACCCTGGACAAGATGGTGGTGGGAAGGCAGCGCCGTGAATAAGGAAGAGCTTACGCGTTTGCTGAAGCTGTACAACGGTGCAGGACTTGGCGGCGTAGAGATCACACCTATTTATGGGGTTAAGGGTGCTGAAAGCCAGTTCATTGATTTTCTTTCGCCCAAATGGATGGATATGCTGCAGCATACATTGAAGGAAGCAGGCGCATTAGGTATGGGCGTAGATATGGCTACCGGCACAGGCTGGCCTTTTGGCGGGCCGTGGGTAACCTATGATAATGCCTGCAAGCAGGTAGTGTACAAAAGCTGGCAGGTGAAAAAAGGTGAAAAAATTACCGAAAAAATTGCAATGGTTCAGCAACCCATGATAAGGGGTACCCATGCCGGAAAAATTGATTCTGCCGGATTGAAGGACCCTTATGAAAGCAATGGTAACCTGCAGGCGCTTGCGCTTGACCAGGTGAAATTTGCGAAACCGCTTCCCCTGATTTCGGTAATGGCCTATCCTGCATCGGGTGGAGCCGGGCATGATATAACCCAATATGTACAACCCGATGGAACATTGGATTTAACTGCACCTGAGGATGGCGAAGTGTATGCCCTGTTCCTCGGGTGGCATGGCAAATTGGTGGAGCGTGCTGCCCCGGGTGGCGAGGGCAATGTGATAGACCATTTCAGTAAAAAGGCCATTGATGATTATTTCACAAAATTTGATAAAGCCTTTGCAGGAAAAGATATCAGCAGCCTCCGAAGTTTCTTTAACGACAGTTACGAAGTGGACGATGCAAGGGGACAAAGCAACTGGACCCCTGATTTTTTAAAGGAGTTTAAAATGCGGCGGGGCTATGATTTACAGGCCCATTTGCCGGCACTGTTTGGAAAAGCAAGCGCTGAAATGAATGACCGCGTGTTGTATGATTACCGTGAAACCATCAATGAATTGTTGCTCGAAAAGTTTACCATTCCCTGGGCAGATTGGGCCAAAACCCATAAAGCCATGGTGCGCAACCAAAGCCATGGTTCGCCCGGTAACACCATGGATATGTATGCTGCGGTGGATATTCCTGAAACAGAAGGTGAAGATATTCTGCGGTTCAAGTTTGCCACTTCCGCCGCGCATGTTACAGGTAAGCCGCTGGCTTCTGCTGAAGCCGCTACCTGGTTGGGAGAACATTTTGTTTCTACCCTCGCTGATGTAAAGCACAGCATGGACCGGTATTTTGTGGGTGGTGTGAACCATATCGTTTATCATGGCACCAACTATTCACCTGCCAACGATCCCTGGCCGGGTTGGTTGTTTTATGCTGCGGTGCATTTTCACCCCAACAATCCATTTTGGAAACAGTTCCCTGCCATCAATAAATATGTAGAGCGTTGCCAGTCTTTTTTACAGGCAGGTAAAACAGACAATGATGTGCTGATCTATTACCCTTATGTGGATGCGCAAATGGAGCGCGGCCGCGATTTGCTGAAGCATTACGATGCCATGCGCCCTGAGTTTTTGAACACAGGATTTAATGAGATCAGCAGTTGGATGCTTGAGAACGGATATGCCTTCGATTTTATTTCGGACAATCAACTTAAGCAGGTGCAAACCAACGGGGGCGCCTTGCTGACGGGCGGTGTTCAATTCAGTCATTTGTTGTTGCCTGCTAATAAATTCATCCCCATCGCCACATTGCAGCATATTTTGAAACTTGTGGAAGGTGGTGCTAAGCTGATGGTGTATAAAAACCTGCCGAAGGATGTTCCGGGTTATGCCGGCCACGATGAAGGGCTTGCCCAATTGAAAGACCTGCTTTCAAAATTGAAATTTACCGCAAAAGGAAATGTGCAGATGGCTACACTCGGTAAAGGTTCGGTGTATATGGCCAATGAAGCATCGGAGCTATTGCAAGTTGCCGGGGTACGTACTGAAACGCTAACCAAAACAGGGATGCAGTTTATCAGGCGGGCATACGAGGGCGGGCATGTTTACTTTATCAGCAATCCAACCAAAGAATCAAAAAGCGAATACCTGAAACTTGGGGTTAAGGATGCACAGGCTGCCTTGTTCAATCCCATGAATGGTGTTTCGGGCAAGGCCACTACCCGCAAGCATGTTGATGGTTCACTGGAAGTATTGGTACAATTGCCTGCCGGCGAATCAATCATTATACAAACCGGCGACAAGCTGCCGGATAGCCCGCTTTTCCCTGTGTATGAGGCTTTGGGAAAAACCATTGTCCATAATAGTAGCTGGAAGGTTGTGTTTGAAGAGGGCGGCTCTGTTTTGCCGGCACCTAAGGAAATTTTCAAGCTGACTTCCTGGACGGAATGGGAGGGGAATGGATATGCCTATTTTTCAGGAACAGCATCCTATTCCACCACGTTTAATAAGCCGGGTGGCAAGTATGACTTTTTACAACTCGACCTTGGCACGGTGGGCGAAAGTTGTGATGTAATTATAAATGGTGAAAAAGTTGCAACACTGGTAGGGCCTGTTTATTCTGTGATTGTTCCGTCTTCAAAATTAAAGGGAACAAACACGCTGCGGGTTGAAGTAAGTAACAGCATGGCCAACCGCATTATTGAAGTGGATAAGAGCGGCGCCAACTGGAAGAAATTTTACAATACCAATTTCCCTTCGAGGCTGGCGGAGAACCGTGGCGCGGATGGATTATTCACTCCTGCTAAATGGTTGCCAAGGGCATCGGGATTGATGGGGCCGGTTACCATAACGCCAATGAAGCTTAAAAAGCAGTAACCGCAATGTCCCCTGCGGGAGACATTGCTAAGACTAAAGGTAAAAAGGTAACGCAATGTCCCCTGCGGGAGACATTGCTTCGACTACAAGCTTAAATAATTGAAAATACGAATAATGAATATACTGAATGTGAAGATGCGGTTGGCAGGATTGCTTTTGGCCACCTTGTTTGTTATGAATGTGCTGGGGCAAAAAACGGAGATTACCTATCTGTCGGGAACTGATAACGAGCATACGGTAACCTGGGATTTCTTTTGCACTGCGGGCATGAACAGTGGCAAGTGGGGAAAGATACAAGTGCCCTCCCATTGGGAACAGCAGGGTTATGGCGCTTACAACTATGGTCGGGACTATGTTACTTACGGAAAAAACTTCCACTTTGCCGATGAAAAGGGGATGTACAAATACAGCTTCAATATTCCTTCGGCATGGAAGGGCAGGCAGGTGAACATTGTGTTTGAGGGTTCGATGACGGACACTGAAGTGAAGATCAACGGAAAGCTTGCAGGCGCGGTACACCAGGGTTCATTCTATCGTTTCCGCTACGATATTTCGGATAAGCTGGTGTATGGAGGAAAGAATACGCTTGAAGTAACCGTGAGCAAGATGAGCGCCGATGAAAGCGTGAACAATGCGGAGCGCCTGGCTGATTACTGGATTTTTGGAGGGATATTCCGGCCTGTGTACCTTGAAACCCTGCCTGTTCAGCATATTGTAAACACTTCCATTGATGCAAAAGCCGATGGTGGGTTTGCTGTAAAAGTATTTACCAAACCGTTGAATGTGGCTTCAATAGTAAAAGCTGAAATAACCGACCTCGCAGGCAAGCCGGTTGCCGTTGTGCAGCAAAATATGAAGCCCGGAGATTCCGTCATGTTATTGCAAACAAAGGTAGCGGGTGTAAAAACCTGGACAAGTGAAACACCCAACCTGTATAAGGTGAAATTTTCTTTGGTGCAGGCGGGTAAAGCCGTGCATGAAATGCAGGATCGCTTTGGCTTTCGTACCATTGAGATACGAAAGGGGGAAGGTATTTTTATAAACGGAACACAGGTGAAGTTTAAAGGGGTTAACCGCCATGTGTGGTGGCCTGAAACAGGGCGTTGCGTAAGCCCCGGCATTGACCTGGTGGATGTGCAACTGATGAAGCAGATGAATATGAATGCAGTAAGGTGTTCGCATTACCCGCCCGATAAGAGCTTCCTTGAATTATGTGATTCCTTGGGGCTGTATGTGCTGGATGAACTTGCAGGCTGGCAAAAAGCATACAACACTAAAGTGGGTTCTATCCTTGTAAAAGAAATGGTGCAACGCGATGCCAACCATCCTTCTATTATTTTTTGGAGCAATGGTAACGAAGGTGGCCACAATATGGAATTGGTTGATCATTACGGAAAGTACGATTATAGCAACAGGCCTGTTATCCGCGCGCATCACAGACCTGGCAATACTTTTAACGGTATTGATTGCAACCACTACGAAGATTATTACAGTAGTAAAAAGATATTGGAGGAAGGCCCTGATATTTATATGCCAACAGAGTTTTTGCATTGCCAGGATGATGGCGGTTGTGGCGCTGCTTTAAGTGATTTTTGGGAACTGCATTGGAATGCTAAAAAATCGGGCGGCGGGTTTTTATGGGCGCTGGTGGATGAAGGCATTGTGCGCAGGGATATGGACAATAAGATTGATGTAAACGGTGTAAATGCCCCCGATGGCGTACTTGGGCCCCACCGCGAAAAGGAGGGCAGCTTTTTTGCCATGCGCGATATTTTTTCCCCGGTTAAAATATGGATGAAGGATTTGCCTGCTGATTTCAGCGGTAGCATTGAACTCGAGAACCGCTATCATTTTACCAACCTTGCCTCTTGCCGTTTTGCATGGCAGTTAGTGAATTTTACCAAGCCATATAGCGGGCAGAAGGGAGTTACTATTTTGCAAAAGGGAAGCGTCAATGCGCCTGACGTTGCGCCACTAAAAAAGGGAAATTTAAGTATCCCGCTTCCGGCCAACTGGAAGGAGCATGACGCGCTTCAGTTAATGGCTTACGACCCACAGGGTAATGAGATTTATACCTGGACCTGGAAGATAAGCAACGCAGAGAAATTGCTGGCCAACGTGATTGCACCATCTAAAGATTCGGTTCGCATGCGCGATAACGATACTGTCATCACGCTTTCATCCGGCGATATTTTCTTTGCCATCAACCGCGCCGATGGCAAAGTGGTAAGGGTGGGAAGCATTTCGCGCGGGCCTTTGTCGTTTTCCGGCGGCCCTGAACTGGTAAGTGGTGAATCGAAGCTGGTAGCCATCACTAAAGAGATGAAGGAAGATAATGCCGTGGTAACCGTTGACTACGAAGGCAACCTGAAAAAAGTAACCTGGACCATGCAGCCGGGCGGATGGGTAAAAATGGATTACAGCTACAGCCTTACAGGCCCGCAGCAGTTTGCGGGTATCAGTTTTAATTACCCCGAAAACTTCGTACTGGGTGCAAAATGGCTGGGCAAAGGCCCGTACCGGGTGTGGAAGAACCGGCTGCAGGGCGTAACCGACAACGTGTATGAAAACATGAACAACAATACGCAAACCGGCAGCTATCCCTGGAACTATCCTGAATTTAAAGGTTACTATGCCGATATTGTTTGGATGGAAATGAATACCGTAGAAGGCAAATTTCTTGTGGCGAGCCCCGATACCGGTTTGTATGTAAGGCTGTTTGATTTTTACGGGTTAAGCGGTGCAAGGCCGCACCCGGGCTTACCTTCCGGCAATATCTCATTCCTTGATGCCATCCCGCCTATTGGTACCAAGCTGGCGCTGAACATAAACCCGAATACAAAAGTGCTTGGCCCGCAAAGCGAGGTTGCTAATTTTGATGGTTCGGTTACCAGCCGCACGCTTTGGTTTTATTTTGGTTTGCCAAAGCCGGAAGACCAAAAGAAACAATTTACTATGCCCTCTGTAAACGATTTGATTGAGCCATGAGAAATTCAGTATTGTTTAGTGTTTATTATTTATTATTATGTGGAAGTATCAGCGCACAGGATAGTGTGTACATGTTCAGCTATTTCAAGGGCAATGGTGAAGATGGCTTGCACCTTGCCTGGAGCGCAGACGGGCTTGTTTGGAAAACCGTAAAAAATGATGCTTCTTTTCTGAAACCTGAACTGAGCAAGGATAAGCTGATGCGCGACCCCTGTATCATCCGTGGGGCTGATGGCCTGTTCCACATGGTATGGACGGTTAGCTGGAATGAAAGAGGGATTGGGTATGCTTCATCGCCAGACCTGCTGCATTGGAGTGAACAGCAATTCATCCCCGTTATGGCGCATGAAGACAGCGCACTGAATTGCTGGGCGCCGGAGATAAACTATGATCCAAAGAAAAGACATTATATGATCTATTGGGCAACCACTATTGCAGGACGTTTTAAGAAGGGTGCCGACAGCGGCGATGGCAAATACAATCACCGCATGTACATGGTAACCACAAAAGATTTTAAGCAATACAGCAAAACACAACTTTGGTACGATAAGGATTTTAATGTGATAGATGCCACCATTTTTGCAGCGCCCGGCGGTTATGCCATGATTCTGAAAGATGAAACAAGGTATCCGCCACAAAAGAATTTAAGGGTGGCTTTTAGTAAAGATCTGTCTTCAGGATGGACCGTACCTTCGCAACCAATCACCGGCAATTATTGGGCAGAGGGGCCCACCGTGGCAAAGGTGGGAAACGAATGGGTGGTTTATTTTGACAAGTACCGCGACAAAAAGTATGGGGCGATGGCTTCTGTGGATTTAAAGAACTGGCGGGATATTTCGGATAAGATAAGTTTTCCCGCAGGTACACGGCATGGAACGGTTTTTAAGATTTCAATGGCTGAATTTAAGAGGATAAAGGAGTAGTAAACGAAACGTTTTATGATACCCAAAATTGACGCGCACCACCATTTGTGGAAATACAACCCGCAGCAACATGGCTGGATTGACGACAGCATGCAGTTGATTCAGCGCGATTTTTACCCGGAAGACCTGGCCCCGGCATTGGAGGAAAATGGAGTGGTTGGAACCGTATTGGTACAGGTAGATATGACGGAAGAGGATAATGTTTTCAGCCTCGCACAAGCAGCGCTTAGCCGTCACTCCGACGCCAGGAGGAGTCCCGGCCTCGAGGTCCATGAGGCTCATGATTCTTTCAACAGTCGTCACTCCGACGATAGGAGGAGTCCCGGCCTCGAGGTCAATGAGGCTAATGATTCTTTCCATAGTCGTCACTCCGACGATAGGAGGAGTCCCGGCCTCGAGGTCCATGAGGCTCATGATTCTTTCAACAGTCGTC
>CAYUGH010000043.1:19381-21371 GCA_964444195.1 uncultured Chitinophagaceae bacterium
ATGAGGCTCATGATTCTTTCAACAGTCGTCACTCCGACGCCAGGAGGAGTCCCGGTTACCCACCCCAGGCCGATAAAAGTTCTTTTATAAAGGGCATTGTTGGTTGGATTGATTTGCTCGCCCCCGATTTGCCTGCCCAACTGGAGAAATGGCATGAGCAGCCGATCATGAAAGGATTTCGGCACATAGCACAGGCCGAACCTAATGATTTTTTGGCAAGACCCGAAATTATCCGGGGTATTGGACAGTTGGGTAAAGCTGGGTTTACTTATGATATTCTTATTAACCCCATGCAGTTGGATGCGGCAGTACAATTAGTGCGTACCTTACCCAATCAGCGCTTTGTGGTTGACCATGTGGCCAAGCCGTATATCAAAACAGGTGAAATTGAAACCTGGGCAGCAGGAATGCGCGCCCTCGCCGAAAAGGAAAATGTGTACTGCAAAATATCAGGCATGGTAACGGAGGCCGATTGGCGCCACTGGACCTATGACCAGTTAAAACCATATATGGAAACTGTGCTTGAGGCTTTTGGCCCGGATCGTTTAATGTTTGGCAGCGACTGGCCCGTGTGCCTGGTGGCGGCAAGCTATACGCAATGGGTGCAAACGGTTGAGCAGTTTGTTTCCACGCTTTCGGTAGCAGAGCAGGAAGCCATCTGGCTCAACAATGCTACCCGTTTTTACAACTTATAATGAATGATCATGAAGACATTGATATGCAACCAACCGGGTGAACTGTTGTATGCCGATACAGAGATACCGGTTGCAAAGGAAGGAGAGACCTTATTGAAAATCAGGCGCATTGGCATTTGCGGCACCGACCTGCATGCTTATGATGGCACACAACCTTATTTCAGTTACCCGCGTATCCTTGGCCACGAACTGGCCGCCGACATAGTAACCACCGACCGCGAAGGATTTCGTCAAGGCGATACCGTTACCATCATTCCCTATTTTCATTGCGGAACCTGTGTGGCCTGTCGCATGGGCAAACCAAATTGCTGCGCAAGCATGCGGGTATGCGGGGTGCATGTGGATGGCGGCATGCGCGAATATCTTGCGGTGCCTTCGTACAGCCTGCTGCATGGCAATGGGCTTGAACCCGATGCGCTGGCATTGGTGGAGCCTCTTGCTATTGGTGCGCATGGTGTTTGGCGTGCAGGGGTAACGCCCGGCGAATTTGTATTGGTGATTGGTGCCGGTCCTATTGGACTTGGAACCATGCAATGTGCACAGATTGAAGGCGGCAAAGTAATTGCTATGGACCTGAACGATCACCGCCTCGATTTTTGCAAGAATCAACTTGGTATTGAATACACGGTAAACCCGGGAGCTACTGATCCGATGGAGGCGCTTGCCGAAATAACAAATGGCGAAATGCCAACCGTGGTGATTGATGCTACGGGAAGCCTGCATGCCATTAACGGGGCTTTTGGCTTTGCGGCCCATGGCGCACGATACGTGTTGATCGGGTTGCAGAAAGGAGATATCAGTTTCAGCCATCCCGAGTTTCATAAACGCGAAATGACGCTGATGAGCAGCCGGAATGCCACCATCACCGATTTTGATTTTGTAATGAAGGCCATTGAAAGCAAACAGATTCAGCCGCAAACATACATTACGCATAGGGTTGGGTTTGATGACGTAAAGGATCAGTTTCCCTTGTGGAAAGACCCTGCCAATAATGTGATAAAGGCGATGATTGAGGTTGTTTAGGATGGTTTAGGTTTGTTTAGAATAGTTTAGGGTTGTTTAGTTTGGTTTAGGGTTGTTCAGGATTGTTTAGAATAGTTCAGAATAGTTTAGGATTGTATAGAATGGTTTAGTGGTTTGGAATTTGGGATTTTTTTGTTTGGGATTTTGTTTAGGATGGTTTGGAGGTTTGGGATTCGTGGTTTTTAGTTTGGGGTTGGTTGTTATTTGTTATTCGATATTTGTTATTCAACCTTTGGAATTTTGTTAGTTTGGTTTAGGGTTGTTTAGTTTGG
>CAYUGH010000043.1:21471-34069 GCA_964444195.1 uncultured Chitinophagaceae bacterium
TTTGTTATTCAACCTTTGGAATTTTGTTAGTTTGGTTTAGGGTTGTTTAGTTTGGTTTAGGATGGTTTGGAGGTTTGGGATTCGTGGTTTTTAGTTTGGGGTTGTTTGTTATTCGTTATTAACCTTTGGAATTTGGAATTTTATTATTTGGAATTTGTAAAGCATTTGTATGAATTTAGGATTGCAGGATAAAGTAATAGTAGTAACCGGTGGCGCCAAGGGCATTGGTAAGGGGATTGTAGAAGTGCTGGCGGCAGAAGGTGCCATTCCGCTGATTGTAGGGCGGAATGCCGATGATAATGAGTTGGTAGTGAATGAGTTGCATTCGGCGGGTTTTAAAGCAGACCAGGTGGAAGCCGATTTAACCAAACCTGAATTGTGCAAAACGGCAGTAGCTTTCATTGCAGGTAAGTACGGCCGTGTTGATGGCCTTGTAAACAATGCGGGGGTAAACGACGGGGTAGGGCTTGAAAATGGAAACTATGAGGCGTTTATGGCTTCGCTGCACAAAAACCTGGTGCATTATTACCTGATGGCGCATGAGTGTTTGCCCTACCTCAAAACAAGTAAAGGCTCCATTGTAAATATCTCGAGCAAAACCGCCGAAACGGGTCAGGGTGGCACAAGCGCCTATGCGGCAAGCAATGGCGGCCGCAATGCGCTCACCCGCGAATGGGCTGTAGAATTACTTCCCTATGAGATCCGGGTGAATGCCGTGATTGTTGCGGAAAGCTATACCCCGTTGTATCAAAAATGGATTGAAACCTTCGACAACCCTCAGGAGAAGCTGGCTGAAATCACGCGCCGCATTCCGCTGGGTAACCGCATGACCACCTGCGAAGAAATTGCCAATATGGTGGTGTTCCTGTTGTCGCCGCAATCGAGCCATACCACGGGTCAGTTGATTTATGTGGATGGGGGTTATACGCACCTCGACAGGGCGGTGGGTACATTGGGTTGATGGATCAGGAATTTGCACCGTTTTGGCCGGATATTTTTTACCTGAATAGTTTTATATAATCGTCAAAGGTGAAAACCCGGTTTCGTTTAAATCCGGTTGTTTCTATCAATAGGTTTAACCTGATAAAATCATCAATCAACCGGAAGGCCGTGGATATATTGATGTTCAAAGCTCCTGCTACATCAGTCGCATCGGTAATTGGGGTGCTGTATAAATATTGCAGAAATGAAGCAGCAAGTGCTTGCTTTTTACCTAAGGCAATTAATTTAAGTTCAGATTCCCTTCTCAGGTCTATTATGCTTTTGAATGTTTGAATGGAATTTTCAGAAGTGCTGCGAACGCCTTCCAAAAAGAATTTAAGCCATTGTGTTAAATCGTTATGCGTCCTCACCCCGGTAAGATTATCATAATAGAGCGTTCTGTTTTTTTCAAAAAAATCTGAGAGGTAAAGCGTTGGTTTGTATAATAAATTATTGCTTACCAAATAGAGTGTAATAAGCAATCGCCCAATCCGCCCGTTACCATCCAAAAACGGGTGAATGGTTTCAAACTGGTAATGTGCTATGCCAATTTTAATCAATGCAGGAACGGGTGTTGTATCATTATGCAGGAACTTTTCCAGGTCTGCCATTAAATCAGCTATGCTGTCCTGGTGCGGAGGAATAAATGAGGCATCGGTTAAACTGCTTCCTCCAATCCAATTTTGACTTTGCCTGAATTCACCGGGTAATTTGTGAGTACCCCTTACACCCTGCATTAAAGTTTTATGGGTTTGCTTTAACAGCCGGTTGCTCAAGGGCAAATTCTCAAGGCTTTGAATGGCCTGGTTCATTGCCTGAACATAGTTTTGCACCTCCTGCCAATCGTCTCTTTTTTCAGGCTCTATATTGGATTCTTTTTGAATGGCTTCATCAATATTGGTTTGGGTCCCTTCTATACGGCTGCTTTTTATCCCCTCTTTTAATACATGCATTTTTATGAAAAAATCTACATCGGGTATTAATTGCGAATAGGCATTTAGTTCGCCCAACTTAATATTAGCCTGGCTCAAAAGCATTATCAACCCGGCATCATCAATTTGCAAGGGAACATCTATAAGATTGGGTTCAAAACTTCTGTATTGAAAGCGTTGAACGGCTTTTCCTGCAATAAAACTGTTGATAATCACCGCTTTATCTATTTTTAATGGCTGTAAACACAATTTTTTATTATTGCATTTAGAGCCTTTTGTGCGAATATAGAATTTTATATTTGCATTTAATCGATTTTATGCGAATATAAATTTCTGTATTTGCAGATAATACAGTAGTCAAATTAGCCGGTTAAGTTATTCAGAAGGCAGGATGGATCCAAATAGCCACGAATACAGGTTAAATATTTGTGCATTCGTGGCCACTATCAATTAAAATACCCCATCGCCTCCCTGCCCACCCATTCACCCATGTGCACGGGCACCGCATTGCCAATTAATTTGTAGGACGATCGTTTGTTTTCGAAATGGAAATCATCGGGGAAACCCTGCAGGCGGGCATATTCCCGGATGGTGAATGGCCGAACCCCCAATGGAAAATTTTTATCCTTCACCAAACGCGTACTGACATCTTTGGCATAATGGGCAACGCAGGTTGGGGCCAGCGCGTTTAAATCGCCTGGATCAACAATGATAGGCAGGTCACGATAATTGCCTTTCATTCTTTTGATAACATATTCGGGAAGGTCAACCGCGGGGTCAGGTTCAAGAATATCTTTTATCCGTGCCTTGTTTAAAACTGCTTTTGGGTAAGCAATAGCAAAAGGCTTGCGGGTTCCAACCAGAATTAACCGCTGCCTTTTTTGAGGCAACCAATTGGCGGCATCCACCGGGCAAAAAACATGAACATAATAATCCGGCAATTTGGTCATTGCTTCCATTACCACTTTAAACTTTTTCATGCCGGGTACATTTTCTACAATATACATTTCCGGCTTGGCAATGGCAATGTGACGGAAAAAATGCAGGAACAGATCATCGCCGGTACGGGTACCATGAATATCAGCAATGGGCGAATACTTGGTACAAGGATAAGTTCCGACAATGATATCTGATTCAGGTTGTTCCAATACGGTGAGGTCTTTAATATCTGCATGTAAAACCTGATGGTTAAAATAATGTGGGTTGGCTTTCATGCAAAGATGAGCATCCGGGTCTAAGTCAAGCGATTGGATAACATTGATACCGGCTTGCATTAAACCAATTTCCATGCCACCACATCCGCTGAAATAGCCTTTAGCCGTTGGATGATACATTGCGCTTGAATTTGTAAGCGCAAGTTGTAAAATGAAAATGTGGATTTGTTGGCTTTTAAGTCACGTTGGATAAGATGTGGAAAAAGTTCCTGCCTAGAATTAGCATATTATTTTCCTAACCAAATGCATTTCTGAAATAAATAAGCAATTGCGGAGGAATGGAAGGGAATCCCCCGCCCAAACATTGATCTATTACTTTGGGCAATATGCTATATAAATCGAATAAGGCATTAGTATCTCCTGTTACCATTGAATAAAAACTAGCCCCATCTATTTCTCTAATATTATTATTTGGAGGACATCTAGCTCCAATACTATTATCTGAAGGCGTGAAAAGTTGATTAAATCTTATATTCTTTTTGGGAATTATTGTTACATAGTATGCAGTATACCCTCTATATATACTGTTTTTGCCATTAACAGTATTTTCAAGAGCATAATATAGTTTTGAAAGGTCTGATTGTTTTACAGTATTATATTTATTCTTTACTTCCGCAACAATTTTCAAGCTGCTACTTTCTAGGTCTATTATCCATCCCTTTTTTTTATTAGTCCACCCATTTACATTCCCAAGAATATTCTGGTGAAAATCCCCAATTGAATTTTGAAGAGATTTTTGAGCCTGTCTTACAGTTTCGCTAGCTTCCCATGTATTATAACTAATGTTAAAGCCAGCAATCTCAAATAGTGCACCGAAAGGATCGATTACATTTTTTCCAAATTGTGTCGTTGATTTTTTCTTTGCTATTATTGCAGTATTAAGTAAGATTTTTACATGGCTAATGAGGTCATTATCACTAATCCAATGAAGCAATGCCATAAAAATATTTTATGGCAAAGTAAAGAATTAATAATCAACCAAGGCCTTATTAAGAAATTTTACTATGGAATATCCCACTTCCTTAGCAAAATTAACTGGAACAGCATTCCCTATTTGTTTGTATTGATTCGTTATTGAACCAGAAAATTTCCAATCATCTGGAAATGTTTGGATTCTTGCATACTCTTGAACGGTAAATGGCCTAGTTTCATCTGGATGGCATCTTTCTGTTTGTTTTTGAGCTGGACTGCAGGTCAATGTTAAACTAGGTTCTTCCCAACTCATTCTTCTGGCCATACCTGTTTTTCCTCCACCTAAGTAAAAGCTTTTGCCCATAAACTTCTTTTGGATTTCAATAGGGAGATCCCGCCAATATCCACCGGGAGGAACTAGATCAAGGACTTCTTTTTTACTTTTCGGGTAAGGCATACCAATTGATTCCGGTACATCCTTTTCAAATAGGTCACCTTTCTTCAATGCGTCTTTAAGAGAATAAATCCTTTTAAAAGGCTTTGGAAATTCAAAAAGATTTGGATTTAAATCTTTTCGTATGCCCACTATTAATAACCTTTCACGCTTTTGTGGAACCTTATAAAAAATAGTCTTAAAAACTCGCGGTGGAATTACATTATAACCTAATTCGTCAAGAATACTAATCATTCCTTCTAATGTTTTGCCACCCTCATGATTTAGAAGGCCACGAACATTTTCTCCAACGCAAATAGCTGGATTTGTTTCCTGAACAATTCTTGCAAATTCATAGAAAAGTGTTCCCCTTGCATCATTGAGCCCTAATTTTTTACCAGCATAACTGAATGCTTGGCAGGGAAAGCCACCAGTTACAACATCTACTTTTTTATTAAAATCCTTAAAACTAATATTTCTAACATCTCCTTCAATGACGTTCCAATCAGGCCTGTTATATCGCAATGTATTACAGGCATGATGATCAAACTCGTTTAATGCCAAACATTTTAAACCAGCTTGTTCAAGGCCAATTGCTAATCCTCCAGCACCAGCGAACAATTCAATTGAATTAAAATTTTTAATTGGGTTTACATAATTCTTGTTTTCATAGGGATGGAATAAAAACTGCAGCTCATCAAAAATCTTAAGTTGGTTCTTATGGTATGATCTATAATTACTATTAGGCTCTCGGACTGCAACGAGTTTTCCGTTTCTGTCCCAACGCCTTAAAGTTTCTTTACTAATTGATAATAAATCTGCAACTTCGGATATTGAATAAAAGTCTTCCATAAAATAACCTCCTTATGCAACATTAAACATGGTTACAAAACTAATCTTTTTAGTATTCAAAGTTAATTATTTCGAAAAATTTTATTAACATCTTGTTGAGAAATAATGAATCGAATTAAAAATCAATCAATTGTACCAAGATTCACTTCAGAGAATGGTTTCACTACTACAAAGGCTAGGTCTGACCTGATGTCAAAAATAAAATCAAGGGATAGCAAACCAGAGCTTTTATTGAGACACAAATTGTGGAAGGAAGGGATTAGATACCGGAAAAACTATTCTAAACTTCCAGGCTGCCCGGATATTTTTATTTCAAAAATTAAGTTGGCCATTTTTATTGATGGAGAGTTTTGGCATGGTTATGAATGGGAGAGTAAAAAGGTAAAAATTAAATCCAATAAATCATTTTGGGTTGCAAAGATTGAAAGGAATATGGAACGAGATAAAATGAACAATAAATTATTAAATGAGATGGGAATTAATGTTCTAAGATTTTGGGGAAATATGATTTTGGAGAATTTGAATGATTGTGTTGAAGAAGTCATGAATCATTATAAGTAAATTCCGGCTCATATTGTAACTCCGCGTAGCGGGTGAGTGAACGTCCATAAACAATCAGGAAAAGTACGAATTACAAAGGTCGCCCCTTGCGCGAGATCAGTAATCTTTAGCCCCCAGAGCTTTTTGCCCAAAATTGGAGAACCCAAGCGTTATGTTGTTCAACTGGCGTACGCCCCTTATCACACCGGTGCCATCTTCGGTTCCTTTATCATTTGAGTTACCTTCAATGGTAAAAATGCTTTCCCCTTTTACGCTTTCTACAATCCCTATCTGGCCAATATTCTTTCCAAACTGAATAAAGAACAGGTTGCCCGGTTGTATCAGCGAGGGGTTGGCCATGGCCTCTTTCTGCGTTATTCTTTCATTTGGGTTCAGGCTATTCCATAGTTCCATCAAACTACCGGTTTTGCGGAGTTTGGCCTCGGCATTGGCTTGCTTGTACACCCAGTACACAAAAGCGGTGCTCCAGGGTAAGCCGGGCTGCAACCCAATACTGGCAAGGTATTCGTTTACCCTTTGGCCTTTGTTTGATCCGATTGGTTCTTCGGTTACCCCTACTTCTTTTCCGGCAAATTCTATAATCCGGCTTAACTGGTTGGGGCTAAGTGAAACCCCGATTGGTTTTTCCTCCGGGGTTTCGGGCGCCGTCTCATTTACCAAATATTGCAGGGTAATATTTATATAATCGCGGTCAAACGGGCCCCCGGTAAACGATGTGAAACTCCAGCCTGTCTTTGCTTCCTTACCCGAAAACTTCCATCCTTTTTTAATCTGTTCCTGCCTTGCATTCTGCAGGCTTTTGTTTGCGTAATAATAAGTGTTTATAAATACATTCAACATAAGGCTGTACGTCCCTCTTTGTACCTGCTGTTGTACCTGTTGAGTTTGGGGAGGTGAGATCTGCTCAATCTTTTCTGCCAGGCTAACCCTGCTTTGCCTGATTTTCATGATCTCCGTATTTACGTAGTTAGTTCCATTGCGCGGAATGAAGACTTTTGCCCTGTCGCCGGCATAATATAATGAATAAGTATATTTTTTATCACAGTTTGAAGGGTCTTCAAGCGCCTTCGCTTCTTCCTTAAATTTTGTACCACAACCGGCAAGCTGAAACTGCTCTGCATTACCGGAATTGATAATTATTTTTTGGAAACTACCACCACCGGGGTCGGTAACTATAATGGAATAATCACCGGTTCCTGACGATTTGTAAATCGCTTTGATTAGATTTTGCTGCAAACCTTTCCCGCCATTCAATTGCGTGTAGATTATATTCTGATTGAGATCAATGGCCATTTTGCCGGTTGAGCTTGTCCATATTTCATTGAAAGATGTACGGAGGTTTGATTTGATGTAGGTTGGAAGTTCTATTGTTTCGAGTGAATCTGCTGTTAATGCCGTAGTGTCGTTTGTTTGAACAGGCGGGGTTTCCCGGTTTTGTAAACAGGCAGCCGTAAGCAGGATGGAGTCGGAGAGTGCCAGCAGGTCGAATGATCTTTCTTCCCCGTTATCCCAGCCTACCAGCAGCCGGGCGCCGGGTTTGCTAAACGCATTGTAATGGCCGGTAATAGTGCCATACAGCAACGCGCTGCCGGTAGGGCGCAATGCTACAGAATCTGTTCCAACTTTCCCTGCAAAATCAAGGTATTGCATATGGTAGTCGCTATCATGCGTAGTAATGGTTACATAAGGGTGCTGCCCGGGTAAGCAGGTATCCCTAATGTTCAGCGCTACCACAAAGCTTACCTCTTTATCAGGTTGTTTATTGTAAAAAATCCCAAAGACTTTTGAATTGGCAGGCAGCACTTTAAACAGCAGCAACAGGTAAAAAATAATTCCCCAGCCCAGTATGGATTCCGCGTATTCCATCCAGCCTTTTTTCCTGATGTGTTCGCTTCTTTTTAAGGCTTCCAGTTTCAACCCGGCATGTTCATTTTCTTTGGCATGGTTAAGCGGTGTGCTCCACGTATCTTTTTCCTGCGGGCCCAGGTAACGGCGCATAGGCGCATCCGTTACCAGGTCTTTTTCCCAATCGCTCAGGAAACGGTTGCTGCTTTCACCGTATCCTGCAAACTTTTTTGGATCGTTTGCATGCAGCACAAATTCATTTGTTACCTGTTGGGTTTCCTGTTCAAAGCTAAAATAGTAACCTTCGCCATAAATGGTTTTAGCCGTTTTAAGCATGCCGATTATGGTTTGCCTCACTGCGAGTTCATTTTCAGGCTTAAGTTCCTTTAACAACCTTAGCCTTGTGCGCTGCGGATAAGTGCCCCCTGCTATCCAACTGATCCTGCATATGGTAAGCAGGTTGCTATAATTCAACAGGTCGGGGCTTTTGTACAGGCTGCATATTTGGTTACCGGCTTCCACTATTACTTCCCATCTTATTTTCGGGTACAGGCAAATGGAACAAAGCCATTGGAAAAGGACCTCATCGTTGCCCAGGTAGGATATCAGTTCTTCAACGTCTTCAAAATCCCAATCAAGCAGCGAGGCGTTGAGCGCTTTTTTGAGCTGCAGAAATTTTGCCGTATGCAAAGATTTTTCCCTGAGCGCGGGCATCAGGTATTCCAGCGTATGCAGGTCGGCAGGAAGCAGGATTATTTTTTCCGCAATGGTTTTTTCCCTGATACCCCAATCAGGGTAAGGCACAGGGGTAAGTATGGCTTTTTCTTCCCATTGGTTTAATGCATCTGCATGAGCAGGGTTGAACACCGGGTAGGCCCTGTCCAATAGGTTGTAGCCATTTCCGCCTATCAGTAAAAGATGTTGGCCGTACAACTGCCCGCAGCGGTACAGCGATATGCCCAACGGAAAATCTTTGTGATAACACCTGAAATCATGATCGAAGTAAATGACCGTAACGGGGATATTGGCATCGGCCATGGCGCGGGCAAACCAATCGTAAAAGGCAGTTACCATGCTTTTGGGATTGGTTCTGTCTATCAATACAAGAAACTCTTTAGCGGCCATCCTCGGGGCAAAAATGAGGTTTGGCATTCCCCCGCTCCGGGTAATGGTTTTTACCGTTCCGCCTATATCCAATTGCAGAAAATCGCTTTCGGTTTTTTGCCGCATCTGGTTAAAAACCTTTTTCAACGAGGTTTCATCTGCTACCAGTTTAGTGTCTCTTTTTTCAAAAGGCACTTCAAATACAGGTTTAAGTTCAGGAACAGGTTCAGCTTCGGTTTCGGTTTTAGTTTTGGCATCCGGCTCGTTATCCCGCCGGGGGCCTGGTTTTTTGGTTTTCTTCCTTTTTAAAAAATCTAATAACAGGATACCACCGATGGTTGGAATCAATAAAAGCCAATGCAGTATCTTTTTCATCCTCGGTTTGGGAGTTTCCCACGCCCCGCCTGCCATGCGCATATCAAGCGCATACTTATCATCTACTTGTGTTACATTAAGGCTAATTTCTTTGGTTACACTGCAACCCGCGTATCCATCGGCAGGTATAGCCGTGCAACTGATTTGGTACGATCCTGTAGTATCAAAGCTGAGCACCATTAAAGTATCGCCACTAAAGGAAGAATCGGTTACGCCGGTTTGATCCCATTTGTACACCAGGTTTTTTTGGGTAGTATTATTCGGCACTACGCTTATAGTTACCTTATCATGTACATGAATGTCTGCTTTATCCACTACTAAATCAAAATCGGGTACAAAGCTGCACGCATACGAGTAGGCGGTATCCATACGCTGTGTGGTATCAATATTACCCGAACGCAGCGATTGGATGATCCGTATAGGGCCTTCCTCTTTTACAACGATTTGCGTATGGTAGCCTTTTACAGGCAACTCATTGTTCAGCCTCCAGAAAACAATGGTTTCGCTGGTATCACTTAGCCTGTTCTGAAAAACTTCCGAAGCTTCCAGGAATATAGTATCCCCCACCAGATAGTGGTTGTTTAAAACGGATATTTTTGCCCTGAGCGGTGGCGAAGGATTTAATGCAATAATGCTTACAATAACAATAGCCAGGATAACCGCATGAACCCACCAGTATCTTCTCAACCAGCTTCTTTTTCCTGTATTGGCTGCTGCAACCGGCGCCTGCCTGCTTTTATACTCTTCAAGCACGGTATAAAAAAGCGACTGCTCAAAGGGGCTGGTAGCCAAAACCGGGCAAAGCCATTCAGCAGTTTCATCAATACTCCGGGTTCCAAACTGGCGTACAAGCCTTAGTACTTCAAGATAATCATCGGGTTTAATAGTAAAGCCACGCCTGCGAAGCAATGCCAGGAACGGTTCCAGCGGAAGATGGAGCTCCTTTGGTACAATTAATGTGGCTTTTGGAATCATGCAATAAAAACCTGTTTTTTATCCCTGCGCAATCTGTTTCAATTGCACCAGTAATTCGTCGTCGTAGCTTTTTATCAGCGTTTTTACAGCCGCTTCCCAGCTTATGAATTCAGGGTCCGATTCGGCAGGCGGGAGCTTATCGCTCTTGAGCAACCCGTAATACCGGAGCAGGTTAAGCCAGTCGAGAAACTCCGATGTGGAGGGCTTTTTATTCACGGTAACACTGCGGATGCGGTTAAAAATATCGATCAGTTTTTCCAGCGAAGTATTTTGATTGTCGATGCCAAGCTTCAGTCTTGCCAGCGCAATCTTTTTAAGCATTTCTTTATCAGGAAAAGGAATATGGTAAAAAACGCAGCGCCGTAAAAATGCGTTTGGCAGGTTCTTTTCGCTGTTGCTTGTCATAATAACAATGATCCTGCTTTTGTTTTTGGCCAGCCCCAACTGTTGGTTCAGTTCCTTTATTTCAAAACGGTTCTGCTCAATTTCGTACAATATATCATTCGGAAACTCCCTTGGGGCTTTATCAATTTCATCAATCAGCACCACGCTGCTTTTGGGCTGCGCGGCCATTTGAACCTGGTGGATATTTTTTATTTTTCCAAGCGGCTGATTTTGCAGGGCTTGCAACCCGTGCGTTTGGGCAATGGCTAATCCCAGCGCTTTCAGTTCAATAAACGTATCAACCGGTGCATCAGTTTTGGTGCGGAAATGCCCCACTGCATCGTAGGTGTAAAAAAGATCGCAGGCGGCCGAAGTGCTTTTGGTATTGAAAACATAAGGGTCTGCCAGAAAGCCATTTTCGTGGGAACCCGTTTGCAGCGCCAGTTGGGAGGCTACAAAATTGGCAAGCCTCGATTTGCCTGTACCCGGTTCGCCGCTTACCAGCAGGGGCTTGCCCAACGCTATGGCGGCTTCCACGGCTTTTAAAAGCCTCGGTTCGGCCACATAGTCAATCGGGTTTTCTTCCAGCGCAATAGTGTCCAGTTTAATGTTCATAAGATGAAATATTTCAATTGATTATACTCATTTGTGTCAAGCAGTGTCTCCCGCAGGGGACACTGCGCTCTTTCTCCTAATTAATTATACTCATCAAATCAGGATCCTTATTATTCAGCCGCTGAATAAATTTCCGGAGCCTTTTATTGGCATCCAGCATGGTAAAGCTGCCGCTGAGGTTGCTGAATTCTTCCTCCATCAGCAGTTCCTCCACCGAGCCCTCATCGTGGCTAACATATTCAAGCAGCCAGTTTTTTACCTGGTTGCGGTTGAGCTTTTCAAGCCTTGGCATATCAAAACAATACGAAGCTGCATTCGGCAATTTCGATTTCAGTTCATCAATCCTTTGTTGGGTGGTACTGTCATCATCATACTCCTGCAGGTACACAAACAGGTACAGGTTGTTGCCCTGCGCTTTGTTGCTTTCGGCATAAAATTCTTCGAGAAAACGTATCAGGAAGGCTTTTTGCTGCGTATTGAAATTGTCTTCATCGCACACTACGGTTACGGCAATGGGTTTGGGTAAAACCGATACCGCTTTCATAAAACCCGCAATGCTGATATCATCAAGCTTATTATGCTGAAAAATTTTAAAGAACAATTTCATCAGCAAGCCGTTGCGGCATACTTCGTATTGCGGAGAGCCCAGCATTTCCTCAAAAGTAAATGGGGGCGTAAAATCGGTTTCGGTAAGGTTGAGCAGGAAAATGCCGATCCGGTTAATGAAATTCATGCCGAGCTCCTTGCTTTCGCCATGAATAAGGATGGTTTTAAACCGGCTTGTGCTTTGTATTTTCAGGTATTCGCCAAATTGCAACCCGCGGTTGAGGCAATACCGCCTTGAATCATCCACAGCCCTGCGGATATAATTGTTGCGCATCAGCGATTCAGAAACCTGTAAAGCGAGCGAATGTGGCGAAAAGAACCCCTCGGGATGGGTAAGGTGTTTGTTTCTTACAAAGGTTTTGAAAGCCAGCAGTTTTTGCTGGTGCAGCGCTGAAACCACCCCGGTTGCATCCACATCTTTTTCAAATTCAGCTTTTTCATCGGCCAGAAAAACAAGCACTTTGCGATGGCCTCCCTCGAGCGCGCAACGGTATTCCATTTCTGTTACCGATAATCCTCCGGGGTTTACTACCGTATTTTCACTAATAAAACCATAGCGCTGCGCAAGCACCAAAATATACAATTCGCAGGAGGCTACATCATCAAGGCATTTTTTAATAGGGGTTATATCGCTTGCCACATAGCCTTCCATGCTTACCAGCGAAAACAGGTCGGGGAACTTCTGAAAAAAGTCAATTAACTGGGCCCGGTGTTCTTTCAGGTCGCGGTATGTGCTTGATATATAGACCCTTGTAGCAGGCATGTTGTGTGCGGTTATATTGGAAATACAGGGTAATATTAAAAATATT
>CAYUGH010000044.1:0-33414 GCA_964444195.1 uncultured Chitinophagaceae bacterium
TGATCTTTTTACAATGCTGTTCGGGCCATTGGTCCCAGTCGGCGTCATGGAGCAGCCCTGCCATTTCCCAGCGCCATTGGCCGGTTTCATCCAATCCTTCTTTTTCGGCAGCCCAGCTTTTCATGTTATGCGCTACCTGTTTCATGTGCAATTGCAGGCGCGGGTTTTTTACCCAATCATAAAACAGTTCATAAGCTTCTTCACGGCCCAATACATTGCCGGTGTTGACGGGGTTTCCAAATTCTGTTCTACCCAAATGCAAGCCCATAATTAATTTAGATTGAAGATTTTAAAATTGAAATTCAGTTCATGCTGACTCATGGTGTGCGCCCCTGTATAAAGCAGCTTTTGACCCTTAATCTTTTGGCAAAGTATGGTTTTTGGGAAATTTATTTTCAATATTAATGCAAAGAGGGGGCAAACAAACGTTGGTTTGTACCCCCTCTTTTTTTTGAAATTAATTTCAACGCTTGCTATGAAAAAAATATCAATCTAATGCCAAGCACTATTAACATACCAAATGCTATAAAAAAAGGATATTTATAGTCTACGGTACCATCCTGTGCTTTGCGCCAGCGGATAGCAAATGGAAGTAAACAAACTGCACCTACCAAAAAGCCTGCATGAACTATTTTGCTAATATTGCCGCCTTTGCCCCAAATTTCGGTTGAAAAAATTGACAAGAACAAGGCCGCAACTATAATTACAAGCATTGGCCAATGTATTTTACGCTTCTTTTTCACAATATTCATATTTATGTAGATTATTTGGGTGATTAGTTTAAAAGCCAAACAGGAGCACTAAGAACAAACTTATTCGGGTATGTGCCCTGATCCACAGGAACCTGGTAAAGTTGATTCCTGCAAACTCTCCATTCGGCTACCACACCTTGTCTGCATATTACATTCTCAGTATAAGCAAAGGCAAGTCCAGTCATAATTACAGTAGCACCAGCGAGAGGTGTGCCGAAAATTCCTGTTAAAGTTCCGCCCACAGCTACTTCCCATAAATGTAAAGTTAGCGCTTTTGCACATTGGTCCATGCCAATGGCATAATATTGCGAACATGCGTCTCCTGTTGGTACCTGTTGATTTTCTTCAATAAATTGTAATGCAGCATTAACATAAATGTCATGTACCTCTGGTTGAGTAAGCCCACCAAATGTTCCGTATTGTTGTACTAAATCTTCAGTAACATTGTTAAAATTTTCCAAATAATTGAACAATTGAACGCTGTTAGTAATTCCAAAGCCCACAAAATCGCTCACCATCGTTGCCGTGGTCTTTGGGGTGGTAAAATAATCGTTCTCCAAATAAGAAATAAATGTGCCAGACCAGGGGGCAGAGTAAACAGTATCAGTAACACTGCACACATTATATGAGTGTTCGGTCATCA
Source organism: uncultured Chitinophagaceae bacterium (assembly GCA_964444195.1). GTDB lineage: Bacteria > Bacteroidota > Bacteroidia > Chitinophagales > Chitinophagaceae > Phnomibacter. The sequence continues at coordinate 1,396 of CAYUGH010000044.1, forward strand.
ACGCTTCAAATAACGGGTCACTTTTAACCTGGTTAATATAGTCTTGATTGACTACATTAGAGTAAATGGCCTGCGAATTACTTTTGGCTACATGTTGTTTCTGACCTTGACCGCCATGGGTTAACCCATAATCAAGTTTTTGGCAGGAAATAGAAATCATAAATAAATAACAAGTAAACAACAAATTTGTACTTTACTTCTTATGCATTTTGTAAATTTTTAATTAAAGTTTTTGAATAATTAATTTAGGCCACATCAGTTCATAGCTCTTTTCTTTTCTTCTGAAATGCTTAACACATCATCTTCTGCATGAATCATGAAATCATCTTTTTTAAAACTCATAATGAAAATTCAACATCGTATGCGTATTCGGTTTCGGCAGTTTTAACTGCCAGAAAATGCATATTGGGCATGCCTGCAAAAACGGCTTGTGAAGAAGGTTTCGATATCTAAACGATCCGGAAAAGGTTAAAGCGCTCTACTGGGATCTTTGGTTAAGTTGATTATACTACCTCCTTTTTTTACTGTGTAAATATTCTATATTGGGCATGGAGATTTCTATGATTATTGTCAGCAAAATCACATAATATTTCCTTTAAAGTCTTACGGACAAATTGTATTTGGGTTTTCGTACTGCAATGATAACTACTTCCGTTCCTGCCCTGGAAGAAATGGAATAGTAGCAGGGCTACAGCGTTTTTATGTCAAAGTGGCTGTACAATAAAACTCCGCCGTGGATCGTGGTGCACAAAACGTAACTATAACCGCCATCATAAGATAATTCCATCCTGACGCGCAGCAGTACAGGCATAACGGGAGCGGGAAAACTGATAAAGGTAATGCCTTTTGCTGGACCGTATTTAGCCACATCCTCATTGAATTCCTTCGTCGTTCAGTGCGGCGACAGTATTATTCGCCAAAAATATTGCTCAAACTAACGCCCGTTAGCTTACTTTTGCCGCGCATAAAAAATTACTGCACGATATGCATTTGTCATTTACTGAAGAACAGTTGGCTGTACGTGATGCCGCACGCGATTTTGCCCGCCAGGAATGCCTGCCCGGGGTGATTGAAAGGGATGAACACCAGAGATTTCCGAAAGAACAGATTGAAAAACTTGCCGACCTCGGTTTTATGGGCATGATGGTAAACCCCGAATACGGGGGTAGCGGAATGGATACGGTAAGCTATGTGCTCGCCATGGAGGAGATCAGTAAGATTGATGCCAGCGTGAGCGTGTGCATGAGCGTAAACAACAGCTTAGTTACCTGGGGGCTTGATAAATTTGGCAATGAGGAGCAAAAACAAAAATACCTGGCGCCATTGGCACAGGGTAAAAAAGATGGCGAGCTGTATATAGGCGCTTTTTTGCTGAGTGAGCCTGAAGCTGGCAGCGATGCAACCAGCCAGCGTACCATAGCCGAAGATAAAGGCGATCACTACCTGCTGAATGGTACCAAAAACTGGATCACCAATGGAAGCAGCGCCAGCGTGTACCTGGTAATGGCACAAACCGATGTTGCCAAAAAAAGCAAGGGTATCAATGCATTTATTGTAGAAAAAAGCTGGCCCGGGGTGAGCGTTGGCGCCAAAGAAAATAAAATGGGGATACGCGGAAGCGATACCCACAGCATCAGTTTCCAGGATGTGATTGTACCAAAGGAAAACCGGATTGGGGAAGATGGCTTTGGTTTCAGGTTTGCCATGAAAACGCTGGAAGGCGGCCGGATAGGTATTGCCTCGCAGGCGCTCGGTATTGCCAGTGGCGCATACGAACTGGCGCTGCAATATTCTAAAGAACGCCGGGCTTTTGGTAAAGAAATTATGCATCACCAGGCCATACAGTTTAAGCTGGCCGATATGGCTACCCGCATTGAAGCCGCCCGCCTGCTTTGCCTGAAAGCCGCATGGGAAAAGGACAACGGGCTTGATTACGCGCTTAGCTCAAGCATGGCCAAAGTGTATGCTTCCGAAACAGCCATGTGGGTAACCACCGAAGCCGTACAGGTGCATGGCGGTTACGGATTTGTAAAAGAATTTCATGTGGAACGCATGATGCGCGACGCCAAGATCACCCAGATATATGAAGGAACCAGTGAAATTCAGCGGGTGGTTATCAGCAGGAGTATTTTGAAATAAGTGGCCCTGTTTCAATTTCTCAAAAAAGGCATAGCGACAAAGCGATAAACGAAACGAACGAAAATTCAAAACCCGGCTAACAATTTTTTTACCGCACAAGCCCAACTTGTGCAGCACATTCGACTTCATTTCAGTCCTTACTATTTGTAAATTTGCCAATGCAGCCAAATGAATGGAAAGCATACGTGCAGCAAAACCAAACCGGGATATGAAACTATTAATTACCCTATCTGCTATTCTCAGTTTTATTATTTTAACTGCAACCGGTTGCAAAAAAGATAAGAAAACCCCATTGGAGCAATTACCGCCCGAAACGCAGACCGGGGCAAATACCTTTGGATGTTTAATTGACGGCAAGGCTTTTAAACCTAAAGGCAACCCGCTCGCAGGGCCGGTTATTAAAGCGCATTATCAGTTTGTGAACGGCAAGCAAGGATTTGGAATTAGCGCAAGACGAAGTGATGGTGAAACGGGACAAGGAGTAGGGATTGGAGGAGACAGTATTCAACTTAATATTGGAACTTTTGATTTAACCTCACCGGCTTCCGGCAAATTTTGCGGAGGCTATACTTATAGGGGTTTAACCGACCCAGCGGGTATTTCTTATTATACTAACGAAATCCAAAGTGGGCAAATTACTGTCAAATACTTTAATACGATTGAGCAAATTGTTTCCGGCACGTTTTGGTTTGATGCAATAGACACAACAACCGGAAAAATTGTGCAAATCCGCGAGGGCCGTTTCGATTTACCTTATGTCAGGTAAACACAACTTAATTCTTATCCGTTAACCCCCATTCCAATAACCTAAAAAATCAAAATTATGCCCAAACTATTACTTCTTAGGAGGCTGTATTATTGTAGTTAACCAGGCAACACAATGCTTTGATAATTTTTTACCTGCAGCCTGCCTGGTGAATGTACATTCAATAACTTTTCCCGTTCCTGTACTTTAACCAAACATATGCTGAAGCCCGGTCGCTTTTCTCTTGCCAAATGTTTCAATGAGTGAACCTTCAAAATATGTGCTAACACTTACAATTAGGTACTATGAAAAAAACACTATGCTTGCTTGCCATTATCAGTTGCTTCTGCTTTGCCCAATGCCGCAAAAACAAAGAACCGGAGCTACCCCCCGTAACCACAACCGGCGCCATGACCTTTGGCTGCAAAATAAACGGGAAAGTATTTGTGCCGCGGGATGGCCGCGGCCGCCCCGGCCTCTACTGCCAGTATGTAAACTTAGGCAATGGCCCGGGTGGAGGATGGTTTTTGAATATACCGGCTACAGATTGGAGATCTTCTTATCCTATATTAAGTGTACATATCGAAACGGATAGCTTACTTCTTATTGAACAAACTTCTTACTCATTAGGAAATTCTAAGGGTAAAGCATTAGCATTTTATAATGCTGATAATACATATTTTGCAAAGGAAGGTGAAGGAAATTTGTTTATTATGAAACATGATACACGTAATCGTATATTGTCAGGAACATTTGCTTTTACGGGAACTTCAAGGGGAAAGCAAGTGGAAGTTACCGAAGGCCGTTTTGATATACGTTATTAGGAAATTTTTATTACACTAAAACCATATACTTACTTATGAAAAAAATCGTTCTCTTTCTGCTTGTTGTTTTTTATGGCGCCCGCAGCTTTGGGCAAAGCTATACACCGCCCGGCCCGGTAGATGTAGATACGGGTTTCAGCGCCCATGTAAACCATGTGTTCGGCCTATTGGAGTACAGGCAATCCAAACAAATCATCATCGAATAACCTTTAAAGGGCTCCCATTTCGGGAGCCCTTTTGGTAAATTATTTAACCCTGTTGAGAATCAGGGTATTGATGAAAATGCAACCCGGAAAAACAACATTGGTTTTCTTGCAATTAAATCAGGATGAAGCGCGAATTTTGCTGGCTATTCCGATAAAATCGAAATTGCATCATAATGAGCATCCATATTCAGGCCTACAAGGAAATTTCAGGGCATTGTTTCAACAGCAGTGTTGCCCTGGTAGCCGTAAGCAAAACCAAACCTGTTGGAGATATTCTTGCATTATACCGGGCAGGTCAACGCGATTTTGGTGAAAACTATGTGCAGGAACTGGTTGAAAAACAACCACAGCTTCCTGCTGAAATCAGGTGGCATTTTATAGGGCACCTGCAAACCAATAAGGTTAAATACATTGCCCCGTTTGTGTACCTTATTCATGGTGTTGACAGCTTTAAGCTGCTGAAAGAAATAAACAAGCTGGCCCAAAAGCATAACCGGGTAATTAATGTATTGCTGCAGGTTCATATTGCAAAAGAGGAAACCAAGTTTGGGCTGGATGAAACCGAGTTGGAGGCATTGCTTCACAACGGTGAACTTTCGCTGCTAACCCATATTAAAATCAAAGGTTTAATGGGCATGGCGAGTTTCAGTGAGGATGAAAACCTGGTCCGTGCTGAGTTTAAGTCGCTTAAATATTTGTTTGATAAATTGAAGCAATATGAAATATCAAATCTTCAGCCTGACATTTTAAGCATGGGCATGAGCGGGGATTATACCCTGGCGGTGGAAGAGGGTAGTACTATGGTGCGAATCGGGAGCCTTATCTTTGGTGACCGCTGAGAGATCAAAATATTATGATGAAGTATGGTTTCCTGCCTGGAAAAAGAGTTTCCGGGCTTCATTTTATCACTTTGTACCGGATCCTTCCCGTTCTGATATGGGGAACCCTTTTATCTTTACAATCGTTGGGGCAGGTTGAGTCGGATGAGCGCCCCCTGGCCATTGGTACAGAGGGCATTAATTTTCATAAGGATTCTGTTTTTCACATGTCCCTGCGGTTCAGGATGCAGAACCGTTTTGGTTACCTAAGTACACTCGACGGTGTAAATGAAGCGGGTTTTGAGGCCTTAGTCAGGCGCCTGAGGCTTCGTTTGGATGGCTATGTATTGAGCAGGAAAATCGGGTATTACATTCAGCTTTCATTTTCCCGTAACGATCAGGACCTTGTATCAGGAACAGTGGCCCAAACCGTTCGGGATGCTATGATATATTACAATTTCTCTAAGAACTTTTATATAGGCTTTGGCCAGGGCAAGTTGCCGGGCAACCGCGAGCGGGTAATTTCTTCGGGTAACCTTCAGTTTCCCGACCGGAGCATTGCCAACTCGGTGTACACACTTGACCGGGACATGGGTTTTTTTGCCTACAAAACCTTTAACATGGGCGAGAAACAGGTATTGCAGGTAAAAGGGACCATTACCGGGGGCGAAGGCAGGGGGCAGACATTCACAAATACAGGGCTGGCTTATACCGGCAGGGTTGAATGGTTACCTTTAGGCATTTTTAAAAACACAGGAGACTATACAGAAGGGGACCTTGAATTTGAAAAAATACCTAAGTTTTCCATTGCCGCTTCCTATTGCTTTAACGACGGTACGGTTCGTTCGGGCGGGCAATTGGGCTCTACCTTACCCAATCCTGTGGATATGAAGACCTTTATAAGCGACATGATGTTTAAATACAACGGATGGGGTGTAATGGGTGAATTCTTTTTGCGGAATATTAATGATTTTGAATACAACGGATCCAACGACCTGGCCATGAACAAGACTCCGCAGGGAACGGGGTTCAACTTTCACCTGAGCAAAATGGTAGCCAGAAAACATGAAGTGGTGGCCCGCTATGCAGGGGTAACCCCCAAAAAAGGATTCGAGCAATATCAATACAAATGGCGTACAAAGGCTGTGGGATACAATTTTTACCTAAACAAGCACCGGGTAAAATTCCAGTATTATTTCGGGCTGGATGACCGCTATAACCCCGGCACGGCGCCAGGTTATTTACACAACCTGAACAACCGCATAAATACCATGATACAGGTGGAATTGGGTATTTAATGCCCCCTTGATTGTTGGGTGTTGGAGGTAAGGTTGGCTACCATGATACCCGCTGCCACCGCGGCATTCAGGCTTTCGGCATGGCCAATGCGGGGTATGGTTAAAGTATGGGTAGCTTTTTCCGAAACCACCGGCCGCACCCCCTTGCCCTCGCTGCCGATTACCAGTATGCCCTCGTGGGTTTTCATTTCAAAAACATTGCGTCCTTCCATTCCGGTAACAAAAACAGGCAGCGAAGCCTCTGAAAGCCATTCTTCCAGGTTACCATACAATACATTTACCCTGCATAAAGAACCCATGGTGGCCTGAACTACCTTGGGGTTGAAAGCATCCGCGCAATCCAAGCTGCACCAAACTGCACCCAGGCCAAACCAATCTGCCAGCCTGATGATGCTTCCAAGGTTGCCCGGGTCCTGTATTCCATCAAGCGCCAGGTTCCAGGCGCCTGAGGCAAAAGGCTGAACGGAACGTGCGGGTTTTTTACATACAGCCACCACCGGGGCAGGGTGCGAAAGCCCTGAAATTTTTTCAAGATCGAAGCCGGGGATGATCTTTGCTTTGCCGGCAGGAATGGATTTTCCATGTTCCTTCATCCAATCCTCAGTGGTGTACAGGGTTTCAAGCCAACCCGGTTGCCACCGGACCAGTTCCTCCGTCCACTTGGTTCCTTCTGCCACAAACCTTTGTTCTTCATCCCGATGTTTTTTGTCCTGCAACAATCGGATATATTTAATTTCGTTTTTTGTCAGCATAGGTTGCAATTAATTAATGGCTTACTTCAGCGGGTACGAACATACATGTAAGTTTTGGATGAGATCCTTTGCGGGCATTTTTGCTGTTTGGGTTCTAACCGGCTGTGCCGGGGTAAAAAATCCGCCAAAAAATGTTCCGTATGTGTACAACAACGAGATCATAGTCCGTTCAGATGAAATAAACGCTGAGCAAAGAAACTTATTAAAAGAAACATTGCTGGAATATATTGATGATAGCTTGCAGGTGCAGAAAATCAGCATTTTTGGCAGAACCCGTCGTATTAACCCGCCGGTATTCGATTCGGTTAATATTGGGCGAAGCATCCGCTTTATGAACGGTTATTTGAACAGCCTCGGCTATTACAATTCCACTTTTGACAGTTTTACCGTAAAAAAGGATATAAAGCCCGACCGCCACGAAATAAGGATGAGCACCATCTTTTATGTAACGCTTGGCAAAAGCCTGCGGGTAGATACGCTTGTGTACAGCTTCAGAACCCCTCATCTTCAGCGCCTGGCCGATAGTGTAAAACCCCTCTCGAAATTGCTGCCGGGCATGCTGTACAGCAAGGAAAAGGTAGCTGCAGAGCTGGACAGGCTTGCCGCCACTTTCAGGCAGGATGGGTACATGTTGCTGAACCGTTCTTCGCTACTGGTAGAGGCCGATACAGCGGATAAGGCATTTCTTGACCCGTCGTCGCACCCGGTGGAAATGGTTTTAAGTGCACTTAAAAAGGAGGCTGATCCAAAGATTTCCCTTAAAGTTATTCAGCGGCCCGGAACCGACAGTTCGGCCTATGTTCAATACTATATTGATTCGGTATTTATTTACCCCGAGGCCCGGATGACGGACGAGGTGGACAACCTGGTGGGTGATACAACATTGGTAAAAGATTCGGTGGCGCCGGGTGTTTTTATAAAATATCGTGACGGTCTTTTTACCAATAAAATGATTGCCCAGAATAACTATTTAGCCCGGGGAACCAAATACAACGAGGGTAAATATTTTAAAACATTAAACAGCTATAGCCAAACCGGGCCATGGGAACAGGTTGATGGAAGGGCTTTTCATCGGTTTGATAGTGTGCCCTTAGCCAACTACCATTTTTTTTTGTACCCTGCCAAAAAGCAATCTTTCCAGGTTGACCTCGAGGGCAGCCAGAACAATAATATTTCGGTAAGCAATGTATTGGCCGGGCGTTTTCTGGCCATTGCTGTGAATGCCTCGCACCGCAACCGGAATGTTTTTAAAAATGGAACACTCAGCACCACGGCAGGCACGGTTGGTTTCGAGTTGAATAACACGCAGAATTCATCGAGTAATAATTTCTTTCAAACCTTTATTGCATTGATTTCGCAGCGGTATTCGCTGCCTAAGCTCATAAAACCCTTTAATGGGTTGTATGGCAATGGAAAAGTTGATGTTGGCCGTACCAATATTAACCTGAGCGCCTTTTATACGGAGCGGTTCAAGTTTTTTAAGCAAACCTCGGTAAATACCAACCTTCAATGGGAGTGGCGCAAGGGGCGCAACACCACCACGTTCACCCTGCCTAATTTTGAAACCGTTTTTTTGCAGCAATACCAGGACAGCCTTGATAAGGTGATCGAACAAAATCCGGCGCTTAAATATGCCTTTACCCCCGGTAATATTTTGAGCTCGCGGCTGGCACTCGAAAGGGCCATCAGGTATAAAAAGGAAAACCATTTCGGGTTTTACAGGTTGTCGGGCGAATTGGCGGTTCCTCCCGGGTTCACGCTTTTCAACAACGATTTCTTTAGCTTTTTCCTGGTGCAGGCCCAGTATGTGGAAGGTATCAGGTTCAGGAGATCATCGCTTCATTACAGGTTGTACTCGGGCGTGGGTTGGGATGTAAGCGGCAGCAAGGATGCCACGCTTCCGTTTTTCAGGCAGTTTGTGGCGGGTGGCAGCAACAGTATGCGGGCCTGGGCTTTGCGCCAACTGGGTTTGGGAAACAGCCTGCTGAGCGATACGGCCACTTTTACCGACCGGTTTGGTGATATTCAACTCGAAGCCAATGTAGAGCACCGGTTCAGGTTGTTCCGTTTTTTTGGGTATAACCTCGAAGGGGCTGCTTTTATGGATGTGGGTAATGTTTGGAACCATAAAAACAATGCCGACGGAAGCGGGAAACTGGAACTGTCAACCCTGTACCGCGATCTTGCTATGAACATGGGACTTGGCATCCGGTGGGATTTAAGCTACCTCGTGATAAGGCTCGATGCGGGTTATAAGGTAAAGGATCCTGTGCGGGCAGGGGATGGCTGGATGGAAACCTTTGAATGGCGGGGAACCAACCGGCTTGGCGCCTACGAGCGAAGTAATGTGGGGGTTCAATTTGGAATAGGCTATCCTTTTTAATCTTATTTATTTTTCACTTCCTTTTTTGCGGGTGTTGGCTAAAAACACCCCTGCAAAAACCAATAACATGCCTGCAATATGCGCCGGAAGTATTTTTTCTTTTAACAGCCACACAGCCTCGAAACTGCTGAAAACCGGGATCAGGTTTCCAAAAATGGAGGTTCGGGCTGCGCCAAGCCGGGCAATGGCCGCATTCCAGCAAAAAAAAGAAGCAACCGATGCCCCTGCCCCGAGGTACAAAATGATAAATGCAAGCGATGGCGTCCAGTGGATGCCGGTTGGGTGAAGCGATAATTCCCATAACGCAAAGGGCGCCAGGATAAGGGTTCCCACCCAAAAGGTAGCCGTGAGGTAGGTAACCGGGCCAAGTGATACCGGTTTTTTACGTGCCAGGATATTGTAAATAGAAAAGCTAAGCGCCCCGAGTAAAACCCATCCATCCCCGGCGGTTAGCCTGAAATAAAAGAGGTTGTGCCAGTTTCCGCGTGAGAGAATAATTAGAACCCCGGCAATGCAAAGGAATAACCCCATCATTCTCAATGGTGTAATTCTTTCCTTTAAAAAAATGCGCGCCAGTATAAAGGAAAATATAGGAGAAGATGTGGTTCCAACAAGCGCCAGGTTGATGGCTTCCGTAAAATGACCGGCTATGTACACAAGCGTGTTGAAAAGACTTACCCCGGTAAGCCCTGCCCAAAACAGGTGAACGGCATTGGCCTTCAGGTCGGGCCATTGGGTTTTTATGCTGCGCCATCCAAATGGGATCATGATGAGCGATGCGCAGGTCCATCGCGCAAATGCGAGTGCTATTGGTGGAATTTCTTTAATAACCCCACGGGCTACAATAAAATTGCCACTCCAGATGATGGTTGCCAAAATAGCGAGCAGGATACCTTGCGTGGTGGCTTTTTTGGTTATCATCGGTTCAGGAAAAAGGGTTTAAATAACCTGGCTACTTCCGTATCGCTCAAAGCAATCACCGGATTATTTTGCCCATAGCTAAGTTGTCGGGGATATCTTTTCACCTCCTAAATATACAATCAATGGGCAAAATCCATTTCAAACTCTCCCTTCATTCTTTCAATAGGTGGATTGAAATATCCAAACTTAAGGTTGGGAAATTCTTCACGTATCAGGTCCATCAATTGCAAAATACCCATCGGTTCGCCGGTTTCATACAAACCAATTTTGCCCATGTACCAATCGGGGTCTATATTAAAATTCCGCCATTGGATCATGCACAGATCTGTTTCGCGGATAAGTTTGCGAAGCGCTTCATATTCAGCTTCGGTATCGGTTACGCCGGGGAAAACAAAATAGTTGATGCTGGTCCACGCGCCGAAGCTGCGGGCTACTTTCAGGGTTTCATACAGGTCTTCAAACACATAATTGTTCGGGCGATAGTAAGGCGTGTAAATTTCGCTGCGGGCGCTGTTTGTACTTACCCGTATGCTGTTCAGCCCGGCCTCGCACATTGCCCTAACGTATTCCGGTTTGCTGCCATTTGAGTTGATATTGATAGATCCTTTGCCGGTATGTTTCCTGATCTCGCGGATAGCCGTTGAAAGCGTTTCCCACATCAGCAATGGTTCGCCTTCGCAACCCTGGCCAAAGCTTATGATGGGAAATGGCGCCGTTTCAAGGTGCGGTACGGTAAACTCTACAATTTCCTCAACCGTTGGCTTAAAAGTCAGCCGGTCCTGCGGGCTCGTAATGCTTTCATCTTCGGGCTGAAACGAAACGCAACCCACACAGTTGGCGTTGCAGGCAGGCGATGCGGGTACCGGGCATTCCCAGCGGCCGAGTGCAAAGTTTCGTGCTGCCGGGCAGGTATAAGTCATGCAACAGTTTTCCATCAGGTGCTTCACCAGCCGGTTATGCGGATAGGCATTCAGCAGGTGTTCGGTTCCTGTGGCAATTTTTTCATTGTCGTATCCGGCACATTCCTGGCGGATATCCTGTTCAATCCGCACGGCGGTTACGAATGTTTCGCCATCGTGCCAGCCCGTTGCCGTATAGCAAAACAAGGGCAAGGTTGGGGCATCTTCCGCAGTTTCGTAAGCCGCTAAAAATAAACCCGTGTGTGCCGGTGGTACAAAGGCGGCCACTGCCCAACCCTTATCGCAAAGCCGCATGTCGCCGGTTTCTACATCAATACCAATAGCTTTACGCCCTGGTAGTTCGTACAGGTTTCCTCCGTCGGGCAGGGGAATCCAGCTTTCTTCGGGCACTTCAAAAGCATCCCAGCCGCTGCGGCCAATAGCGTACAGGCTTTCATCTTCGTAAATGTTGCCCTTTCCGTCGGAGTATAGTAGGTATGGTGTCACAGGAAAATTAAATTATTAAAAAAAGAAAAATTATCAGGCAATAAGTTGCCGGATAATTTTCCCTAATGTTTTCGCCCAAATTTTTCGGGGTTAATTAAAAAGCCCACCTTTCTTCATGGTCCTTACCTGTTCGCCAATCTTAAAGCCATTGTGGAAGATTTCGATCAAATATTTTCCTTCGGTAAAGGTTTTATCATTTTTCCAATCGAAACTTACGGGCAATGATTTTCCATCGGTATAATTCACTGAAACTTTGGAGGTAAATGCCTGCTTGTTGCCATTGCGGTCGGTAAAAATATCACCCGCATTGTAGGTAACCACTTTGCCGGCCGGGTCCGAAATAACCACGTAAATATCTTTTTGCCCCAAAGTAGCCATGCGGTTTTCGTCCAATGTAAAATGGATGCGAAGCTTATCAGCCTTTTTGGCGCTGGTGGTTTCTTTTTCCTTGCCACTGCTTTTTTCATTTAAGGCTACAATGGAAATATTTGAGGCTTTAAGCGTACCGGCAACATCTTTGGTGTTTTCCAGTTCCTTTTTAATGTCTTCTTTCTCCGATTCGGATTTTTCCAGGTTGGTTTCTATTTCTTCTTTACTTTTCTTAATGGTTTCATTTTCAGATACGAGGTTCTGATTTTCCTTAGTGAGCTTTTCCACTTCATCCGCCAAACCTTCAATTTTGCCATTCAGTTCCTTGATCATTTTACGCGCCCTGGCCAAATCGGCCTCGGTGGCTTTCTTATTCGAAAGGATTTTGGAGATTTCCGCCCTGAGTTTAATAATTTCCTGGTTGCTGGCATTGGCCGATTCAGTCAGGTTTTCGTTCACACCCATCAGCGAGTCAAGGCGGAAGGAAGCCTCGTTGTACATGTCCTTTACTTCGGTCAGTTCGCTGGTCACTTCCACATTTTGGCTGGTTAGCAATTCCTTGGTGTCATTGGCTTTTTTATTACTGAAAAACATATAACCCCAGGAAATAACCAGGGCGCCTGCCAATAGGCTGTATATGAGTATGCTATTATCCTTTTTTTGTGGTTGCTGAACGTTGCTTTGGGTATCCATACCTAATAAATTTAATTTGTGCAAAAAAAACGCTTTTTTGCTACAGTTGTTATTCCTGCTATGTTAAAAACTTACATTAACGATGTGGTAAACTCTTTCTTTCTTTGGGGCCATGGCTGTTGAAAAAATTATCCAGCAGTTTAAGCAACGGCAGTTTAAGCCAATTTACTGGTTAGAGGGCGAAGAGTCGTTTTTTATTGACCAGGTAATGGACTATGCCGAAAAAAATATCCTGTCGGAGGCCGAATCGGCCTTTAACCTATCCGTATTTTATGGGCGCGATGCCAACTGGGCCGATGTGGTAAATGCCTGCCGGCGGTACCCGGTTTTTGCCGAAAGGCAGGTGGTTTTACTGAAAGAAGCACAGGGGCTGAAGGATATTGAGGACAGGCTGGAAGGGTATATTGAAAATCCCCTGAGCAGCACCATTTTTATTGTCGGGCTGAAGGATAAGAAAGTAGATGGTCGTAAGCGGTTTGCCAAATTGCTAAAAGAAAAAGGCGAATTGCTGACCACTAAAAAGCTGTACGACAGTCAGTTACCCGATTGGGTGAGCAGCATGGTTCAAGCCAGGGGATTGACCATTGACCAGAAAGCGGTGTACATGCTGGTGGAAAATATTGGCAATGACCTGGGCCGGATTTGGAATGAGGTAGGAAAAGTTGCCATTAACCTCGAAGGCCGGAAGCATATTACCCTGGATGATATTGAGGAATTTGTTGGCATCAGCAAGGAGTATAATGCGTTGGAGCTTCAGTCGGCGCTTACCCAGCGCAACCTTACCCGCTGCCTGCAAATCATACAGTTTTTTGAAAGCAACCCCAAGGCGCTGCCCATACAAATGCTACTGCCTTCGCTGTACACTTTTTTCAGCAAGGCTTATTTGTTGTTCGGGGCCAATACCAACAGCGAGTTTGAAATGGCTAAAATACTGGGTTACAGCGGCCCCAATCCCTATGTTAAAGATATTATCCAATGCGCTAAAAGCTACCGTCAAAAGGGCGTGGAGCATGCCATTATGCTGCTGCACGAATACAACCTGAAGAGCATTGGCATTTACAATAACTCCACCAGTACCTCCGATGCCGAGCTGCTGAAAGAAATGATTGTGAAGATGGTGTATGTTTCGCAGAACGGGTAGGGAAGGGATGAGATCATGGGGGTAGGTGTGAATGGGTGAAAAAATGAATGTTTTGCAGCATTCACTTTTTTGGATTTACTAGTTTTTCTGTCTCCAATCCCTCAATTTTCTAATTCCCAATTCCCAATTCCCAATTCCCAATTCCCAATTCCTTAATTCCTTAATTATCCCAATCACCTGGTCGCCCCCAATTCAAACTTCGTTACCAGCGCCTCTATTTCTTCCCGGCTTACCGGCGCTTTTTTGTCATCCAGGTTAATGACCACCAGGAATCCAGTTGTTCCTTTGGTTTCGAGGAAGGTATTTACCAATTCAAGCTGATCGCTGCGGTCTATCCTGCCGGTTTTTTTGTTCCATAGCTCCAGCCCGCTCAGGCAGCCGAGGCTGGGGGATAGAGGGTAATAGGTTTTGCCGGCAAACCACTCGGGGTCAATAGTGCTTCCGTGGGCAATTATTTCGCTTCGGCCTATCCGTCCGGCATCATAGGCTTCCATAATGCCGGGCCAGTTTTGCCAGTTTCCGGGGAAATAGCTCCGGTAGATTTTTTCGGGCGGGGCGTTGTACACAATGGGGAAGTAGTGCGCAAATACGGCCGGTGTTACTTCGAACATCATAGCTGATTGCAGGTTGGGTGTGGGTCCTATGAAAACATTGCTGGAAACGGCTGTACCTGTAATGGTAAACAATCCCTGCGGCGTGCTGCCATTGGTTAAAAAGTAAGGGAGGTTGCTGCCGGACCGGGCAAGCTGAACGAATACTTTCAGTTGGCCGAGGCTGTCTCTTGAAAAATTGCCGCCGGGTTCCTGCACAATGGCAAGACCGGGGTAATCCCTGTTTGCCCGTTGAAAACTGTAAACAACTTTAAAGCCATGTAACAGTTGCCTCGCAAACAGGCTGTCAAAAGAAGGCAAAGGCTCCTGCTTGTCGCCGCTTATATACCGGCCCAGGCATTGCAGCATGGGTTGCTGTTTTTCGTTGCCCGATACCCTTCGCAAATTTTGCCGGATCCAATTCCGGGTTTCATTGGTGGGCTGTGTGCGATATACATGCAGCGCAGCCATGGCAAAATTTCGGGGATGAGAGGCACGGTTGGCAATGGCTTTCATTTCGTTGGCAAACTTCCCGGGGTAAAGAGCATAAGTTGCTTCAAGCAGCGCGCGTTGGGTGCTTTCTTTCAGTGCGTCATAGTTTTTTATAAGCCTTGCTATGCCGCTATCGCTTTGCGGGGTACGCACGCTAAATTGTGAAACGCCCCAAAGCCCTACTTCCAGGTTAAAGGAGGCATCATCATCGCTGCCAATGGGCAGGGTATTGAGGTTGTTTGCTTTTTGAATGACAGCGGCCCGCCGTTTTACAGCGGCTTCATTTTCAATGGCATATGGAGAAAAGATTTTGTCTTTAGGGTAAATAAGCTGCGCCTGTACCGTAAAAAGCCCAATGGAAAATATAATGGAAGATATAATGTGTTTCAATGAAGATTAATTGACTTTGGGCAAAAGTCGGAAAGCCATTTCACAGAAACTCAAAAGAAAAATGCACATGCCAAGGAACTTTGTTTATTTAACGGGATTTTGTTTGTTCTTGATTTTTAAAGAACTATCAGCAGGGTGAATGTATCAAAGTGATAACCCTTGCTGCCGCTGGTTTTTGTCAGGCATTTTCAGGAAAAACTTTTTCCAGATGCTGAATCTTTTTAAATCATCTACGCCAACATCACCTTTTACGGCATTGGCAAAGAAGTTTCGGACCCAGCCCAATTTCGGGCCGATCCAAACAAGCAGGTTGAAACGCCAGGGATGGTTAATAAACCATTCAAATAACCGTATCCTGATTTCGTAGGCGCGGGTAATTTTTTGATGGATAATGGCATCGTATTTTTTTAAAAAAGCGGCCGAAAAATCGTTTGCCCGGATGGCTTCTGCTGCTATAACAGCCGCATATTTTCCACTTACAATACCCGGGCCAATACCCTCGCCGCTGATGGGGTCGGCTAGCGAAGCGGCATCGCCGGTCAGCAAAATCCGCGAATCGCTCAGCCTCGGTTCGGTTTCCATCATTATGGGCAGGCCTGAACCTTCAATAGAATGAATCTTCTGCGCATTGGCAAACCTGTTTTTCAGTAGCGGATGTGTGGCAATCAGTTCCTCCATCAGTTTCCGGAGGTTTATTTTCTTTTCCTGGATAACATCCGAAGTAATACCAAGCCCTACATTATGCGTACCGTCTGCCATCGGAAAAATCCAGAAATAACCGGGCAGCACTTCTTTCAGCATATACACTTCATATAAATCGTTCCTGCTTACCGGGATTACATTCTTATAGTAGGTTCTTACGGCCGCAACCATTTGTTTTCTATCAATAGCCGTGCTGTAAATGCTTTTGCGGAAAAGGGAGCGGTCGCCATCGGCAGCAATCACCATTTTTGCAAAAACCTCAACCTGCGATCCGTTTTGCTGTAAATGAAGCCTTACGCCTTCCTTTTCCATGGAATAGCCGGTCAGTTTTGTGTTTTCCCAACAGATAGCTTCGGGGCTTTGCTTTACATGCTGAACCAGGTAATCATCAAATACATAACGGCTGACCGTATAGATCTTATTTTTTTCTTCAGGAAAAAAGTCGCCGGTTTTCAGGTCGGCATATTTGGCGTTCATGCCGAATAAGCGAAGGCTGTTGATTCTTTTTACCTGGCTTTTTTCATCAAAATCCTTTTGTATGCCTGGAATAACTTGTTGTAAAACAGACGTGCACATGGGTGTAATGCCATCGCCACAAACCTTAGGACGCGGAAATGTTGACAGATCAAATACAAGATGACGAATGCCCTGCTGCGAAAGAAAGAGCGACGCAGTAGCGCCCGCAGGCCCGGCTCCGCAAACTACTACATCAAAATTGTATTCCATTGTTTGGGATGGCTTTTGTTGGAAAATCGGGGTATTATTCTACAGGGGTTCTGTTAATGAAACACCTGTTGATCCATACTTGCGGCCTGCTGAATCATACCCCTCAGCTCTTCGGCGGAAGGCAAGCGGCCGCTTAACCCAAGTTTATCGTTGGTTTCTACAAGTTTGGCATACAGGTTATCGGGATTGCGCTGCGCAAGTTCCTTAACCGTATCCACGCCACTGGCTTCAAGCAATTCGCTGAACTGGCTTCCAACACCTTTTATTCGCATCAGGTCGGCATGGTTTACCCAGGTAAGGATCAGGCTTTCGGGGATTCCGGTTGTTTCGGCAAGCAGGGCCCTTCCTTTTTTTGTGCCTGCGGTTTCCAGCAGATCGCCTGTTTTAAGCACACCCTGGTTTTTGAGTTTGGCTCCATAAGTTTCTCCAATTCCCTCAATGTCAATAATATCGTATGTCATCTCATTAAATTTTTCTGGTGCGAAAGGTAAGGCATATTTAAAAACCGGGCTCTGGTTGAATCATAAAAAAAGGCAACCCCGAAAGGTTGCCTTTTTTTTATAGATTGTTTGGTGGTTAAGCGATTGCCTTCTTGCCTTTATCAGCCGGAGCAGCTTCACCAAGCGGACGGTCTTTTGCAAAGTCAACAAGGATAGGGGCGGCTACAAAGATTGAAGAGTATGTACCAACTCCCATACCAATCAGCAATGCGAAGGCAAAGCCCTGGGTTACTTCACCACCCACCAGGAAGAGGATCAGGATGGATATGAAAACTGTTACGGTTGTCATAATGGTGCGGCTCAGGGTATCGTTGATGGACTTATTAATCACTGTCTTTTTATCAGCAGTTGGCATCGAATGGCTGTTTTCCCTGATACGGTCAAAGATGATGATTGTATCATTCATGGAGAAGCCAATTACGGTTAGAATGGCCGCAATAAAGTGCTGGTCAATTTCTAACGGGAAGGATACGAACTGGCGGAACAAACTAAACACAATCAGCGTAACCAAAACGTCGTGCATCAATGCTACAATAGTACCAAGGCTGTATCGCCAATCGTTGAATCGTACAAAAATGTAGATCACAATAACGATCAAAGCGAAAATGGTTGCCAGCATAGCTCCGCGTTTCAGGTCTTCCGAAATAGTAGGCAAAACGGTCTGAGACCCAATTTTATAGTTCAGGTCGAATTCAGCGAAACTCAGGCCTTCGGGCAGGAAGTTTTTCAACCCGGCATACAGAGCGCTTTCAACTGTGCTGTCGGTTTTTTGACCAGGTTCATCTATCAGGTAACTGGTAGTTATATTCAACTGGTTGGCGCTACCAACTGTTTTGATGATGGGAGATTCTTCGAACACTTTTTCAAGATCACCCCTTACTTCTTCAATAGCCATCGGTTTTTCGAACCTGATTGTATAACTGCGGCCACCCTTAAATTCAACTCCATAATCAAATCCATAGATTAGCGCTACAATCGAAAGAATAAAAATGCCAACCGAAATGCTGTAAGCAATCTTTCTGAATTCAATGAACTTATATTGGGAATGTTTAAAGATTGCCTTGCTGACATTGGTAAAGTAGTTCAGGTGCTTACCCTTGTTTGTAAACCAGTCGGTAAGGGTACGGCTCACGAGGATACCACAGAAAAGGTTCAAAACGATACCGATCATTTGCACCGTAGCAAATCCTTTAATCGGGCCAAGGCCAAAATAAAACAGGATGGCCGCAGTAAGGAAAGTGGTAACGTGGGCATCCAGCACCGGCGCGAGAGACCGTTTATAACCGATTGCTACAGCGGATGCGTAACTCTTACCGTTATTGATCTCTTCCTTAATTCTTTCAAAAATGATTACGTTGGTATCAACCGCCATACCAATGGTTAGTACCAGGCCGGCAATGGAGGCCGCAGTAAAGGTGTTGCCAATGGCCGTAAGGATGGCAATGGTAAGGAATACATTGAGGATCAGTGAAACGTTGGCTATCCAGCCGCTGTTGTTATAATAGCCAAGCATCAGCGCAAAAATCACCAGGAAGGCAATGCTGAAAGCGAGTGAGCCGCCATGGATGGCTGCGGCGCCAAGGGTTGGGCCCACAATTTGTTCCTGTACAATTTTGGCGGGCGCAGGCAGCTTGCCGCTCTTTAGTGTTGATGCAAAGTCAATGGCATCCTTAACCTCGTAGTTGCCGGTTATTTGCGAGTTACCGTTAGGGATTATATTTTGAACGGTAGGAGAACTTAATACATAGTCATCCAGTACAATAGCTATTCCCTTGCCAATATTTTCTTCGGTCATTTTAGCCCAGGTACGGGTACCTATCTGGTCCATGCGCATGCTGATGGCTACCCGGCCACGCTCATCAAAATCCTGGCGGGCATCCACAATTCTTTCACCTTCCAGCTTGGCGCGCATGCCATCAACTGTTTTCAAGGCATACAAACCAAAAATGCCTGTGGAACGATCGTTGGTGGTTCCAATGTCGCCAAAACAAAACTTCAGGTTGAGCGGAAGCCTTGAGGCTACAACAGGGTTCCTAAGGTATTCACCCAGTTGGGCAGTATCTTTTTGCTGCACCATGGCCAGCGCGCTTGGGTAAGTAATCCTGCCGTTGGCCGGGTCTTGCTCAGGCTGAAGCACATTGGCAAAAAGTGCGGTAATGGGGTGGTTTGCCCTCTGGGAAGCGAGGCTGGAATCGGCATCAGAATCCTTGCTAATGGTGGTATCAATACTTGTACCCTTTAGCGAAGCGGCCAGTGATGCTTCAGCAGCTACCAGCGATTCATCGAGTTCGGAAATATTATACACTTCAAAAAACTGCAGGTTGGCAGAGCTTTGCATGTATTTACGAACATTCTCTTTATCGGTTACACCGGCCAGTTCCACCGAAATGATCTTCTTTACCTTATCGGGGTTGATGTTAGGTGAAGTCACGCCAAACCGGTCGATACGATTACGGAGAATTTTGTAAGTGTTTTCAAACGCGAGGTCCGATTCGTCGCGGATATACTTAATAGCCGCATCATCGCTGCTTTCAAAATTTATTTTCTTGTTGCTGCCGGCGGCAAACAGCGGGGCCAGCTTATTGCCTGGGGCTATTTTGCGGTAGTTATCTACAAAAAGGTCAATCATGTCCTTTCCGGTAGTAGATTTCTCTTCGATAGCCTTTCCAATAGCTTCATTAAAAGCCTTATCGCGGCTGTAATTGCTCAGCGCGCGGATCAGATCGGCAATACCTACTTCCAGCGTAACGTTCATACCACCCTGAAGGTCAAGACCAAGCTTGGCTTCAAAGTTTTTTGCCTGCTTATAGGTATCGCCCCACCAGGTAATTTTGGTGTTTGAAGTACTATCGAGCAAGCGCTGTGTGCGGGCGCGCACCTGGGTATTTACCGAATCTTCATAAAGCGCCTGAAGCTCTTTGTTGGCGGGGTATTTCACCTTGGCATCTATGGGCATGTATGCAGCTATCTGCTTCTCAGCCTTTTTCTTCATTTTGTTTTCGTGGCTGCGAACAAACCACGTAAACGACATCGTGTACAGTCCTACCAGGGTAAGCACCACTGCAAAAAACCGCACCAATCCTTTCATTTGCATACTCAACAGTATTAGGGGAATTTTTATTTGGGGTGCAAAAATAGGGGAATTGAACTGTAAGCGGCAGCTTTTGCACAGGCGGGGAAAAATTGCAGGGAAATGGGTGAAAAACTTTAGCCGATATTGCCTTCGTTATTATCATAAAAGTACAGAAATGTTTGTAATTCGAACCTTTAATTTATTTGTGCTGGCTGCTTCAATGATCCTTATCGGTTGTGGGAGCAGCCGGAAAAGCAGGGAATCGGAAAGTGCTTCGACCAGTAAAGCGGAAGCGGTTAAAAGCAAGGCTTTCGCGGTGGAATATTCAAAAAAATTGGGAGTTTCAGTGCCCGAAACCGCTAATCAGAAGCTTATTATTGCGGTGTATGAGTGGATTGGCGTACCCTATAAATATGGTGGAAATGATAAAAAGGGAATTGATTGCTCAGGATTGATCAGCAAAGTTTACCCGGCGGTGTACAATAAACAAGTACCACGGGTAACCGTTACATTGGAGAAAGAAACCATACCGGTAAAACGAAATGCACTGAAGGAAGGGGACCTGGTTTTTTTTAAAATAAATACAAAAGATGTTGGGCATGCGGGTATTTACCTCTTCGAAAACTATTTTGTGCATGCTTCAACCAACCGGGGTGTTATCATCAGCAAGCTGGAAGAAACCTATTGGAATAAATACTTTGTTGGAGGAGGAAGGTTTTCGAATTAATATTGTGGGGTAATGGCTTTCAGGAAAATCTTAATTATTTCAGGGGTCTTTTTTCTTTTTATGGGCTGTAAAACACCTGCCAAAATAGCTATTGCCAGCCTGCCAATTGAGCCCGAGCCCAAAATGGTTTCAGATGCTTTCGCGCTTGATAAGGATCCGCCAAACAGCGAATTGCTCCAGGAACTGCTGGCCAAACTGCCTGCACAATTTTTACCCATCCTCCAGCATCCCGAAACATACAGGCTGCAGATTATTTACACCCAAATTGACCGCGATGCTGCCAATAAGCCTTATTTCAAACATCATTATTTCCAGGTAACCGACCAGTACACTTATCCCGCCAGTACGGTAAAACTCCCCGCAGCAGTATTGGCGCTGGAAAAGCTGAACCGGCTTGGCATAGATGGCCTGGGTATTTCGACTCCCATGTTTACCGAGGGTTTGAGGGTGGGTGAGAAGCCTGTATTTGAAGACAATTCCAGTAAATCGGGTAAACCTTCGGTTGGCAACTACATTAAAAAGGTTTTATTGGTCAGCGACAATGAGGCTAACAACCGGCTGTATGAGTTTTTAGGACAGGAGCCTTTCAATAAAAGATTGCAAGGGCTTGGTTTTACCCGGGCGCAAATAACGCACAGGCTTAGCATTTCGCTTACGGAAGAGGAAAACAGGACCACCAACCCGGTTTGGTTTATGGGAACCGATGGACAAACGCTTTACCGCCAGCCATTTGCTTATTCGAAGTTGGAGTATGCCCGCCGGAATGATTTTTTAGGCAAAGGATTTATGAAAACCGGCGGCCCCGGAATGGAGGATGTATTGGTGAACCAACCGTTTGACTTTTCGCTAAAAAATCGCTGGCCGCTCAAATATGCGCATCAGCTTACCCAATGGATCATGTTTCCCGAAACCCAACCGGACAGTAACCGCTTGTTATTATCGGCCTCCGATTATCATTTTCTTTGGAAATACATGAGTATGTTTCCGGGAGAAAGCGATTACCCTTCCTATCCTGCCAAAGATTATCGGCCTGCCTATGTCAAGTATTTATGGGCGGGTAGTGAAAAAGGAGCCTGGCCCGATTCCAATACCCGTGTATTTAACAAGACAGGCAGCGCATACGGATTTTTGATTGATGCCGCCTACATAGCAGACTTTGACAAGAAGGTTGAGTTTATGTTGTCGGCAGTTATGTATTGCAATAAGGATGAGATATTGAATGATGATAACTATGACTACGCGGAAATAGGCTATCCTTTCTTTAAAGCGCTGGGGCAAACTATTTTTGAATACGAAAAGGGCAGGGTGCGCAAGCATATCCCTGATTTGTCCCAGTTTAAGATTACTTACCAGGAATAAATTCAGGCATCACTATGTGGCGGATAACCAGGTTTTTTATTTTAGGCTATGCATTGCTTTGCGGATTGTTTTATGCATACCAGCACCTGTTGTATTTTCAGCCGAAAGCGCTTGATGTAAACCATGTATTTACCTTCCCTGTCCGGGTAAAGTTTTCATCGGTAAAAATTCCTTTTGATGAAAATACCACGATTGATGTGGTAAAATTTAAGCAGGATGACACTACTTCCGCCCCCAAAGGCGTCGTACTTTTTTTTCATGGCAACCGTTTCAATGTGGAGCATTACAGTACTTATGCTCCATACTTTACCAAACATGGATACGAAGTGTGGATGCCTGATTATCCGGGCTATGGCCGCAGTACCGGCGAAATAGAAACGGGTATGATCGAGGAATTGGCTGTCCAGTTGTACCAGATGGCGCGGGTACAGTATGCGCCTGAACAAATTATGATTTATGGTAAATCATTAGGCACGGGTGTTGCGTCTTACCTTGCCTCCAGGCGCGATTGCCGGCGCCTGGTACTTGAAACACCTTACTATAGCTTGTCGTCGCTTACCCAGGGTTATGCATGGTTTATTCCTGTGCCCTGGCTCATGCGTTTCAACCTGAAGACGGGGGAGTATTTTAAAGATGTGAATGCGCCCATTACCGTGCTGGCGGCTGCTAATGATGAACTGATCACTTTGGGCAATACTATGAGGCTAATGCCTGAAATGAAAACCGAGGATGCATTTTATATTTTGCCTGGTTGCGGGCATAATGGGTTGCCTGAGTTGCCTAAGTATCATGAAATATTGGATAGTGTTTGCAGGAAGTAGGGGGCTGGTCGCCAAAGGCGACGGAATAGGAATCCAAAGGCTGGAGCCTTTGGATAGCACTGCAAGTGCTTTGCGAAACTTGTAGTTTCGCAATCCTATTATGTCGGCTCTGCCGACTTTCAGCAAACCGACATAACGAAAAGCAAAAACCCCGCAACCATCGTCGCGGGGTTTTGTATAACCATCAAGGCAATAATTTACTGTTCTTTTGGTTCTTCCTTCTTCTCTTTTATTTCAATATCTTCAATCACCTTCCCATCCTTTTGTGTCTTAATCACTTTCACTTCCTTTATCATTTTGGTACTATCACCCACTTCAAGCGAATCGGTCTTTTCTCCCTTCTCCTCACCGTATTTAAATTCCACATCAAAGGTCAGGCCCTTATTAAAGTGAATGCTGTCGAGGGTAGCTTGCGGAACCGCCACATCATCAATGGTTAACACACCATTTTCAAATTCAAGGTCATAGGGTTCGCCTTGCTTAATGAGACCGAAATCCATAATTGCTTTTACTGCCTGTGCCACTTCTTCATTTTCAGTTAAAGGACCGTGTGCATGCCCTTTGCCGCTGATTTGTGCCAGGGTGGGGGCAATAACCAGTGATACAATGCTCATCAGTTTAATGAGGATGTTCATAGAAGGACCAGAGGTATCTTTAAATGGATCACCAACGGTGTCACCGGTAACAGAGGCCTTGTGCGGCTCGCTCTTTTTGTAGAAAATTTCACCGTTAATATTGGCGCCTTTCTCGAAGCTTTTTTTAGCATTATCCCATGCGCCACCGGCATTGTTCTGGAACATACCCATCAGTACGCCACTTACGGTAGCGCCGGCCAGGAAACCACCCAGCGCTTCGGCGCCAAGACCCGGCATAAAACCAATTATAAGCGGTGAAACGATGGCAATGGCGCCGGGCAATACCATTTTCTTGATAGAAGCCTCGGTTGAAATGGCTACGCATTTATCGTATTCAGGCTTGCCTGTACCTTCCATAATACCCGGAATGGTACGAAACTGGCGGCGAACTTCCTCCACCATGGCCATAGCAGCTTCACCTACCGCCCGGATGGCAAGCGAGGAGAAAATAAATGGGATCATGGCGCCTACAAACAAACAGGCGAGAACGTTGGCTTTATAAATATCAATGCCTTCAATACCGGCAACACCCACAAAGGCGGCAAAAAGTGCCAGAGCGGTAAGCGCGGCAGAAGCTATGGCAAAACCTTTACCGGTAGCGGCAGTAGTGTTACCAACTGCATCAAGCACATCGGTTTTTTCACGAACATTGGGAGGTAATTCGCTCATTTCGGCGATACCTCCTGCATTATCCGCAATCGGGCCGAAAGCGTCAATAGCCAATTGCATAGCCGTTGTGGCCATCATACCCGCAGCGGCAATAGATACACCGTACAACCCGGCAAACTCGTAAGAACCCCAGATACCACCTGCCAAAACCAAAATAGGTAAGGTGGTGCTTTCCATACCAACAGCCAAACCGCCAATTACGTTAGTGGCATGACCTGTTCCGCTTTGCCTTACAATACTAAGCACAGGGCGCTTGCCCATAGCGGTATAGTATTCGGTAATAATGCTCATCAGGGTTCCCACGGCAAGACCTACCATAATGGAACCAAATACATCCATTTTGGTGAAATGGAACCCGCGTAAAACCATTTCGCCATCTGGCAAAATATAATTAACCAGGAAGAAAGAAGCAACGGCAGTAAGTACGATGCTACCCCAGTTGCCCATATTCAGGGCTTTTTGAACCACTTCGGTACTGATGCCGGCATTATCACTGATCCGTACAAAAAAGGTTCCGATAATACTGAATAGAATACCTGTACCGGCAATCAGCATGGGCAGCAGGATGGGAGAGAGCCCACCGAAAGCATCTGAAACCACGGTAGTTTCAGCGCCTAATACCATGGTAGCCAATACGGTAGCAACATAAGAACCGAAAAGATCTGCGCCCATGCCGGCTACATCGCCCACATTATCACCTACGTTGTCGGCAATGGTAGCCGGGTTGCGCGGGTCATCTTCAGGGATACCGGCTTCCACTTTACCCACCAGGTCAGCGCCTACGTCGGCAGCTTTGGTGTAAATACCACCGCCTACGCGGGCAAACAATGCAATCGATTCCGCACCAAGCGAAAAACCGGTGAGCACTTCGATGGCTTTAGTCATTTGAATTTGATCGAAAGCCGGGCCTATACCCAATGAGGGAACAAATATTTGAAGCAGTACGATAAAAACGGTGCCAAGACCCAAAACAGCCAATCCTGCCACCCCAAGACCCATAACCGCGCCACCTGTAAAGGAAACGGAAAGCGCCTTGCTAAGGCTTGTACGGGCAGCCTGTGCGGTGCGTACATTGGCTTTGGTGGCAATGCTCATGCCTACCCATCCGGCAAAAGCGCTAAAAACGGCGCCAACTACAAAAGCTACTGAAATGCTCCAATGGCTGTTGGGATTTGCGGCGCCCATTACGGCCAGCAAAAGCGCGGCAATAATGGCGAAATAGGTCAGGATTTTCCATTCGGCTTTTAAAAAGGCCATGGCGCCATCAGCTATATAGGTACTGATTTCTTTCATCCGTTCGTTCCCGGCGTCCTGGCTGCTTACCCATTTGTATTTAATAACGGTGTACAGCAAGCCTACCAAACCCATTGCCGGAACGGCATACATCAAACTAGTCATAGGTACTCGAGTTAATAGTCGTTTTTTTGAGGTCGGCAAAGATAGGGGTTCAGCCGAATTGCCGGCTTTTTAACCCTATCAATTATATAACTACCTCATTATCAGTTAGGTAAGAGATTGGTTTTAGGCCTGTCCTGAAAATAAAGATTGGCTATAATCTGTTGGTGGTGAATTACATGCCCAACCATAATAAAGCCCAGTGCATTTACACTGATTGATTTTCCGCTTGCGGCGCCCATGTTGCCAATTGCATTTTCCTTAGCAAGGCTCCGGAACAGGATGATGGTTGCTTTTCGCAGCGTCAGCAACTCTTCGGCAAGCCCTTTCAGCCTGCGGCCGGTAGCAGGAGCGGCAGCGGCAAATTCGTTTTCATCAAACCCGGGCAGCCCCTGTTTTTCACCCCGGCCAATACACATGGCGCGGTAGGCAAATACCCTTTCGGTATCAATCATGTGCTGAAGCAACTGGGCAAGGGTCCATTTACCGGGGGCATAGCTGTATGAAAGATCAGCGTTTTCAAGCGAAGCGAGCCAGTTTTGAAGCGGGGTATAGCTTTCTTCCAAAATGCTTACCGCATCTTCCCCCTCAGCCTTGTTTATATAGCCCTCGTAAAAAGGTGCATATTCAGTTGCAGTTGGTCTTGGCATATCAATAAAGCATTCGAATTGATCAGGACTTTTTTGTTTTAGCAGCCGCCATTTTATCTGCCAGTACCATTGCGTTATAGGCGTTTACAATGCCACCTGCCACACAAAGTTCAGCCAAAGTAATTTTTCCTCCTTCAGCAGAACCTGGTTTTGGAAAAAGCTGGTCAATAAGGCTTTTATCGGCCGATTGAATTAATACCTGCTTTACCTCGGCTGCCGATAGCTGTGGATAATAACCCCTTATTAAAGCTGCAATGCCGCTTACTACGGGCGCTGCCATACTCGTGCCTTCCTGGAAAGAATACCGGTTGCCTGTGGGAACAGTACTGTAGATTTTTACACCAGGCGCCAATACATCCACTGTTGACTTGCCGTAGTTGGTAAATGGAGCAATCATGCCTGATTTAAGCGATGAGTCGCCGCTGGCGCCAACGGTGATCATGTTTGTAGCAACTGAGTTGTCATTCATCAATACCGATGGAAAATTATCTTCTTCGTCTATGTTTTTCGAATCATTCCCTGCCGCATGAACCAGTAAAACATCCTTTTGGGCGGCGTAGCGGATGGCTTCATCCACCCAGGGTTTATGCGGGCTGAAATTCTTGCCAAAGCTCATGTTTACCACTTTGGCGCCATTGTCGGCGGCATAGCGGATAGCCAGCGCAATATCTTTATCGTACTCATCTCCATCGGGTACGGCACGTATGGTCATTATCTGTACATTATTGGCTACCCCGTCCATGCCCGTATCATTGTTGCGGGCAGCGGCAATAATACCAGCCACATGGGTGCCGTGCTTGGCTTCGGGTCCCATAACATCACCGTTGCCATAATTAACGTCCTTTATATCATCAGGGTTGTCGCCTATTAATGCGCGGTAATTTATAAAGGGATCAGTTTTTGCATTCATCAAACCCTGCTGGTGTTCAAGGTAGCCATTCAATTCTTCAAATATTTCGGTATTGGTTTTTTGATGATCGAACTGAAGCATTTGGGAGGTGCGTAAAAAACTGAATCTTGCGCGCCTTACAGCTTCTTCTTCAAAATTGGCTTTTTCCAGTTCCTCAATAGTGTAGGATTGCTTACCCAGGGATTTTTGCAATAGGGTATCTTGCTTGGCAAGCGCCTGTGCAGTGGATTTTATGATTTTGAAATTGAACTTATCCTCCTCGCTTACGGTAAGCTCTTTATTTACTTTCATCCAAAGGTCGTGTTTCGCCTTTTTTTCACCCGACAGGCTTGCATCTACAAAGGTTTTGTTTTCAAATTCATCCTTCATTAGGTTGTACAACCGCACGGCTTCTAAATTTTCCTTCTTTATGTTTTCTCCATTCCGGTTGCCCAAAAAGTTCCATCCGCTTACATCATCAATAAACCCGTTTTTATCGTCGTCTTTGCCATTGCCGGGTATTTCACGCGGATTCCGGTACAAAACTGTTTTCAGGTCCTCGTGGGTGGTGTCCGACCCGCCGTCAATTACCCCCACAATCACTGTGCTTCCTTTTTTATCCTTCAAAAAATCGTAGGCCTTGGCAAGCGAAATGCCGTAATACCCATCAGTTGTTTTATCCAATAAATGCCACCCGGCTTTCACAGGGTTTTGGGCATATAAAAAAGAAGTGCCGGATAACATTAAACCGCAGCAAGACAATACTTTCAAAAAATTCATAAGTACAAAAATCAATATTTGGCCCCATACAAGCGGGGCCGTTCATAATTTTAACGAATAGCAAAGGAAAGTTTTAACCAAGATTAAACTGAATTCCCTGCGCAAGAGGCAGTTTATTACCGTAATTGATGGTATTTGTTTGCCTCCGCATGTAATTTTTCCAGGCATCGCTGCCGCTTTCCCTTCCCCCGCCGGTTTCTTTTTCACCACCAAAAGCGCCGCCAATTTCGGCCCCGCTGGTTCCAATATTTACGTTTGCAATACCGCAATCGCTTCCGGCTGCGCTCAAAAACAGCTCCGACTCGCGGAGATTAAGTGTCATAATTGCTGACGAAAGCCCCTGCGGCACCTCATTCTGAATACGGATTGATTCCTCAATGCTATCGTATTTCATGAGGTAGAGGATCGGGGCAAAGGTTTCCGTATGAACCACTTCCATGCCTGGTTTTACCTCGGCAATACAAGGTTTTACATAGCACCCTGAAGCATAATCCGGGCCTTCAAGCACCCCGCCTTCTACCAGGAAAGTCCCTCCCTGGGCTTTGCACAATTTAATGGCATTCAGGTAGTTACGTACAGCATCGGTATCAATCAGCGGCCCCACATGATTTCGTTCATCCAGCGGGTCACCAATTTTTAATTGAGCATAAGCTGCGGTCAGTTTTTCGGTAAAAGCATCATACACATCCGTATGAATAATGAGCCTCCGGGTAGAAGTACAGCGTTGCCCGGCCGTACCCACAGCGCCAAATACGCAACCCACCAGCGCCATATTAAGGTCTGCGTCTTTCGATATGATAATGGCATTGTTTCCGCCCAGCTCCAGCAAGCTGCGGCCAAGCCTTTCGGCTACTCGTGTGCCAACCGCCTTGCCCATGCGTGTGCTTCCTGTAGCGCTTACCAGCGGGAGCCTTTCATCGGAAGCCATCCATTCGCCTGCATCACGGCCACCCTGTACCAGGCAGCTAACTCCCTCGGGCACACCATTCCTTTCAAATACTTCCTGTATTATTTTTTGGCAGGCAATACCGCAAAGCGGTGTTTTTTCAGAAGGTTTCCAAATGCAGACATCCCCGCAAACCCAGGCCAGCATACTGTTCCAGCTCCAAACCGCTACCGGAAAATTGAAGGCACTGATGATCCCAACAATGCCCAACGGATGCCATTGCTCGTACATGCGGTGCTGCGGCCGCTCGCTGTGCATGGTTAACCCGTGCAATTGACGGCTTAATCCTACGGCAAAATCGCAGATGTCAATCATTTCCTGCACTTCGCCATACCCTTCCTGCAGGCTTTTACCCATTTCATAACTCACTAATTTTCCCAACGATTCTTTTTTGGCCCTTAGCGCCTCGCCAACCTGCCTTACTATTTCGCCCCGCTTTGGGGCAGGCCATAACCGCCATTCGGTAAAAGCTTCCTGTGCCTTCATCACCAGCACATCGTAGCTCGGCCGGTCAGTAGGCATCACGGAGCCAATCAGCTTGCCATCCACCGGCGACCAGGAATCAATGGGTTTTCCATTGGTAATCATCCAGTTAGTTCCTGTAGATGTTCCCCTGTTCAGTGTGCTTATCCCCAGATCGCTCAATATTTCCTGAACCATTTGATATTTGAAATTTTATATTGAAGATTTGATATTCCATTCTCCCCCAAACCCTTCTAAACTACTAAAACTAAACCATCCTAAACCAAACGACTTACAGCGTAACCCTCACACCCCCCATCCACCACTGTCCGGGCATGGGGCATCCAAGCAAATCGCTGTAACTAACATCAGTCACATTATCACACTGAACATAAATTCCAAACCTGTTGCTAGGGTTAAATTCAAGCTTCCCGTTCAGCAAAAAATACTCGGAACTTAGCGAGGCATTAATACCCCCGTTGGTTTTCTGTGTATCTCGTTGTTTGTAAAGCCCGGTAGTGGAAACCACCCATTTTTTATAACGGTACATCGCATTAAAATTACCCAGCCAATGCGCCTGCGTGCTTAAATAAAGGCTTGGCGTATTTTCATTACCGTTGTTATCAACCCAAAGCAACCCGCCCTGCAATGTAAGTGATTGATTTGCGTCCATATCGTGACGGTATTGAATATCAAGCTCCCAGCCGGTTGTATTGACTTCCCATATATTTTTAGAAAGCGAGTAGGCCCCGTTTGGAACCAGGTTGTCTTTGCGCGGCATTTCGGAATAGGGCGTATTTATCCAATCAATCAATTTTTGTTGATCGCGGTAGAAAACAGTGGTAGAAAATTTCCAGCCCTTTCCGGCCCAAAGGTCGGCCCCGGCCTCATAGTTCCACCCACTTTCGGCTTCAAGGTCGGGGTTGCCGATCCGGCCGCTTGCCACTAATGTTTTATTGTAATTGTTATACCGTTCGGTAAAATCAGCATCCCTTACACTGCGGCCTGCACTACCACGTAACTGGTATTTATTTTTCTTATACGAAACATTAAGCTGCGGAACAAATTCAAACCCTGCAATTTCATGTTGATCGAACCTGATGGCAGGATCAATATGAAGACCTGGCGCGGCTTCCCAGCTTAAAACGCCAAATACGGCCGATTGCCAAACCTGGTGATTTCCCCTGTCGTTGCTTTTTATCCCCCTGTCAATATATTGCAAGCCTGTAGTCAGGTATAATTTTTCACCCAACTGGAACCCTGCTTTGGACAATACCTGGAACAATTGGGATTTATTGTTATTAGCCACTGACATTTGGTTGAAGGCGTACACATCCTGGAGCATTTTATACCCTATATCGGTGGTCCACCTGATCCCGCCATTGCTGTACGAAAATTGGGCATGTTGCCACCACGATTCAATGCGCTCTTTGGCTGTATCGCTAACAAAGGTTGTATAGTAATTCTGGGCCGAAAAATGGCGGTTGTCGTAAGCGGTCCTCAAACCGAGCGTCCAATGGTCGTTTATTCTTTGGGAAAGCCCCAGTGAAAGCGACGTGAGGTCAAAAAAGCCATTGGTACCCCGCTGAGGCTGCCCATCTGAATGGTTGGAAAGAATGCCTGCGGAAAGGATTGTATTTTGCCCTACCCATTGCCCGCCTGCATTTATACCCCATAAACCAAATTCACCGCCTGAAAACCTGCCTTCGAAACCGCTTTTTCCAATTGATTTGGCAAAGGTTTTGGTAATGATATGCACCACCCCTCCAACAGCTTCGGTACCATAAATGGCGGAAGATGAACCTTTTAAAATTTCAATCCGTTCTATTTCGGTGGCAGGAAGCGGAATATAGCTATTGAAATGCCCGGTTAAGGGATCATTTAGCCGGATGCCATCAAGCACCACAAGCACTTGCTGAAATGTAGAGCCCCTGATTGAAATATCGCTTTGCGAACCCATGGGTCCCCTTGCCTGAACTTCAAGACCCGGCAGGTACCGGAGTAATTCATCTACCGAATGGATTGGCAGGTTCATTAGTTGGTCGCCTTTTACCACTATTATATTGCGCCCGGTTTTGCTGCTTTGAACAGGGGAATAGGATGCAGACACCACTACCGGGTCGAGTGAAGGCAGTGAATCGGGCAATTGTGCAGCCGCCAAAAGGCTCGCCAGCATAAAACTGTTAAAAAAACTGGCTTTCAGTACATTCATAAACAGTGGTGTTATTGCTGGGCAAATATAGCAGCCAACTATCCAATCCTTTTTAGCATTTTGCGCGTCGAATACTAAAGGGCTTGAAATAAAACAGCGAACTTCGCCCGACTTAACCGGTTAATTTTTATAAAACTATGAAAATGAAAATATTAGGGTCATTTGTATTATTTTTCTTTGTAACCAACGCCCAGGCTCAAACGGCCACAGCCACTCAATTGGAAGCCGGTAAAAAAGTGTATGTAAAAAGTTGCCTTTCGTGCCATATGGCCGATGGGGGAGGAGTTCCCGGGCTAAATCCACCAC
>CAYUGH010000045.1:0-33359 GCA_964444195.1 uncultured Chitinophagaceae bacterium
GCCTTTGCGCCTTTGCGTCTTTGCGTGAAATCATTTCTTCTTCTCTGTGCCTTTGCGCCTTTGCGTCTTTGCGTGAAATCATTTCTTCTTCTCTGTGCCTTTGTGTCTCTGTGGTTCAACTCTTCCGCGCAACCCAACACCGACAACCAATACAGCAAACCATTAAAGGAAGTGCTGAACGATATTCAAAAAAAGTATGGCGTTTCCATCCGGTATGCCGACAGTATGGTTTCAAACAAAAAAGTGAATTACGCTGAATGGAAATACCGCCCCGATGTGGAAGTAACATTGGATAATATCCTGAAGCCGTTTGAATTAAAGGTGAAGAAAGAAAAAGATAAGCAGTACAAACTAAGCGTGTATGAATATTACCGCTGGCCGGTGGAAGAAGGCTGGGCCGAACTGGATCGCATTGCATCACAATATAAAACTTTGGATGAATGGGAAAAGCGTAAAGCTGATCTGAAACCCTGTTTGAAAGAGGCCCTGCAATTGTCGCATTTGCCTGCTGCTCCAAATAGTAAACCCATCGTAACCCCAAAGCGGGTACTTGATGGTTATACGGTTGAAAATATAGCCATTGAAATTTTACCAGGCGTGTGGGTAAATGGTTCATTGTACAAACCATTAAAGTACAAAGGCAAAATTCCGGTGATCTTAAATCCTGACGGGCATTGGGAAAAACAGCGTTACCGGCCCGATTGCCAGTATCGCTGTGCCGCATTGGCTAAAATGGGCGCCATGGCTTTTAGTTACGACCTGTTTGCATGGGGCGAATCCTTATTGCAATTCAAGCCTGAAGATCATCGCCGTAGCTTATCCATGACCATACAGGCCCTGGGCAGCATTCGTATCCTTGATTATTTGTTGGCGCAAAAAGATGCCGACACGGCAAGGGTTGGCATGACAGGTGGTTCAGGCGGGGGAAGCCACACCGTGTTGATGGCTGCTTTGGATGATCGCATAAAAGTTTCAGCGCCCGTGGTTTCGCTTTCCTCTTATTTCTATGGTGGTTGTCCCTGCGAAAGCGGTATGGATATTCATGCCTGTGGCAATCGAACTGATAATGTGGAGATTGCCGCCATGGCAGCGCCACGCCCGCAATTGATTGTAAGCGATGGTGGCGACTGGACCGACAGGATGCCTGAGCATGATTTTTTATACCTGCAAAAAATGTACGGCTGGTATGGCAAAAAGGAAAATGTAACCAACGTACACCTGCCAACTGAGGGCCATGATTTTGGCATCAATAAGCGTATTGCCGTGTATGAGTTTATGGCGAAGCATTTGGGATTGGATATGAAAGCCATTCAGGATGCTACCGGGAAAATGGATGAATCAAAAATTACTATCGAGCCTGAAAAGAGTTTGTATGTATTTGGCGATACCGGCGAAAAGCTTCCTGCCCATGCAGTGAAAGGATTTGAAAACCTGGAGAAATTGTTTGCTGATGAAATTGACCAGGCAAGGACCAATCAGCGCTATAAAATAGGCCTGATTGACCTGATGCTGCTGAAGCGTCAAAAACTCGGAGCCATTACTTTAACTGCCCAATTAAAGGCCGATGGGGTAGAGGTTGACATGGGCGGTTTGGGTACCCGGCCCACTTTCGATAATCAACTGCTCATTGATTCTGTAAGAAGCCTTTTCTTAAAAACGGCCAAAGAAAATAAGGTGGAAGTTTTTTGCCTCGCCATGACAGGTTATTATGCCCAGTCGTTTTGCGGAAGGGCGGAATACATCCGGAGTATTGAAGACTGCATTAAGACCATGCAACTTATGCAGGTGAAACATGCTTTTTTGCCCCTTGGTGTGCAATGTGATATCAAAAAGAACCCTGCCGTTCGCGATTCGGTGATTGGCAGGTTGAAAATAGCGGGGAGATTGGCCGAACAGGCAGGCGTGGTGATTGGTATTGAAACCTCGCTTACTGCTAAAGAAGAAGTGCAGTTGCTGAAAGAGATTGGTTCACCGGCTATTAAAATCTATTTCAACTTTTCCAATCCTTTAAAAGAAGGCCGCGATTTGATCAGCGAGTTGAAACTGCTGGGCAAAGACCGCATCAGCATGATACATGCCACCAACAAGGATAGTGTGTGGCTGCAAAACGATCCGCAGATTGACATGTACAAAGTGAAAAAGACCCTTGACGAAATGGGCTGGAGCGGCTGGCTGGTTATTGAACGCAGCCGCGACGCAAGCAAGGCTTCGGATACGAAGTATAATTACGGGGCGAATACGGCTTATCTGAAAAAAGTTTTCCAGGGGTTAGATTAGCCGCGTGGGGGCGAACGTTATATATTGCCCATGCAATGTTGGGTGTTCGGCATTTCGTCAATAGGCTAATTTCTTGTCATTCAGTTCTACGTTAAAATTCACTTTGGCTCCTAAAGCATCAAAAACTTTTAAAATGGTTTCAAATCGTGCATTCTTTACGCTGTTCTCAATTTTGGAAATTTGGGCCTTTTGAACTCCAACAAGTTCACCTAATTGCTCTTGAGTCAAATTCCTTTCTTGCCTGGCTTGTTTAATAGCTTGTCCTAATAAGTCAATTCTTAACTCATTTTCAAATGCCTCACGTCTTGCTGCTCCAGGTTCACCAATGTGCTTATCAATCATTGTGTCAATTGAAACAGTCTTGAATTTATTGTCCATAGCCAATTAATTTTTTGTCTTATTATTTAAATACTGCCTTCTTATTTCTTCTGCTTTCTTAATTTCTTTCGATGGTGTTTTTTGAGTCTTTTTCAAAATTCCATGGGTACCAACAACTAAAGTTTTCTTTCCTTCACTGGTATCCCAAAATGAAAAAAGTCTATAAGCCTTACCATTGTACAATGTTCGAAATTCCCAAATGAAGTCGTTGAGTTTCTTGAAAAGCTCGCTGTCATTCACGAATTGGGCCTTTTTGATGTTGTAGTAGATTTTTTCTCTCGTTTTGTCCTCCAGGCTCTCTAAAAACGCCACTGCTTCTGGCAATAACTCAACCTCAAAATTTGGCTTCATGCACCGGTTTTGGACAAAAATACATATTTCCCAATAGGGAAACAATGATTTTTAGAATGTAAGTCAGGGTTGCCAGATGCCTCAGGTCATTTTGGGTGGAGTACCAGGTCTGATATCCTGACGCCCAACGGCGGCACGCCCGGCATTAGCTGGAAAGGATAAACAAGAGTTGGGAAGGCGATTTTATTTTGCAGGTTCGTTAAGAAAATCCACTAAGCGCACAGGAGCATTTGGTGCCGCGTTGCTAAAACACCAAATGCGGCGTGAAAGACCGCATCAGCATGATCCATGCCACCAACAAGGACAGTGTGTGGCTGCAAAACGACCCGCAGATTGACATGTACAAAGTAAAAAAGACCCTTGACGAAATGGGCTGGAGCGGCTGGCTGGTTATTGAACGCAGCCGCGATGCAACGAAGGCATCGGATACAAAATATAATTACGGCGCCAATACTGCTTATCTGAAAAAAGTGTTCCAGGTGTTAGATTAGCCGTGGCGAACGTCCAGCGGCTTTTGCGATGGTGCGGCTATAGCGAATCGTCAGCTTGGTACAAATGCATAATTAAAAAACTGAAGTTGAAAATATGAAACATAAGCTAAATGGCAAAGGTCAGGTTGGAACGATTGCCGATACCTGCAAAATTGCTGATCATTTAATGTCGAGCCAGCCTATTGCAAAGCCCGTGTCATGCGGTGTTATTTTTCTATGTAATAGTCAAATTTAAAGTTGTCAATTTTAAGTGAGTCTAACAAGTTAAGAAGATATTCATGCGATTTTATGTCTCCTATAATTTCATTGCCATTTAAAAATTTATTGTCTTTTTGTCGGTCAATAAAGTAATAACCGTCTTGTACCTCAACAATAATAAGTTTATCGGTGTGTCCTGCTCTTTTAATGTTGCGAACTCTTGCAATCGCATTTCCTTCACCCAAGTCATAATATAATGTATTGTAGTCTGCTCCTGGGTCTGATTCTACAAAATACGGTCCGTCAATTTCTTGATGCACAGTGTTTAGGTCAAAACAAGATGAGATTAGTCCACATAAAATTAATGCAAATAGAATTTTCAAATTTACTTTCATCTGTCTGTCTTTATAATACCGCCAACGTGTGTTAGTGGTTCGCCTAAATTTGTTTTGTCTGTTGTAATTCGTTTAGCTTGTTCGTCAATTTATCTTTTT
The DNA here is from genome assembly GCA_964444195.1 of uncultured Chitinophagaceae bacterium. Lineage (GTDB taxonomy): Bacteria > Bacteroidota > Bacteroidia > Chitinophagales > Chitinophagaceae > Phnomibacter. The sequence continues at coordinate 4,190 of CAYUGH010000045.1, forward strand.
CGTTACTTTCATTTGTCCTAAAACGCAAGATAGGTAAATTATATTTTTCCAATATTTTGTCTTTCATTTTATCTCTGACTGCTTGCTGTGTTCCCTCTTTGTGAAATTCAAATCCGTCAACTTCAATTGCAAGAGTTGGAACTTTACCCAGTTTATTATAAATCAAAAAGTCTATATGTGTCAATGGATTTGATGCGTATTTAGTTTCTTGTTCGTCTAACTTAGAAAAATCTTTTATAAGCCGCCTAATTGGGAAATGTAGAAGAACATCATATTTCAAGAATTTTTCGTTTGATAGAATTTCTTTGATTAGTCCAAACATTAAATTTTCGCTGTCAAACTCCGACACCTTTCCTGATTTGCGAATAATTTTTGCTCGTTCTTCTTCGTAACCTTTATACAACAAATCAAAAGTTGAATTTAACTCGCTTTGAATAACAGAAAAGTTGTTATACTCAATATACTGTATCAAGTCAGAAATGTTGTTGTCTTTTTGATTTTCGTTTCCATTGACAACTAATATCAGTTGCTCAACAGCTCTTGAAACTGCAACATTTAACCGATTAGGATTGTCTGTGAAATCAGAAATTTCGTTGTCAACAGTTGACAGAATGATAACTTCGTTTTCTCTGCCTTGAAACTTGTCAACGGTGTCTGCTTTTATTGAAGTTCTGCGAAATGTCCTTTGTAATGCGTTTGTTTGATTACGGTATGGTGTAACAATACCCAAATCTACATTTTCAAGTTTTTCTTTCGGGATAATTTCCTGTTTTATGATGTCTATTTGTCGTTGATTCATTCGCTCTCTTGCGTGACTCCCTTGTGCTGTTTTGTAAACAACAAGGGGTTGGCGTTTGTCTGTGTATTCTGTAAGAACGATAAGTTGATTGTCATAAAATTTCTTGTTGCAAAATTCTATGATTTTCGGGTGGCAACGATAATGTTCTCTCAAAAGTGTCTTTGAAACATTTGGTAATAATTCAATGACAGAAGATAGCAAACTATGATTTGAATAGCGATAAGGTTTTTTGAGGTTGTAAGAATTGAAAATCAAATCAGTTTTTATTTGCATATCTGTGTCAACCACATTTGGCAATTGTTTAATGTCGCCAACAATTACCGCTCTTCTTGCACAAGACAAAGCAAGCGCACCCGTTGCTAAATCAACTTGAGAAGATTCGTCAATAATTACATAATCATAAAAAAGTTTATCGGACAAGCTCTGTCTTAATGAGTAAGTTGTGCTCATAATGACAGGATAGTCTTTGATAAATGCGTTGGATTTCTGACGAAGTTCTGAAATTGTATATGGTTCTCGACTTTGCTGATTGTATCGTTTATATAATTCTGCTTTGAAAAGTTGCATTGACATTTCTGTGTATTCTTTCATTTTGTTGTCAAATGCAAAAATTTTCAAAGAGAGTTCTAAAAAATCAATTCTCTTTGTCAGTTCACTAATTTTGGTTGGATAATACTTTAATTGACAAATGAAAATCATTTCATCAACTGAATTTGTATAAAATGATTTATTCTTAATTCCGTATTTCAGTCGGTAAATAAATCTTCTAATGAAGCAGATTTTTTTTTGACTTTTTGCAAGTGCTTCAATAGAAATCCATAATTCAAGTATTTTTTCGGCTGTGATGTTTTTTTTAAGTTCTACGGTTTTCTCTATTTGACCTTTATATGTTTCTTTGAAATGTTCAAATTCTGTTTTGATGTTGTCTATTTGTAGTTTTAATAATGCCAACTCATTTTTCTTGTCAAGGTTTTCAGAAAGTTGAGTAACAAGCGTTGCTGACTTTACTTTTATTTCTGTTTTTTGAGTGTTGGTTAAGTTGAATTTTGATAAGTCGGGAATTTCTTTTTGTGAGTCGATGAACTCTTTTTTGTTTTGAGAATTTCCTAGAAGTGCGGCTATAAATTCAACACTGTTCTTTTCAAGTTTTTCATAAATATTTTTTGTTGCAGAGTTGTTGCTTGAAACAACAGCAACACTTTGTCCATTTAAAACGGCATTAGCAATAATGTTCAGTATGGTTTGTGTTTTCCCTGTTCCTGGTGGTCCTTCAATTACACTCAAATCATTCACAAATGCTGTGTTTACTGCATTTCTCTGGCTTAGATTAAAACCAAAAGGGAAAAAATCAGGATTTGTAGTATTACTATTTCTTGTGGATAAAGAACCGTTTAAAAAACTCGCAAGAATACAATCTTCGGGAATTTCATAAATGCTGTCGTAACTTCTTGAAAGAATGTTGTCGCCTTCTTCTGTTTTTAGTCCAACTGTTTCGGCAATTTCTTTTAAGTAATTGAAAACGTTAAATGCTTTGTCACCACTAAGTGCTGTCCTTACAATTCTTGCTCTGTTCTTACCGTAAGAGAATTCTTTAGTGCTATTTTTAAAGACAATAACGCACTTGTCGCCTTTATACGAGTATTTGGAAATTCTATCGGTTACGTCTTGTTCGTCAATGTATATCAGTTCTCTTTTAAGCGACATTTTCCGATAATATTTTTGGCTGATTTCTTCTTGCTGTGGTGTCGTCTATGGGTGACCGCTAATGCGTGTATTTGTGTTATTATACGGGCCATAATTTGGCAACCCTAAAAATTTTGGATTTGATTTTCATAGCGTCAATGCAATTTTCAAAGGTATATCTTCTTTCTTTGAACCTACTCGACAAAGCTAAATTTTTACCTTTTTAAACGTTGTTTGCCACAAAAAAGCCTGCCGCAAAGTAAAATTGTGGCCGTAAAGTTGGTGGCAAATGTAAATACAATGTCGTTTAGTTTGGGTATTCGTCCCCGGCTGGGGTCGGATGTTTGTAGAAAACAACGTTTCTCTACAAACATTTGACTCTTTCGGAGTCAAATCAATTCTTAACTAAACGTCATTGAATTGTAAATAGTAGTTCGCCTGCCTCTGCTTTAAACCTTGCCTGGTACGATAACGGCTTTTTGTTTTCCCAATCCCCAAACAGGAAAATCTTCCATCATTATAGCAAATACACACATTTTCCGGCGGAAGGAACGGGCCTACTTTTATTGGCTTAAAATATCTGCCTGAAAAGCAGGATTTTCTGCGATAATTGTATTTGTAATGAAACGATTGCCATTCAGCCTGCTTGTCTGCATTTTATTGCTTGCCCAATGGGTTTGGGCGGTTGATATCTATGTTTCACCAACCGGGTCTGATGTAAACGAGGGTTCGCTCGAAAAGCCATTGGCCACATTAAATATGGCGCTGCGCAAGGCAAGGGAACTGCGCAGGTTGCATGATCCATCCATTGCCGGCGGCATCCACATCATACTCAAAGGCGGACGATACCCATTGGATGAGCCCGTTTTTATTCGTCCTGAAGATGCCGGAACCGAAGCAAGCCCCACCGTTATTGAAGCCGCCATGGGCGAGCAACCTGTTTTAAGCGGCGGTGTTGAAATAAGAAACTGGAAGAAGCTGACCACGGCGGTTCCCGGTTTATCAGCCAAAACCAATGGTAAACTATGGGTTGCTGATGTGCCGATGATGGGGGATCAGCTATTCAATTTTCGCCAGCTTTGGGTCAATAAGGTAAAAGCGGTTCGTGCCAAAAGCACCAATGGCGGGGAAATGAACCGTATTATTAGCTGGAACAAAAAGGATGAAACCTGCCGGATCCCTACGCCTGCATTTTCAAACCTGCAAAATACAAAAGGTGTGGAGTTCTTCATACATCAATGGTGGGCCATTGCCATCCTTCGTGTAAAGAAAATGGAAGTGCATGGAGATAGTACCAAACTATTTTTTCATCAGCCCGAAAGCCGCATCCAGAGCGAACATCCCTGGCCTGCACCCTGGATAAGCAAGGAAACTGGTAATTCAGCTTTTTACCTTACGAACGCCCTGCAATTTTTAGATGAACCGGGCGAATGGTATCTTGATGTACAAAATCAAAAGCTTTATTACTGGCCACGCACCAATGAAAACCTTTCAACCGCATCGGTGATCGCGCCGTTTTTGGAAACATTGGTGAAAGTGGAAGGCACAGTGGATAATCCCGTGAGCCATGTTTCGTTTAAAGGGATTTCCTTTCAGCATACAGGTTGGTTGCGACCTTCGCAACAGGGGCATGTGCCGCACCAAAATGGTTTGTATATGACCGATGCCTATAAGTTAAGACCATCGGGTACAAAGGACAAAGCAGGATTGGATAACCAGGCATGGGTGGGCAGACCTGCTGCTGCTGTAGAGGTGAACTATGCGGATCAGACAAGTTTTATCAATTGCAGGTTTGAGCATCTCGCTTCCACAGGGCTTGATTACCACAAGGCCGTTCACCAAAACACTGTGAAGGGGAACCTTTTTAAAGATATTGGTGGCAATGGTTTGCTGGCAGGTATATATTCCGATGAAGCCACCGAAATTCATTTGCCTTACAACCCAAAGGATGAACGCGAGGTTTGCGATGGAATGATCATCAGCAATAACCTCGTAACCGATGTTACCAACGAAGACTGGAGTTGCGTGGGTATTGGTGTAGCCTATGCAAGAAATACATTGGTAGAGCATAATGAAGTAGAGCATGTTTCTTATTCAGGCATTACCCTGGGCTGGGGCTGGTCTCCAACTGCCAATGCCATGAAGAACAATAGGATCATTGGCAATAAGATACATCATTTTGGTAAACACAACTACGATTGCGCAGGTATTTACACGCTGAGCTCACAGCCCGGTTCAATCATCGCTGAAAATGAAGTGGACAGTATTATTAAAGCGCCTTATGTGCACTTGCCTTCACATTGGTTTTATATCTATACCGATGAAGGTTCTTCTTATATTACGGTAAAAGATAACTGGACGCCCACTGCTAAATATTTGCAGAACGCCAATGGCCCGGGGAACGAATGGATCAACAATGGTCCGCAGGTAAATGAAACCATAAGAAGGAATGCAGGGCTGCAAGCGGATTTTCAATACCTGCTCGCCGAACGAACAGCGTCAAAGCTGAACCTTCCCATCAACGAAGAACATAACGAAGTAATTGAGCTGGTGGTAAAGGAAGGAAAGACGCTTGATGTTTCCAAATTGAAAAACCTGTTGGCAAAAAACAACATGGACAGCAACGCCATTTATCAATGGAATGATCATTATGTTATTTATGATAAAGTGCAGGACATTGGCGTGATGCAGGGCCGCATACGGAATAATTTTCCTGAAGCGGATGTACGGGTTTACCACGACCTGTTTTATGAATTCAGCCGGAAAAAGCATTGCAAGGATAACCATACGGTAAAGGAATGGGATCATATCCTGCTCACGGCCAATTTGGTTGCTGATGAAAAATTGCAAAAGGAGTATTTAGACTATCATGCAACCCAGTTTGAGAAATGGCCTGAAGTAGCGAAAGGTTTCTGCAACGCAGATTTCCAGCAATTGTTATTGTTCCGGAATGGCAGGCAATTGATGCTGATCATTAGTATTCCAAAAGGCGAAAGCCTCGATAAGCTGAACCCGCGGGCCACAGCCAACAATCCAAGGGTGGATGAATGGAACAGGGTGATGAAGAAGTACCAGGAGGGGATTGAGGGGGCGAAGAAGGGGGAGGTGTGGGTGTTTTTAAACCCCCTGACCCCCTGAAAGGGGGAAGTGTGGGTGTTCTGGGGAAAGTGAATAAGTGAATAAGTGAATGAGTGAATAAGTGAATGAGTGAATAAGTGAATGAGTGAATGAGTGAATAAGTGAATGAGTGAAATGTGAGAGGTGAAACCATTAAAATAGATTTTATGTTGAATATTGGGATACTTGGTTTAGGTGAAGGCCGCAGCACCATGAGCGCTGCTTTGCAAAGTAAAAAATTGCACCTTAAAACCATTTGCGACCGCAACGAAGATTTGTGCAAACAACGTTGCAGGGAGTTTGGTTTTTCAAATTATACCACCAACTACGATGGACTGTTGAACGATTCAGAAATAGACATCATTGCCATTTATACGCCCGATCATTTGCATGCAGATCATATCAAAGCGGCATTGCTGCATAACAAGCATGTTGTTTGCACCAAGCCCTTTATTGATGATCTGAGCAGGGCGCAGGAACTCATTGAACTGCAACAGAAAACAGGCAGGAAAGTATTTGTAGGACAAAGCTCGCGTTTCTTCGAACCCTATAAACGTCAGCGCAAAGATTTTGAAGCGGGAGAAATTGGCGAACTGATGACCATTGAAAGCCATTACAATGCCGATCACCGTTGGTTCCTCGAAAAGAAATGGGCGCTGGAGGATTCCTTCAAATGGTTATACGGCGGCCTGAGTCATCCGGTTGATTTTATCCGCTGGTATTTGCCAAACATTGAAGAGGTAATGGGCTATGGTATGATCAGCAGCAATGGTAAAACGGCTGGATTGCAGCATGAAGACACAATGCACTTCATCTTTAAAGCAAGCGATGGGCGGATTGCCAGGGTGAGCGGAAGCTATACCGGCCCCACACAACCCGTAAAACGCGATAGCGGTATGAGTTGTGTGCTTCGGGGAACCGTTGGCGCCAGCCAGGCCGATTACCATGAGCTTCGATATGCCATCACCGATAAAACAGGCGAAGAAAAAATCATCACCTGGGGCGATTCAACTTTGAAGTATTATTTCCGTTTCGAGGGACAAAGCCATCATGCAGGCGAATACCAGAACTACCTTGAGTATTTTGCCGATTCCATTGAGCAGGGCTTTACAGCATACCCCGATCTGAAGGAAGGCATTGGAACCGTAGCTTTATTGCAGGCCATGGATAAAAGTTTGCAAACCGGCAAGCCCGTTCGCATACAGGAATTGCTAAATCAATTTGGCCTCAATAATCTAACCACCAACCTCCACTCATAATTCCTCACTCCTCATTCATCATTCATCATTCCTCATTCCTCATTCATAATTCCTCATTCATAATTCCTCATTCAAAAAAAGTGAACGAAATCTACAATAAGCTTACTGCACTCGACTTTGCTATAATAGTTATCTATCTTATTGCATTGCTGGCCATCAGATATATCGCAAGTTTCCGCAATAAGAAAAAAGATGAAACCCTGTTTATGGCAGGCAATTCGCTTAACTGGTACAATATTGGCTTCAACATGTGGGGCACCAATGTAGGCCCTGCATCATTGCTCGCTTTTGCAAGTATTGGTTTTTCGGCAGGCATAGTGGGTGCAAATTTTGAATGGTATGCTTTTGTTTTTTTGCTGTTGCTGGCCATGGTATTTGCCCCGCGTTACATTGCAAGTAAAGTAAGCACCATGCCCGGGTTTATGGGCAAGCGTTATGGAAAAAGTACCCAGGATATTTTAGCCGGTTATGCGCTCATCAAAATTTTAATCAGTTGGCTTAGTTTGGGCTTGTTCAGCGGGGGAATTTTAGTGAGGCAGATTTTAGGCATACCTATGTGGCAATCTACTATTGTGCTGGTAGCTTTTTCGGGTTTGTTTACTTATATGGGCGGCTTAAAAGCCATTGCAAAAGTGAATGTGTTTCAGATGATATTATTAATTATCGTTTCGTTGGCGCTTAGTTTTATTGGTTTGCAAAAGCTGGGTGGTTTCGATGCTTTGGCTGCTAAAACGCCCGGTCATTTTTGGAATTTAATACATCCTGCATCCGACCCTGGATATCCATGGCATGCATTGTTGCTGGGTTACCCGGTATCGGCAGTTGCATTTTTTTGTACCGATCAAAGTATGGTGCAAAGTGTGTTGGGTGCAAAAAATTTGAAGCAGGGGCAGTTGGGTGTAAATTTTATCGGCTGGCTGAAAATACTGGCATTGCCCATGTTTATACTGCCCGGCATTTTGTGTTTTGCATTGTTCCCCGAATTGACGGATGATAAATTAGCATACATGACCATGGTAACAAACCTATTTCCCCCGGGTTTGAATGGCCTTGTCATTTGTGTTTTAATTGCCGTGTTGGTGGCTACCATTGGTTCATCTTTAAATGCGTTAAGCACTGTTTTTACAAAGGATATTTATGTAAATAACATGAATCCACAGGCTTCGGTAAAACAGCAAATAAATGTTGGGCGTTATTCGGTTATAGCCGGTTGTGTGTTGGCCGTTTTAATGGCCATTGCATTTGATAACATTAAAGGCAAAACACTGTTCGATATTTTTCAATCTATTTTGGGTTACCTGGCCCCACCGTTGGCCGTAACTTTTTTGTTGAGTGTATTCTGGAAACGCACTACCAAGCTGGCCGTGAACGTAATTTTATCTGCCGGTTCCGCATTCAGCTTATTTGTAGGCATGCTCAATTTGTGGATTTTGCCTCCTGATACTAAAACAGGTGAAAACACATGGTGGCCTCATTATTTCCTGATCTCGTTTTACATATTTGCCGTTTTGTTTGTAGCAGCTATCGTTATTTCTTTAGCAGATAAAAACAAAGTAACAGCAGCTATTGAAACAGCACCCTTACCAAAAACCGATAAGCAGGTAAAAATTCTGTTTGCTTTATTAGGACTTGTTATATTATTCCTTTACATTATTTTTAACGGACATTAAGTATGAAGAATAAATTTTTGTTTACAAGCTTTACCAATACTATGATGCTTTGGTTGTGTCACTCACTTGTACGTTTTGTAATGCTATTGAGCAAAGCCAAAATGCAAAATATTAACTAAACACAAATGGAACATAAAAAAGGAAGTTTAAAAAGTACTATTGCTGTATCGCTTACGAATTATCTTGATGCGGGCGCCATTGTGGCCGGCGCAAGCGGATTGACTCTTTGGCAAAATTACCTCGGACTTACCGAAGGGAATCTCGGCTGGCTTAATGCCATCAGTGCCAACTGTTTTGGCGCGGCTATCGGCGCGATTATCGGTGGTTTTCTTGCCGACAAATACGGACGAAAAAAGATTTACACCTACAATATGCTTGTGTATATGTTGGGGATTGCCATTATCATGTTCACGGTCAGTTTCCCGATGCTGTTGACAGGATTTCTGATTACGGGTATCTCGGTAGGGGTGGGTGTTCCTGCTTCGTGGACTTATATTTCCGAAAATTCGGAAGTGGGTAATCGCGGACGAAATATGGGTATTTCTCAGTTTGCCTGGGGAGTCGGTCCAACGATCATTTTAGTTTTGGGAATGTTGCTTGCTCCGGGTAAAGCTGATGCTTCAGCAGGTTTTTTATTCGGCTATGTGCAAAAAATCGCGGCATTCGTTATAGGAAGTGATGCAAGCGTTGAAGCAGTCAATGTATTCAGCAGCCGTCTTATTTTCGGCTCGTTGTTTATTGTCGCATTTATTGCATGGACGCTGCAACGGAAACTCAATGAATCAAAAGATTGGGAAGAAGCTAAGCAATCGCAAATCAAAGAGAAACAACCGGGTATTTTTGAATCATTTGGAACACTTTTTACCAATAAGGTAAATATTCACACCATGCTTTTTCTTGCAGGTATTTACATTACCTGGAACATGGTTGCTTCCGTGATGGGATTCTTTCAACAACATATTTATGAAACCGCAGGCGGTCTTTCCAACGAACTAGCTAATATGGTATCGGCCATACAGTGGATCGTGATTATTGCGGTAACTTATTTCGGCTTTGCTATGATAGTCGATAAGGTAAATCAGCGCTGGCTGTATTTTACCGGAACGTTTATTGGCATATCGGCATGGTGTATCCTCATTTTTGTTGGAATAAAAAATTATTCCGCCTTATGGACTTTTACCATTCTTTGGGGTATACACGCAGGCGTAAGTGTACAAGCATTTTATGCGCTTTGGGCTTCGGAACTCTTTCCAGCCAAATATCGCGCGGCAGCACAAGGGGTTATGTTCTTTGCCGTAAGAGGTATAGGGGGATTATGGGGATTGGTATTTGTTCATATTTACGGTGCAAACGGCGAAGGGTTTAACACTGCGGCCTACATTATGATCGGATTGCTCCTGATTGCGTTAATAATAGGAACTATTTGGACACCTAAAACCCGCGGCAAGTCATTGCAACAAATAACAAAAGAAAGATACGGAGACGATATTTAAAACGATGTTGATATTATTATAAAAGCTATACAAATGGATAAATCTTTTTTACCGGATGCCTTTTCTGCTTCAACATGGATATGGTATCCCGGTGATTTCGAGATTTCACTGGCAAACAGGGTTCAGAACCGCCGTACTGAAAGGGGAACTTTTTTTCCTGTATTCTGGAAAATGGACAACCATTATGTACTGATGGATTTTCATAAAGTATTTGATGTGCCTGCACAGGAAACAGTGGAGATTTATGTGGAAGGCGAGTATAATGTGAAACTTGATGGTAAGGCATTTGAAGGGAGTCCCGGGAGTATTGTGGTGCCTGCAGGCAAGCATAAAATAAACATCAAAGTATTTAACCACGCCAATGTTCCATCTATTTTTGTAAAGGGCAAAACTATTGTTTCTGACTCTACCTGGTTGGTGACTTTTGAGGATAAGGAATGGATAGATGAAACAGGGAAGGCCTCTGATGTTTCGGCTACCAAATGGTTAAATGCGGGAAGCTGGAATTTCAATTCCCCGGCACAGCTGCCTTCGCAGTTTATGTTGCCTACCAAAAAGCAGTCGGCAGTTGCTGTAACCAAAGGAACAAATTCAATGCTGGTTGATTTTGGTAAGGAAACCTTTGGGTTCATCAACCTGCACGGGTTGAAAGGGAATGGAAACCTTTCTGTGTATTACGGTGAATCAAAGGAAGAAGCCTTGTCTGTTGAACATTGCGAAGCTTTTGATAGGGTAGAAGTAAGCACTTCCTCGAAAAGAGACCAGGTGATGAAACTCTCCAAAGCATTCCGCTTTGTGAATGTACAATATGATGCCGGTGTGTCGCTTGATTCTGTTTCGATGTTGTATGAATATGCCGATGTAGAACAACGCGGAAGCTTTACCTGCAGCGATGCAGAGGTCAACCGGATCTATGATGTGGCGAAGTACACATTTGAATTAAATACCAGGGAGTTTTTTATAGATGGCATTAAGCGCGACCGCTGGATATGGAGCGGCGATGCATACCAGAGTTACCTGATGAATTATTATCTATACTATGATAAGGAAACCGTTACCCGCACCCTGTATGCTTTGCGTGGTAAGGATCCGGTGACTGGCCACATCAATACCATCATGGATTATACTTTTTATTGGTTCCTTGGTATTTATGATTATTATTTCTACACAGGCGATACGAGTTTTATTTTGCAGAACTACGAGCGCATGAAAACCCTGATGGATTATGTGCTTGCCCGTAGAAATAAAGATGGTTTGATGGAATGGATGGAAGGCGACTGGATATTTATTGATTGGGCTGAGGGGCTTAGTAAAAAGGGTGAAGTGAGTTTTGAGCAGTTGTTGTTTGCAAGAAGTCTTGAAACGATGGCATTATGTGCCGGCATCGTCAATGATGCTGAAGGAGCTTCCAGCTACAAAGCCATGGCAGAGACTATGCGAAAGAAATTATTCGAAATCTACTGGAACGATGAGAAGCAGGCATTGGTGCATAGCCGTATAGATGGAAAACAAACAGAGAATGTTACCCGGTACGCCAATATGTTTTCTATCTTCTTCGATTATTTTAATCAGCAGCAAAAGCAAGCGGTTAAAACATCCGTTTTACTGAATGATAATATTCAAAAGATCACTACGCCTTATATGCGCTTTTATGAGCTTGAGGCATTGTGTGCACTGGGCGAACAAACTTATGTGCTCAAGGAAATGAAGGATTACTGGGGAGGGATGCTCAAACTGGGAGCCACTTCTTTCTGGGAAGAATACAATCCAACAAAAAAGGGGGCGGAACATTATGCCATGTACGGGCGTGAGTTTGGGAAAAGCCTTTGCCATGCCTGGGGTGCCAGTCCTTTGTACCTGCTTGGTAAGTATTACCTGGGTGTAAAGCCAACTTTGCCGGGATATGCGGCGTACCTTGTTGAGCCAAACCTGGGTGGTTTGGAATGGATGCAGGGCAAAGTGCCTACACCCAACGGAGATATTGAGTTGTATGTAAGTAAAACGCAGGTGAAGATCAAAGGCGCCACAGGCGAAGGAACGATCAGGTTGAAAAGCAAATCGCAACCTTCTGGTGCAAATGTGGTAGCTGTTGCAAAGGGAAATGATATGTACGAGATAACTGTGAAATCTCAAACAGAATATACTATTAACTATAAAGCAGAGTAAGATGAAGAGATTAAGTGTAATTGGATTACTGACTGTTTTATTGCTGAACCAAACCTCAGCACAAACAAGCCTGGTGAATACACAGTCAAGCGGGTATGCAAAACTTACAGGTGTGGGTATGAGTGATGTAAGCTGGACAAAGGGCTTTTGGGCAGAACGTTTTGCGGTTTGCAGGGACGCTATGTTGCCGTTATTGTGGCAAACCTATACCAGCAAGGATATTTGCTATTCGTTCCAGAATTTCAGGGTGGCAGCAGGGCTTGATACCGGGCGCTTTCGGGGTCCCTCCTTTCATGATGGCGATTTTTATAAAACACTCGAAGCGGTGGCTGCCATGTATGCTTTAACCAAAGATCCAAAGTTGGATAAATGGATGGATGATGCCATTGCTGTAATTGGCAAAGCACAAAAGCTGGACGGGTACATTTATACCAAAAACATCATTGAGCAAAACAAATCAGGGAAAGAAAAAATGTTTGATGATCAATTGAGTTTTGAAGCATACAATTTTGGTCATTTAATGACAGCGGCCTGTGTGCATTACCGTGCCACCGGAAAGAAAACATTACTGGACATTGCAAAGAAAGCGGCTGATTTCTTAATTGGTTTTTATAGTACTGCTTCACCCGAGCTGGCGCGTAATGCTATTTGTCCTTCGCATTACATGGGCTTAACCGAACTCTATCGTACAACCAATAGTAAAAAATACCTCGACCTTGTAAATCATCTTATTAACATCCGTGGTACGGTTGAAGGAACCGATGATAACAGCGACCGCGTGCCTTTCAGGGAAATGAACAAAGTAGTAGGGCATGCGGTAAGGGCCAACTATCTTTTTGCCGGTGTGGCTGATGTGTATGCAGAAACCGGCGATATAACACTGATAAATACTTTGAATAAAATGTGGAACAATGTAATCAATACTAAAATGTATGTTACCGGTGGATGCGGTGCTTTGTATGATGGCGTTTCGGTTGATGGAACGTCCTATAAGCCTGATACGGTTCAGAAGGTTCACCAGAGTTACGGCAGGGATTATCAACTGCCAAACTTTAGTGCGCACAATGAAACCTGTGCCAATATTGGTAATGTTTTATGGAACTGGAGAATGTTCCTGTTGACCGGTGAATCAAAGTATGCCGACATTGTGGAACTCACCTTGTATAACAGTGTACTGAGCGGGGTAAGCATGGATGGATCCAAATATTTCTACACCAATCCTTTGGCTTCAACAGTAGATTATCCTTATCATCTTCGTTGGGAAGGTGGACGGGTTCCTTATATCAGCAAATCGAATTGCTGTCCTCCAAACGTGGTGCGCACCATAGCTGAAGTGAATAGTTATATGTATAGTGCAGGCGAAAAGGGGTTGTATGTAAACATGTATGGTGGTAACAAAATTTCTACTGAATTGGATGACGGTACCAAAATTAAACTGGAGCAGATCACAAAATATCCATGGGAAGGAAAGGTTGCTATTGAAGTAAAGGAATTATCAAAAGGGTCGGCAAATTTATTCCTCCGCATTCCCGGTTGGTGCAAAAGTTTCGGATTAAAGCAAAACGGAAAACTACTGACAGCAAAGAGTATGAATGGTTTTGTTGAATTGGTTGTTAAACCCGGCGATAAACTTGAACTTAATCTTGACATGCCTGCTGCTTTAATTGAAAGCAACCCATTGGTGGAAGAAACAAGAAACCAGGTGACGGTGAAAAGGGGCCCGATTGTATATTGCATTGAATCAGCCGATTTGCCACAACAGAAAGTGTTAGATGTGGTGATACCCTCAAACATCAAGCTGCAACCTGTGCGCATGACCATTGCCAATGGCGAAGTAATGGCTTTAACCGGTGAAGCGAGGTTGCTGGATCATAATCAATGGAACAATACATTATACAAGGAAGTAAACACCAACCTCAAACCGGTAAGTATAAAGCTCATACCGTATTATGCATGGGCTAACCGGGGTAAAACTGATATGACCGTTTGGATGCCATTAATGAGATAACCCCCTAAATCCCCCGAAGGGGGACTTTGAAAATAGCGTTTGTAGAAAAAAGCAATGAATGGAAATTTAGAACAACTCAAATGAAAGAGCTTTGGAAAGAATAACAGCCACATATTTTATAGAAACACCGTATGCACCGGAGAAAGCCGCAGCGGTACTTGCAGGTGAGCAGTCATCCGGCACATTTGTAGCCGTTCCCGGCGAAACCGAAGAACTTAAACAGCGTTTTGCAGCAAGGGTTGAATCAGTTGAAATGCTTGAAACCGTGATCGAGCCTGCCATTCCCGGTGCAACAAGTAAAGATGGTACATATCATCGCGCCATCGTGAAAGTGTCGTGGAGTATTGAAAACTTTGGTTACAATCTTCCCGTACTCGTATCTACGCTCCAGGGTAATTTGTACGAGATCACACAATTCACCGGGTTGAAGCTGATGGATATATATCTGCCTTCAACCTACGCTGACTATTTTAAAGGCCCTGCCTTTGGTATTGAAGGATGCAGGCAATTAACAGGTGCTGAACATAGACCTTTAATTGGAACCATCATCAAGCCCTCCATTGGGTTATCGGTTGAGCAAACAGCTTCGATGGTGAAAACCCTGGCGGAAGCTGGAATTGATTTTGTAAAAGATGATGAACTGCTTTCTTCATCTGCCAATTCGAATTTTAATGACCGTGTAGATGCGGTAATGGATGTGATCAATGCACATGCGGATAAGACCGGCAAGAAGATCATGTTTGCATTTAACATCAGTAGCGAAGTGGATGAAATGCTGCACCGGTATGAAAAGATCGTGAACAGTGGCGGTACCTGTGCCATGATCAGCATAAATAGCGTTGGCCTCGCGGGAGCAAAGAGAGTTATGGATCAGCGTCAGCTTGCTATTCATGCGCATCGCAATGGTTGGGGCATGATGACCCGCCACCCTTTGTTGGGTATTGATTTCAGGGCCTATCAAAAAATTTGGAGGCTTGCAGGCGCCGACCAGTTGCATGTGAACGGTATAAAAAATAAATTCTGGGAAAGTGATGATAGTGTCGTTGCTTCCATTGAAGCTTGCCTTACAAAGATGTTCGATCATCATACACCCATGCCCGTAGTGTCTTCAGGTCAGTGGGGCGGGCAGGCTTTTGAAACCTGGCAAAGGACGCATACACCTGATTTATTGTATATGGCGGGTGGAGGTATTATGGCGCATCCTATGGGGCCTGCTGCGGGTGTAAGATCATTGCAATTGGCATGGCAGTCTGCAATGGATGGATTGGATATACGGCAAGCTGCCGACCGTTATCCTGAGTTTGCCGCAGCCGTTGAAAAATTTGGCCCCCTAAATCCGCCACAGGGGGACTTGAAAACTCCAATAAAAAAATAGATTTCGAATTGATTGACAAGAAAAAAATATTATTGGTTTGGTACGGCGACGATTTTACAGGCTCCACCGATGCGCTTGAGTTTATTGCAAGGGCAGGGGCAAGGGTCATGCTTTTTTTAGAAACCCCAACAGCAGGGGATTTGCAGGCCTATCCTGGATTGCAGGCCTTTGGTATTGCTGGACATACGCGGGCACTACATCCAAATGAGATGGAGCCCATTCTGATGGATGCTTTTCAGAAAGTGGCAGTGATAAATCCTTTGTTCGTTCATTATAAAGTTTGTTCGACTTTCGATTCATCTGCAAATGTTGGCAGTATTGGCAAAGCGCTTGATTGCGGGTTGAAGGTTTATGAAAACAAACTTGTTCCCATATTGGGTGGCATGCCGTTACTCGGAAGGTATTGCGCATTTGGAAACCTGTTTGCAAAGATGGGAACAGGTGGCGGCTCGCAGGTGTACCGGATAGACAGGCATCCTTCCATGAGCCATCACCCTGTTACCCCTTCAAAGGAAAGCGATCTGCGTCTGCATATTGGTGAGCAAACCAATCAGCCGATAGGGTTGATTGATTACACTAAGTTTGAAAATCCTGTGGAGTTATGGCAAAATGGAATAACGGAGGATGAAGGGGCTGCAATCGTTGATTGTACTGAGGCAGATCAGTTGAAGAAAATAGGGAAATGGTTAGGCTATCTGCAGGCATCATCAGGCAGGCCGCAGTTTTGTATAGGAGGTTCGGGCATTGAAGCGGCGCTTGGACATTTTGCCGCCTCCAACAATTTGTTCTCTCCCCAAACAGATTGGCCTTCGCCTCATCGTGCCGAACGGATGCTCGTTATATCGGGAAGTTGTTCGCCTGTAACCGCAAAGCAGATTGAATGGGCAAAGGCGCACGGGTTTGCGGAATATATACTTGATTCAGCGTTGTATGAAGTAGGGCAGGATGATTCTAATGTTGAGGATGCTATTGTTTCGCTGGTTCTTTCTTCCGGCTATGTGATAGTGCATACGGGAGGAAGAAGGGGAGAATGGATTCCTGCGGAAAGGTTGGGTCATCAATTGGGCAGCATTGCATTGGCAGTTCTTAAGAGAATAAAAATTGACAGACTGGTGATTGCAGGGGGTGATACAAGCAGCTATGCAGCAAGGGCATTACAGATTGACGCAGTGGAAATGCTTGCACCCATTGTGCCTGGCGCCCCTCTTTGCAAAGCCTATTCAAAGGAAGAACGTGTAAACGGTCTCGAAGTGAGTATAAAAGGCGGGCAGGTAGGGGATGCTGATTTCTTCGGCGTGCTTGTTGGGGGAATTATGAATGATGAGTGATGAATGAGGAATGATGAATGTGGAATAATGAATAAGGAATGATGAATAAGGAACTGAAAGTACAAGTGAGTGACACAACCGAAGATGCATAAAGTTATTGCTGCTGGTTAAAAAAATAAAAATATAAAATAATTATTCATGAGTAAAACATTAGGATTGATACATACTTCGGCTACACTTGTTCCGGTGTTTGCTGATCTTGCAGCTAAGTATCTTCCGGGGATTAAGATATTTAATATTGTAGATGACAGCCTCATCAAAAACACCATTGCTTGTGGGGAGCTTACACCCGACACTTCGAAGCGGGTGGTAAACTATGCTGTAAGTGCGCAGGATGCAGGGGCCGACTTCATCATGTACACATGCTCATCCATAGGACCCGCGGTTGAAACAGCGGCTACCTTATGCCATGTGCCCGTGCTACGGGTAGATCAGCCAATGGCAGATATGGCTGTACAATTGGGAAAACGTATTGGAGTGGTAGCAACTTTGTCAACCACGTTAAATCCAACAAGCGACCTGGTAAAACGCAGGGCCGTTATTGCAGGCAAGGAAATTGAACTCGTCTCAAGATTATGCGAAGGTGCTTTTGAAGCGCTGATGAGCGGAGATGCTGGCACCCATGATAAAAAGGTTGGTGATGTATTGAAACAATTGGCTAATGAAGTAGATGTGATATTGCTGGCACAGGCGAGCATGGCAAGGGTGGTAGATACATTAACCGAAGCAGAAAGAAAAGTACCCATTTTGGCAAGTCCGCCCATTGCGATGGAATATTTGGCGGGGATATTAGCCCTCTAAATCCCCCGCGGGGACTTGCAAACGCGCTATTCGTGCAGAATGGAATATTGATGGACCTTATGAAAAATGTAAGTAAAATATTTTTAATTTTTAGCGGCATTGCTGCTGCAGTGTTGTTAGTTGGCATTGTGTTGCAACAAGCGGTATTGTACAAGCCATTTGCATTGGTTACTGCCATCAGTTTAGCCATTGGGTTGGGCGCTGTACCGTCATTGAAAGGATATCAATATACTGCCTGGATCATTGCAGCGGTTGTGGCGGGCATGCTTTTTCCCGAATCCTTTACAAACTGGGGCGGTGTGAATTTGAGGGATAAGACTTTGATACTTGTCATCATTCAACTGGTAATGTTTGGCATGGGCACGCACATGAGCCTGAAGGATTTCAACGGACTTGCATCAACCGGTAAAGGGGTTATGGTTGGTTTGTTTTGTCATTTTTCCATTATGCCCCTGATGGGTTTGTTGCTTACAAAGGTATTTCATTTTGAACCTGAAATTGCTGCCGGGATCATTCTCATCGGCAGTTGCAGCAGTGGTTTGGCAAGTAATGTAATGGTGTACCTGGCAAAAGCGAATTTGGTGCTGAGTGTGATTGTAACCGCGATGGCCACCATGGTAGCTCCAATATTAACGCCGCTGCTAATGAAAACATTAGCAGGCACGTTGATTGAAATTAGGTTTTTGGATATGATGATGGAGATCGTGAAAATAGTGTTGGTGCCCATTGGCGCTGCGCTGTTGCATGATTTCCTGAAAAGGGCTACTGCTTCACAAAAGAAAATAGTTAACCTGGCTGCTTTATTTGCTACTGTGTGGATATTGCTGATTGTATTTTTTCTGCAAAAGAGTATCCATCTTGAAGGATTGTTGCAAAGTATCCAGTTGTCAGGGTTCTTTGCAGGTGCAGTCATTTTTGGGTTGGTCTACCATTGGTTGTATCTGCGTTTTCCAAAGCTCGATAGTATGATGCCATTGATCTCCATGTTTGGCATTATTTATTTTACCACAGTTACCACTGCGGCGGGCAGGGAGAATTTGATGAGGGTGGGCGTGCTGTTGTTTATTGCATCTGTCATTCACAATGCGGCCGGTTATTTTTTCGGTTACTGGCTGAGCCGTTTGTTTGGAATGGATAGAAACTCGAGCCGCACCATTGCCTTTGAAGTGGGTTTACAGAATGGTGGTATGGCGAGTGGAATAGCAGGAAGCATGGGTAAACTTGGAACGGTTGGTTTGGCTGCTGCGGTATTCAGTCCGTGGATGAATATAAGTGGAAGTTTACTGGCCAATTACTGGCGAAGGAAACCGGTTGAAGAGAAAGATGCGGAACAGGTAAATAAGGTTCGTTTGGTATCTTAGAAATCAGCACATTAACGGGATGATGATTTGCAAGCAATTGCACCCATCACTGGAGCCGTATTGAAATAGGATTATTGAAAACGAAAAGGTAAAATGAGAAAGCAAAGTATATTCTTTTTGTTGTGCATGTTGGTTGCATTAATTGATGTGCAGGCTCAGTTGGTTGATAAAACCCCGGCTGCTATTCCGGTTGCACCAACGGTATTCAATCGGGAACCTTACGAGGATCCTTTGGTGAGTGGTATCAACAGGGATCCATCGAGGGTAACGGCTTATTCATTTTCAACAGTAGCAGATGCATTGAATGGCGATAGGGAAAAAAGCGGGCGATACCTTTCCTTAAATGGTGAATGGGATTTTTCATTTGCATTGAAGCCCGACGATGAGCCGAAGGATTTTTACAAAAGCAAAGTAAATGGGTGGAAGAAAATTCCTGTTCCATCCAGTTGGGAAATGCAGGGCTACGATAAACCTATCTACAAAAGTGCAGTGTACCCGTTTCGCCCCGTGAATCCGCCGCATGTGCCAAGGGATTATAATGGTGTAGGTTGTTACCAAAAAACATTTACCGTTCCTGCGCAATGGAAGGGCATGAATATTACCCTTCATTTTGGTGGAGTGAGTTCGGCCTATAAACTTTGGATCAATGGCAAGTTTGCCGGTTATGCCGAAGATAGTTTTCTACCCAGTGAATTCAATATCACTCCATACCTGCAGGATGGAGAAAATATAATTTCTGTTTGGGTGATCCGTTGGAGCGATGGAAGTTTCCTGGAAGACCAGGATCAATGGCGCATGAGTGGTATTCATCGTGAAGTGTACCTGCATGCCGAACCTTCATTACGAATAGCAGACTTTTTCTATCAAACAAAACTGGACAAGGATTATAAAGATGCGATCCTGAGCATCCGCCCACGCATTGAAAATTTAACAGGGCACGAAATGCCAGGCTATGTGCTGAAAGCGCAGTTGTATGATGGCAATAATCAGCCGGTATTGCAACAAACGCTTTATAAAAAAGCAGATGAGATCATCAATGAAATTCATCCACGATTGGACAGGGTGAAGTTTGGTCTGCTTGAAGCAAATGTGACCAACCCCAAAAAATGGAGTCCCGAAGAACCGAATTTATATAAACTCGTATTGAGTTTGGAAGACAGTACCGGTAATGTACTTGAAGTGAAAACCTGCAAACTCGGTTTCCGTTCTATTGAATTCAGAAAGAGCGATAGCAAGTTGCTTATTAATGGAAAGCTTACCTACCTGTATGGTGTCAATCGTCCGGACCATCATCCAACAAAAGGTAAGGCATTGGCAAGGGAAGATATCCTGCAGGATGTGCGTACCATCAAGCAATTCAACTTTAACTGTATTCGTCTCTCGCATTATCCCAGCGATCCGTATTTGCTCGACCTCTGTGATGAGTTTGGTATTATGGTGATTGATGAAGCGAACTTAGAAACACATGGATTGGGCGGCAAGCTCAGTCATGATGCCATGTGGGCGGGCGCTTATGTTGAGCGTATCAGCCGTATGGCGTTGCGCGATAAAAATCATCCTTCCATTGTGATGTGGAGTTTGGGTAATGAGGCTGGCAGTGGCCCCAATCATGCAGCTATGGCGGCCTGGGTGAAAGATTTTGATATGACGAGACCCCTGCATTACGAACCCGCGATGGGTAGTCCGAAAGAAGAAGGTTATATTGATCCAGGTGATCCGCGCTATTTAAAAAGTAATGATCATTCGCATCGCATTCAAAACCCTTTGGACCAGTACTATGTGGATGTGATAAGCCGCATGTATCCATCTGACTATACAGCCCCGTTGTTGGTCAATCAGCAAAACGGCGATCATCGCCCCATTTTCTTTTGTGAGTATGCGCATGCTATGGGCAATAGTGCAGGCAACATTAAGGAGCTATGGGATCAATGGCGCAGCCTGCCGCGGGTGATTGGCGGTGGGATTTGGGAATTTAAAGATCAGGGCCTGGAGAAAACAGATTCAGCCGGTGTGAAATACTATGCCTATGGTGGAGATTTTGGTGAAAAATATTTTGACAATTTCACCATAAAAGGAATTGTAGCAGCCGATGGCAGACCAAAGGCAGCGATGTATGAATGTAAAAGAGTTTTTCAACCTATTAAATGTGAATGGGCTGATTCGGTAAGAGGTTTAATCCGAATCATAAACAGAAGTGAAGTAAAGAATGTAAATGCTTATACCGCTTACATTGTAGTGAAGGAGGATGGAAAGGTGATTTCAAAAAATCAGATCGGGGGAATTGATGTGGCGCCGGGAGCCACCGTAGAGTTTCCTGTTAGTCGCTGGTTGCCCAAAACAAAGCCTGATGCAGAGTATCATGTAGAAATAAAGTTTGTTTTGCAGCAAGCGTTGCCATGGGCTGAAAGCGGATTTGAAATTGCATCGAATCAACTTCAGTTAAAAACAGCTTCTGTGGTTTCAGTTAAACCGAAAGCATCAGCAAAACTGACGTTTACAGAAAATACCAACGAGGTTTCTGTTGCAGGAAAAGGTTTTAGTTTGCGGATACTGAAAAATGCCGAAGGAGGACTTGCTTCTTACCTGTACAACGGAAAGGAACAGCTTGCCAGGCCGTTTCTTCCGCATTTTAGCAGGCCACTGACTGATAATGATAAAAGAGGATGGAAACCCCAAAGGAAGTTGAAGCAATGGTATGAATATACATTAAGGCCAACGGGAACCAAGGTTGAAAAATCTTCAGCGGGTAACCTGGTGGTAACCAATAATTTTAGTTTGATAAACGATAGTGCACATGTGCAGGTTGTGTATACCATTGAAGGATCTGGCATTATAAAAGTGGATTACAGGTTGACTGTTAAACCCGGGCTACCCAATATTCCTAAAGTGGGTATGCAGGGCGCAATCAACAGGACTTACGATAACATTGAATACTTTGGCAAAGGGCCTTTGGAGAATTATATCGATCGTTCGTATGGATTTGATGTTGGGGTGTATAACCAAAACATTTTCGATTTTATGGAGCCCTATGTGGTGCCTCAAGAAAACGGAAATCGTACGGATGTGAGGTGGATGTTTTTAAATAATCCCATAACAAAGGAAGGATTGCTTGTGGTGGCCGATAGTCTGCTGAGCATGAGCGCATGGCCTTATACCGAAGAGAATATCCTGAATGCAAAGCATACCAACAGGCTGAAGGATGCAGGTTTCATCACCCTAAATATCGACCTGGTGCAAATGGGAGTAGGAGGCAATGATAGCTGGAGCGATGTGGCTGCACCTTTGGAGCAATTCCAGGTAAAGGCAAAGGATTATCAATACAGTTTTTACCTCGTTCCGTTAAGTGGCGGAAAGAAAGACCCGGCAGAAGTAGCGAGGAGTGTAAAACAACTTTATTAAGTTGCAGTAAATGAATACATCACGATTTATTTTGAACATGGTCCGGTTGCTGATATGTTATCAGGTAACTATGGCAACTGTTCATGCACAACAACCGGGGTTTAGCAACAATGATATACGATGGGATAGCCCAAGCCGAAATGCTGGCGAGAGTATGCCTTGCGGTGGTGGAGATATTGGCATGAACGTTTGGGTGGAGAACGGTGATGTGCTGATATATGTAGCGCGCAGTGGACAATTTGATGAGAACAACGGTTTAATGAAGTCGGGCCGTATCAGGATCAGGCTGAGTCCCAATCCATTTGATGGAGGCACTTTTAAACAACAGCTACACTTGCAGCAAGGTTATGTTTCAATACTGGGGAAAAAGGATGGGGTTGAAGCTGAATTGAAACTGTACAGTGAAATTTTCAGTCCGGTTATAAATATTGGTATTGTAAGCACCAAGCCTGTTTCCGTTGTGGCTACGTATGAAAGCTGGCGTTATGCTGACAGAGTTATTAAAGCGCGGGAAAATTTTGGCAACAGCTATAAATGGGCTGGGCCAAAGAATAATATGATCCGTGGGGACAGTATCGGTTTCAAGGCAGATGGGGTGAGGTTTTACCACCACAATAAAGTAGAAACAGTTTTTGATGTTACTGTTAAGCAACAGGGTCTCGATTCGGTAAAAGAACGCTTGTACAATCCTTTGAAACAGCTTGCCTTTGGCGGTCATTTTGGTGGGAAGGATTTTGTTCCCGGGAACATAACCACAGGAACTTATACGAAAACCGATTTCAAGGGTTGGGAACTGAAAAGCAGGAAACCCAATAAAAGCCATCGGCTAAAAATGGTATTGCATGCTGTTCAAACGCCTGATATTTCCGTATGGCAGCAATCTGTTGACAGTACCTGGCTGTTAGCCCAAAAGCAAACTAAGCAAGCCCTGAAAGCCACAAAGGACTGGTGGGCAAAATTCTGGCAAAGGAGCTATATTATTATTGACAGCAGTAAAAGTTCAGGGGATGAAAAAGCCTGGGAAGTTGGCCGCAATTACCGGCTATTCAGGTATATGCTTGCCTGCAATGCTTATGGAGCCTGGCCTACCAAGTTTAATGGTGGCTTATTAACAGTTGACCCTTGGTACACGGATAGCATCAATACCGGGCTTACCCCTGATTACCGCAACTGGGGAGGTGGTTTGCATACCATGCAGAATCAGCGGTTGGTGTATTATCCTATGATACGCAGTGGCGATTTCGATATGATGCAGAATCAACTGGATTTTTACTTACGGTTGCAGGCCACTGCCGAATTGCGCAGCAAGGTTTATTGGGGGCATGAGGGCGCTTGTTTTACAGAGCAAATGGAGAATTTCGGTTTGCCCAACTATGCTGAGTATGGAACCAACCGCCCTGATTGGTTTGATAAGGGGGTTGAATACAATGCGTGGTTGGAGTACGAATGGGATACTGTGTTTGAATTTTGCCTGATGATGCTGGAAAGGGAAAGCTACAATGGCGATCCTATTGAGGCATACCTTCCTTTCATTGAAAGTTGCCTTCGTTTTTTTGATGAACATTATCAATACGAAGCAGCAAGGCGGGGCAGTAAGAAACTGGATGAAAAGGGGAAATTGGTTCTCTATCCGGGTTCTGGGGCAGAAACTTTTAAAATGGCTTTCAATTCCACAAGCACTATTGCTGCTTTGCAAACGATCTGCAATAGAATAATTGAGTTGCCTGTTGAAACTATTGGGCATGAAAGAAAGGATTATGTAACCGGTTTACTAAAACGGGTTCCTCCAATTGCCTACAGGCAAATGAATGGGCACACCACCATTTCGCCTGCCTGGTTATGGGAGCGGGTGAACAATACAGAGTCACCACAGTTGTATCCTGTTTTTCCCTGGAGTATGTATGGCATCGGTCTCCCGGGACTTGATACGGTCCTTAACACCTGGCATTACGATACGCTGGTGCAAAAATTCCGCAGCCATGTGGGCTGGAAGCAGGACAATATATGGGCTGCAAGGCTTGGGCTTACGGAGGAAGCCTGGAAGCTCACTTCGTTGAAACTGCAAAATTCAGGCAGGCGTTTTCCCGCATTCTGGGGCCCCGGTTTCGATTGGGTACCCGACCATAACTGGGGCGGCAGCGGGATGATTGGTTTGCAGGAAATGCTGCTGCAAACCCCGGACGATAAAATTTATGTACTACCAGCATGGCCTAAGCATATTGATGTACGATTCCGTCTTCATGCGCCAAAACAAACTGTGGTGGAAGTTGCATACAGCAAGGGTATTATTCAATCTTTGCAAGTATGGCCGAAGAGCAGGCGGAAGGATGTGGTGTTGCCGGAATGGTTGAGGAAGTGATTTTTGCAAGCAACATGGAATAAAATAAGTGTCGGCACTGCCGACACAATGGCAGCTTATTGATAATAAATATAATAAATTTGTGTCAACACAGTTGACACAATTATAGTGGTCACTCATGGCAAGAAATACCTCACCGTCGATGATTGCTGACTATGAAACCAAACTGATTTCCAGGGATGTGTTGGCTAAAAAGCTTAACCAGCTTGTGGAACAACTTTCGAAAGAAATGGAATAGCAGATTAACAACCTATATTTCGGAGTTGAATACCTCATTAAACAACGATTCATTCACCTGCCATGAGCCAAACTGAAAAACGCCCCATCTCACTCACCGGTCCGGAAACTTTCCACCAAATCAGGCTGACTGCTCCAAAGGATTTTGCCGCAGGAGTGGAAGGTGTAAAAGTTGCGCTGGAACATGCCCTGAAAGAGATGGGGCTTCAGCGTACCATGGGCACCCTTCCTTATTTAAACCAGAAGGACGGCTTCGATTGCCCGGGCTGTGCCTGGCCCGACCCCGAAAAGCGCTCGAAATTTGGGGAGTTTTGCGAGAACGGTGTAAAAGCCATTGCAGAGGAAGCCACTACAAAACGGGTGGATATTCCATTTTTTGAAAAACATTCCATCACCGAAATGTCTGGCTGGAGCGATTACGAAATTGGCAAGAGCGGCAGGCTTACGGACCCCATGTTGCTGATGCCGGGGAAATTGCATTATGAGCCCATATCCTGGAATGCGGCTTTCCAACTGGTTGCAGATCAACTCAGGCAATTATCCAGCCCCAACGAAGCGGTGTTTTACACTTCAGGCCGTTCCAGCAATGAAGCTGCTTTTCTTTATGGACTTTTCATCAGGGCATTTGGTACCAATAACATGCCCGACTGTTCAAACATGTGCCACGAATCAAGCGGGGTGGCGCTAACAGAAACCCTTGGCATTGGAAAAGGCTCGGTTTCGCTGGAGGACTTTTACGAAGCAGAAGTGGTGATGGTCATTGGGCAAAACCCCGGAACTAACCATCCGCGCATGCTGGCTGCCTTGCAGAAATGCAAGCAAAACGGGGGCAGGGTAGTGGCCATCAATCCGCTGAAAGAAGCTGGACTGATTCGTTTTAAAAATCCGCAGCAACCAGGCAACATGTTGTCGGGTGGTACAGCCATTGCCGATCATTACCTGCAGGTGAAGATCAATGAGGATGTAGCATTGCTGAAACTTATTATGAAAAAGCTTGCAAAGCGGGAAGCCCTGCAGGGCGGTGTTTTTGACAAAGATTTTATTGCTGCTAAAACAGCAGGTTTTGAGGAGATGCTTAATGACCTGGAGCAATACGATGAAGCAACCCTGTTGCAACGTACCGGGCTTGACGGGCAGGAAGTGGAAGCTGTGGTTGAATTGCTGGCGGTTAAAAAACGCATCATCATTTGCTGGGCCATGGGGCTTACCCAACATCGTAATGGGGTACACAATATCAAAGAAATTGTAAACCTGCTTTTATTGAAAGGAAGCATCGGCAAACCCGGAGCGGGAACCTGCCCTGTGCGCGGCCATAGCAATGTTCAGGGCGACCGTACCGTTGGCATCATGCACCATGTTTCGCTAAAACTTAATGCCGCCATTGAGCGGGTGTTTGGTTTTAAACCACCCGAAGTGGAGGGACTTGATACTGTAAACGCCATAAAAGCCATGCATGAAGGAAGAGCGAAAGTTTTTATGGCACTTGGGGGGAATTTTCTTTCCGCAGCTTCTGATACCCAATATACCAGCGAAGCTTTGCAGCAATGTTCGCTTACCGTTTCCATCAGTACCAAGCTGAACCGTACTCACTTAGTGCCTGGTAAGTATTCGCTCATTTTGCCTACGCTTGGCCGTACTGAACAGGATGTGAGGGATGGAGCTTCCCGCTTTGTTACAGTTGAGAACAGTATGGGGCATGTACACTCATCGATGGGGAGGCTCAGTCCTGCATCTGACAACCTGATGAGCGAGCCCGAGATTGTAGCAGGCATAGCGAATTCATATTTTTGTGAGAAGAGCCCTGTGGACTGGCTGGAACTGGGAAATGATTACCGCCTGATTCGTGATAAAATGTCGCAGGTGTTTACAGGATTTGATAAGTTCAATGAAAAATTGAAACAGGGCGGTTTCGATTTGCCCAACCATACGCGTACAGCAGACTTTTCTTCATTACCTGGTGGCCGCGCATCATTCAGCATTTGTCCCTTGCCCAACCATCAGCTTGAACCCGGCGAAATGTTGCTGATGACCATTCGTTCGCACGATCAGTTTAATACCACTATCTACGGGCTTGATGACCGCTATCGTGGCATTTACAATGAACGAAGGGTAGTGATGGTGAATCCGGAGGACATGAAGGAAATGGGACTGAAAAAGTTGGATAAAGTTAATTTAGTGAGCAATTATAATGGTAAAACCCGTTTCGCCAAAAACTTCCTCGTGGTGCCCTACAATATTCCAAAGGGCAATCTTGCGGCCTATTACCCTGAAACCAATGTACTGATTCCGATTGATGAGTATGCGGATAAAAGTGGGACGCCTGTTAGTAAGAGTGTTAAGGTTAGGGTAGTGAGGCAAAATAATTGACCACGTCATTTCACATACCAATGCTTTGTGAAAGTAAAATAAAATAAATGTGCGCAAAATTGATTTTTACTAATTTACCCCCGGATTAATTACATTTTTATTCTTTTAAAAGATTGTTGTATGTTACTTTTTGTCATTATTTAATGAATTATTATGAATAAGCATCCCAAGAATAGGACATGGGAAGGGAATTATATATTGAGCAAATGGGTTGTATGTTTTGTCGCTATTTTGATTACCTTATGTGAACTACTTATTTATTACAAGTATATTCCAAGCAGAGTCTATGTTGGCCTAATAATGACAGCTTTATATATAGCGTTGTATTATCAATCAATATTTTATTTTTCAAATTTTTGCTATAAGAAATCGCATTTAGTATTCTTTCTAAAAAGAAACTCAGATTTCAAAAGAAATACACTTAGAGGATTAAAGTATTGGGTTTATAAACTATTCTGGAAGAATAGTGGAACAATCAAAGAAATTGAAAGGCTCAGTATAATACCAGAAACGCAACCCTTAACAAAGAAATACTATTTTATAAGAAAGGATGAAGATGAATTAGTAGCATTTATGAACATACTGTATTATTTTTTCATGCTGGCGCTGCTCCTTCTGTTAGAAAAATACTTAGTATTGCTTGGAAAAGTTGGATCAATACTATATATACTTCTACTATTTCCTCTCATTTTTTGTACAATTATTTTATTTATAGCAACTTATAGAAAGACTTTTGGTAATACTTCATATTCGATTGAAAATCCATATAATTTACTATTTGTTCCGTATTTTTTAGTCTTATTCTTGATTGTTTGTTGGGGTAGAAATTCGTTTGTCCATAATTTTGGGAATAAAAAAATTAGCAGTTGGTTTGATGGGGATAAATATACAGCACGCTACTTTGTAAATGTTTTTCCCTCAATTGATAATGGCTTAAATTATAGATTGCCTGCTTATGTGAATATAGTGTATAATAAGAATAATTTTATTTCAAAGTATTTAAATATTCTGATAGATAAAAGTGTTACAGAGTTAAGAATTTCATGGCCGGATGGGAAGGAATTAGAACTTAGTAAGACAAATATTTCGTCCTTTTATAAGGACAAAAGCGGAGCAAAGTTCTATATAGAAATTACAGATGAAATGGTTACAGATTTTACGTATATAGAAAGAGCCCCTTGGCGTATCCCGTGGAAAAAGAAGGAGTTGCCATTTTAGGCCGAAATTCATTTTGACTCTGCAATTTTTATACTTTTAATTTCTAAAGCAAATTTCTGCTCATAAGTAGCCTAAAATGACGTGTCTTTTTAAACTCTTCCAGTACATTTTCGGGAAGCATTTCTAAACTAATTTGTTTACGAATGAGGTATCTGTAAATTTTTACCGCGTCATGAAACTTTAATGGAGTGGTTAAGTTTTTAATTCTTCTCTGAATTTCGGGCGCTTCTTTTGCAAACTGTTCCTGACTATTATTTTTTAACCTGTTAAATTGTTCAATCATCTCTTCTATTGTCAGTATGTCCATTAACATTACTGAAACTTGACCTTCTTCATTTCTCTCGATGTGATATTCGGTTAGGTAGTTTCCTTTTCGGGCTTCTTCTCCGTAGCTTCTGATTTTTTCGAGCCCAGCAATAAATTCATCTTCAGTAACCCTTAATCTCCAAAGTTCACCCTTGGCTTCTAAAGAAAATTTCTTTTGATGATAATCGTTTAAATATTCTGCGTTTGATCTCATGCACCTAAAT
>CAYUGH010000046.1:0-11036 GCA_964444195.1 uncultured Chitinophagaceae bacterium
CTACCTGGCCATCGCAATCATTATCCTTTCCATCAGGCAGTTCAGGCGCGCCGGGATAAATAGTCGGATCATTGTCGTTGCAATCATCCGAATTATCAACATAACCCACAGGCTGGATTTCCGACTGTTTAGTAAGATTTGGCTTACCATAACCATCTCCATCCACATCACGATACCAGGTGCGGGGTAACGCACTACAGCCCTCATCTACCTGGCCATCACAATTATTATCCACGCCATCGCATACTTCAATAGCCGCAGGATGAATGGCGCTATTATGATCATTGCAATCAAGGTTGTTGCTTACATATCCAACAGGGGCGCCCGTACAGGAAACCGAAGTATTTGCCGGATCACCATAACCATCCTTATCTCCATCAGCATAATAGGTTGTACCTGAACTTGTTCCAATAGTTCCTTCACCCGTTG
Organism: uncultured Chitinophagaceae bacterium; assembly: GCA_964444195.1. Classification (GTDB taxonomy): domain Bacteria; phylum Bacteroidota; class Bacteroidia; order Chitinophagales; family Chitinophagaceae; genus Phnomibacter. The sequence continues at coordinate 430 of CAYUGH010000046.1, forward strand.
CGGTATGTCCTTCATCATCGGTTACGGTTACCTGGTAGGTACCCGGCAAAGCATTCAACAAGGCCCCGGTTGATCCAATGTTCCATTCAAAACTATACGGAGCTTTTCCACCTGTTACCAGCGCGGTAAGCTTTCCGTTTGATCCCGTTCCGCAGGCAGCCTCACTGTTTATGGCAACCGTAAAGGTTCCTATAGCCGCTGTTGCCACATTATCATCATACGTGGCTTCCAGCATGGTGGCATTTATGATGCGCGCCACCAGGTTGGCAGGGGCCTGCGATACAAACCAGGGCAACTGGATATTTTGGGTACCACCTGCCAATACCGATACCGGCAGTTTACCAACCTGGATACTGTCCCCATTGGTATTGATATACAGGAATTCAACTTCTCCATCCGTTGCTTCATCCCCATCGTTCCAGATGATGGCATTCAGCGTAATGGCCTCACCTGCAGAAGGAAACGCATTGGAAGGCGCAAAATGGGTGAACCTTAGGTTCGCCAGCGCGCCTACAATGATGGCCCGTGTAGCTTCGTTGTTCAATTCATTTGCCTCAGCTACATTATTATCCGAATCAATAATGGCACGGATTACATGTACACCCACCAATGGTGATGACCAGGATGTGGGAATGGCAATGGTAGCCTTGTCGCCGGTAATGAGGCCTGCAACATTCGATATGGTAGTGAGTTCAATTTCATCCACCAGTATCTTCATCTTCATCCGGTCGTTTATGTTGTTGGCGCCCAGGTTTTCATACGAAACCAGCAGGGTTACAGGCTCATTCACATCAGGGTTCAGCTTGGAAGGATTGATGAACTGTGAGAGAATGCGCATATCAGGCTGATTTACCACCGCCACATCAAGGATGATCACATTATCCCCTTCGCTGCATTCGGTATAGGCATTGTCGGGGTCAACCGTCATGGTAAATGTATAAATACCCTCTTGCTGGAAAACAAAGTTGGAAGGCAATGAGGCAACAGGATGACAGTATGGAGCGCATACCCTTCTTGGATTCTCAAGGATAGCATCGCCCAGGTTCATCTTGCCTGAAATACCGGGTCCGCTCACTTCAAACCTAACCTTTACTTGTGAAGCGTAATACAACCCTTCCGCAATTACTTCAATCCTTGGCTGGAAGGTTTGGTTTACCACATAACGCTGTCCCCATGGGCCTGACTGGCACCATACGGTTGGCCTGAAGTTCCAGCAAAGGCTTTCAGGCCCGGTTTCATTATCGGCCTCGTTGCTTTCTGAAACGAGGTTGCTTGGATCAACCTTGGTTACCAGTGTTGTTGTAGCAGGCGCAACGGTTGGAACCGTTACCGAAATATTACGGGTTTCTCCCGGAGCCAATGCTCCGGCATAAGTACCTGTGTAGCTGCTTCCATTGCTCAGGCTAAACCTTACTTCGATTGGACCGGGTGCTGTAAGGTTTCCTGCATTATGTGCGCTCGCGGTCAGCGTCATCGTTCCGGGGAACTGTGGATCAACCGGATCGAGTGAGGTAGTCCGCTGACAGCTTTCGCCTAACAACACGAGGTTAGCAACCGGCGGAGGACAGGCATAAATACTGATTCCGTATGCTGCAGTGTTATTTGCTTCGCTTACTTCTTCAATTATCCCATCCGGTAACGGCGTATCTATTTCAACCGCAAATGTATAGTTACCAATGGCGGTAAAGCTATATGGTAAACTGAATGAATAAAGCCCCTGTGCGCCAATACCGGGTACGTTTTGTGTAAGGGTTTCGGTATAATCACCATTGAAGTACACTTTTACCTGCGTAGTAAACGCCCCACTGGCTACACCGCCGCTGTTACGCAGTATAAAGCTTACACTGGTTGGTAGTGCATTGCAGAAGGCATAGCTACCGCGCGAACCATCATACGGGCTAAGATCAGGCAGGTTTGGAAGTACATTCACATACGCATAACTGGTGTTATTGTCTTCAAACTGCTCAATCTCTGTAGCCAAAGCATCGGCACTCAAACTAAACCCATAGTTACCCTTGTTGGAGAAAACAATATTATGTACTGTACGTGTAAATGAGGCGCCGGGCAAAAGACCTGGAACATCGAAGTACCCTAAAGTTGATGGGCTACCACCTGATTGATTAATGTATAGTTTGGTTGCTGCTGTAGCCGCACATCCGCTGTTGGTAATGGTAAATACTGCATTCAGCGACTGCCCTTCCACCAACTGGTTTGCCGACAAACTGATACGTGAGGTCAGGTCGGGCCGGCACGGCGCTGTAATCAGCGTAAATTGAGTGCTCAGCCCACCGGTCAGCGTGAAGTCAGTTACAGTTCCCTGTACATGATAGGTTCCGATATTTGTTGGCCTGGGTATGCTTATGCTGTAATTACCCAACGAATTGGTAATACCCATATAGGTCTGGCCTGTTTCCAGCAGCGTAATTTCAACCTGCGCCCCTGCTACGCTGGGGTCGGCAAGCGGAACTGCGGTACCGGTGTAAATGGCCTTGCCCGAAATGGTTACCGTAGCGCCATAAGCCGGGTAAGAAACCTCGGGGCTTGAGCTTGCTGTTACTTCAATGGCGCCAGGCACATTGTAGTTGCCATTTGTAAATGGCCTGAGCGCTGTGTTGTTCAGTTCATTGGTTTCATCAATCAGGTTTGTTGCATCAATTATCACCTGGAGCGGGCACCAGGCAGGTTCGGCCGGTGTGATAATATTCCAGGTAACTGTTTGGCTGCTGTGCGGGGCAATACTGGCAACAATAATATCGCCATAATCAACCGAGGGGCTGTATTGATTGATAAGCCTCGCTACAAAATTCTCCGCAACAAAATCTGAACGGTTATAAATAGTAGCTGTAACGGTTAGCGCAGAAGCCACCGGTGGGTTAGCCGCGCTCATCACAATATCATTGGCAAAAATCTCAAGATCGGGCAGTACCTGCACAATGGGATAGTTTACAAGCGCGGTTTGGGTAGAACAGGTTCCGTTTACCACCAAAACACTCGATTTCCAATTGGTACCGGTAGCAAGCTGGCTGATACTACCCCGGTAAATTTTACCATCGGCAGTATTGTTATCGGTTACATCGACCGGCGACATTACGATTGTCCTGTCATTTCCACCCGCATAATTGCCATTGCCTTCATAATCGAGCAGTACACGCGGGTAACCATACGGGGGCAAGCTGTTGGTTGCATCGGTATATTTCACCTCAAAATTAAAACTGGTATATGGTGTACCCGCCGTTGGAGCTATGAACCTTGTTTCATAGCCAGAGTTACCGCTAAAGCTGAGCGTTTGGGATGCTGGGTTCACCATGGCATTATGATCGTCGCAATCGCCCGAAGTGGCTGTTAATTCTGCAGCCAGCTTGCCATGCAGCGGTCTCTGGCATTGGGTTACCGAAGTTCCAGAGGCATAACCATCGCCATCCACGTCTGTAAACCAAACCTGTCCTGGTTTTTGAAGCGGGTCACCATCATTGCAATCATCATTGTTGGCCGAATAGCCGGAAGGTACTGTACTGCTGCAAAACCATTCACCATCACCTATGCCATATCCATCACCATCGGCATCGGTATAATATCGTTGAGGTGCATGAACCAAACCATCTGCATCATTGCAATCGGTATTATTTATCGAATAGCCCGGTGGAGCAATATGCGTGCACAGCATCACCACTGTTCCTGCCCCATAACCATCACCATCTCCATCCACAAAATATGGCTGCGGCTCGTGCACAAGTATATTCGCATCGTTACAATCGGTATTATTTGTGGCATACCCCGCAGGTGGAGTTGAAGCACACAACATGACCCCGGGTCCTGCTCCATAGCCATCGCCATCCCCATCAAAATAGAAAAGCTGCGGACTATGCACCGATCCATCCGCATCATTGCAATCGGAATTATTGATAGAATAGCCGGATGGAGCCGTGGAAGCGCACAACATCACCACAGCGCCGGCGCCATAGCCATCGCCATCATTATCCGCAAAATACGGTTGCTCCTGGTGTACCGAAATATCACCGTCATTGCAATCGGTATTGTTAGCTGAATATCCTGAGGGTGGCGATGATGAACAAATCAATTCACCGGTTCCGGTACCATAGCCATCACCATCGGCATCAATATAATAGCGGATCCCTTCGTGAACACCACCATCATTATCATTGCAATCATCTGCATTTTCAACATATCCGGCGGGCTTTGTACAAGCAATGGAAGTTTCAAATTCATTTCCAAATCCATCGCCATCCGCATCGCGGTAATAAGTATTGCCGGGTTGAATGACAATGTCCTGAGCCGAATCGGCTTGTTGGGCAGGCGAAGAACTTATTACCCGAATCCTGTAACCTGTGCCATTGGCCGTGCCTTCAGGAATGTTAACTAAAATGGTGTGGTCCACCTGGCAACCGGTTGGGGTGGCGCTCAATGTACCTATAGCTACCGGCGAAGCAAAACTTCCGCTTGCATTGCTTAGCTGTACGGTAAATGTATTGCCCGAAGTATATCCGCCCGAGGAAGTAAATTTTACATCAAAAGCATTGCCCGGGCAGGGGTTCATTTGGATAGGGAAGGCCGATAAGGCAAGCGCAGAAGGGGTTTGATTAATGGTGAAAGACTGCACATCGTGCATACCCCATTGCCCACCGGCGCTGCGTGTGCGTACATACAACTTATGTTCGCCAATAGAAAGACAGCCGGGCAATGTAATATCACCGGCATAATTCACCGAAGGGTTGCCGGGCGTAATGGTAATAGGTGTTCCATTCCCTACGCCGGGATCAGTATCTACAAACCATTCAGCCTGCTGAATAACTGGTTTAATAAACAAAGGTTTTCCTTCCATCAGGCTCCATCCGCTACGCAAGCCCTTCGTGCGTACATACAGGATATGGTATCCTTCATTTAATCCTGTAGTTGAAATATTGGCAACAATATTTGCCCCACCTGTAAAACCCGAAACCGGCAATGCGGTTCCGTTGCCAACACCCGGATCTGCATCAAAGAAATATTCGGCATCCGTAACACTGTTTGTTCCCGGTAAGATAACAAGGGCTTGTTGCTCATGCATGCTCCACAGGCCATTCTTATGTTTTGCCCGCACATAAAGGGTATGCGGGCCTGGCGTTAATTCCGAGGTAGTAATATTACCACCAAATGTTGCAGAAACAGTTCCGGCTGTTTGAAAATTAATGGAAGCCCCATTTCCCGCACCGGGGTCTTCATCAAAAAAATATTCCAATCTTTCGAAAGGAGTTCCTGAAGGCAAAACCCAAAAGGGCCTGTTTTGAAACAAACCCCAACCTTTGGTTGCATCAAAAAAACGGAGATACAACTGGTGCCAACCTACCTGCATATCGGCGGGAACCGGTATTGTGCCATTAAAAGATGCCATGTCAACATCCGTACCCGGGGTAACGGAAATCGTCAAGGCATTACCGTTCCCAGCACCGGGATCGGCATCAAAAAAATATTCGGCTTTGGTGAGCTGAGCATATCCTGGTTGTATCCACAACATAGCGATAGCCAGCAAAACCCTGAACATACAACTGCTTTTCATAATAGAAGCGTTGGTTGAGGAGATGCGAAAAAATGGCTCTTGCTTAGTTGCGTACTTTGGCTTCTACTGAAATCTGAAGGTTATCCCCGGCATTTACACTGTTGCTGCCGGTAATGGTAAATGATTTGATGTATGGATTCAGCGGAACCCCGTGTTGGTTATAACCGTACAGGCTGTTATTAAACTCAGTGCCGCCAAATATCCCAATATCCGTGGCATCGGTTCCTGAACCTTTTACGGGCGAAGCTGCCTTCAAACGATAGTCATGCGCATAATTAAAATATGCCCCGGCTGCCGGAAAACTCTCCAATTGCGGATCAACATTTTCATATACAACCCTGGCTACACCATCCGCATTGGCACTGAATGAATGGTCGCCGCCGGTAGTTTGATAAGACAAACATTTTTGAAATGAAACCCATCCATTATTCTGACGCGGGATGGCACGGTAAAAAATGCAGTTGTTTACATATAAATGGTAACAGTATTGAAAGGTATTATGGCTAACGCCTGAATAAAAGTTGCAATTGGTGAAATAGTTATAGCTGCTTCCTGAACCGAAATTATACATATAGCCATTTAGCACCGAATTCCGAACCCTAAGGTTGGTAACGTTATTCCCTTCACAATCAATATTTCTGTCCGAAGATGAAAAAATTGTTCCATCAATCGTCCAGTTATTGCAATTCTGATGCCTGATAGTCATCCTGTACCTGATCATGCAATTACTTACCAAAATTCCGGTAATGGTTGTATTGGTATAAATATAGTAGAGGTTGATACCATAAAAACGTGACTGACTGCTTCCTGTGGTCAGCAAAATGTTATCCAATAATGCGGGATTAGTGTTTTGCTTATCTACAGGATTATGCCCGGGTCCTATGAAAACAAGGGACTTATCCAGCGTTATGCTTCCATAATTGATTCCTGTGCCATGAATCAGGATGGTATCGCCATTATTTGCTGCTGAAACTGCAGCCGTTAATGAACTATGCTGCCCCGGCGAAACCGTTGCGTTACTTACCGTAATAACCCGGGCAAATACAGGTTGAAAACAAAAAACAGAAAGGATAGCGTAGAAAACCTTCTTCATGGCAGATTATTTTTTAGGTGATAAAAATAAAAAGCCAATATAAAGTGCCTATACCCAATGGAGGGTATTTTTACCGGAAAAGTCTGAAAATCACGCTTTTAAAAGGATAATTTCCTGGTTTACCAGCTTCCCCCGGCTCCGCCACCGCCAAAACCACCGCCACCAAAGCCGCCGAAACCGCCTCCACCGCCGCCGCTCCAGCCACCGCCGCTACCGCCGCTACCTCCGCCACCTCCACCAATTGGTGGAAAGAAAATAAATGGTGGAAGACGATTCATATGCCGGTGTCCCCTGCGGGTCATGGCATCGCCGCCGCCTCCACCCCCTCGGCCACCAATAATTATGAAAAACAAAATCAATAAAACAACTAAAAATACAACAGCACCTCCCCCCTTGCCCCCTCGCCCACGCTTATCATATCCTTCGGGTGCTGTGTATTGCCCCTTTGTGACCAGTATAATGGCATCTACCCCACGATCAAGACCCCGGTAATAATTTTCCTGCCTGAACTCCGGCAGCATCTCTGCATCAATAATCGTTTTGGTAGCATAATCCGTTAAAGAAGATTCAAGGCCATAGCCAGGGGCAATAAATAGTTTACGCTTGTCTTTTTCCGTACTCATCAAAATAACCACCCCGTTGTTGGTTGACTTATTGCCGACACCCCATTTACGGCCAAGCTCAATAGCATAATCGGCTACATTGGCGCCATCAAGGGTGGCAACTGTTACAATGGCCACCTGAACTGATGTTGAATTATCATAGGCTACGAGCTTTTGTTCGAGGTGGGATTCCTGCTCGGGGGTTAGTATATCGGCAAAATCATTTACCAGCTTTGGAGGACTGGGCCTGGGAGGGATATTCTGGCTATACAATTGGTTGAACCCGACAGCCAAAAAAATAAGTAATCCAATCAACAAAATCCTTATCCGCATTTCTAACTTCTTCATGCCTGGTTGTTAATTGGATTATTTACCGAAAATGATTTCATCCGGAAGTTCATTTTTATCCTCTAATTTATTGTAGGGAAACTTTTTTTTCAACGCTTCGCCAATATCCTTCACAATGGTAACAATTCCATCGGCATAACTTTCCTTTTTGAAGGCCAGTAACATTTTGGCAGCCTCCTTATTCCAATAGTCAGCCCCCATTTCGCGATAAATGCCTTCATCGGCAAAAATGGCGAACTGGTGATCGCGCATGGCAACGTACACCAGCACTGCATTCCGGTCATCCGTCAGGTCCATTTTCAGGCTAAAGAAAATCTCCCCGGCCCGGTGAATGGGGTCCACATACCGGCAATGGCTTTCTACAAAAACCCTGATTTCGCCACTGGTGGTGGTTTCGGCTACCCGCACTGCATCTACAATACGCTCTGCCTCGCCCGGGGCAAAATATTTGTCTTCCTTTTTGGAGAAAAAATTAAATGAAAATCCCACTTTTTAAAATTTAATTTCAGGTGGTTGAGAGGCGCCGCCATCTGCCTGGAAACCTTCTTTCTGTTTAAATCCAAACATGCCTGCTACCAGGCTGGTTGGAATCGAACGAACAGATTGGTTATACGATTGAACCGCACTATTAAAATCGTTTCGTGCAATTTTTATCCTTCGTTCGGTGCCTTCAATCTGCGTTTGAAGCTTCAAAAATGCATCTGTAGCTTTCAGATTGGGGTAGTTTTCAATAACGGCCAGCAACCGGTTGGTGGCGTTGGCAAGTTCGCCCTGCGCAGATTCTAATTTTGCAAAATCGCCGCCCTGTGGAAGCGAGGTTTGGGTTACCTGCATAGCCAGCGCCCTTGCTTCAGTTACCTGCTGCAACACAGTTTGTTCAAAATCGGCATTGGCTTTCACAACGTTTACAAGGTTGGGCAAAAGATCAAGTCTGCGTTGATAGGTAGCCTGCAATTCCGAAAAATTTTTCTTTACCAGTTCATCCTCTTTAACCAGGTTATTGAATACCGACATCACATAAATGCCTGCAATAATGAGGATAACAAGTACTGCTAACCAGGCTTTTTTCATTCCGGACCAATTTTAAAATTTAACTTCAGGAGCCCTGTCAGCACCGGGATCGGCCTGGAAACCTTCTTTCACTTTAAAGCCAAACATCCCGGCAAAAAAGTTATTGGGCACCTGCCTTACTGTGTTATTATATTCCTGCACCGCCGTGTTGAATTTATTACGTTCATTGCGGATACCATTTTCCTTTTCCTCGAGCGTGCGTTGCAATTGCTGGAAATTGGCGTTGGCTTTCAGATCAGGGTAATTTTCAACCACTGCCAATAACCTGCCAAGCCCTGACCTTATCCCCTCCTGAGCCTGCTGGAATTCAGCCATTTTCTCCGGGGTCAAATTATCTGCATTGATATTTACGGATGTGGCTTTGGCCCTTGCTTCCATCAGTTTGGTCAAAGTTTCCTGCTCAAAATTGGCAGCTCCTTTCACAGTATTTACCAGGTTGGGGATCAGGTCGGCCCTTTCCTGGTAGGCAGCCTGTACATTATTCCAGGCCTTTTTTACGTTTTCATCCTGGGTAACCATACCATTATAACGGCCGCAGGCGCAACCTCCAAACAACAACAAGCCGCCAATAATCGCAATAATGACCAAGTTTTTCGATTTCATTTTGTGTGATTTTTGAAATTAGAATGTAAATATATCAATGCCGTGCATTTTTGCCTAAAAAAAAATGGACAAATGTTTTAAATTTAAAGACAAATGACTATTTTTGGGAAAATATCAATTATGGAAGATGATGTTTGGTTATTAACAGATGGAGATGATAATAAAATCATGGTAGCCAGGGAAGCTTCGGCTGGGGTTTATGCAAAAAGGTTTTATGACTTGAGTAATTTCTCGGGTATGTCAAAGGATGAACTGGCTCCACTAATGGATAGCTCGCTAAAAACCATCAGCCGGTACCATGAGCAAAAGAAAAACCTAAGCCCTTCCGATAGCGAAAAAGTTTTGATGCTGGAGCAGTTATTTACCTGGGGCCAAAAAATATTTGCCAGCCACCGGGATTTTGAATTATGGCTTCAAAAACCATCCTATGGATTATCCGGCGAAGTACCGTTTTCGCTGCTAAATACCATTACCGGTATTGATCTTGTGATAGGAGAATTGAAGAATATTGCCACCGGAAACCTTTCCTGATGTCCATTTTATTGTACCGGATATGCATTACCAATTTCGCCGATAAACTAATGGCATCCGGAAGGGCAGGACGATGGAACCGCGAAGGAGAACAGATGATTTATACGGCTAATTCTATTGCATTAGCTTGTTTGGAAAATTTAGTACACCGTTCAGGAGCATCATTACTCGCTGATTTTACCGTACTCACTCTTTTTGTGCCTCCGGGAACAGGTTGCCATACTATCAGGGAAAACAAACTTGTGGATGGTTGGGAAAATAAAGCCGGGATTACCCGAACCATGGGCAGTCAATGGCTGAAAAAAAATGAGACCCTTTTGTGCAAGGTTCCCAGCGCCATCATTCAGCAGGAGTTTAATTACCTGGTAAACCCGTTTCACCCTGATTTTAAAGAGCTGCGGATTGTTTACCGGCAAGCTTTCAACTTTGATAAACGGCTAAAAAATGAAACGTAGGTTGCCCCGCCGGGGCTTATAGCGCCCCTGGCCTCATTTTCTGCTACTACCACAAGCCCGCTCCTACCAACCTTAACAACACATCTCAAACCCGCATTTTATCCACTCTTAGCTACTGCAAGGCAAAACTTTCTTTCTTCCATATCTTTGCGCGCCTTTTTAAAGACAACGGGGGAGTGAAGTGAGTCAATAAGTCAATAAGTCAATAAGTCAATAAGTGAATTGGTGAATAGGGAAAAGCGTGGGAACAGTGAAAATGGTTAAAAGTTAATGTTAAATAGACTTTAGAGTAAGTATTGTATGCGTGAGCCAATTTCAAATAATAAATCCCTGATCCCCAAATCGTAAAT
>CAYUGH010000046.1:11136-32905 GCA_964444195.1 uncultured Chitinophagaceae bacterium
AAATCGTAAATAAGTAATGTATCGTTCTCATACCTGCGGCGAGCTTCGCCTTGAAAACCAAAATCAGCCTGTAACCCTCGCCGGGTGGGTGCAAACCGTCCGCAAATTTGGCGCTATCACCTTTGTTGACCTGCGCGACCGCTATGGAATTACCCAATTGGTTTTTGCAGAAAGCCTTGTGGATCAGCTTGATGCCAACCCGCTTGGCCGTGAATTTGTAATACAGGCTAAAGGAAACGTGCGTGAGCGGACAAATAAAAACGCCAATATCCCTACCGGCGAGGTTGAAATAGCGGTTTCGGAGTTTAAAATACTCAATAAAAGCGCTGTTCCCCCTTTTACCATACAGGAGGAAACCGATGGCGGCGATGACCTGCGGATGAAATTCCGCTATCTCGATCTGCGTCGCGGGCCGGTAAAGCGAAACCTTGAGCTGAGGTATGCCGTTAACCGCGCCACCCGCGAATACCTGCACCAAAACAGCTTTATGGACCTTGAAACGCCGTTCCTGATTAAAAGCACACCCGAAGGCGCCCGCGACTTTGTGGTGCCCAGCCGCATGAACCCAGGACAGTTTTATGCGCTTCCGCAAAGCCCGCAAACCTTTAAGCAATTGCTGATGGTAAGTGGTTACGACCGCTACTACCAGATTGTAAAATGCTTCAGGGATGAGGATTTGCGAGCCGACCGCCAGCCGGAATTTACCCAGATTGACTGTGAAATGAGCTTTGTGGAGCAGGAAGATATCCTGAACATGTTTGAAGGACTGATCAAATTTATTTTCAAGGCGGTTAAGGGAATTGATTATAACGAACCCGTAGCGCGTATGACCTACGATGATGCGTTGTGGATGTACGGAAATGATAAGCCGGATACCCGTTTTGACATGCGCCTGCTCAACCTGAAAAAGCCGGCACATGTGCTGAGCGATAAGCAGGATGGCAGTGCCCTGATCAATGGTGCGGGATTTGGCGTGTTTGACAATGCCGAAACTGTAATTGCTCTGGCAGTGCCCGGTGCGGCAGAATACACACGAAAACAGATTGATGAACTGACCGATTGGGTAAAACGACCCCAAATAGGGATGCAGGGACTGGTAAATATCCGTTGCAATGCAGACGGCAGTTTCAAAAGCAGTGTTGACAAATTTTACGACAACGACCGCCTCAAAGCCATTGCTGAAGCTGCGGGGGCAAAAGCAGGCGACCTGATACTGGTGCTGGCAGGCAAGGAAGAACTGACCCGGAAGGCAGCCAGTACGCTCCGTTTGGAGATGGGTGAACGCCTCGGTTTGCGCAGGTCAAATGAATTTAAGTTGCTTTGGGTGCTCGATTTTCCGCTGTTCGAGTTTGCGCTGGAAGACACAGACGGCGGTGGCGCGGGTCGCTGGGTAGCCCGGCATCATCCATTTACAAGCCCCAAGCCTTCGGATATTTCAATCATGATCGACAATGGTCCGAAAGTGGAAGACCTCGATAAATACCTTGAACATCCGTATGCCCGCATTAAGGCTAATGCTTACGATATGGTGCTGAATGGTAATGAAATAGGTGGCGGCTCCATCCGCATTTTCCAGCGCGAACTGCAGGAGAAAATGTTTGCAGCATTGGGTATGAGCGACGAAGAAGCAAAGGAAAAGTTTGGGTTCCTGCTTGGGGCTTTTGAGTTTGGAGCGCCACCGCATGGTGGCATCGCTTTCGGGTTCGACAGGCTTTGTTCCATCCTGGGCGGCAGCGAAACCATCCGCGACTTTATTGCCTTCCCCAAAAACAATGCCGGCCGCGATGTGATGCTGGATGCGCCTGGTGAAATTGATGAAAAACAATACAGGGAGTTGAGCATTAAGAGTGCGTTGCAGGGGTGATAGGGAGTTGATAATTGGGAGTTAGCAATTGGTAATTCAATGTTGTTTACTTAAGGATTACAACTGTTTGTAGTTCATTGATGGTGGTTTTTTTGTAATTTTTTTCCGGGATATGTCCTGTTTGGCCTTATTATTTCCGTCGTTGATTCAAGAATTTTATCCATAGCCATAATGGCTGGTTGGATTATCTTTTTGATGAAGAAACTGCTCACTACTTCTTTCGTCATTACCAATGCATTTGTTCTGTTGACCTTATTTGCATATTTGCGGTCACTATTTTGGTTTTCTGCTCTTAATTTTTCGTCAATAGGAAAGGCAAGCATAGCTGATAATGTCATCATAAATGTCATCATAAATATTGCCACGAAGAAATCCTGCTGAACGGCTATTGCGGTTTTTCCTGAAAATGCCTCTAATCCGATTCTGCTTTTAATGAGTTAAAATCCTTCCTCAATATTCCACCGGAAGTGATATAATTCAACAAAGCATTCGTAGGGCAATACTGTTTCATCGCATATCGAGGTACAAAGCACTTCCTGCACACCATTGGGCAGCAAAACCGCCACCAGCCTGCATTCTATCTTATAACTGCCGTCGGATTGCGGGACAACTCCCTTACGATCTTTTTTAGGAAGTTCAAAAACCACTTCCTTATCCGTTTCTCCTGCGGCCAGCATTTTCCTGACTTCAAGCCACCAGTCTTCGCGCATTCTGATGCAGTAATGTAATCCCCTGGCCTGGGATTGTACATAAGTGACAGGCTTGGATAGCCGCAGTCGAATAATAATAAATCATTAGGAGATGCTTTATAATCCTCCAGAGCCCGGTTCACCAGTTCCCGCTCCCTGGTTCCATAGTTGCCCATCTGCCCATCGAGTGTAGTAAGATTTAATATATCGTACAACATGGATTTGCTGCAGCTTTTGGTAAAAGCTGTTAAGCTCCCGTTGCAAAGAGCGGGTAAGACCTTGTGTCAACAAAACAATGAGATGAATAAAGGTAATCTTTGGATTCCGGGAAAACCCGTTACCGCCGTCTTCTGAACGGCTGCTTTGCCTGAATTTTTCATCTTCAATGGTTTTTGTTACGTCATTAATTATAGTTTCACGAAAACTTTTACAATAAACAGGGCAAATTGAACTTACAATGGCTCTATAACCCTGTATAAATATAAACCTCCATTGAAATATTATCGTTGTCAAAGATCTTTATTATCCCCAATACTTACTTTTTGTTAAGTAAACGACATTGATTCCTCCTTATTTATTTCACCGGGATTCCAAATTAATTTTGCCCATTTCCCAAACATCGTTACCTTTGCCGTCCCAAAAAATAGAGTCATGAGTCAGCAGGCTGTAAAATACGTTCAGGATCAACTCGCCGAAGTAAAGCAATTCCCCGCTTTCAAAGCAGGTGACAATATCACAGTTAATTACAAGGTTGTGGAAGGTGCTAAAACCCGTATCCAGAGCTTTAAAGGCGATGTTATCAAGCGCCAGGGAACAGGTGCTACCGCATCTTTTACCGTTCGCAAAATAAGCGACGGTGTAGGTGTTGAGCGTACTTTCCCCTTTAATAGCCCACATATCGACGGCATTTTACTCCATAAAGTGGGTAGGGTTCGTCGCGCCAAGCTGTTCTATCTCCGTGAGCTTAGCGGCAAAAGCGCCCGTATTAAGGAAAAGCGCATGGCAACCAAGTAATTTTGTTTACCTTATAGTAAAAAGGAACCCGACATCTGCCGGGTTCCTTTTTCTGTTTATGCCTGGTCAAGCGGTTTAGCGGTTGGTTGGACACCAACCGCTAAACCACCCAAATGGATAAATTCAAAACTTTGGCGCCTGATTTTCAAATCCCAAACATTGAAAGTCAGATCGCTGATTTCCCAAAAACTACCCAAAACATCATTGGCAAATCATAAATCCAAAATCGTAAATTATTATATCTTACTTTTGTTCTCTTAATTGAATATTATGTTACAACATTTATTGCTTGCGCTGCCCGGTGGTTCAGAATGGATAATTATTGTAATTGCCGTCCTTATATTATTCGGTGGTAAAAAAATCCCTGAATTTATGCGCGGCCTTGGTCGTGGCATCAGCGAGTTTAAAAATGCCAAAGACAATGTGAAGAAAGAAATTGAGGAAGGCATGAACGAAAAATCCGGCGGCAGTTATTCAAAAGAATAAAGAACCGGTAAATCCATCCGCAACATTTGAAAAGGCAGTAGCAGTACAGGTTTTATGGCTGTTTCTGCCTTTTTTGCAACATTTAACTCAGCATGTTATTTAGTTTTTCAGGCATCCACGATTATCATCAACGGTTGCAAAACGGCCAGACTTCCTGCGCTGAAGCTGTGGTATTCTACCTTTCGGCTATCGAACAAAACCGCCACCTGAATGCAGTGGTTCAGGTTTTTTCAGAAGAGGCCAAAGCAACAGCCCTGGCGCTGGATGCCGAAATCCAATCCGGCAAAGCTTTGCGCCCCTTACATGGGCTGGTGATAACGATAAAAGATGTACTGTGCTATGCAGGCCACGAGGTTACCGCATCTTCCAACATGCTGCGTGGGTTCAAATCACTTTTTACTTCTACAGCCGTACAAAGGCTTATTGATGCCGGTGTAATCATCATCGGGGTTTGCAACTGCGATGAATTTGCCATGGGTAGCAGTAATGAAAATTCTGCCTGGGGCCCGGCTTTGAATGCTGCGGATACCTCAAAAGTTCCGGGTGGAAGTTCAGGGGGCTCGGCAGTTTCGGTGCAGGCTGGTTTATGTATGTTTAGCCTCGGCAGCGATACAGGCGGCAGTGTACGCCAACCCGCCGATTTCTGCGGTGTGGTTGGGCTGAAGCCTACATACGGCAGGATTAGCCGCTATGGGCTGATTGCTTACGGCAGTTCTTTTGATTGCATAGGCGTATTTGGAAAGAAGGTTTCAGATGTTGCGCTGCTATACGAGATTATGGCGGGCCACGACAAACTAGATGCTACAACGCTGGACCTCCCCATAGAAAAACTGGCTGAAAATGCCGCTCCCCCCGGTAAAACTTACCGTTTTGCATACCTCGATGCCACGCTTTCCTTACCAGGGCTCGACCCTGAAATTAAAGCAGTTTTTTTAACCCTTTTTGATACCCTGAAAGCTGCCGGGCATACGGTTGAAGCGGTTCCGTTCGACCTGCTCGATTACATCGTTCCGGCATACTATGTTCTAACGACTGCCGAAGCAAGCAGCAACCTTTCACGCTACGATGGTGTTCGATATGGGAACAGAAATACCCAACCAACCAATGATTTAACAGAATTTTATAAGCTGAACAGAAGCAGCGGATTTGGAAATGAAGTAAAAAGGCGGATACTTCTCGGCAGTTTTGTTTTGAGTTCCGGCTATTACGATGCCTATTTCTCGAAGGCACAACAGGTGCGTCGTTTGTTATTCAATCAAATCACCAGTGTTTTCAGCGATTTCGATGCTATCCTGATGCCGGTTAGCCCCACCACAGCTTTTCCTGTTGGGGGGCATAAAGGCGATCCGGTGGCCATGTACCTCGCTGATATTTACACTGTTTTAGCCAATCTTACCGGCATTCCAGGGCTAGCCATACCGGGTTTCAAACATTCAAATGGCATGCCTTTTGGCCTCCAGGTTATGACAAATCAGGGTAATGAGTTAGCTTTGCACCAAATTGGAATGTATATTGAGGGGTTAATGAATACTCCTTAGCATATAATTTTACAGTAGAAAAGCCGTTTTTTGAAATAACTTTTCAGGAAGGCAGGGATACAGGTATGAAAAATTTAATGCTTATTCTTTGGTTTATGGCAGGTTCAGCCGGGGCTTTTGCCGGTATTACCGATGGCGAACCGAAGAGTAAAGGGGCCAAGAAAGATTCCGCAGCCAAAAAGTCAGATATTGAAACCAAAGGCTTCCGCAACCTGTTTGCAGGCGATATGTTCAACCCATCCGAGCCCTATACCTTGCAGATTAACCCCAAAGCAGTTCCATATATCGACGAATATATGGACAAGCATAAAACTTACCTGGAATCCATGAAAGTTTGGGCGAAGCCCTACTTCAGGATGATGGATAATATATTGGTTAGCTATGGCCTGCCTGCCGAACTGAAATACCTTGCCGTTATTGAAAGCAACCTGGAAAATTCAGCCCTAAGCTGGGCCGGAGCCCGCGGCCCCTGGCAGTTTATGCCTGAAACGGCCCGCCAGTTTGGCCTGGTGGTAAACAGCACCCGCGACGACCGCACCGATTATTACCGCAGCACCCACGCAGCGGCCCGTTATCTTAAAATTTTATATGACCAGCTTGGCGGAGACTGGTTGCTTGTAATTGCCGCTTACAATAGTGGCCCCGGCAAAGTTTTCAATGCCATTAAAAGAACAGGTAGCCGTGATTTCTGGACGCTTCAAAATGCACTGCCATTGGAAAGCCGGAACCACGTAAAAAAGTTTATTGGCACACACTATGTAATGGAGGGAACAGGCGGAGTAACCACGGTTACTTCAAAAGAACTGGCTTCCCTGCACGAAAAAGCTATTGAGGATAACACAAACGCAATCAACCGCAGTTTTGGTGAAAACGGCCAGTTACGTGCCAATCTCCCAAACCAGCATATAGAAGGAACCACTACTCAAAAGATCCAGGGAAAATACAATTCTGTGGTTTTGACCACTTCGCTTTCGCTGGATATTGCCCAATTCAATAAGCTGAACCCTAATTTCGATAAACTGGTTCAGGAGGAAGAAGGGTATGAATTGAGGCTTCCGGAGGAGAAAATGTTGCAGTTTAATAATGCCCGATACCAAATTTTACAGCAAAGCATTATGGCCAGCCTTCAAAGTGTAAGCACTACCCCCGCAGGTTTCCCAGAGCCTAAAGCCCCGGCTGCAAAATCGGCTTCTGTTCCGGTAAAAAAGAAGTAAACCGGCGATTAGTAATTGGGAATTAGTAGCTTCCAATTCGTACCTTGTATTTCGTACTTCATATTTCGGTATTTCATACTTCAAACTTCCAACACCTTCCTGATAGCGCCTGCTTTCCACAAACATTCCTCGTACTCATTTTCAGGATTGCAATACCAGGTAATGCCGCTGCCAACCTGGTAGCTCAGGTACCTGCTTTCCTGGTTGTATAAAATACTCCTGATTACTACATTAAAATCAAAGTCGCCACTGGGCGCTATATAGCCTACCGAGCCCGAAAAAAGTCCCCTGCACGAAGGTTCATATTGCTCAATCAATTCCATCACCCGCAACTTAGGCGCGCCTGTCATGCTTCCCATGGGGAAGGTTGCCTTCAGAATATCGCTGAACGATGTATCCGGGCTCAGTTCTCCGCTGATTGTACTGATCATCTGGTGAACCTGCGGGTAACTGTAAATTCCAAATAATTCGTCCACCTGCACGCTACCCGTTTGGCAAACCCGCGACAGGTCGTTCCGAACGAGGTCAACAACCATCACATTTTCACTGACTTCTTTTGGGCTATTTCGCAACGAAAGCGCTTCAGCCGCATCCGCGTCGGGGTCGCCCAAGTGACGTGGTGCTGTTCCTTTAATAGGCTGACTGATGAGTTTGTTACCACGGCGGGTAATATAACGTTCAGGACTGGCGCACATCAGGTGCGCATTTTCATGCCGGTAGTAACAGGAGAATGGGTTTGGCGATTGGTTTGCCAGCGCCTGGTAAAGTTCCACCGGGCTTACAGAAACATTTTCAGCAAAAAACTCCTGGCAGAAGTTTATTTCGTAACAATCCCCACGCAGAATATGCTGCCGCAACCGCTCAATAATTCCGGTGTACTCTTCCCGTGAAAGTTTTGGTTGCAAATGAATTGGGGCAAGGCCCTGGATTTGGTGCGTGTGACACGCACCAAGGGTTGGGTGAATGAGACGGTGCTGGTGCGTGTGACACGCACCAGGGCTTGTGAAGGCATCAGGGCTTGAGAAAAAATTCACCCAATAGTCAATTTCATGCTGTTCACCCTGAATAATCATTTCAATGCCGGTTTCCACCTTCCTGAAACAAACTTCGGGCACAAAAAAATGGAGGATTGGAAACCCAATGGAATCTGGCTTATGGGATATTATGCCATGAATGGTTTTTGAAAGTTCGTATGAAATATGCCCGAAAACCCAGCGGCCGCTATTCACTTTGAGAAAAGCATCCAGTCCTGAAAAATCATCCGCTTGTTCCAGCGTAAGGCTTGTGATTTCACCCGCACCCAGCAAAAAATCGTATTGATGGAGCGCAGATTCATACGAAAGATTATCCAGAAAACAACAACTGCCAAACGCGGAAGCCCGGCTCAGCAGTTGTTGTATAGTTAAGGCACCTGTTGATGTACCTTCAAATATGAAAGTTTTATACAATCGGAATAGTGCTGTTAAAAATCATCATCGTCATCAAAATCATCGCCGCCATCACCAAACAAATCATCAAATTCATTCAGGTCATCATCAAACTTAGCTTCCTCTTCTTCCTCTTCTTTGCCGCCCTTTCCTTTTTTGGTTGATTTGGGTATATCAAATTCATCAAAGTCAGGGTCCCAATCATCTTCTTCCTCCTCACCTTCTTCCCAATCATCCTTTTCTTCCTCTTCATCCGGGCCGGCATCATCATCGTCTCCATCATCTTCCTCGTCCTTTTTACGGGCAGCCGCCTTCAATCCGGAAACGCCGTATTCAAATGCTTCCTGCTCTTCTTCTTCCTCCAAAACAGCTATTTCCATATCATCCAAATTCATTTCATTGTCGGCTAAAACCAGCCTTCCTTCGGCATTAACATGGGTTGTTATCATGGTTTCCTGTATCATTTATTGTTTCGGTTTATAGTTACCTGATGTAAAATTTGGTAGTACGCTCCAATCTTCCAAAATTTTTTTTGAAATACTTTTCCCTTAGGTTAGTACCCGATAAAAAAGATTGCTTTAAGAACTGGGAGGCCTGGACTCTTTTACATCATTTTTACGATCTGATCGCGCCCGGGCCCATTGCTTACATAACTTACCGGCACTCCAAGGTATTGATTGATAAAGGCGATATATTGCTGCATGACCGGCGGTAATTCTTCAGGTTTTTTTGCGTTGGTTGTATCAATGTTCCAACCTTTAAAGGTTTCCAGAACGGGTTCAATTTGCGCCCTGGTCATTTGAAAAGGCACTTCCCTGGTTTCCTGCCCATTTACTTTATAGGCAGTACAAACTTCAAGCGGGTCGAATGTATCCAAAACATCAGCCTTGGTCATAATCAACTTGGTTACCCCGTTTACCATACAGGCAAAGTTGAGCGCCACCAGGTCGAGCCATCCGCACCTGCGGGGTCTGCCTGTAGTAGCGCCAAATTCGCTTCCAGCCTTGCGAAGGTCTTCACCGGTTTGATCATGCAATTCAGTTGGGAAAGGGCCGCTACCCACGCGGGTGCAATAGGCCTTGGTTACGCCGAGTACATCCTTAATTTTTTGCGGCGCAACGCCAAGCCCGCTGCATACGCCGGCGGTAATGGTGTTGCTGCTGGTTACAAAGGGGAAGGTTCCAAAATCAATATCGAGCATGCTGCCCTGTGCGCCTTCGGCCAGCACCCTCTTACCTTTCGAAATATGGTCATTAATAAAATATTCGCCGTTTACAATATTGAGCGACCGCAAAAAATCAACCGCTTCAAAAAACTCCTCTTCCCACTGGCTGATATCTTCCTGGAAATTGTAGGTATCGAGTAAACGCTGGTGTTTCAGCCTGAGTTTAATATAATTGGTGGTAAAACTTTTATCAAGCAAATCGCCCACGCGCAGGCCATTCCGGCCGGTTTTATCCATATAAGCAGGTCCAATTCCTTTCAGGGTACTGCCAATCTTGCTGTCGCCCTTTTGCAATTCACTTGCTTTATCAAGCGCCCGGTGACCCGGAAGGATCAGGTGGGTTCGCTCACTGATGTACATATTGGTTTTTACATCTACCCCAAATTTGGCTACAGAATCGCATTCCCGTTTCAACGTTACCGCATCAAGCACTACCCCATTACCAACCAGGTTGATGGTATGTGGGTGAAAAACCCCGCTCGGAATTTGGTGGAGTACAATTTTTTCGCCTTTTACATACAGGGTATGGCCGGCATTGGGGCCACCCTGAAAACGGGCGATAATATCATAATCTGGTGCAAAATAGTCTACAATCTTTCCTTTTCCTTCGTCGCCCCATTGGAGGCCGAGAATTACGTCAATCATTGGGTTAATAAAATATAATGAGCGGCAAAAGTACAACGACCTGTTTGCTTCGCCCGATTGAATTGGCTATTTATTTTAAGCATTTCATCAGGCGCTGTTGCGGCCGGCATTAATAATGCCAAATGAGCAGCGCATCACCAGCTTTTCGTACTTGGGTTTCACCGGCAGGTCAATTACCTGTTCTTCCATATACCGAAGCCTTGAAATGGCGTATTGCTGAATGGTGGTCAGGGGCAGCACAATACGTTCCCGCATCATTACCGACATCCTTTCTACCGGGTAATCAGACATTAATTCGGCTTGCCCGCTCAGGTTGAGCACCATTTTCCGGGTCAATTCATACTCGGCAAAAATCTTTTTCCAGATGGGGCCGTACAGCGGGTTGTCGGCCAAAAATGCCGTCAGCGGGAAAAAGGTTTTGGTCATAGCCATTTCGCAGTTGTCTATCAATGTTTTAAAGAACAACGAGTTCTGGTAAAGCTCCTGCACCTCTTTCCAGCGGCCCGCTTCCTCCATTTGCTTTAGCGCCGAGCCTACCCCGTAATAACCCGTTACATTCTGTTTGATCTGGCTCCAGGAGCCCACATACGGGATGGCACGGAGGTCCTTGAGGGTGAGCTTGCTGCTTCCACCCCGCTTGGCCGGGCGGCTGCCTATATTGGTTTCCCCATAAAAGCGAAGCGGGCTGGTATGGCTCAGGTAATCCATAAAACCCGGGGTGTTCCGCAACGCCACATAGGTATTGAAACTGGTTGCAGCAAGTTCCGACAGGATCGCCTCCTCGTTCTTTTCAAGGGTTGTAAGCCTTGAGGTGAACAGGGTATTTGAAATCCCGGCATTCATCAATTGCTCCATGTTGAACTGGGCGGCATCCACCGTACCAAAGTTTGAGCTCACCGTTTGCCCCTGGATGGTGAGCTGAATTTCGCGGTTGGATATGTTTTGCCCAAGGCTGGCGTAAAATTTATGGGTTTTTCCGCCCCCGCGCGATGGGGGACCTCCCCTGCCATCAAAAAACAATACGACCATATCGTAATGCCTCGACAGCGCGGTTAGCTCTTCCTTGGCCTTGTAAATGCTCCAGTTGGCCATCAGGTAGCCGCCATCCTTGGTGCCATCGCTAAAACCCAGCATAATGGTCTGGCGGTTGCCGCGCTGCGCAAGATGGTCGCGATAGGCTGGTAAATTGTACAGTTGCTCCATCACCGGGCCGGCATTGCGCAGGTCTTCGATGGTTTCAAACAGCGGTACTATATCCACATGAATATTTTCGGGTTCTACCCCGTTTAACAGGAACAGGCCATACACTTCCATTACATTCAATGCACTGTTGCACTGGCTGATGATGTAGCGGTGGCAACCGGGTTCGCCGTTATAGGCCTGAATTTCAGCAATGGCTTCGGGAATTTTAAACGTGTCGAGTTGTACTGAATCTGTCAACACAGTTCCATCTGCTTTTTGGGGAGCCATGGTAGCCAGCGCATTCAGTTTGGCATCCGCATCCATTTGCAGGTATCCTTCGGGAAGCATGCCCGCACCGGCCAGTTTTTTATACATGGCTTCATGCACGCTGCTGTCCTGGCGAACATCGAGCGAAGCAAAATGCAGCCCGAATACCTCGATTTTGCTGATGAGGTTTTCAACCAGGCCGTTAAACAATCCATTATGATCGCTTAGCAGGGTTTTCTTTACCCCGAGCAGGGTTTTGATTAGTTCCTGCTGGCTTAGCAAGGTTCGGTTGCCGGGAATAAATACGTTTTCGTACAGCTTATTCTCCAGTTCGGCAAGCGGTTTGGTAACCCCCTTAAACGTAAGACGGCGCCTGAGTTTTCTTACATCAAGGTAATAGCATTTCAACACCCCGGTGCGCAGGGCATTGGCCACTTTCAAGGTAATATCAACACTCACAAATGGATTGCCATCGCGGTCGCCACCCGGCCAAAAACCCATTTGGATAACAGGGTTGGAATGGCTGATGGCCTCTTTTAAAGTGGTTTTCAGGAAGCTGCGCATCCTTCCGGCAGCATGGTAAAATACATTTTCAAGGTACCAAATAAGGCTGATGGCCTCATCGTATGGGGTAGGCTTTTCGTTTTTGAAAAAAGGTGTTTTGCCCAACTGCTGCAGGTACATATTTACCTGCGCGGTATTGTCGCTTTGAAGGGCCTTGCTTAAATCATTGATAATGCCGAGTACTTCGCCCGGGTAAAACTGGGTGGGGTGCGCGGTAAGCACCATACGCACATTGTAATATTTCAATTTTTCAGCCAGTACATTCATCCGGCCTTCCTGTATAACCTGGGTTTGAAGCTGCTTCAGCGTTCCGGGCCCGGTCATATCGTGGGTTTTGGAAAAGGCCGAATCCTCCAGCGCATCAAAAAGCACCACCTGCCTTTCGGCATATTGAACAAACCTGAAGAGCAAATCCAGCTTGTCGGTTTCGTTCTTTATATGGGTATGATTCTTAAAAAATTCGTCTATTATCTGCATCGGACTTTGCCCGCGCGCAAATCCCTCTTCACAGTTTGTAAGAAACAGCGCCAGCAGGATACCGGTCTTTTCAATCCTGTGAAAAGGAAGGCTGGTAAACAAGCTGTTGTACAACTGGAACTTAAGCCCGACCTCACTTTGAAACTGCTGAACAGGACTTGTAATATTTTCATTCATGCGGTTGTTCCTTCATATGTTTTTTGCAAGCAAATCGAATCATTGTTTATTGTTTATAATTTATTGTTTATTGTTCTGTTTACCCGCATCAATTCCAAAATTCTATCAATTTCACTCCATTCTCTATCCTCAAACCAACCATAAATAATAAACAATAAATAATAAATGTCATTTCGTTTCTTCAGGCTCAAACCTGTCCACTGTTTCAATCCCATTGAGCCCCTTTAGCTTTTCCACCAGCATTTCCAATTCTTCCTTGTCGTGCACGTAAACCTTGATGATCCCTTCGAACAAACCATCAAAACTTTCAATAGTTAAGGCTGCAATATTAATGCGCATTTCGCCACTGATGATATTGGTTATCTTATTTATTATCCCTACATCATCCATTCCAATAATGCGTAGCCCGGTAAGAAAGGAAATTTCCTTGTTTTTTGCCCACTTTGTTTTTACCACCCTATGCCCGTAATTGGCAAGCAGGCGGGCGGCATTCGGGCAGGTTGTACGGTGGATTTTCAACCCCTCGGTGGCTGTTACAAACCCAAACACGTCATCACCGGGAATGGGTTTGCAGCAATTGGCAAGGGTATATTTGATCTGGTCGCTGCTTTCACCAAAAATAATCAGTTCGGTATCTTTCCCGGGCTTGGTAGCCGCTTCTCCTTCATGGTGTTTGGGTTCAAAAACCGGTCTTACAGGTTTGGGGGCTTCCAGCCTGTCGCCTACTACATTAAACAGCTTCAGGTCTTTCAGGTCAATGGTTTTCACGGCAATGCCAAACCACAAATCAAGCGCTGACGGAAGCTTAAAATACTGTACCAGCACTTCAATATTGGCACGGTCGTGCGTAGCGCCCATACCCTCCAGTTTTTTCTGAAGCGTGTATTTGCCTTCCTCCGCCACCTTGCGCTTTTCCTCTTTCAGCGCGTCTTTTATTTTGCTTTTAGCCTTGGCTGTTACCACATGGTTCAGCCAGTCCTCGGTAGGTTTTTGCTTGTTGCTGGTAATAATCTCTACCTGGTCGCCGCTGCGGAGCTTATGGTTCAGCGGCACCAGTTTATGGTTCACCTTGGCGCCAATTGTTTTTGCCCCCACAGCGCTGTGGATGGAAAATGCAAAATCAAGTGTTGAACTTCCAATGGGAAGCATTTTTACATCACCACGGGGGGTGTACACATAAATCTCTTCGACCAGGAAACTCGTTTTGAAATCGTTGAGAAAATCAACCGTATCCGTATCCTGTGTACTCATTACATCACGTATCTGCTGAAACCATTTGTCAAAACGGTCCTCGTGCGAAGAGCCTTCCTTGTATTTGTAATGCGCTGCCAAACCCCTTTCGGCTATTTCGTTCATGCGGGCGCTGCGAACCTGAACCTCTACCCAACGACCCTGCGGGCCCATTACCGTGGTATGAAGGGCTTCGTAGCCATTGCTTTTGGGGCGGCTCAGCCAATCGCGCATGCGTTCGGGCTGGGGTTGGTATTCGCTGGTAATAATGCTGTACACCTTCCAGCAATCTGCATGTTCTTGCTCGGGGGGAGAATGAAGGATAACGCGTATGGCAAACAGGTCGTACACTTCATCGAAGCTTACACCCTTTTTCTTGATCTTGTTCCAGATGCTGTGGATACTTTTGGGCCGACCGTAAATTTCAAAATTCAGGCTGGCAAGCTCCAGTTTCTCGCGGAGCGGCCGGATGAATTCATTGATGTACCGGCTCCTTTCGCGTTTGGTTTCTGCCAGTCGCTGCGCAATATCTTTATAAGACTCGGACTCCATGTACTTCATGGCGAGGTCTTCCATTTCGGTTTTTATGGCATAAAGCCCCATGCGGTGGGCAAGCGGGGCATACACCCAAACCGTTTCGCTGGCAATTTTCAACTGCTTTTCACGCTTCATGCTGTCGAGGGTGCGCATGTTGTGCAAACGGTCGGCAAGCTTAATCAGGATAACGCGCGGATCATCGGTCAGGGTAAGGAGTATCTTCTTAAAATTTTCTGCCTGTTGAGAGGAATTGGCATCAATGACGTTGCTGATCTTGGTCAGGCCGTCCACAATCCGTGCTATTTCGTTGCCAAATTCACGCTGAATGTCGTCCAGCATAATTTCAGTATCCTCTACCGTGTCGTGGAGCAGCGCACAAATAGTACTTCGCACCCCAAGACCAATTTCCTCCACACAAATCATGGCTACGGCAATGGGGTGCAGAATGTAGGGTTCGCCGCTTTTTCGACGCATGGTTTTGTGCGCCTCGGCCGACATTTCAAAAGCCTGGCGTACCATTTCGCGGTCGCCGGGTTTCAGCTTGGGTTTTAGCACCCGTAAAAGCGCACGATAATGTCGCAGGATCTCTTTTTTTTCCTGCTCTTCCGTAAGATTGTATGTTTTTATTTCAGGTAAAATCAATTCCATCAGGTTCGAAAATACAGGATTATAGGGGTTCAGCAAAAACGGCAGGCCAACACCCTGCATATTGCCCTCAAATTATATTTGGCCCGCCAAAGCATGCGTATGAACCCTTATAATCAAATCATTTTACAACCAAAGCGCCACCCTTAACAAAATCTTTTACGCATTCATAGTGAAAGCACCTTTAATTTGTAAACAAAAGAAACCGTATGGATACTAAAAAATACCGCATTCTTCTTTGCGAAGATGATACCAACCTGGGAATGGTGCTTAAAAATTACCTTGAACTCAATGATTATGATGTAGTGCTCGAACGCGACGGGCGGCTCGGGCTGGCAGCTTTTCAGCGCGAGAAATTCGATATCTGCCTGCTTGATGTAATGATGCCGCATATGGACGGATTCACGCTTGCTGAAGAAATCCGCGATGTGGACCCTGATATTCCCTTGTTTTTCCTGAGCGCCAAAACCATGAAAGAAGACATCATCCAGGGCTATAAGTTGGGGGCAGATGACTATATTACCAAGCCTTTCGACAGCGAAGTGCTGATGCATAAAATAAAAGCTATCCTTAAGCGCAACGAGGAAATGACCAAGGAAGCCGAGAATATGGAATTTGACCTTGGTGGTTTCCATTTTAACCCCAAGCTGCGCGAATTGACCTTTGAGGATAAAAAGCTGACCCTCAGCCCCAAGGAAAATGAGCTCCTGCGCATGCTGGCCGAGCATAAGAACGACCTGCTCCCCCGCGAGAAAGCGCTGAAGAAAATCTGGGGAAGCGATACCTACTTTAATGGCCGCAGCATGGATGTGTATATTGCCAAGCTGCGCAAATACCTGAAAGACGACGAAAACCTCGAGATCGTGAATATTCACGGAAATGGGTTCAGGTTGGTGGAGAAGGAGTGACCCCCTGCCCCCTGGTGGTGGATTTGATTCCGACAATATTTATCCCGTATTCATGAAAAATGCTTACGGGATTTTTTTTAGTTGGACTGATACCCGTCCGGCAGGCTAAATCGTAAATCTAAAATCGTAAATCATACTTTTGACCTATGGCAAATACCAACCTCGAAACGGATAAAAGCAAGCTTTCGCCAAACGATAAAGAATTTGAGAACACCATACGCCCGCAGCAGATTGATGATTTCAGCGGGCAGCCGCAATTGATTGAGAACCTCGTCATTTTTATAAAGGCTGCCAAAATAAGGGGTGAAGCTTTAGACCATATCCTCTTTCATGGCCCGCCCGGTTTGGGCAAAACCACGCTCAGCCGCATTGTGGCCAACGAACTCGGGGTGAACATCAAGGAAACAAGCGGGCCCGTGATTGAAAAGCCCGGCGACCTTGCCGGTTTGCTGACCAACCTCGAAACAAATGATGTGCTGTTTATTGATGAGATCCACCGGCTGAGCACGGTGGTGGAAGAGTACCTGTACAGCGCCATGGAAGATTACCGCATCGACATTATGATTGACAGCGGACCCAGCGCACGCAGTTTTCAGCTCAACCTTAACCAGTTTACCCTGATTGGTGCCACCACCCGAAGCGGTCTGCTTACCGCTCCCCTGCTCAGCCGTTTTGGCATTAAAAGCAGGCTGGAATATTACAATGCCGAAGTTTTGAAAAAGATCGTGCTTCGTGCAGCCGGCATTTTAAAAACACAGATTGACGAAGCGGCTGCCGGTGAAATCAGCCGCCGCAGCCGGGGTACCCCGCGTATTGCCAACGGGCTACTGCGCCGTGTACGCGATTTTGCCCAGGTTTTAAATGATGGAAAAATTGATATTGGCATAACCCAACATGCTTTAAAAGCCCTGAATGTGGATGAACACGGGCTGGATGAAATGGACAACCGCATACTTAGCACCATCATTGAGAAATTCAAGGGTGGCCCGGTGGGCATTACTACCATTGCCACTGCTGTTGGCGAAGAATCGGGAACGCTTGAAGAAGTGTACGAACCTTTTTTGATACAGGAAGGCTTTATGCAGCGCACCCCGCGCGGCCGCGAGGTAACTGCCAAGGCTTACGAGCATTTGGGAAAGAAAAGACCGGGGGCGAATATGGGAGTGCTGTTTGAGTAAGGTCAACTGTTTTAAGCAATTACAAATGCTTAAAAATAAAAGACATCGAAAATGACAACTAATATGGCTGAATTAAAACTTCTGCCGGTATTTGAAGCCTCTCCCTAAGTTTACGAATCATACTCAGGCTCAACTTTCTTTTACCGGAAAGCACTTCAGATTTTCGCGAACGATGCCCCAATATTTCGGACAGTTCAGTATCAGATACATTCATTTGTTCCATTCTGAATTTGATCGCCTCAATTGGATGGAGCTTGGGTATTGGAAAATTCTCCTGCTCATAATCCTTGATCAGTATGGAAAGTACCTCAAGTTCATCTGATTCAGAAGTATCAGCCTCAATGTTTTGCTGCATCAGGTTATATACCCTTTCCAGCATCTCTTCGTATTGTTGCTCAGTCCTTATTGGCTTTAACATATCTAACTGTTTTTGTATCAATTCTGTCATAATCGGCATGTGTGCCAAACCATACCACAAATATCAGAAAGACCTGACAACTGGAGCCCAAAACCTCTACAGAATCTTCAAACTCAACCGTATCCCGGGGCTTACATTTTTAAGAAAATCATTGAAGTACAATTCAGGTTCAAGATGCAATTTGCCTGAAGCCACTCCGGGTAATCCGACCTTAAAAGTATTTTTTTCGAAGTAATTTTCCTTTCTGCGAATAAGATAGCCAACCGAAAGGGTTGTTATCAACTCAAAATTCGAATAAGGCTTTATCGGGGTTTCAGTAATCCTGAACGTCAAAAAATCATTTCTCGACGTTTTAATTTTATTAGAAGTATCACTGCTAAAGGAGAATTGCGGCTCCCAATACATTCCTATCCCTATCCTGAATCCTTTTGGCCCCCTGGTTTTAAAATAGTTGAAATCTGCCCCAAAAGAAAAAGCAGTAAAAGCAGTACCCCTCGCATATAATAAGGAAGGTTTCAACAGGGTTATTTCAAGCTGATCGCTACCCGAACGGATAGCATGGTAATTATTAGGCGAAACCAGTTCGCCCGTTTCAAGGTTGAAAACGGCATAGTATTCATGCCGGGGGTTGTTTTTAATAGGAAACTCATAATTCTTCTTAACGGCCTTGCTAATCATTTCCAATGACCGTTTGCCGGCATCGGGAGGGAAATTCCCGATATCTGCAATATTGTTCACCAAAAGATTGATGTAAGAAGTGTTACCCTTTCCCTCGATCACTTTTATCCGGATGGTATCCTGGTCCATCTTTACCTGGACCAGTTCACCCTCCAAATTTGAAAATGATTTAGGCTTATCGGTATACGTTATCACCCTGAATAATGCCGGTTTTTGGGTAACATCCAATTCAATTTTCCTTACCCAGCCATCTGCCGAAAATGAATCCATCATAGGCTCCAGCAGTTTTGCAGTTTGAACGATCAATGAATCCACATCGGGCAACTTCGTTAACTGATCGGCCCAGGCAAGGTCGAACCAGATACGGTTCTTTTCAGGCAGCCATACAAAAAAATTACATTGCAGTTTACCCGGTTCTGAGGGGCTGAATACCGTTTGCGAAACCGGTGTGGCATTCGGAATGAAATAGGGTTGCGCAAAGGCATGAAAGTTGCCTGCCGCTCCTGCGAGCAGCCATACAAGGATCTGTTTCTTCATAGTTTACAGTGATTTTTTAGGTGCGGGAGATATATCAATTTTTAATTGAAAGGTTGGTTCTTTGCGGGTAGTGGCAGCTTGCAAAGCAAGGCCTTCCCATTCGCTTTGGTTCTTTTTGGTTTGTACAAAAACCGGTGGCGATGTTGACTGGTTGCCACTAAGCTGGTTATAATGAACCACCCTTATTTTGGGCTTGGCAACAGGCGCCGGAACCACAGCTATTGATAAAGGTTCGGGTTCAGCGGGAATAATTACTGTCAAGGCTTGCTTTTCAGGATCCGCTATGTTGGATAATTTATCGCTTGTGCTCAAGAGGTTCTTTTCATTACCGGCAGTAACATCTTTATTTAGTTCAACTGAACCAGGTTTGCCCTTCGGTTTATTCGCGTTATCTTTTTCAATATTTTTCGATTTACTATTTTCAACCTTCGCGGTTTCATTTTTTATCCCCGCAGTGTTTTCGTTTAAAGTTGAAATGGAGGGCAATTGTTTCTTACTATCTGGCTCCGAAATCTTTTGCTCAACTAAACCATTTGGCTGTACAACATTTTGCCTGCCGGTTTCTCCATCCGGTTGAATGCTTTTATGATTGGTTTGCAAAATCCAATAACCCATTCCTAACAACCCAACCACACAAGCCGCTGCTGCCCAACGCATCCAGATAGGTGCAATCCTTTGTTTGGCAGGTTGCTTTTTCCCCATGAGTTTTTGCCAGGCACCGTTTGCATCCCAGTTTTCACTATCTGGCAAAAAATCCGGCCCCTGCATTAACTTCCGGAGTTCATTATCTTGCTTTTCCCAATCCATAAAATTCATTTTTTTGTGTCCACAATTGCGCCAGCTTGGCCCTTGCCTTACTCAACTGGCTTTTACTCGCCCCTTCACTTATCCGCATCATATCTGCAATTTCGCGGTGGGTATAGCCTTCAATTACATATAAATTAAAAACAGTTCTATAGCCCGTGGGCAGGTTTTCAATCATGGCAAAAAGCTCTTTGGCATTCAGTGTAAGTTCGGGCGAAAGGGTATCCGCCTTATCGTCCTCAGCCACATCTGTCATCACCAGGAAACTGTGGGTTTTGCGGAGTTGCTGCAGGCATTCATTCACCATGATGCGCCTCATCCAACCTGCAAAAGCCGATTCATTTTCAAAACTGGTTCCTTTTACCCCGTTAAATATCTTCAGAAAACCATTCATCATCGCTTCCTCCGCTTCTTCGGCAGGCGACAAATACCTGCGGCAAAGTGCATACATATTTTTTCCCTGCCGCTCAAAAAGCAAACGCTGCGCCTTTTCCTGCTGCTGCTTCAATTCCGTAAGTAGCTTGCTCATCTCCATGCAGTGGTCGCTTCTTGTTTTTTACTTAAATGCGGTTTAAAGATAAAGGGTTGCCCGGGGAAGGAAATTTTTAAGAACATAAAATCCCAAATTCCAACTAATGCCGGTCATTTTCTCAGGCCATACTTTGTTAGCCAATTGATTTTACAAATAAAAGCCGAACATTTGCGGCCACCATGCCAGCCGAACCACCTCCAACAATACAACAGGGCAACCAGCACGCCAACAACTTCGATGTGCTCCGGTTGTTGGGCGCTTTCTTTGTACTGGTCTCTCACTCCTTCGGTATCCTGAATAAAGGATTGGAACAACCTGGCATCCGGGTTTCGGGCTATTTTATCATCCCCAGCGAAATTGGCTTGTACATATTCTTTACTATCAGTGGATACTTAGTTACCCAAAGCCTGCTGCAATCGAAATCGTACGGGCATTACCTGTGGAAAAGGTTTTTACGTATAGTTCCGGCCCTGGTAGTGGTAAATTTTGTTTGTGTGATCATGGGCGCCTTCGTGGGTACTTTGCCCTTGGGGGAATATTTCACCCAAAAAGAAACCTGGGGTTACTTCTTCAAAAACAGCACCCTCATTGTGAATCAGTTCACCCTTCCAGGGGTTTTTAAAACCCTTGACGACCAAAGTGTAAACGCCTCGCTTTGGACCATTTTAATAGAAGTGAAATTTTACCTGCTGCTGATGCTGGCCGGTGCGGCAACCTTGCTCAACAGGAAATGGTTACTACTGGCGTTATTCCTCGTGTTTGAAGCCATAGGGATTTGGATGAAAGCCAATTCTCTATCAATCAAGGGTTTCGATACTGATTCCTATGTAAACTTTGGCACTTACTTTTATATAGGAACCCTGCTTTATGTTTTCAGGAAAGAGATCATTTTCCATTGGTTAGTTGCGGGCTCGCTTTTGTTGATTGCCTTTTTTACCCGTCATTCCTTAGTATTTCCATTTTTCCTTTCCGTTTTTTTAGGTTATGTCGTTATCGGTTTTGGCAAAAGCCGGGCGATCATTTCTTTAAAGGGATTTGACTTTTCGTACGGTCTGTACCTGTATGCTTTTCCGGTTCAACAGGTTATTCTTTTGTATGCGGGTTACCATTTTCCTGTGGGGTTGCATATCCTGTTGTCAACCATAATTGCTTTGATGTTTGGCATAGCATCCTGGTTCGCCATTGAAAAGCCAGCACTGAAGAAAAAGAAATGGTTGGAAAAAAGCTGAAGAACGCTGCCCATCAGCAATGAAACCATGTTAATGGGCAGCGATATTGGAGACGAATGGTCTGCGGCCTTTTCGCAGGGAACTAATTTTCCCATTTCCATCAGCACCAACAGCCGGGATGAAGCCGACAGGTTGTTCGCCGGTTTACCGGATGGCGGCAAAGTTGGCATGCCTATGAATGAAACCTTTTGGGGCGATTATTTTGGCATGTTTACCGATAAGTTTGGCATTAACTGGATGGTAAGCTTTAATACCAAAGCGGCCGCGTAGTCTGCTTGTTACTTGCCTTTGCACCTATCGTTCC
>CAYUGH010000047.1:0-32888 GCA_964444195.1 uncultured Chitinophagaceae bacterium
TGGAAAGGATTGAAAAAAATAGAAAAGCAATCAACCAATGGCGAACCAAATAATTTTGGTAGATACTTCTATTCTTATTGACTATTACCGCAAGACGGATAAATCAAATTCAGTTTGGGTTGGTTTAATACAAAAAGGTTATGAGTTTGCTATATCTGCTATAACGAAGTATGAAATTTTTTCGGGCGCAACCCCAGGCCAATTAAGTTTTTGGGATAGCGTTATTCAAACGATTGTTGTGTTGCCGCTAGATGAAGCCTGTGTGGATACCGCTGTTCAAATAAATATTGGATTAAAAAGAAAAAGGAAACAAATAGACCTTGCTGACCTATTGATTGCGGCGACCGCCCTAACTCATAACTTACCCATTGCAACTTTAAACAGAAAACATTTCGACAGAATTGATGAGTTGACGATTCTGGGTTAAGTATTTTTAAGTCACATTCTTCTACCTATCAGGCAAAAAAACAAATGCAAATCACCCTCCTCGGTTCCGGGAACACCGCCACAGCCATCGGGCAGCTCTGCCTTAAAGCAGGGCATTCCGTGTTGCAGGTATATGGACGGAACCCTGATTCCTCGAAAAAACTTGCCGAAGCCCTGGGTGCCGAGCCTGTTCATTCCTGGGAGGCTATCACACACAAGGCTGATATTTACATTGCAGCATTGCCGGATGGCTTTCTGCCGGCCCTGCACCAACACCTTTCCCTGCCCAAAGGCATGGTGGTGCATACCGCAGGAGCCGTACCCATGCTGGCGTTGGCCGGTGTGGCGCAAAATTTCGGGGTGCTGTATCCACTGCAAAGCCTTCGGGCAGAGGAAACCCCGGCGGCACATATACCTTTCCTTGTGGATGGCAATACCCCGGAAGATAAAACCCTGCTGATGGATTTTGCCGCTACCCTTTCGCCAAAAGTTGCTGTTGCTAATGATGTTCAGCGGCTGAACCTGCACCTTGCTGCGGTTTGGGTCAACAATTTTACCAACTACCTGTTTACCGAAGCCTGGGAAATATGCCGGGAAAAGGGGGTTGATTTTAACATGTTGCTGCCGCTGATGGAGCATACGGTGGAGCGGTTGAAAACCTACCCACCCGCTGCCATGCAAACCGGCCCGGCGCTGCGGGGGGACTTTTCCACCATGGAGAAACACCTTGATTTGCTGGCCGACCGGCCCGAATCTGCAGCGCTTTACCACCTGCTTTCCGATGCTATTGGCCGCTACTATATGAAAGATAAACCCCAAAAATAGGGGCCCCGCTTACGCGAAGCCCCCTGGCAAACAATCGAAGCCTTCGGGTTCACACCCTCTGTTCCGATTGTAAATTGTTCATCGTTTTCTCAAATAAGCAGCGGCAAAAGAAATATTTCCACCCAATATACACAATAAAATATTTCAATTTATTATACCCGGAATTTTTTCGGCCCGGGCAACCAATTTATCTTCTCAGGGGTTATTCAACTGATGGTTTGCCCGAAGTCGGCTATTTTTGCCGCCCGATTACGAAAAGAGACTTAATATAGCATGTACACCATTCATTTTACATTTGAGGAAAAAGGGCTTGAACCGGTAACGCTTGAAAACGTAGAAGCCGGCGACAGCATTCTTGAAATTGCGCTGAAAAACAATATTGACCTTCACCATAACTGCGGCGGGGTTTGCGCCTGCAGCACCTGCCATGTGTATGTGCAAAGTGGCGAAGAACACCTGCCCGATATTACCGACCGCGAAGAGGATTTTATTGACCGCGCGGTAAACCCCCGGCTGAACAGCCGTCTCGGCTGCCAGTGCGTGCTCGAAGGCGATGGTGGTGTGGTTGAGATCAGGCTGCCTGACCAAAGCCAGTTTTTAGGTGAGTGACCCACTCTCCCGCAAGGAGGATGTGAAGGTCAATATCGTTCAGGCAGTTTCCACCATTTCACGGGCAATCTGGCGGGCGCTGTCTGTAAGGGCCTCACCACCAAGCATCCTGGCGATGGCTTCCACCCTTTGTGCCTCATCCAACTTGCGTAGCCGGGTTTTTACGGCGCCGTTCGCCTCCTGCTTATATACTAAATAATGGGTATGGGCCCTGGCTGCAATCTGGGGTTGATGGGTGATGGCAATAACCTGGTGGTTGTCCGAAAGCTCTTTCATAAGCAAACCCACCTGGCGGGCTGCCTCCCCGCTTATCCCGGTATCAATTTCATCGAAAATGAGCGCGGGTAATTGGATGCTCCTGGCTACCTGCGCCTTTATAGCCAGCATTAAACGGCTAAGTTCGCCCCCACTCGCTACTTTTTCTATCGGCTCAAAACGACCGGTTTTGTTGGCATCAAAAAGTATTTGCACCCTGTCGGATCCATGAAGCTGGAGAATAGGCTGCCCCTCCATTTCGCTAAGCGGCTCACAAACTACTCTCAGACTGGCATTGGGCATTCCCATTTGGGCGAGGTACTGGTTGGTGGTGGTTTCCAATGCTTTTATAACCTTTTTCCGGCCTGATGACAAGCCGACCGCAAGTTTTTTGGCTTCTTCAAAATGCACCGTTGCCTCCTTTTGCTTCTTTGTCAGAAGCTCATCTGTATTGTCAAATTGCAGGAGCTTTTCACCAAGCTTTTCCTGCAATGCCAGCAGATCATAGGTAGTGGTGGCGTTATGCTTTTTAAGGAGCTTATACCCCAACGAAAGCCTTTCCTGGGCAATTTCCAATCGCTCCGGGTCAAGCGAAACCCGGTCATTCATCCTCGAAAGTTCGCGCGCAATATCCTGTAATTCAATGTGTACCGAATGCAACCTATCGTTCAGTTCGTTCAAACCCGGTAATTGGGCCCCGGTTTGGGATAGTACAGATGCCAAATGCTTTACCTGCTGCACCAATGAAGGGTCATTTTCATCGAGCTCAAAACTCACCTGCACCAGCGATGCTTTTACCGTTTCAGCATTGGTTAACAGATTAACCTCATTTTCAAGCAGTTCCAGTTCATCGGGCTGCAAGCCTGCTTCTTCCAACTCATTAAAAAGAAAACGGGTATAATCCATTTCCCTTGCAGTGGATTCCTGCTGCTCTTTTAACTTTTTATATTCACTATCCGCTTTTTTCCAAAGCTGGTAAGCCTGCTGGTATTCGTCCAGCTTGTTTTGATGGCCGGCCAGGGCATCCAATACCTGGAGTTGAAAATCGTCGTCGCTCAGCGAAAGCGTATCAAACTGGCGGTGCAGGTCAACTAATAAAGAAGCTACCCGCCTCAGGTCCTGCAAGGTTACGGGGGTGTCATTTACAAAACTCCGGCTTTTACCGTTGGGGGCTATCTCCCGCCGGAGCAGCAGCGAATCTTCCTCATCCAGTTCAAGTTCCTCCATCACTCTTTTGAGCGCCGGGTTGTTTTTTGAACTAAATGTAGCTTCAACAAAGCATTTTTCACCGGGTTCATACAAAACCGAAGTATCGGCCCGCTTGCCCAGCACCAGGCCAAGCGCGCCCATCAGGATGCTTTTTCCGGCGCCGGTTTCACCGGTAATAATATTTAAACCCTGCCCGAAATCAATTCCGAGTTCATCAATAATGGCGTAATTGCGGATTTGCAGGCGAAGGAGCATGCGGCAAATCTAATGTGAATTGTTTGGGTAATACTAAATTGCAACAGTTTGTCTCACTTAAAAACAGCAGAAATATTTAAATCCATCTTCAAGAATTTCAGGTAAATGTTTCCATCCGTAATATCATAAACCTCTGTGGTCCAATCTCCTATTTCATCCTTTTCAATCAGCCAAATAATCTTTTTAATGGGTTCTATAATTAGACAATACTTGAGGTCAGGAATTTTCTGGTATTGGAAAAATTTGTCGAACATATCAAAATGCCGGTTTTCGATTGATAAGATTTCAGCAACAAGCAATGGCGAATCAATTATATTTTTTGTTGTTGAAGGCTGCTCGCGAGAAATAACCAAATCTGGATAAAAATAATAATTACCACCTGGTAGCTTGACCTTAATAGCTTGAGTGAAAAAGTATAAAGATTGGTCTTTTACTTGGTTACTTAATAACAATGCAATTTTTTTTGAAACCTCACTATTTTCAGGACTCTCTGTTGAGCGGTCAATGAGATTACCATCAATGTACTCATTTCTAAATCCAGAAACCATTTCATAAGCTAAATACTCTTCTTCAGTCATCACTTTTTTCAGCAGTTCTCTTTGCATATGAAAATCTTTTACCGAAAATAATCAATCCTTATTCAACCTGCTTATCGAAGGCTGCCGTTAATACCTGCCCGTTTCGTTTTACCTGCACCCAAATGCGGTATTGCCCGGTTGAGGGGAACACATAGGGAAACTGCAGCATGTGCCCATGGGTTCCGCCATCCATTTTCATGGAGGCGCCGCTAAAATGCTCAAACGGCATTCCGGCCATCAGCAGGCTGTCGCGGGTGGCATCGGGCATGGTTTGCAACTGCAGCATCCATGCATCCACACTATCCCTAAAGGCTTTTGAATCGGTGGGGTACATAGCAAGCTTCGCAGTGTCGGCAATACGTTTTGCCAAAACCAATTGCGCCTGCATATTAATTGTTCCGGCGGGGTGCATGTGGATATAAACATTACCATCGTTGCGTATTATAGCCGCATGACCGCCCATACCCAGGTAGGGTTCAGGTTCGGCAGGTTTGCCTACAGAATCATAGAGGGCAAACTTCAGCAGGTAAGGCTGCCCCGTAAACATGGCTTCATCCTTTTGCTCTTCCCAAACCAATTTACTGCCATCCTTCAGTTTTACCCCTGAACCGGGTTTACCGCACACAAAAAAGGTTTCCTCCTCACCCGGCGGCGGCGTGGCATCTACCAGGTTGGCAGGCAGAGCAAAAGCGTATGCATCATCTTTATCAAGCCTCCGGTTATGATCGGCAATATCAGCTTCCAGTGAAAAAGTATCCTTAATGGTTTCGGTATAACCACTCAGGTAAACAATATCGGCAAATACAAGGTATTTTCCCTTGGGCAACGAAGGCAATATTGACGTAAAAGTCGCGCTGTCTAACCGTTGTGGGTGCAGGTGCGCAAATGCATCCATAGCCGGAATGCGCATGATGAACATGTGCATCATTTTACCATGATCGGGCACTACAAAGCTGAGCGAGTTCCTGCGTTGCGCTTCTATGGTATCAATAGTAAACTTCATGTAATGTGTGCCATCTTTTTGCTCCACACTGGTGTTAGCCTTCATAGGTTTAAACATGAACTGCCTGTAATCATTGGCCCAGCTTTGCCACCAGGCATTTCCGCCAAATAAAATACCCGCAGAGCAGAGCAAACCCACGGTAAACCCAATCCTGCGGTTGCGCACCCTTTTGGGTGAAAGAACTTCACCCTTTGCGGTCAGCCCATCGCTTACTGCAGAACCTATAATGGTCATCATCAGGATAACGAGGAACACTGCCAGCCCGGCAAGCAGGTAACCTGTTGAAGAAGGCATGGTGCGGGTTGCAGTGCTGGCCGCAACCACAGGTATCACCAGTTCTCCTTTCCCATTATCCCCTTCCACCTGCAACTGGATACTGCTGCTTCCTGTAACCATCATCCAAACATCGCCGCTAAATTGCCCCGGCATGCCGGGAACAGGTTTTAGTTCCTCCGGCTCGGGCGCCCCCTCATCCCCGGTGCGATAATATATAGCGCGTGCGCTGACTGTTGAAACAGGATCACCCTGTGCGTAAACAGTGACTTTCGCCACACCGGGAATAACATCGGGCGGCTGCACATTTACCATCAGGTCATAAGGTCCGGCTTTGCCCTGCATCACCGCCCCGGGGCTGCCAATATGCGAAAAGGAATGTTGTACCCCAAAAAAACAAATGAGTAATAAGCAGAATATTTTTTTCATAATATGATATTGAAATCCCAAATATTGAAATCCCAAATTCCAAATGCTGCCTGGAATTTGGAATTTGTTTAATTGGAATTTATCTCCTTACCATTCCCAGCCATTTACCCCAACGCAATCCAAGCCTTGCACCCAGAATGCCAATAAGGAAAGAAATACCCATTTGCCCGAGGAGCGAACCCCATGACTGTAATTCCCAGGGTGCAAATTTGAAACGGTATTCCCAGTTTGGATTGGCGCCGTAATACCAGCTATGCGAACCGAAAAACCAGTTGCGGGCATTGGGAGATTCCAATAAAAATCCACTGAAAGGATACTGAACCAATGCAAGCAGTACCACAAAGACAAGTGAAAGCAAACAAGCTTTGATCCAATCGTTTGATTTTACTTTATACATGATGGTATCCATTGCCAGCGCGGGAATAAACAACAGAACCGGGAACATGAGCGGCTGATAATGGGTAACATGGTGCTGAATGGGCCCGAGTAAGGGTTCAGCATGGAATATTTGCAAAATCCAATTGGTTCCTGCAAGAATTACAAAATACCCTGAAGCCAACAAGGTCATACCCCAGCGCATGCGCAAAGGTCGCCCGAGCGTAGCCAGTAACAACAAGGCCGTACCTGATGCAACCATATAAAAAATGCCAGAGCGTTGGTTACGGGTATCAAGGTATTCGCTCAAAATGGTGCATACCATGGTAATTAAACTGGCAGCGGCAACTATGTATAACACCCTCAAAACCACCGTTTGCCTGTCGGTCGCGCCGGTTTCGGTTTTGTTGAGGTACTTACTTACCCCAACACAGGCGCCAAACTGAAGGAACATCATGCCCAATCCAAGTACGGAATGCGGAGGGGACAAAATTTCCACATCCAACCCGTAAGAATTATGCCACCAGTCGTCGAAAGGCGCAGAAGTAAGCATAGCAATAGCGCCCCAAATGCAAAACAAGGCACCCAACGAGCTGTAAAAAACACCCCAAACTTTTACCAGGCCTGATTTGGCAACCGCGTCGGCTTTAAAAGTATTCCAAAGCACCTGTATGCCTGAGAACAAACCACCAAAAACGGCACCGAGGTAAATAAGGTTATGCGGAGGGGATAATAGCTTGTCGCGGCCAATGGTGGTATGCCAGCTTATATCCCAAATAATGCCAAGGATAACCAATAACGAAGCCAGCGAAACAGCATACACATACACGGGAATGCCCGCGATAGCCATGGTGCGTGCCGGGCGATTTTCAGCAGCCACCCGGTCGAAATTACCTGGAGCCTGTAAAGCAATAGACATTGGAGGAAAAATTTTGAAGCCGTAAAATAATACAGCCAGCCTGATTTTTTAAATTAAGATTCAAAAACCTGTGTTGGATATCAGACATGAATCCATTTATTTACCTGCCTCACTTCAATTTGGTCATGTTACCAAAATCTAATTTGCCACTCAATCCCCTGATCGCCTGTGCAATTCTTTTGGCCTTGGTGGTTTCTGTTTTGGCCTCCTCAATCCATTTGCTGTAATAGCGTTGGTGCGATCCGGATAAGGTTTTAAAATAGGCTAAAGCATTGGGCTCATCTTCAAGACAGGCTAAAAAGTCTTCGGACATGGGCAATGGCCGGTCATCGGCTTCAATGGCCAGGGTAAGCGTTGCCCCTTTTTGTTTGCGCAGTTTACGGCGGAGGTCGGCTTTGAGGGGAATAATAAAATCACCTTCCCCCATGGGAATGAGGGCAAGGTGTTCAACCGGCAGTTCATCCAGTTTGCCTTTTACCCTGAAAGATTGGCGCATGCCTGGTTTTAATTGTTCAGCCAGTACTTGTGGAATAAGTATATATGTCCACCCGGTTTTTTCGCCTTTGGCGCCAAATTTTTCGATGGGGGCAGTGAAGCGGATCATTTAGGCGCAAGGTATTTAAAAAATTTACAGGCAGGTGAGGACACCTGCGCGTAAATTTTTAACAATTAAAGGCGGGTGTCCCCGCCCACCTTTAATTGCATTTGAATGTTTTCCATTAGAAAACTTCCATTATCTTCGTATTGTGTTTAACATCATTGCAAGGCACACCCTGTTACAATATTGCGAACAATACCAGGAAGCAAGAACAGCGCTCCTTGAGTGGTATCATGAATTAGAAAAATCGGATTTCAAGTCCTTTAATGATTTGAAAAAAGTATATGGAAATGCCAGTATTGTAAAGGACAACAGGGTGGTTTTCAATGTCATGGGGAACAAATACAGGCTTATAGTGCGTATTATTTTTGAGTATGAAGCTATTCAGATAAAATGGTTTGGAACTCATGCCGAGTACGACCAGGTAGATGCAGGAACCATTCAATACAAAAGGAAATAACGATGGAATTAAAACCAATCACAAACGACCAGGAACATCTCCAAATGCTTGAATGGATAGATGAGCAATTTGATGCAGGGGTACGAAAGGGAACTCCACAGGGTAATCTTCTTGAGATTGGGCTGCTGCTTGTAAAAAGCTACGAGGACAAACATTACGCTATACCAACCCCCGATCCCATTGAAGCCATAAAATTGAAAATGGCCGAAAACGGAATAAAGAACCAGGACCTTGTAGGCAAGATCGGTTCCAAAGGGTATATTTCTTCTATTTTAAGCCGGCGCAAGCCATTAACACTGTCAATTGCACGTATTTTCCATAAAGAATTAGGAATTCCGGCAGAAGTACTACTTGGTTAGAAAAATTGACGGGCAGGTGAGGACACCTGCCCGTCAATTTTTAAACATTAAAGGCGGGTGTCCCACCCGCCTTTAATGTTTTGGAGACGCATTGTATGCGTCTCTACTCGGCGATACCCCTTCCGTGGCATTGCTTGTATTTCTTTCCGCTGCCACAGGGGCATGGATCGTTCCGCCCGATTTTGGGACCAACTTTTACCGGCTCCTGCTTTACGGCCACACCGGATGGGTCATGGTAATGATCGCCTTCCAAATTGTTGTAACCTTCGGGGGCTGCATCGGGGTCAACCTTGCTTTGGCGAAGGCGGCTCATGTCGGTACGCTGCGGCGGCGCGGCCTGGCGCACATTCTGCTGCTCTTCCACCGGCAAACCGGCATGGCAAAGGAACTGGATGATCTCTTTGTTCAGTTCGCTTTCCATACGCTTAAACAGGTTGAAGGCTTCAAGTTTATAAATAACCAACGGATCCTTCTGTTCGTACGAAGCGGTTTGAACACTCTGCTTAAGGTCGTCCATGGTGCGCAGGTGTTCTTTCCAGCTATTATCAATAATGGAAAGGGTAATATTCCGTTCCATAGCAGCCATCAATTCTTTCCCTTCGCTTTGAATGGTTTTATCGAGGTTGGCTAATACCTGCATGCCTTTGCGGCCATCGGTAAATGGAACCACCACATTTTCAATATGGGTGCCCTGGGTATGCCTGATATTTTTAAATACAGGCAATGCCTGACGGGCCAGCATTTCTTTTTTGGTTGTGTAATGCTGAATGGATTGGTCGTACAATTTCTGCGTCAAGTCGTTTTCATTGCCCTTTAAAAATTCTTCCGAAGGAATTTCGGGATCCACTGCCAGGTTAACGATGGCTGATAACTTCATGCCTTCGTAATCGCCCTGCTCGCGGAAAGTGGCAATAGTATCGGCCGCTACGCTGAAAAAAGCGTTATCAAGATCAAGCGCGAGGCGCTCTCCAAACAAAGCATGCCTGCGGCGGGAGTAGATCACATTCCGCTGTTTGTTCATCACATCATCATATTCCAGCAAACGCTTCCTGATACCAAAGTTGTTTTCCTCCACCTTCTTCTGGGCACGTTCAATGCTCCTGGTAATCATGCCGTGCTGTATCACTTCGCCTTCTTTATAACCCATGCGGTCCATTAGCCCGGCAATACGCTCGCTGCCAAACATGCGCATCAGGTCATCTTCGAGGCTTACAAAAAACTGGCTGCTGCCGGGGTCGCCCTGGCG
This sequence comes from uncultured Chitinophagaceae bacterium, assembly GCA_964444195.1. Classification (GTDB taxonomy): domain Bacteria; phylum Bacteroidota; class Bacteroidia; order Chitinophagales; family Chitinophagaceae; genus Phnomibacter. The sequence goes on from CAYUGH010000047.1 coordinate 9,820, forward strand.
GCCGGCACGACCACGCAACTGGCGGTCAACCCGGCGACTGTCGTGGCGTTCGGTGCCTACAATGGCCAAACCACCTGCTTCTTTTACACCCGGCCCGAGCTTAATATCCGTACCCCTGCCCGCCATGTTGGTGGCAATGGTTACGTTACCAGGCAAACCTGCTTCGGCTACAATCTGCGCTTCACGGGCGTGCTGCTTGGCGTTCAATACATTGTGAGGAATCTTTTTACCGGTAAGCATTTTGCTAAGCAATTCACTTACTGCCACATCGGTAGTACCTACCAGCACCGGGCGGCCTGCGTTTCGGAGGTTTTCAATTTCCTCGATCACCGCTCCGTATTTTTCGCGCTTGGTTTTATATACCAGGTCTTCGTTGTCCTTACGGATAACGGTTACGTTGGTTGGCACATTCACCACATCGAGCTTGTAGATATTCCAAAGTTCCGCAGCTTCGGTTTCGGCAGTACCCGTCATACCGCAAAGCTTGTGGTACATGCGGAAATAGTTTTGCAGCGTAATAGTGGCATAGGTTTGGGTGGCAGCCTCAATCTTCACATTTTCCTTAGCTTCAATGGCCTGGTGCAACCCATCGCTGTAGCGGCGGCCTTCCATAATACGGCCGGTTTGCTCATCCACAATCTTTACCTGGCCTTCTATTACCACATACTCCACATCATTCTCAAACAGGGTGTATGCCTTCAGCAATTGCTGAACCGTATGGATCCGGTCGGCCTTAGCGGCATAATCGCTCAGCAACAATTCTTTTTGTTGCAGCTTTTCTTCCGCGTCAGCATTGCTTTTTTCAATTTCAGCCAGCTTAATGCTAAGGTCGGGAAGCACAAAAAAATCGGGGTCTTCACCGCCTTTGGTAATTTCCTGCAAGCCCTTATCCGTCAGGTCAACCTGGTTGTTTTTTTCATCAATATAAAAAAGCAGTCCCTCGTCCACTTTGGGCATTTCCTTCTGCTGGTCGGCCAGGTAATAGTTTTCAAACTTTTGCAGCTTTACCCTATTGCCCGGTTCGCTCAGGTATTTAATGAGTGCGCCTGTTTTGGGCAAACCACGGAAGGCCCGCATCAAAGCCAGGCCGGCTTCCTTGGGATCATCATTGCCATCCGCAATTTTCTTTTTTGCCTCAATCAGGTAATTATTCACCGCGCGGCGCTGCGCTTCAACCAGCGCATGGATGCGGGGCTTTAAAATATGGTATTGCTGTTCGTCACCCTTTGGCACGGGGCCACTGATGATCAGCGGGGTACGCGCATCGTCAATCAAAACGCTGTCCACTTCATCCACCATGGCGTAATGGTGTTTGCGCTGCACCATTTCTTCGGGGCTGTGCACCATATTATCGCGCAGGTAATCAAAGCCAAATTCGTTGTTGGTGCCGTAGGTAATATCGGCCAGGTAGGCTTTGCGACGGTCGGCGCTGTTGGGCTGGTGTTTGTCTATGCAATCCACCGTTACCCCCAGCCATTCAAACACAGGCCCGTTCCATTCGCTATCGCGGCGGGCGAGGTAATCGTTTACCGTTACCAGGTGAACGCCCTGTCCCGCCAGCGCGTTCAGGTAGGCGGGAAGCGTACTCACCAGCGTTTTACCTTCACCGGTAGCCATTTCACTGATCTTACCCTGGTGGAGTACCACACCACCAATCAACTGTACATCATAATGTACCATGTTCCAGGTAATCTGCCCACCCGCGGCGGTCCAGCTATTCTGCCAGATGGCTTTATCGCCCTGGATGGTCACATAACTGCGGCCCTTGCCGGCTAATTCCCGGTCCAGGTCGGTAGCCATACTTTCAAGGCTGTTATTGTCTTTAAACCGGCGTGCGGCCTCTTTCATGGTAGCGAAAGCTTCGGGCAGTATCTCCAGCAATATTTTTTCCAGTTGCTGGTCACGCTCCTTCATCAGTTCGTCAATATGGCGGTAAATGGCGTCGCGTTCGCCAATTTGTTCAGCAGGAAGGTTTTCGCCTTCTTCCTTTTGAGCGGCAATTTCGACGTCAATATCTTTAAGCGCTTCCGCTATCCTTACCCTGAATTTGACCGAGTTGGCACGGAGCTCATCATTGCTGAACGACTGGTATTGCTGGAAAAATTCATTGGTTTTGGTCACATAGGGCATAATCTGCTTCACATCGCGTTCGCTTTTGTTGCCCCCGAACATTTTCGATAAAAATCCAAACATGTTATATAAATGTAGTTGTTGTAAAAATGAATTTTACTCGTTCCAAATACCATGCGGTACCGGCCTGATGGCCAAAATGGCATAGAAATGGGCGGCAAAGGTAGTTAAAGCCCTCCTTAATCCCCCCACCTTGGGGAAGAAATTAGCGATACTTAAAAACATTCCACATATATTTGTAATTACATAATCTTCACCTTAACTTTATTATCCATGAGCAGAACTTTTGGAATCAATTTCCCCACCCAATTATCTTTAATTTTCACAATCTTCGTTTTTTCCTTCTTTCAGGCCACAGTAACACCGGAAATTCGGCCATAATAGCACTTGGCGAAAGCTGGGCATACCATATGGGGCATTGGCTGTGCAGCAGGAAGTATGGAGCATTAAGCGGAGAGTTTCGTGAGCAGGGCAACTTTTACAACAACAATGCACCTGTAAATGGATTAACCAGTAATTTGAATTTGCTGGAAGATTTTGCCCACTTAGAACGGTAGCAGATCCATTTTGGTGGATACCACAGGGGTTGTATTATGACTTGATAGATGACAGAAACGATAGGGATGCTATTCCACCAAGAGTAGACTTAAATGATTTTGTTAATGGTTATACCAATGAACAATTTTTCAACGCACTATATACCGATATAAACAATCTGCCGGCTTTTCGCACTCGATTGCTTAATGAAAACTCAAACAATCAGGCAGCAGGCGTAACTTCCATATTCACTTTTTATGGAAACTAAGAAAATTAATATCATAATAGCCGGGGCGCTTGTAAGTGCATTTCTTTTTATTAATGCTAATTGCAATAAATATTTTGATTGCGCAAATTCAAGATACAGCTTCGATCTTCCGGTAAAAGCTTTTCCCAATAAGGATACTATTAATATTAATGTAGGAGATACTATTTGGTTGGAAATAAAGGAACCTACTCTTATAAAAGATGGGAGAACCGGTGAAATGATTGATTACAGCGGAACAAGCAACTTAGGGAGTGCGATTAGTTTTTCGTACAGGAACACAGTTCTAAATCAATGGGTTGATGGCGCCGACAGGTTTAAGTTTTCATTGAAGAAAGGGGTTGAACTAAAAGTAACTCAATTAACCGTACAATACCGGTTTATAGAAGAAAACGGATACTACATTTTTAAATTAGGTGTAATTCCAAAAGAAAGTGGCTTGCACAGGCTTCTTTTCAGTAGTTCTAATAATACTTATCGTAACAGCGATAAATGTACAAAAGCCAGTTTTAGTATTAATTTTAAGAGTACCAATCAGCATTACTATTTAAACCCAAATTATAATGGGCAAACTGGCTTTGTTGGTGGCGATTACTATTTTTTTGTAAAATAATCTTCATCCGCTAATTAACGGGCAATTATTTTCAGCGATATTTGCAGCCCCAAAAGGAGAGATGCCAGAGCGGTTGAATGGGGCGGTCTCGAAAACCGTTGTGCGGGCAACTGCACCCAGGGTTCGAATCCCTGTCTCTCCGCATTAATTTTCAGTTTTATGCCAAAGTCAAAAACATAGGCCGAAAGCATGGATTTTGGAGGAGCAGGCGCTTGAAGGGCTTAAATTCTAAATTTTTTCTACATTTTTTGCCCAAACCCCTTACCTTTGCCGCCCCAAATCGGGTTTAATGGCCTGATTCACTCTTGTCACAATGACCGGAGCGTCCATTGGAAACATTTAAAAACAAACAGGGATCATGAACAATTATGAACTGATGGTGATCTTTACCCCTGTGCTTTCGGATGATGATTACTCCACAATCCAAAAGAAGTACACAAGCTTCATTAAGGAAAACGGTGGCACAATCGAATCTGAAAATCCATGGGGCTTAAAGTCTCTCGCCTACCCAATCGAAAAAAAGACAACCGCTCTTTACTGGGTAATTGAGTACAAGGCGCTTAGCGACCTTAATGAGAAACTGAAAATTCAGTTCCTCCGTGACGACAATGTAATGCGTCACATGATTGTGAAACTCGATAAACACGCCGTCGAGTACACAACCCGTAAGAGAAGTGGTGTGAAAGCTAAAGAAACTGAAACCGCGGAGGCATAAACCATGGCAAGACAAGAAATTAAATATCTGACCGCCCACAAGGCCGAGAAGCGTGCCAAAAAATACTGCCGTTTCAAGAAAATGGGTATCCGCTACGTTGATTACAAGGATGCGGAATTCCTGAAGAAGTTTCTGAACGAGCAAGGTAAACTTCTCCCCCGCCGTATTACCGGTAACAGCCTGAAGTTTCAGCGTAAAGTAGCCGAAGCAATCAAGCGTGCACGCCAAATGTGCTTGTTGCCTTATGTAACGGATCTGATGAAATAAGTGAATAGTGAGTAGTGAATAGGGTCTTTCGACTCACTATTCACTACTCACTATTCACTACTCACCTTTTTAAGTAACCATCCCTAATGGCGCAACAGGCGTCAGACAGCGAAAGCTGGGCTCTGGGAGCAAAACAAAGAACAATGCAAGTAATTTTAATTCAGGACGTAAACAACCTTGGTGGTGTTGCCGAACTGGTAACCGTAAAAAGCGGGTATGCCCGTAACTACCTCATCCCTCAAAAGTTTGCGGTTGAAGCTTCGCCTTCAAACCTTAAAATGCGCGAGGAAAAGCTGAAAGTAAAGGCTAAGAAAGAAGCTAAGCTTTTAGCCGAGATCAACCTGGTAATCAGCAAACTGAAAGACGGCAACCTCACTGTTGGCGCTAAAGTTGGTACTTCAGGCAAAATCTTCGGTAGTGTTACTTCGGTGCAAATCAGCCGCAGCATCCGCGAGCAGAAAGGTTATGATATCGACCGCCGCAGGATTACCATCCTTGATGACGTAAAAGAACTCGGCACATTCAAAGCAAACATCGACTTTGGCAACGGTAACATTACCGAAGTAGAATTTGATGTGGTAGCTGAATAACCGGTTTTACAAGTTTTATAAAAGGCTTTCCCAGAAATGGGAAGGCCTTTTTGCATGTTGGGAAAGACCTGAAAATGATCAGTCTTACCACCGAAATTGTTGGTTAAACATCAAAAAGATAAAATTTTGACCGCCAAATCAAGAAAATAACAGGCAGAAAAACTGTTTGGCTAACATGTACTTTTTACGCATAAACCCGTACCTGGCAAGGATTTTAGCCATAAAAAACCGCTTTTGACATCATAAAATCCATTAAAAGATGATTCAGGCGAACCATAAACCTGCGATATGTTTGCATCAGCAACGGAAGGAACAGTAACACTGACCAGGCGAAAAGGGAAACAATGGGTTACAAAGAGGTTAGGTTAATAGCTGGCAACCGTTTCAAAAAATAAGAATATTCGAAGATTTTCATATGGCAAGCAATCGTTAAGTTCCGCTGTTTCTACAGTGGAACTTCCTTTTTTAAGCACATTTGATAAGCAAGCAAAAAACAAAGAAAATCTAAGAATCCCCTACCACTTATCAACCTCTTCAAAGCTTAGGTTGCCATTTACGGGGGCCGGAATAATATCTTCCACTACAATCTGCTCCATGTCTTCAATCACTTCAGGATGCGCTTTTCCATTTCCATTCTGCGGCATTTCAATCACCTTGGCTACTGCTGTTTCCGGCTGTTCACCTTCCTGGTACTCGTGGCTGAAGGCATCAAAATCAAAATCGGGCATCAGCTCTGTTTTTACATAATCTACCGCATCATTCAGCCCTTTTACAAATTTATTGAAGTCTTCCTTGTACACAAAAATCTTGTGCCTTTCGTAGCTGTCTTCGTTAAACCGTTTCCTGCTTTCGGTAATGGTCAGGTAAAAATCGTTTCCGCGGGTAGCCTTTACATCGAAAAAATAAGTCCTGCGCTTCCCGGCTTTAATCCGTTTACTGTACACACTATCCTGCTTCTTGTCGTAGTTTTCGTAGCCCACTTTTATCTTAGTTTTGGTTTCCGCCCGTGCGGTTAGTTTAACAATTAGTTTGCAATTGAGGAACAAATATAGGGAACCTGTTTTTTTGACAAAATTTCAGGAAGGTTTTCCTCACTTTTCTCAATGCCCTATCTTCGCCGCACTTAAAATAAAAATTAGCTGTATGAATTTGCATGAATACCAGGCCAAGGAACTATTGAAAAAATATCATGTTCCCGTGCAGGAAGGAATTGCCGTAGAATCTGTAATGGCTGCCGAAGAAGCTTACCGCCAGATTAAAACCCAGACAGGGAACAGTTTTGCCGTTATTAAGGCACAGATTCATGCAGGGGGGCGGGGTAAAGGAAAAATAGTTGGCACTGAACAAAGAGGTGTTGCGGTAGCAAAAGGCATAGATGATGTAACCAGCATCGCCAAAAATATTCTTGGCCATACCCTGGTAACTATTCAAACAGGAGAAGCCGGCAAAAAAGTAAATAAAATATTGGTAGCACAGGATGTGTATTACCCTGGGCCCAACCCGGTTAAAGAATTTTACCTGAGCATATTGCTCGACCGCTCAAAGGGGCAAAATGTAATTATGTACAGCACCGAAGGTGGTATGGATATTGAAGAAGTTGCTCATAAAACACCTGATAAAATATTTAAAGAGTGGGTTTTCCCCGGTGGCGGGCTCCAGCCTTTCCAGGCAAGGAAAATTGCCTTTAACCTTGGGCTGAGCGGCGAAGCATTTAAAAGCTGCATAAAATTTGTTACCAGCCTGTACAACGCTTATGTTGGTTTGGATTGCAGCATGCTCGAAATAAACCCGATGTTTAAAACAAGCGATGAAAAAATAATTGCCGTTGACTGTAAAATGGGGCTGGATGAAAATGCGCTTATGCGTCATCCCGACCTTGCAGCCATGCGTGATGTGAGCGAGGAAGACCCTACTGAAGTAGAGGCCGGCCAATACAACCTGAATTTTGTAAAACTTGATGGCAACGTGGGTTGCATGGTAAACGGCGCGGGGCTTGCCATGGCTACTATGGATATGATAAAACTGAGCGGGGGCGAACCTGCCAACTTCCTTGATGTGGGCGGTTCGGCCAATGCCCAAACCGTAGAAGCCGGTTTCCGTATTATTTTGAAAGACCCCAAAGTAAAAGCGATCCTCATCAACATTTTTGGAGGTATTGTACGCTGCGACCGGGTTGCACAAGGCGTAATTGATGCCTACAATACCATTGGCGAAATCCATATCCCCATCATTGTAAGGCTACAGGGAACAAATGCCGAAGAAGCTAAAAAGCTAATTGATGAAAGCGGGCTCCAGGTGCAGAGCGCCATATTGCTAAGCGAAGCCGCTGAATTGGTAAACAGGGCTGTTGCATAAAATTGTCTTAGGTCAATTTATTGAATAATCCCGGGGTTAATAGCCCCGGGATTATTTTATTAGATGGGGTTCTATGTACCTTAGCCTCCCATGGGGCCTGCCATTCAGCATATCACCCTCTTACAGGACCAGTTAAGAAAGCTCCTGCACCTGCCGGTTGGCGAGGAAATGATTCATGATATAAGGGTGACAATCAAAAAATTGAGGGCATTGTGGATAATTCATCCCATTGGTAGCGCTATCCCTTTTAAAACAAGCTTTCCTTCGCTAAGAAAACTCTTTAAAGTGGCAGCGCAAACCCGCGACCTTCAAATGACATTTACCTGCCTGCAAACCCTGCCCGATTTTGCAAAATTTCCAACGCTTTCAAGAAAATTAAGCAGGCAAATAAAACTGGAACAAAAAAAACTGGAAGGTTGGGTGAGCCGCAAAGAATTTCGTAAAAAGGTATTTGAAGACCTGCATCGGTTTAAAGCCTATTACAAAGTTGCTTCTGGCTTTTTACTGAAAAAAAACAAAAAGCAATACCGCCACGAAGTGGCCCATCATCTTGCGGAAATTAATCCCAGGGCTGCCGAAAAGCTCCATCAACTGCGCAAATTGCTGAAAAACTATATGTATCAATCGAATGCTTTTCATGCAGACAATGATACCCACAAACATTTACCCTCCACTAAATCATTGGAAAGTTTTCAAAAGGACCTTGGAAACTGGCACGATTGGTGGAATACAGGCCAATGGCTTGAAACCATTGAATCTTCAGCCATCAAACCCCGTATTCAGGAACTTTTGAAACAAGTAAAAACAAAAGAAGCTGCCTTAAAAAGGGAAATGATCAGGAATATTAAATCAAGCCTGAAGACCGAAACTGCCTGATTTGCTTCTCGTGTAAAGCTCCCTCGTGCAATCCATTTCATTGGGTTTCATCAGGTAGTTTCTTCAACCAGGTAAACCAGGTGCTTATATTGTTTCCCGCTAAAATGCGAAAGCGCCATTTCACATGTTTTTGCGCTTGCATAATAACCATCGGCTTCGGATTGTATGGCTTCGTCAAGCTCGGGTTTAGTGGCGCCCCGGGTAAGTTCGGGAAAAAGGAATCCCCTGTCACCGGCCATCCCGCAACATCCGGCATCTGTTGGGATGATTACTTCATTCGCTAATTGTTCGGCTGCCTGTTTCATAGACCCAACCAAAAACAATTTAATGGCGGCGCAACCCGGGTGCAATACAACCCTGTTTCGCTTTTTGCTAACTGCCAACGGCGGTATCACCACCTCATTCAAAAATTGGATACTGTCTATTATTATTAACCCGCTTAACCGCGTTTTCCATGGCTCTTCCAGCGAGGCCCCGGCTTTCAGCAAAGTATACGTGCAACTGGTAAAATCACAAACAACCGGCAAAGCACCGCTATTCGTCCAGTCCCAAAGTGCGTCAATCAGCGCCCGTTGCCGAATACCGGCGGCATCAAAATATCCTTTGCTGCTAAAAGCCTGCCCGCAGCAATGACCTGGCAAATCCTCTGGCAGTAGTAATTCAACCCCTGCTTTTTTACAAGCCCCTAACATAGCTGCCTGAACACTACCCTGCACGGCATCGTTTCCCATCATCCGTTGAATACAGGCGCTCAGGTACACGTATTGAGGCTTTGCGGGCTCATGCCAAACGCGGGTTGGCGGCTTCTGCAATTCATCCCACCAAAGCGGCATGGCGGGAATTAGCTTTTGCAGAGCCCCAGTAAGTTTGGGCATACATTTCTTTCCAAAAACACCGTTGAAAAAATGACCCGATTGCAGCAACACCCTGATCAGCCGTTCAGCCTGCAAAAACCTGCGCGATACAAATGCGGCTACGTGGTTCGCCAATGAACCATGCTGTTCGCTGCGCAGTCTTTTTACAAGCTCGCCGGTATTGATTGCCACCGGGCAATCCACCTGGCAAAGCCCGTCCGTGGCACAGGTATCGAGTCCCGCGTATTGGTATTGGTCAAGCAGTTTTTTATAATCCTCTTTGTTTCCTTCCTCATGTAAAATGCGGAGATGCCTGCGTACCTGTATGCGTTGTCTTGGCGTAAGCGTTACATTCTTGCTGGGGCAATGGTGTTCACAAAAACCACATTCAATGCATTTATCAACCTCTGCCTCTACCCCTGGCATTTGCTTCAGGTTTTTTATGTGTGCCTCTTTATCGGGATTAATGATCACTCCCGGGTTAAGCAGGTTTTCGGGATCCACCGTTTGCTTCAATTCCTGCATGATCTGGTAGGCCACCCCACCCCACTCTGCTTCTACAAACGGGGCCATATTTCGGCCCGTACCATGCTCGGCTTTTAATGTCCCTCCATATTTTTCAAGAACCAGATTTACCACTTTGCGCATGAACATATCATACCTGTTCACTTCCTGTTCGGAATTCAACATTTGTGTTACCACAAAATGGATATTCCCTTCTTTGGCATGCCCAAAAATGATAGCATTATCGTAACCAAATTCAGTAAAAAGCCATTGCAGATCAATAACGGCATCAGCTAACTTTTCAATAGGAAAAGCAATATCTTCCAGCAAAACCGTTGTGCCCCGTTGCCGCACCGCCCCCACACTTGGAAACATTCCCTTTCTTATCTTCCAATAAAACATCCGGTCCATTTCCCTGCTTGTAAATTCAGCCGGGTATAAAAGGGGCAAATGATTGCAAACAGAAAGCGCCCTATTTTTTAGCACCTCAAGTTCCATTGAACTGCCTGCCTGGAACTCGCAAAGCAGTGCCGCTGCGCCTTCGGGCAAATGCATAAAGTAGCCGGGCAACCCCGGTAAATGCGCTACGCTTTTCAATGCGCTCCTATCCATCAGTTCCAGCGCTTCGGCCCCTGCATCCTTCAGCACACCAATGGCGCTGCATGCTTCGTATATGCTACCGAAATAGAGCATAGCCGCCGTTTTATAAGGATTATCAGGGATGGTTTCAAGCACGGCGCTGCTGATAAACCCAAGGGTTCCTTCGGCGCCAACCATCAGGTGCGCGAGAATATCAAGCGGGTGTTCGTAATCTACAAAAGCATTTAAACTATACCCTACCGTATTTTTCATGCGGTATTTTCTGCGGATCGAATCGTACAAATCTTTATCAGCCAGAATCCGGACTTTCCATTCAGTTATCTTTTTATACAGTTCAGGCTCAACCTGTTCAAATAATTCATAATGTGTTGCATCGGCAGTATCCCAAATATTTCCATTGGGCAGCATGAACCGGATGCTTTGCATGGTATGGTATGAATTGTAGGTTACCCCGCAACACATACCCGATGCATTGTTTGAAATAATCCCGCCCATCATGGCGGCATGTATGCTCGCAGGGTCAGGGCCCATTTTGCGGCCATAATTAGCCAGCAGCATATTTACCCGCGAACCAATGATGCCCGGTTGAACCTGGATGGAATTTCCTTGGTTCAGTACCTCAGCCCGGGTCCATTTTTTACCTATATCTACCAAAATGCCATCAGTAATACTTTGCCCCGAAAGGCTTGTACCCGCCGCCCGAAAAACCAACGGGATGGAATGTTGCTTTGAAAATTTGAACAGGTTGGTAACCTCGCTTTCATTTTCAGGGATAACTACTGCCTTTGGAATAAGTTGGTAAAACCCAGCATCGCCGGCATAGGCAACCCGGTCAATTAAAGAGGTTTTTACCTGTTGTGCCGACAAAATTTTAAGCAAGCCCTGTTCAATATTCATGGATATTTTCAAAGGTATTTAGTTTCCTGCAACACCCCTCAGAAAACAGCAAACTAAGTAGCAAATTCCAGGGTTCACTACCTTAGCAACCCATGAATGATTTTACGATACGTCCCATTGCTGCGGACGATAACGAAACAATTGCCGGCATAATCCGCAACACATTGGTTGAGTTTGGCGCCAACCATCCGGGCACCGTTTATTTTGACCCCACAACCGATAATTTATTCGAGTTATTCAGAACAGAAAAGTCGGCTTATTGGATTGTGGAAGACAATGAAGGAATAGTTGGTGGTGGCGGTATTTTTCCCACCAAAGGCTTACCCGAAGCCACCTGCGAACTGGTTAAACTGTATTTGCTTCCACGCTCAAGGGGTAAAGGCATGGGCAAAGCATTGATAGAAAAATGCCATAAGGCTGCCATTGATTTTGGCTTCACGAATATTTACCTTGAAACAATGCCTGAATTGATTATTGCCGTACCGTTGTATGAAAAAATGGGATATGCTTACCTCGATGGTCCTTTGGGGGAAACCGGGCATTTCGGATGCGCCATTCAAATGATCAAAAAACTGCTATGAACATTATTCAATTTTCTTAACCTCATACAACGGACTGAACAAGTAGGTTCTCCGGTCGGGTAGTTCAACACATTTTATTCGTTTGCGTAGCTTTTCGCCCCTTTCAAAAATCCTGCCACCCTTGATCAGGAATTTGTCACCAACGGCAAGATCCTCCACCCAAAGTTTTCCCTCTGCATGTTTATCATAGCGCCTCAGTACACGTAGCAAACCATCTTCGGCACAACTGCTCGCCGCAGGATTATGCAAAATAAGTTCAAGCTCATTTTTTATATCCTCCGGAAAAATATTGGACAGCAGAAAATCCTTTAACAGGTTGCCATACAAATGCTTCCATTCCTTACCGTGCGGTGCAATTTTGTGGCCGTAACTTTCAAAAGCCAGTAAATGCGCCAGTTCATGCAAGAGCGTAATTAAAAACGCGTACCGGTTCAGGTTTCCATTCACTGATATCCTATGGTTTTTACCATAATGCGCATTGCGGTAATCGCCCAGTTTTGTTTGGCGTTCGCGGGTTACAAGCAGGTGAACTTTATACTGAAGGATCAGCGGCATTACCAGGTCGAAACTTCCGTCCGGCACATAGGTTTTCAGGGCTTCGAATGATTCTTTTTTCAGCGCCATCCTCTTATCAATGATGATGATGATGATGTTTCACCTTTTTCTTTTCAACCTTTGAAGCATGTAAGGCGCCGGCAAAATGGTAAACAAAATAAAGGGCCAGGCAAATGAACACCGCCCGCACACTAATTTCATCTGAAAAATAAAAATATAGCATGGCAGCAGTAACCAGGATGAAAAATTTGGTTACAAAAGCTGCATACACATTGCGCGAGAAAGCATGGGTATTGGTAGCGTTTTTGGCCTTGCCATATAAAATCAGGGTTAGCGAACTGGCCAGAAAAAGGATCAAGTTTCCAAATCCAATCACAAAGGGGTCAATTTCCAGTTCAGCAAGCGTATTCTTCAATACAAAGGCAACCACTGTTACCAGTATAAAAATTACAACCAACCTTAAAAAGCCTTTATCCTTTAATAGTTCTTTCATTGTTTACTGTTTTATTTTACCTTTTTGGTTATCCATTATTGGTATTCATTTTCAATGTTGGGCAATTCCAAAGTCGAAGTGTCGCGAATGGTAGAAAGGCTGGAGTCGCCGCTTAAAACCATTTTAAGCGAATTGAAATATTGCTGGTTGGTTACCATTACCTGTTCCATACTGTCGGTCCTCATTTTAAGGGTGCGGATTTCCTGGAGCGAGCCTTGTTTTCCGTAACCAGGCACAAGGTATCTTAAATTGGTAAAGGAAATAACCGCAATGGTAAGCCCGATTAGCAGCACAAAAAGGGTACTGAAGGCTACATATACGCTTACCCGGGTAAGCCTGATGGTGACCACTTCTTCAAAAGTGTCATCGTTCATAATCACCATCCGGTAGCGGTTGCGCTTTCGTTTGAAAGTGGTTTCTTTATTCCTGTTCAACATCCGTTAAAAGTGGGGGTTAAAGGTATAGTTTTTGGCAACTCAAAGGGTTTTTCCTTTATTTGTGGTTCTGCTGCATTACAATTTCTGTAAAATAAATTCGTTTCGGCAGCGTTTTACAGAAAGTTATTGATTATAAGGTGAATTTTACTCAAAAGCATATTTATAGGCCCTTATTGCTTTCCATATTATTTGGGGGCATTGTATCATCGTTATATGCACAGCCCAAACTTGATTTTGAGCTGAAAAAACCCAAGCAATACGAAGAACGGCAACTGGGAAGCGAAAAAAATGCAGACAAAAATTTCACCTTGGTCCGGCGATTTTTTCAGAATACCTATACCCATTACAACTACTATTTTAATGCCAATACCCTTATAAACGAGATCATTGCCAACGCTACACAATCCAATACCGAGGATTTTACCGATCTGCTCACTTATTACCCCTGGTCGCTTGATCAAACTTCTGCCTCCGGCGACATCGACTCCATTTTGTACAAATGCACTGCGGGCATTTTGCTCCACGACCTGAGGAACAATTGGATTGACAACATGTACCTGCTGATGGGCAAGGCATATTACCTGCGTAAGGATTTCGATTCGGCCTCCATGGCATTTCAATATCTCAACTACTCTTACGCCCCCAAGGAAAAAGGCGGATTCGACAAACCAATAGGCAGTAATGCCGATGAAAAGTCGAACGCATTTGCCATTTTAACTAAAGAAAAGAGTACCTATATTGCAAGCAGGCCTCCAAGCCGGAACGATGGATTTGTCTGGCAAATCCGTAACCTGACCGATCAGGGCAATTACCTCGATGCATCCTCGCTGATTTCCATTTTAAGAAACGACCCGAATTTTCCTAAACGGCTTGAACCCGAGCTGAGTGAGGTAACCGGCTACCTTTTTTATAAGCTCAGCATGTGGGACAGCGCCGCGGTTTACCTCGAAAGATCAATGCCCATGGCGGAAAACAGTTCGGATAAGGCGCGCCGCTGGTACCTTGCGGGTCAATTATATAGCCTGGGTGGCAACAACCAAAAAGCCTCTGAAGCTTACAGCAAATGCCTTGGGTTGGCTACAGACCTGGTGATGGATGTATATGCAAGGCTGAATAGTATCAGGCTTCGTAAAAACGAGAACCCCCGTATTATTGATGAAAACATTTCCGACCTGGTGGGCATGGCCAAAAAAGATAAGTACACCGAATACAGGGACATTATCTATTATGCTGCCGCCATGGTTGAACTGGAAAGAGAGGGGTATGATGCGGCGGCGGCCTACCTTCAAAAAAGTATTGATGCCAACACAAATAACCCCAAGCAACGAACATTAAGCTTTTTAGCACTTGGCGACACCCGTTATGCCCAAAAAGCTTATGGTAAGGCCGGCGTTCCTTACGATAGCTCACAGGTTAGTTTTTTAAAATTCCCCGATTCGTTGAGGGTGGTGCAGCGCAGACCGGGCTGCCTGCAGGTTTATTCTGCTGAAAAAATTGTGGCGCTCCAGGACAGTTTGATCATGCTTGCTGAAATGGATGAGGCTGAACGCACCGGTGCTGTAAAAAAAATAGCTTCCAGGCTTCGGAAAGAGAAAGGCCTCGAAGAAGAAGCGCCCAATACCGGGGCTGTTTCATTATCGGCGCTTGATAATAAAGCTGACCTTTTTTCAAGCGGATCTTCCAAAAGCTGGTATTTCGGCGATGCAAGCGTAAGGGCAAATGGTTTTAATGCTTTCAAAGAAAAATGGGGCGCCCGGCCAAATGTGGATAATTGGCGCAGAAGCGGCGCCATTGGGCTTACCACAGCCAAACTGCCCAATTTTAACTCCAAAAAAGGTGACCCCGATGCCATGAGTGAAGATATCGCAATCATTGAAGCACCCTATGATTCTACAGATATTTCATTCGACAATCTATACAGCCGGATCCCGTTAACACCCGAAAGAAAGGCAAAAGCGGAGGATATCCTCATTGAAGCTTTGTATTCAAAAGCCTCCGCGCTTCATGAAAAAATTGAGGATTATGAAGAAGCCATTAAAGTGTATGAAGAAATTTTAAGAAGGGGGGCAAAAGGTGAAATGGCTTCCAAAACCATGTTCGGCCTGATACATTGTTACCAGCAAACAGGTAAAACCCAAAAAGCCAATGAGCTGAAGCTGAAATTAGAGGCTGAATTTGGCAAAACGGTGGATTTGGATGGTGCAGACAAAAAAAGAACCGACCTGGAAGACAAAACCTACCAGGAAATTTACGATCTCTTTTTGTCGGGCGATTTTAAGCAAGCCATTGAGGAAAAGAAAAAGGCCGATTCAAGCATTGGAAAAGGTTACTGGAAACCTCAATTGTTTTACATACAAAGCGTTTATTATATCAAAGAACGCCAGGACTCAATGGCAATCAGGGAGTTAACTACTTTGATCCAGGAGTTTGGCGATCATCCGCTTGGTAAAAAGGCCATATTTATGGTAGATGTATTGAAACGAAGAAAACAAATTGAAGAATACCTGACCAAACTTGATGTGAAGCGGATGGAAGAAGATGAATACGATCCCGCTTTGTCGCGTCCAACCCCGGCCGTGATTGTGGCCATACCAAATCAACCCATTGATTCGGCCAAACAAAAAGAAGCAGATCTGCTGGCGAAAAAAGAAGCTGAGGAAAGGGATGCCCAAATGAAGGCCGATAAACAGGCTTTTGAAAAACAGGAGGCCGAGCGGAAGGCGCTTGAAGCTGAAGCTGCCAAAAAAGCCGAAGCAGACCGGATTGCGGCAGAAAAAGCAGCGGTGGAAAAAGCCGAAGCCGAAAAACTCGCTACAGAAAAAGCACTTGCCGAAAAGCAGGCACTTGAAAAAGCAGCGGCTGAAAAAGAAATGGCTGATAAACTGGCCGCAGATAAAGCTAAGGCCGATAAAGAGTTGGCCGAAAAATTAGCCGCCGAAAAAGCCAAAGCAGAAAAGGAACTGGCTGATAAACAGGCCCTCGAAAAACAGGCTCTTGAAAAAGATGCTGCTAATAAAGCCGAGGCGGAAAAAGCTTTGACAGAAAAGCAGGCCAGGGAAAAAGAAGCGCTCGAAAAAGAATTAGCCGCCAAACAGGCTGATGAAAAAGAAAAGGCCGAAAAAGAAATGGCAGCCAAACTGGAAGCTGAAAGAAAACAGGCTGAAATTGACCTTGCCGCCAAACAAGCCGCTGAAAAAGCAGAAGCCGACAGGATTGCCAATGAAAAACTGGAGGCAGAAAAGTTAGCTGCTGCTAAAAAGGCGCAGGCAGAGAAGGAAGCCGCTGAAAAAGCTGCGCTGGCCAAACAAACTATGGTGGATAATGTAACGGTAGGAAAACCCTCTACCCCATCGCCTTACAATATTGTTGCCAACGAACGGCAGGTGGTGGCCATTGTGCTCGAAAAAATTGACCCGGCTTATGTGAATGAGGTAAGCTATAGCTTTAGCCATACCGAAAAGCTCAACAGGGATGGTGATGAAGTGATTGTGACCAAAAAGAAAATTAAGGATGGATTATGGCTGGTAGAATTAAGCTCGCCTTCGTTCAACAATATGCAATCGGCTTATGAATACATAAAATACATAAGCCCCATTACCCAAAGTGAATTGATTACATGGCTCGATTCGAATAAGTACTATTTCATTTCTATAAGTGAAAATAACCTGCTTGAAATGGAGAAAAGGCAGGAAGCCCAATTGTACAGAAAGGTACTCCAGGAAGCCGTACCCGGAAAATTTTAATGCATGAAATCTTTTGCCTTACTGGTATTTGTTGCATTGCTTACCGCCTGTCAACCAGCCCGGTCCGACATTTTTGTGGAAATAGTAAACCCTGAGCTTACCAACCGGCTTATTTCAGCATCAGCCAGCCAAACCGAACTTTCCCCCGATAGTTTACAAACAAATAACCCGCTTTGGATTAAAGGAGTAAAGCTTGGTTTTAAGGATGCTGCAAAATCAACCACGCTTTGGTACGACGAACAAAACCGGGTAACCGGTATGATTGTATATCAAAACGGGCTGATAAAAGATTCCATTGAATTTTTCCAGAACGGGCAGCGGGTGTTTACACTTTTGTTCAATGCATCGGGAAAACCTAGCGGACCGGCACGTTTTTACTATGAAGACGGCAGGGTTCGGGCCGATGGTCGCTACCAGGATGGAAATAAAACCGGTATCTGGCGTGAATTTAAGCCTGACGGAAGGCTGGAACAAACCCATGAGTACGACCGGTATGGAAACCCGGAAAGATAAATTTGTCAGAATTTTTATCATGGAACCCTTAAAATTTGTGCACAATCGCCCGCAGTGTATCTCAATAAGCTTATTCACCCGATTTTTGTACAATGGCTGATAAAAGAAACCACATGAAGTTAAGTGTCAAAATTGTCTGGATTGGTTTTTGGAGTATCCTTTTAGGGATCATCGGCCTGATAATTGCCACTAACTACGGGCTTTTCGGAGCCATGCCATCACTCGAGGAAATACAAAACCCTACTGCCAGTGTGGCTTCGGAGGTTTTCAGCGATGACGGCACCGCCATGGGCAAATATTACCTTGAAGACCGGAGCCCGGTTACCCTCGACAAGATTTCGCCTAACATAATTAAAGCGCTTATTGCGGTAGAAGACGAGCGCTTTTATGAGCATAGCGGCATTGACGGACGCGCTTTAATGCGTGCAGTAAAAGGGATCGTAACTTTTGATCCAAAAGGGGGCGCTTCTACCATTACCCAACAGCTTGCACTAAATATGTTTGGAGGTTCCAGGTCGTACAACAAGCTGTCAAGGGCCATGCAAAAAGTGAAAGAATGGATCATTGCCGTAAAGCTCGAAAGAAACTTTACCAAGGATGAGATTATTTCGTATTACCTGAATACAGTTGCCTATGGTGATAATATTTGGGGCATACGAAACGCCGCCCGAACTTTTTTCCAAAAGGAACCCGGGGATGTAACCGTAGATGAAGCGGCGCTTTTGGTTGGCGTATTAAAGGCAAATACAGCCTACAACCCAAGGCGAAACCCCGAAGCAGCGCTAAACCGCCGGAATATAGTGTTGGACCAGATGGTGCGCAATGATTTTTTAAGCGTTGCAGAGGGCGGAAAGTATAAAGCAAAGGGTTTGAACCTGAACTATAAAAAGCTGGATTACAGCGAGGGCATGGCCCCTTACTTCAGGGAAAGCGCTGTAAAGGAAGAAGTGAAAAAAATGCTGGCCGGCAAAGTAAAGCTGAATGGTAAGCCTTACAATATTTACCGCGACGGGTTGAAGATTTATACCACTATTGACCTGACCATGCAGGAAATGGCTGAGAGGGCTATGGAGCAAACCATGATTTCAAACCAAAGCATCTTCAACCAGTATGGATTTGTACGCACAGGTTCGGTATTTAATAACCGTACAAAGGAGTTGACCAAATTTATCAAGCAAAGTGATCGCTGGCGTTTTCAAAGGGAAGATGGAATGACCGATGAGGAAAACCGTGCCACGTTTGATAAAAAGGTGAAAATGACCATCTTCAACTGGCGCAGCCGCGACCATGAGAAAGATACCACCATGACCCCGCTTGATTCTATCAAATACCTGAAAACCCATCTCCAGGGCAGTTTTATTGCCATGGAGCCCCAAACCGGGCAAATAAAAGCCTGGGTGGGCGGGTACAATTTTAAAACTTTCAAGCTCGACCATGCTAATATCAATATCAAGAGGCAGGTAGGCTCCACCATTAAGCCTATGCTGTATGCGCAAGCTATTGAAGAGGCCGGCTTTACCCCCGAATCAATAGTTGAAAACAAGCAGCAGTATTTTCCCGGATCGGGCATGGTGCCGGCATCGGCCAAAGGGGCGAGTGGCGGTACGCTTACCATGGCAAGGGCGCTTGCGCTTTCGCGTAATGGGGCTGCGGCCTACCTGATGAAGCAACTTGGCCCGGTAAGATTTGTGGAATTTTTAAACCGTTGCCAGGTGCAAACTGCCTTAAAGCCTTTTCCATCCATAGCCTTGGGCAGTTGCGATTTGAGCCTGTACGAACTGATGTGGATGTACACCATGTTTCCGGGCAGGGGCTTTAATGTGAAGCCCCAGATTATTACCCGCATTGAAGACCGCAACGGGAACGTACTGGCCGCCAATGCCCCGCAAATAAAAGAAGTAATAAGCGAAGTAACGGCCTATACCATGGCCAAAATGATGATGGGCGCCATCCAGTATGGAACGGCTACCCGTATGAAAAGTTACGGCCTGAATGTGGAAGTTTCAGCCAAAACAGGTACTACAAATGATAATACCGATGCCTGGTTTGTGGCTTATACCCCCGAATTGCTTTGTGGCAGTTGGGTAGGTTGCGATGAGAACTGGATCCACTTTCCTTCCAGTTCCGCAGCCGGGTACGGCGGTGCGGCAGCGCTCCCAATGATTGGCAGCTTTTTAAAATCCGTTTATGCCAACAAAAAACTCGGCTACGACCCCGACGCCAAATTTGTAAAGCCACAGGTTGACAAGAATGATATCATTTACGATTTTATAGAGAATATTTCGGTTGCTGGGGTTGAGGGAGCCTCGGGTGATAATATGGGCGCCGGTACAGAGGAACAATACCTGGAAGATATGTACAACGAAGATGTGTATGAATCTCACAAGGAGATTGAAGAATCCGAAAAGCCGCTAACCAAAAAACAACTGGACAGCCTGAACCAGCAAAGGATTAAAGACTCCATTCTGGCAGCACAGCAAAAACCAAAGGCAGAAATGCAGGCGCCCGAAGAAAAGAAATCCAAAAGGGATTTACGAAGGGAGGCAAGAAAGAAAAAGAATGAAGAAAAGAGAGCAAGTGGAGAATAAAGTAAAAAGCCCGGCTCAATTGAAATTTCAAATGCTACTTGTAGAAACTTTTTTTTGAAAATGTTTCGCCACAAATGTACCGGTAAACAAAAGTTTTGATGACTTTTAAGCAGCGAAAAGAGGCTACTCATTTGCTGACCTTCCCCCTGCCTTCGTAACATTTTGGCCTTCCACACCATTCAATTCCCTTAACGACGCATTATAAATACTTCTTCCATGCGTACCTATCACTATATCATTCTGCCTTTTATGAATGGCAATATCATACACAGGAACAGAGAGGGGAAGCCCCTTTTGCCAGATCTGCCAGGTGGTTCCCCTGTCCTTTGACACATAGCATCCGCCATCGGTACCGAGGTACAAAATGCTGTCCTTCACCGGGTCTTCCCTCATCACATTCACGCATTCGAGCGGCAGCCCCGCATGAATGGGTTTCCAGCTTTCTCCATAATCTTCGCTGATAAATACATAAGGATCAAAATGGTCATCCCTGTAGCCGTTAAGGGTTACAAATACCCTGCCCTCTTTATGCGCGCTGGCCACTACCCTGCTTACCCAAAGCCCTTTCGGCAGCTTTGCGTCAATCCGTTTCCAGTTGTATCCACCATCCCTGCTTACCTGTACATTGCCATCATCGGTGCCGGCATACAGTAACCCAAAGCGCAGGGGGCTTTCATCCAATGCCGTTATTGTACCAAAGGGCACGCTTCCCTGCTTTTTACCATTGGTCAGGTCGGGGCTTAGGGTTTGCATATTAGCCCCTTTATCCAGGCTCCTGTGAAACTTGTTGCTTCCTATGTAAAAAGCATCGGGCAGGTGCCTGCTGAGCATTATAGGCGTAAGCCAGTTAAACCGTAATGGGTCCTCGTCAAGTTCATAGGTCGGTTTTAATGAAAGGTAACCTCCTGTATCGAGGTGGGTGCGCGAATAAAACCCCCACTGGGTTCCATGGTAAATGGTTTTGTTATCCCTTGGATCTACAAGCACCATCATGCCGTCGCCCACGCTCAACTTTCTAAAACCCTTTGGATCGGCATAATCATCACTTGCCCCCTTCTGGTCAGACGGACCATACCAAACCCCGTTATCCTGCATACCGGCAAAAACATTGTAAGGACGGCTGTTGTCCAGGTAAAGCGCATATACCTGCCCAACGGGGGGCGTATTGGCGTGGAACCAGTTGGTCCCGTTATCATAGGTCAGGTTCACCCCCCCGTCATTGCCTATCATCATGTGGTTATCATCCACGGGGTTTATCCATGCTGCATGCTGGTCAACATGCACATTAAGTTTGGAAATGGATTTGAAGGTTTTGCCCCCGTCTGTGCTGAGGATGGGAATAAAGCCCAATGCCAGCACTTTGTCGGGGTTTGCCGGGCTTACAACAATCCTTCCAAAATAATACCCAATGGGGCCAAACAGGTTGCTCAGCGTTCTGTCGCCCACTTTTTTCCAGGTTTTTCCCGCATCCTCCGTTTTATACAGTTCGGCGCCAATTACCGGCCCGCCCTGTCCCTCATCACCAAGAATGTACCGAAACAATTCGTCGGGCTTAATCTTACCGGCTGCTACCCACTCCTTCAGCAATATGGCATTATATTTATCCGCCATTTTATTGGCTGCCAAAAAGGTATCCAGCATATTGTTATTCAAAGCGGCAAACTCTTGTTTGGTGATCCCCTTAAAATCAATCAACTGGTATTTGGTCTTTTCAGCAGTATCCTTACGTTCCGGGAACTTAATGACGGTTTGATTATCCACCACTATGTAAACAGTACCGGGACGGGTTGCGCAAAGGCTGATACCGCAACGCCCCAGCAGGCTGTCGTGGGGCAACCCGCTTTCCTTTGTATTCAGCTTCTGCCAGGTTTCGCCTCCATCCACTGATTTGTACAATCCGCTGCCCGCGCCATTCTCATCAAAATGCCAGGCCCTGCGCGATTTTTGCCAGAGCGTGGCATACAATTCCAAAGGATTCTGCGGGTTTATATCCATATCAATGGCCCCGGTTAAATTATTCAAGTACAATGCCCTTTTCCAGGTTTTGCCGCCATCCGTGGTTTTGTACACGCCTCTTTCTTCATTGGGACTGTACAGGTGTCCTGTAGCTGCCACCCATACGGTTTCAGGCTTGTCGGGGTGGATCAGAATTTTTCCGACATGATGGGATTCCGCCAACCCCATATGCTGCCAGGTTTTGCCTTTGTCGTTGCTTTTATACACGCCTGTGCCGCTATAGCTGCTGCGGCTGGCGTTTGCCTCTCCCGTACCCACCCAAACAGTTCCTGTTTTCCAATGAACGGTCACATCGCCCAGGGTAAGCACTTCCGCGCTGTCAAAAACAGGTGTAAACGAAATACCGTTGTTGTTGGTGTACCACAATCCCCCGCTGGCATAAGCCACATAAAACTCAACGGGCCTGTCGGGGTTTACATCAATATCCACCACGCGGCCACTCATGGCCGATGGCCCTATGTTGCGAAAAGTAGTTTTTATATCGCTTTGCACCGCCATGGTACGCTTGGCTTGCAGGCTTTTGAGTCGTTCGGCGGCAGGAGTGGGCTTGATGAGTTGAGCCTGCACGTTGAAAAGGAATAAACCCAATAGAAAAATGCAGGAAAACGATTTTATGAACGGCGACAGATGAAAAGGCATAATGCTAAATTAAAGGCGATCGTTGAATAAGGTAAAGATATTTTATTTAGGGCTATGCTTGTCATTGACCCGAAATTCACAGATGGCACGATTTCCATCCTTCCAAAGTGATGTACGGGCAAGCCATCCATGCGCGCATCGCGCATTAATCCGGGCCCTCCGCCACTGTCCAACTTCGTATTTGGTGCCTGGTAATTAGTGTTTGCTGAATAATACCTTCAATCCGTTTGGTAAAAGAAAAATCACTTAATAAAGCAACGCTATGACAAGGGATATAGTAGCTGATCTTAATAAGATAATA